>CAZGFL010000089.1:0-32237 GCA_964524985.1 uncultured Acidobacteriaceae bacterium
AGGACTCGCGGAACGAACAGCGAGACCCCAAACCAAAAGCAAACCCAAATACCATGTGCCTGCAAATCACCCTTGGAGAAGACCTTGGACGAGGACATTTCTATGTGGCAAAAACCCGGACATTTCTACTTTGCGTTGACAGAAAGGACTCGCGCACCCTCTGCGCCGATGCAGCGTGTCCTGGTAGCCGATTTCATGCCAAAAGTACTGGTTTAACAGTACTTTTGGCCCATTCCTGGGGAATGGCCGGGTCAATACCGTGTGTATCCCCATGGATCATCTTCGGAGATGGGCTCGGCTCGTTCCCAGCCGCACTATCTCGATCCTTCTGCGGTTAGCGAACCTGCGCCTGCGAACCAAGCTAATCTTATCCTTCGCGTTCCTCACCGCTGCTCTGACCTGCGTGACATTGCTGGTTGTGCGCCACAATGCTGAGGCCCAGGTAGAAAAAGAGATTGAGCGAGACGGAAGAAACGCCATCCTGACGTTTCAAGTCGTTCAGCGTCAACAACAGACCGCCCTCAGCCGAAAGGCAGAGCTGCTCGCATCTTTGGCGGCCATGAGGAATGGGGATGCCACGGCGATCAAGGACGCCAGCGAAGACCCCTGGCAGTCAGAGGATTGCAACCTTTTTGTCCTGGCCGGCAAGACCGGCGAGATCGTGGCAGTGCACTCGACAAACTCTTCCTTTCCTCCTGCTCAAGCGCAACAGTTCGTTTCTCGCTCCGTCCTTCGGGGCGAGACTTCCGGGTGGTGGTTCAGCGGCACCGACTTGTTTCAGGTCGTAATCCAGCCTTTCTACGAGGGGGAACAAGGTAAGAAAAAAAACCTCCTGGGTGTAGTTGTCGTGGGCCACTTGATCGGTGACCGGTTGGCTACGGATTTGGGGAGGACGACTTCAACTGACATGATGTTCCGTTACGGTGGCAAGGTAACCGTGAGCACGTTCCCTCCACTAAAGGAGGCAGAACTCGCAAAGCAATTGCAAGTCTCCTCCGAGACTCCCCAGGTCTTCCTGAACGACGAGAGTTACCACGTTGCCTCGCTGGAGCTCACGCCCGGTGTGCAGCCGGCCATCGATATTTTGGTGTTGAAGTCTTACAAGGAAGCAGAGGCTTATCTAAAAAGGTTGAACCGTTTGCTTCTCGGCCTCGGTTTGGCGGCCATTCTCGTCGGCGGCACGCTCGTGTATTTCATCTCCAATACCGTCACGAGTCCTCTTGGCTCGCTTGTGCAAGGAGTGCAAGCGCTCGAACGCGGCGACTTTACCTATCCCCTGGAATTCAGCGGCCACGATGAATTGTCGAATCTGACCAGGGCATTTGATGGTATGCGCGCCACGCTTAGAAGGGAAGAGACTCAACGGGAGCAGCTCGAAGGCCAGCTCCGCCAGGTGCAAAAGATGGAGGCGTTGGGAAGGCTGGCGGGCGGAGTGGCGCATGATTTCAACAACTTGCTGACGGTCATCCGTGGGCACTCCGACCTGCTGATGGACCGGCTGACGCCGGGGGACGTCCTGTACGGTAATTCGGCGCAGATCCAAAAAACGGCCGACCGCGCCGCATCGCTGACGCGCCAGATGCTGGCCTTCAGCAGAATGCAGATGCTGCGCCCAACGGTCCTTGACATAAACGAATTAATCGTCGACATGGGGAAGCTCCTAAGGCGCTTGATTCGCGAGGACATCGAATTCAGTACGCGTCTCGGTGAATCCCTGGCCCGCGTGAAAGCGGATCCCGGACAAATCGAACAGGTGCTTCTCAATTTAACCGTGAATGCCAGCGACGCCATGCCAGTTGGAGGACAGCTGACCATCGAGACGCAGAATCTGATCGTAAACAAAGACTACGCGCAGACTCGTCCGTCGGTCGATCTTGGAGCGTATGTGCTGCTGAGTGTTACGGACACAGGGCAGGGGATGGATGACACCACTAAAGCCCGAATGTTCGAGCCTTTCTTCACGACCAAGGAACCCGGCAAGGGAACCGGTCTGGGCCTTGCCACCGTATACGGCATCGTAAGACAGAGTGGCGGTTTCATCTGGGTAGACTCGCATCCCGGAAAAGGCACTCGATTTGAGATCTATTTGCCGCGAACGACCGAGCAACAGGAGAGCATCCCGAGAGCCGCAAATGGCGACGGCAACGGACACGGTGACAAGCGAAAGACCGTTTTGATTGTCGAAGATGAGAAAGAGGTTCGAGATCTTGCGTGCGAATTTCTGAAGGCTGAAGGATACAGGGTGCTCACAGCGGAGGACGGGATAGAGGCACTCGAAACTGCAAAGCGGATGGGCAAATCCCTTCATGTGGTTTTGACAGACATAGTCATGCCCAGGATGCGCGGCTCCGTGCTTGCGGAGCAGCTTAAGAATCTTCTGCCGAGTGTGAGGATTGTCTTCATGACCGGGTACCTGGAGCAAAATAGCGACGGGTCGAAATTCTTGGATGGCGCGTTTTTCCTGCAAAAGCCTTTCTCGCGCGCGAGTCTTGTCGCGCAGATCGACAAAGCCCTGAAAACGAGTCAGCCCGCGCCTGCGAGTCGTTTGTCTCAAACTACGGTTGTCTGACCGACTGGATTACCCAGCCTATTCACTGGTGGGTTCGCCGCGAATCGTGGTACAAACTCCGCTTGAACTTTCAGGACGCTATCTTCCTTTTTTTTCGTGGACACCCTGTGCATCAATGGTTCCGGGCGATACTCGACGGCAAATGCAATTTGAAAGTTGGTGAGCATGAGCGCGGAAGCAAAAGTTGCAGGACATTACACGCGTGGAAGGCTCGAAGAGACCATTCTCCAGGGCCTGGCCAAGGCGGGTAAGGACTTTGCCCAGTTGACCGCTGCGGACCTCTCAGCAGTCGATGAGTTTCACGTGGGCGGTCTTGAGTCCACGCAGGAGCTTGCCGCCTGCATGGATTTGCATCCGGAATTTCACCTGCTCGATGTTGGCAGTGGGATCGGCGGGCCCGCGCGCTACTTTGCGGCCGAACACGGGTGCAAAGTCACAGGGATCGATTTGACCGAGGAGTTCGTTCGCGTTGCGAACAGTCTGACGCAGCGGGTCAAGCTCGGCCACTTGGCCGAATTTCGCCAAGCCAGTGCACTGGCTCTGCCGTTCGGCTCAGCCACGTTCGATCGTGCCTACATGATTCACGTGGGCATGAACATCGCGGACAAGCCCGCTGTCTACCGTGAAGTCCGCCGCGTCCTCAAGCCCAACGGGCTCTTCGCCGTCTTCGATATCCTGCGCGCGGGGGCCAGCCCCATGCGCTTTCCTGTCCCCTGGGCACTGACCGAAGAAACCAGCTTCGTTGCCGATCTCAAAGCCTATCGTGACGGGCTGGAGGCAGCTGGATTCCGCGTGGTCCACGAGCGCAGCCGTAGAGCTTTTGCTGTGGAGTTCACCCTGCGTAGCATGGCGCGCGTGGCCCAGGGTGGTCCGCCAGCGCTCGGGCTTCACCTGCTCATGGGCGAAACCACAAAGGTCATGCTAGAAAACACTCTCGCCATGATGCAGGAGGAAACGCTTGAGCCTGTCGAATTTTGTGCCCGCGCCATCTGACCCTCTTTCGGCTTGCTGTCTTCATCTGGAGCGCCACCCGTGAATCGTGATACAACCTCCGCTTGAACTTTCATAACGCCATCTTCCTTTTTTTCGCGGGTGCGCTTGGCGGAGGCATCAACGCTGTCGCCGGTGGCGGCAGCTTCGTCGCGTTTCCTGCGCTCTTGTTTACCGGCGTCCCTCCCATTCCCGCGAACGCCACGAACACCCTCGCGCTTTGGGTGGGAACCACCGCGAGCGGCGGCGCGTATCCGCAGAAGCTGAATATCGCGCCCCGCGTCTGGATTCCCCTCGTAATCACCAGCCTGGTGGGCGGCCTCGCCGGAGCGATTCTCCTGATTCGCACCCCGCCGCAGACGTTCCTTCGCGTCCTTCCCTGGCTGCTGCTCGGGGCGACGCTGCTCTTTGCGTTTGGCAAGCGGTTGACGGGGAGAATCTCCGCAAGCATCGCGCATGACGCCAGCAATGGTGCGATCACGGGCGCGTCCATCTTCGAATTGCTCGTCGCCGTCTACGGCGGCTACTTTGGCGGAGGCATCGGCATCATGAACCTGGCCATGCTCGCGGCGCTGGGCATGACCGACATTCACGCCATGAACAAACTGAAAGTGAGGCTTGGCGGCGTGATCAACGGCGTTGCGACCATCACGTTCATCGTCACCAGGGCGATCGTGTGGCCACAGGCCCTCGTCATGACTGCGGGGTCCACGCTGGGCGGCTATTCGAGCGCGCATTACGCGCAGAAGCTGCCGCAGTCCTGGATCAAAGCCTTTGTCATTTTTGTGGGTTCGGTCATGACCGTTTACTTTTTTTGGCGCTCCTACCACTGAAGAGCGAAAGTCGTCATGACTTCTTCCAGCACAAATAGAATCGCCGCCTTGCCGCTGACGCAGAACCAAATTCGTGGATTCTGGGCGTCGTGGGGCGGCTGGGCGCTGGACGGCATGGACTCGTTCATCTACGCGCTAGTGCTGGTGCCTTCGCTGCGCCAACTGCTGCCCCGTTCGGGGATGGCGGCCACGAAAGAGAACATCGGTTATTACGGTGGATTGCTGTTCGCGTTGTTTCTGTTCGGATGGGGACTTGCGTTTCTGTGGGGCCCGGTCGGCGACAAGTTCGGGCGCGTGCGGACGCTCATGCTCACCATCGTCTGGTATTCGCTGTTCACGTTTCTCAGCGCCCTCGTCACCAACGTCTGGCAGCTCGCCGTGCTGCGTCTGCTTGCGGGCATCGGCATCGGCGGCGAATGGGCCATGGGCGGAACGTTCGTTGCGGAAGCGTGGCCGGAAAACCGGCGGCGCGCCGGAGCGGGCTACATGCACACCGGCTATTACGTCGGAGTCCTTCTCGCCGCAATTCTGAACTTCGTCATCGGCAGCTACCTCGGAAAATATGCCTGGCGCATGATGTTTGCGGCCGGAGGTGTGCCCGCGCTGCTGCTGGCGTGGGTGCGCCACGGCGTCACGGAGCCGGAGCGTTGGGAGAAAAAAGCTACGGTCGTGAGCGCCTGGCGCATCTGGCAACCGTTCGCGGCGCTTTTCTCGAACACGCTGCGGCGCCGAACGATTCTGAATTCGCTGTACATGCTCGCGTCGATTTGCGGGCTGTGGGCCGGAACGGTGTACGTGCCCGCCGCGGTTACGGCGCTCGCGGAAGCCGCCGGAAAAATCGGAACACCAGCGGCGCAACTGGCTTCGCGCGCGACGATGCTGGTTTCGCTCGCCACGGTTCTGGGATGCCTGGCGATGCCGTGGCTAGCGGAAAAGTTCGGACGGCGCGGGGCACTCGGATTTTACTTCACGCTGATGCTGGCCTTCATCGCGCTGACGTTTGGAAAAGTGTTTTATCTCGGCGCGGCGGCGCTGCCGTGGTTTTTCGTGTGCCTCATCTTTCTCGGATTCGGTGGCGCGAATTTCGCGGTGTACACTCTGTGGCTGCCGGAGCAGTACCCGACGGAGTGCCGGGCAAGCGCGTTCGCGTTTTCCACTTCATTCGCGCGATTTGGCGGCGCAGGGATTACATTTCTGGTCGGGGCCGGCGTACATCAGTATGGGTCGCTCGGAATGCCAGTGGCGCTAACCTCCATTGCGTTTGCCATTGGATTGCTCCTCATTCCGTTTGGCGTGGAAACGCGCGGGGCGAGTTTGCCGGCGTAGCCGTTCTGATCACCTCCCCAGAAAATCAGGAGATTCGCGGCGCAGCGAAGCGTCGAGGAGTTGAATGGTGTGCACGACGGGGATTTTCTCCCCCAGGCGCGCCAGGGAAGATTGCAACTGCAGAACGCAGCCGGGATTGCCGGTGGCAACGACGTCGGCGTTGAGCGCCGCGATGTGCCCGGCCTTGCGGTCCCCCAACTCGCGCGCCGTTTCCGGCTGCACGAGATTGTAAATTCCCGCGGAGCCGCAGCAGAGCGGGGCTTCGGGAATCTCAGTGAGCTCGAGGCCGGGAATGCCTGCAAGCAAGGCGCGCGGCTGGGAACGCACGTTTTGCGCGTGTTGCAAGTGGCAGGAGTCGTGAAAGGCCACGCGCAATTCCAGCGGATGGCGCGTGGTGCGCGGCTCAAGCTCAGCCAGAACTTCGCTGACGTCCTTGCATTTTGCGGAGAAACTGGCAGCAAGCTCGGCGTATTGCGGATCGTCGCGCAGCAGGTGGCCATACTCCTTTACATTGGAGCCGCAGCCGGCGGCGTTCGTGACGATGATGTCGACGGTGAGCGGCTCGAACACGTCAATCAGTTTTTTCGCGAAATCGACGGCGGACGCTTCTTCGCCGGCGTGGACGGGCAACGCGCCGCAGCAGGTTTGCGCGCGAGGCGCCAGGACATCGCAGCCCTCCGCGGCAAGGACGCGAACGGTGGCGGCATTGACGTGCGAGAAGAATTCGCGCTGCACGCATCCGAGAACCAGGCCGGCGCGCAGGCGCTTCGTGCCGGCCGCCGGAGTGAATTCGGGGACCGATTCCTTCGCTGAGAGTCTTGGAAGCAGCGCTTCCAGAGTGCGCCATCTTTTCGGAAGCATCTTGACCAAGCCGAGGCCGTGGGCCAGGGACTGCAAGCCGAGCTTCTGGTAGAGCAGAAGTGGCAGGCGTAAGCGGCGCAGCCGCGCAAGCTGCGTGAAGGAGTTGAACAGAAACCGGCGATGACGCTTTTCTGCTTTGGTGCGGGGGGTGTTGCGCTCGATCTGCGCGCGCGTGGCTTCGATGAGCTTTCCGTAGTCCACGCCGGAAGGACATGCAGGCATGCAGGCCATGCAGCCGAGGCAGCGATCCATGTGGCTGACCCAGGCGGGAGTCATTTCGGTGACGCCGTCGCTGGCCATCTTCATCAGGTAGATGCGGCCGCGGGGCGAGTCCATTTCCTGGCCCCAGAGGACGTACGTGGGGCAGACCGGCAGGCAAAAGCCGCAGTGGACGCACTTGTCGATGATTTCGCGCGAGGGAGGATGGTGCACGTCGAAGGCGGGGGCATGCACCGGTTTGGTTGCTTTGAACATGTACGGCGGCCGACGGTTGAGAAGGTACCCGAAGGACGGTTCGGGAAGCAATGGCGAGGAAGAAGATAGTGGCCCCTCGTGAAAACCACTCGGGGTAAACGAGTGGTGAATGGCGACCATCTCGCAAGAAGGAATATGCCCCCACTCCCGGTGTTTTGGGCAAAGAGTGCGGAAGCGGTTGAAAAGAAAGCAATTGTAATCTCCACAGGTGCAAAGTGGGCAAGAGAATGATAAGAAGCGGGATAACTGGTGACTGACCCTTCGGCTGCACCCGGGGCAAGCGAGCGGCGACAGGGGGTGGCGGAGGGAGTGGCTGGCAATCAATGCAATCAGAATGATGCTTAGCGATACCGTACATCTCTAACAATGTCGGCTCTGTCAAACTCTTTTGAGCGCACTTCTCCGTTCACCCCAGCGAGTGGTCTTGTTCGGTTTCCTTTCTTGCATCGACGACCACGGCTCGTTTGTAATCAACACTTACAAAAAACAGGGGGGAGGGGGGGCTCCCTTCCCATTTTGGAACTCCGCCCCGGTGCTGCAGAGAGCGAGAAAGAAAAGCGGCGGCAAGCCGCCGCGCTCCACAAAATGCGTCCTACGAAGGCGTTGCGTGTTTGCGAATGGTCAAGCCTTGGCGGGCGTGCTCGAGAAAGACCTTTGCGGCTTCGGGAGAAGCCTCATCCAGAAGAACGCCGTCGTTGGCGGCAGGCACCTGGGAATCGTCCGGCACGGCTTCCCCCTGGATGATCATGAGTTCGGTGCGGCGATCGGGGGTTGGCGGATGGAACATGCGAACGCGCGCGGCTCGCTTGGGGAAAGCAAGATTGTGGCGGGCGAAGAGGCTCCCGATGGCGGCGCCATCGGAACGCGGGTCACGCAGGGTCACGGTGTAGTCGGTGAAACTTTTAACGTCGTAGATGAACTGCAAGCCGCCAATGTCCGTGGTGCGGTCCGGCTTATCGGACACGATCCTGATCGCTGAGGCGAAGGGCTGTTGCTTGAATCGCCTCGTTCACTACATCCAGCGTGAAGAACGTGGTATGTTCGGAGCCAGTTTGTTGGTTCTCCCTGCGGCCCCAAGACAACAAACCTTGAGATCGTCGCTCGTCCTGTTTGGGAACGAAGAATCGGTTTCTAAATGGAGAAGAACAAATGCGGATTTTGCTTTACAACCCCGATAATGGGGTCACCCGCAATTTCATGCCGCACCTTTGGATGTTCCTGCTGCAAGCGCTGACTCCGCCCGGCCATGATGTGGTGCTGATCGACGGCAACGCGCAGCCCATGGATGAAGAAAGTATTGCGCGCTATGTACGTGAACAGAATATAGGACTGGTCGGCATCGGTGCGATGACCAGGATGATCGCCAAGGCCTATCGTATGGCGGACGCAGTGCGCGCCGTGGGAGTAAAGGTCGTAATGGGTGGCCCTCACGTGACGGAAATGGCTGGTGAGGCTCTCGGGCGTGACGGCGGCCCGCGCCATGCCGACGCGGTTGCGCTTGGCGAAGCGGATGAGACATGGCCCAGAATTGTGGAAGACGCCGTGCGGGGCACGCTCAAGGATGTCTACGCGCCAGTGGACGACTTTGGCCAAGAGCGCAAACCATCGCTGGAGCCCTATCCGGAGATTCCCTGGGACAAAATCAAATTGGACCAATTCAATTTGCTTCCGGGCACATTGCAGCCACTACTCAAGCGAATCGGAGCTGGCTGGGGTACCTTCCGAATTATTCCCGTGGAGTCCGGGCGTGGCTGTCCTTACGGATGCGAGTTTTGCACGGTGACGGGATTTTTTGGCGACTCCATCCGCTTTCGTACCAATGAAAGCGTGGTGAACGAACTCTTACTGCTAAAAGCGCGCGCGCGGGAGGAGGCCGGGCAGATTGCAGTATTTTTCATCGACGACAATTTTGCCATCAATGTAAAGCGCACAAAATCATTGCTGCGAGACATCATTGCGGCTAACGCCCAAGTGCATTGGGTCGCCCAGATCAGCGCCAATCTGCTGCGCGATGAGGAACTAGTTGATCTGATCGCGGCCGCGGGAGGCAAGTGGATCTTCATCGGAATGGAATCCATCGATCCGGCCAACCTTGCTGACGTGAAGAAGGGCTTCAACAAGCCAAATGAATATGCCGTGGTGCTCGAACGGCTCGCCCAGCGCAACGTTTTTGCCATCACCTCTTTTATCTTTGGCATGGACAATGACACGCCTGGAGTGGCGGAGCGGACTCTGAAGGAAATTCGCACGTGGCCCCCGGGGCTGCCGATCTTTGGCTTGATGACCCCACTTCCCGCGACGCCGCTGTACAAGAAACTGGAAGCCGCGGGGCGGCTCACCCGCCCGAAGCACTGGCAAGAGTTCATTCCCTTTGCAATGGCCCATACGCCGCTGAAGATGAGCATCGACGAAGCGCATAATGAGGTACGCAAGGGGTGGATCAGCTCTTACAGCCCGGAGGCAATCGAAAGGGCCGTGGATGCACTGAACCACAAGCCGCTGGGTTATCGCATCAACATCCTTATTGCACGCCTTTGCTTCCGGGGAATTTATTTTCCGCAAATGGGCCGCTTTGCATGGCTGAAAACAATTCTTGAAAATCGGCGGACAATCTTCAAACTCATAAGCCAAGGGTTCGGAGGAGGGCTGCACGCCACGGCGCCGTCAGTCGCAATCGAGCCGGTCACAGCGCAGCAACTCTGAAGCTGGCATTTTTATGGCGACGTAAAGTCGCCGCTACAAAGCAAAGCGGCGTTCCGGCTGCTGCCCGGAATCTGCGATCAACCTGGCAAGCTGCCCTCCAAAAAAAAGATGTTGAAGAAATCAGAGTAAGTCCCTGGGACGGGCCAAGGCCCGCCCCTACACAGAGCAAAGCAATCCCTCGCTTCGCTCGGGATGACACCCGTTGGGAAAAGACAGTGAGGCAGGGAGGAGTGTCACCAAAGCGTGACTGGCGAATTGGATATTGCAGTTGCAAGGCACGAGGGGCTTCGAGCGGGGCCGCGGATAGACTTAGAGGCAGAGGCGACGGAGCCAAGCCTAAGCCGGGCCTAAAAAGCAGGACTACAGGAGTATCTATGCCGACGGCAACCTACCAGGAATTGCTGGGGAACTTGCGGGAGTGCGCGGATCCACCGGTCCCGCAGCGGACCACTTTGCTGACCAAGCCGGAGGGCGAGGTTCGCTCCAAGCACATCGCGACGAACTGCATGATTGCCGTGCTCTTCGCGGTGCTCGCAACGGCGTTTTTCTACTACGACCACTGGATTGTGGGAGGATTTTTTGGGCTCTTGACCGCGCTGATGTTTTGGTCAGCGTTTTCGGGGAGGTATTGGGTGGCGGAGTGCCCGTATTGCTTGACGGTGTTCGAACCCGTGGCGGGATTGAGTCCGGAGAAGGACGGCAAAGAAGTGCAGTGCAGGAACTGCTTCGAGTATTCGGTTTATTCCGGGGGACGCGTGCGGCCACTGGATGGAAACTTCGTGAGCGAGGTGCCGAAGTTCGTTTCGCCGGTGTTCACGAACGGGGTGTGGCCGAAGGGCTGCATGGCTTGCGGCGCGCCGCCGACGCGGCTGGATGAAGTGAAGACGCGCAACGTGAGCTACGGAATGCTGGCGATGGGACGGTTGTGGGTGACCAGCGGAAAAGCGTCCGGGATTCCGTATTGTGAAAAGCACCATGCAGCCGTGGAGTTGAAGATCGATCAGAGGAAGCGCGTGACGCTGGAGTGGTGCTCACTGCGCATGATGCGGCAGTACCTGGCGATCAACAAAAAAATTGGAGCGCAGCCCGCCGGTAGAAAGTGGATCTAACGCGTGGCGGACCTGCTGGCCTCGTTCGAGACGGGATTCGAGCGGCCGTCGCTCGACAATCCGATGCTGTTCAGCCGGTACGCGGATGAGATTGCGATGCGGCTAGGGCACGAGTTTCCGGCACATGCGGGATACCGGATTCAGGTGAAGAAGAAAGAGGAAGATCCGCGCAAGCGGGAGTGGCAGGTGGAAGTACAGCGAGGATGGTTCAGCGGAGCTCGCGTCATGATCAAGCCAATCATGCGGACGCCTCATCGGGCACGCGTGAAAGTCGCGTGGCATTCGCGATTGCTGGGAGCCATGGAAAAAGGCTTCGCGGTGATTTCCGTTGTGCCGCTGATTATTTTGTTTTTGGCGGCTGCTCTGAAGACTCGACTGGGTTTCGCCCTCATTGTGACAGCAGTGATTGGAATCGCCTGGGGCATTGCAGGCGCCGTCGTGATGCTCATCGTGGCGCGGCTGTTTGCGATGATTTTTGGCGATGAATTCAATAGCCAGACGCGGGTGGCGCTCGCGGACAAGATTCAGCAGTATCCTCTGCCGCAATCCACACCCGGGAAATCCTAGTTGAACGAGATTCCGTGTAGAGAAGGACTATGGGCCGGTGGTGATAAGGACGACATTTTGCTCGAAGGAGCCGCGGGAAAGGGCGATGCGTTTGCCGTCGGGAGACCAGGCAAAGTTGTGAATTTGCGATTGACCAAGATGGGTGAGTTGTTTCGCTGGACTGTGATCAAAGGGAAAGCTCCAGAGATTGGGGAACCCGCTGCGATCGTCCACGGCGGCAAAGCCACGTCCATCGGCCGTCCAGCCAACGACGCCCATGGAATCAAGCGTGGAGGGAATGTCGGTGGAAAAAAGCGCAGGGCCACCGGAGGAGGGAAGAACGTAGCCCTTGACTAAGCCGGTCTTCGGATCCATCAGTGCAACCAAAACGCGAGTTCCATCCGGGGAATAGCTCGGAGTGCCGAGGAGTAGCTGGTCGGAAAGAGGAACCGGCGGAGGCCCTCCTAACTCCATCTTGTATAGCTTCGTGCGACCGTCGGGGCCGGTGCCAGAGAAGACCACAGAGTTGGATTGAACCGGGCAGCTTGCGCCGCTTTCGCCAGGGCCATCGGTGACTTGCGTGAGATTGTTGCCGTCAAGGTCCGTCTTGAAAAGATGGAGCGTGCCAGCGGGGTCGGATTCAAAAACAATGGAGCGGCCTGATTCGCAGACAGTCGGCTGAGTGTGAAAATAACGGTCGTGGGTCACCTGGTGAGCAGAAGAGCCATCGGCGTTGACCATCCACATCTGATAGCTATCGCCGATATTGCCCTGATAGACGATGCGGTCATCAGCGGTCCAAGCGAGACCGGCCATGCCGTCCATGCGGCCGGAAGTAATCTGCACGGCCGCGTCCGGGTCATTCGCGGGGCCGACCCAAAGATTGACGTTGATGTCCATCTGCAGAGCCAGGAACGAACGAGAGTCGGACGCCACGCTGAGCGCGGTATAGCTGTTCACGTCGCCAGTGAGCTTGCGGGTTTCTGCACTTCCTTCGGGGTTCCAATAGATTTGCTGAGGAGCGCCGGTTTTTTTCCTGAGCGGCGATGAGGAGGCCGCTGCCGTCGGGAAGCCAGTGAATGTCATTCACGGTCCTCCAGTGGACAGGCGAGAAGGGTTTGGCCGAACGATCGTTTAGCGAGACGCTCAAGAGATGATAGTTGAGGCCATCGGGGGAAGGGTCGGAAACGACCACGGAGATGGTCTTGCCATCCGGGGCCCAGGAAGGGAGAGCAAAAGAGCCACTGTCCTTATCGGTGTGGCGAGTAAGCAAAGTGGTTTCATGTGCGCCGGACGAATCGGCGAGGATCAGAGAGGATTCTTGGTTTCCCAGGTCGTCGCGGGTGAAAGCAATTTGTTTTCCGTCGGGCGAGAATGTGACGCGACTATCGACGCGATCCACCAGCTTACGTGGCGTTCCGCCCAGGGCAGGAATCTGGTAAAGCGCCGGATGGATTTCAGTAAGATTCACTCGTTCGAGATAGTCAATGAAGTTTCCATCGGAAGTGAATAGTGGGATGAGGTAGAAGCGTGGGGCGGGAGAAAGGAGCTGAACGCTATTGGTTGTGGCGAGTTGGCGAAGCCAGAGGCTTTTCTTCCCATTGTTGTCTTCGCTGTAAACCGCATAGCGGCCATCGGGAGAGAGCGCGGCGGAATTAACTTGGCCGGAGGTGGTGATTCGTTGCATGCGAATGGAAGAGAAATCCATATGGGGCCTGCCACGAGGCCAGAAGTAAAACGCTGCTACCAGAGCGGCCAGAACCAAGATTAGGATCAGGGCATTGGGAGCTTTCAACCAGCGTGGTTTGGTTTTCGCGGCGCCAGACGCAGGTTGGATTGTCGTGGAGGCGTACAGGCTCGCGCCGGTAGCGGAGAGAGCTGCTTCGTTCGCGGTGCCGGCCCCCGTCGGCCCGGCAGGCAAGGCAATCCAAAGAATAATGTACGCAAGCAGGCCGATGCCTCCGAACAGGAGCAGGAACCACGCAACACGAAGAATGATGGGATCAACGTCGAAATAACGGGCAAGACCGGCACAGACGCCGGCAATTTTTCGCTCATCCGAGGAGCGCACAAGCCTTTTCCGCAGAGGGCCTGCCACAACGGCGGCCGCGGAGACGGCCTGCGAGACTGTTATTTTTCCTGAGCCAGAATCTCGCTTTTGCCGCTGAAGGTCGGCGCGCAAGTCCGATGCTGTCTGGTAGCGGAGCGTGCGGTCCTTTTCGAGGGCCTTGTTCAGAATGCGCTCGAGCTCGAGGGGAAGAGTGGGATTGAGACGAACAGGCTCAACCGGCTGGCGATTCAGAATTCCGTCGAAGATCACGCCAGATGTGGGACCAGGGAAAGCCTGGTTTCCCGTGGCCATTTCATAAAGGACGACACCGAAAGAAAAGAGATCCGTGCGGGCGTCGAGATCTTGGCCACGCACCTGTTCTGGAGACATGTAGGCGATGGTGCCGAGTGCGGTGCCTGGGCTGGTGAGGTTGCCATCGATCATTGTGGGTCCGGAAGCGGTCATGGTTGCGGAGACGGGAGAGGCAGCGCGGGGGCCGACCTTGGCGAGACCGAAGTCGAGAACCTTGCCTGATTGCGCGAGGTCACGAAAATATTGGCGGGCTTGATATCGCGGTGCACGATGCCTTTGGAGTGCGCGGCATCGAGGGCGTCGGCAACCTGGATGGCCAGATCCACAAGCAAATCCAGCGGAAGGGGCCGACCGGCAATCCAATCTCGAAGAGTGCGGCCTTCCAGATACTCCATGACGAGGAAGCTGCGGCCAGCAGATTCGCCGATATCGTAAATTGTGCAGATGTTCGGGTGATTCAGCAAAGACGCGGCGCGGGCTTCGCGTTCGAAGCGCTCGAGCGCCATGGCATCTTTGGCGAGCTCTTCGGGAAGGAATTTTAGGGCAACGAAGCGCCCGAGGCGGGTGTCTTCCGCCTTGTAGACAACACCCATTCCACCGCCGCCGAGTTTTTCAACGATCCGGCAGTTTGAGACGAGGGTGCCAATCATGCGATGGGCTTTGAGAAGCTGCCATAGTATGCGGGGCTGGAAGCCAAGTCAATTACGGTTGACGCGTCTTTGACGCCATCAGGAGGGGCGAGAGACAGATTTGTCGAGCGACCGAGCGCTGAGAGCACCCTTCCAAGACCATACAGCGAACTCAGATGCCAGTGAGAAATCGGCCGGGATTGAGGGTGTTGGCGGGATCCAGCTGATACTTGATGGCTTTCATCAGAGGTAAGGCATCTCCGGGAGCGCCCCAGGGGTCGAGCGCGGAAAGTTTTGCGGGGCGATGCAGAACAGCCACGAAGCCATCGTGGCTTTCGAGATCCTTGCGCAAGCTGACCAGCGCGGGCTGTAAATGTTCGGGTGAACCTTCCAGGCGGAACCATCCCAAACCCGTGGCATAAATTACCGCTTTCCAGTGGACGCTATGCAAACGGGCCATGCGGTTGAAGAACTCGACGGTGTGGGCCAGGTTGGCGGGAAGCGTGCTGATTTTCGCGACGGCGAAAGAAGGAACCGCAGGGCTGATGGCCTTGCGCAGCTCCTGGAACGTGTGAGCGACAGGCGTGAGCTCGGAGAATTCCCAAAGTTCCTCGCGAGCGTTCCAGACGTCGGGCGCGGCCTCCTCGATGGCGGCGCCTTTGCAAATTTTGCGGAGCTGGGCGGCTTGCGCCTCGATACCCGCCTCGGTGCCTTCAAAAAGAATGTCGGATGCGGGTGGGGCCTCGCCGGAAAAATGAGACTGAAGCGCGGAGTGCGCGAGCTTTGAATTTTGAATCGCGAGGATGAGGTCGCGAGTCTCGGCAGGATTCGCGGTGGAAATGGAGAAGGATCGCATGTGGTGCGGAAGGGGGTGGAGGCGAAAGACCGCGCGCGCAATGACGCCGAGCGTGCCGAACGCTCCGGTGTTGAGCTTGGGAAGGTCGTAACCGGCAACGTTTTTCACGACTTTGCCGCCGCTAGAAGCGAGCGTGCCGTCGGGAAGCGCGACGGTGACGCCGATGATGAGATCGCGGAGCGCACCGAAGCGCAGGCGAAGCGCGCCGCTGTCGTTCGTAGAAAGGATGCCGCCGACGGTGGCTCTCTCCGGCCAAAGCGGATCGATTGCCAGACGCTGGCCGAGTTCGGCGAGCGTTTCCTGCAACGTTTGAATGGTGCAACCGGCTTCGACAGAAACGGTGAGGTCGGACGAAGCGTGTTCGAGGACATGATTGAGGCGCGCCGTCGAGAGAACAATATCCGCGCGCGCAGGCGGATGGCCCCAGCCCAGCTTGGTGCCGCCGCCGCGAGGAATGACCGCGAGGTTGGCTTCGTTCGCAAGACGGAGAATTTCGGCAAGCTCGTTTTCGGTTCCCGGAATAACAACCACCTTGGGCGCGACGCCAAGGACTTCGTCCGATGGGCTGGCCGCATGAACGTGATCGGGGCCGACAATGGCAATGAGCTTGTAACGAAGCGAAGAGTGCACGGGCAGGGGCGCCGGCTTTGGAGGTGGCACTGTCGCAGGCGCAGGCTGCAGCGCTGGCGGCCGCATCGGCAGTGGCGCGGGTGGCCGCGTGGGCGGTGGTGTCGGCGCCGGGGCAGGGGGAAGGACTCTCCTTGAGCCAAAGACCTTCTTCTTTACAAGCAAAACGGTTTGGTCATCGACGATCTTTAGAGAATGAAGCGCGGTGAGGGCCTCCATCTCAACGGCGCCGATAGGTGGCACATCCGGTTCCAGGATAAAACCGCAAAGGGTCTTCAGCGCCAGCGCATATTCCTGGCGGTCGACGAGTTCATCGTACAACGCAGCAAATTCCTCAGATTTGGGGGCGGTAGAAAAGACGGTACGGAGCAGCGCGAGGTGCATCCTCAAGAGGATTAACTGCTGTTCCGGATTTTCCTGTGCGGGCTGCATCAGAAGCGTTCCGCGAGGCCAGCGGATTCCAGCGGGTGGGGAATGTATTTGCCGGGTTTCTCGCCGCAGAGGCGTGGCGTGGGAAAGACTTTCGTGGGATTAGAAAGCTGCAAAGGATCGAAGGCGCAGCGGACGCGGTGCATAGTGTCGAGATCGGGTTCGGCGAACATTTTGGCCATCATTTTCTTTTTCTCTTCGCCGACGCCGTGTTCGCCGGTGATGGAGCCGCCGGCCGCAATGCACAACTCCAGAATCTGGAAAGAGAGAGCTTCCGCGGCTTGTTCCTGGCCGGGAATGCGGCGGTCGTAGAGGACGAGGGGATGAAGATTGCCGTCGCCGGCGTGGAAGACGTTGGCGACGCGCAGGCCGGCTGCCTCGCTGAGGCGCGAGATTTCGCTCATGACCTGGGGAAGAGCGGTGCGAGGAATCACGCCGTCCTGGACGATGTAGTTCGGCGAGATGCGGCCCATGGCGGCGAAGGCGGCTTTGCGGCCTTTCCAGACGAGTGCGCGCTCGGTCTCGGATTGCGCGAGGCGAAATTCCCAAGCGCCGTTAGCGCTGCAGATTTCGTGGACGTGAGACATGAGGGCTTCGACCTCGGCAAGCGGGCCATCCATCTCCACGAGAAGAAGGCCGCCGCAGTTTGGATAGTTGGCGTGGACCGCGGCTTCGGCGGCTTGGATCGCGAGGTTGTCCATCATTTCGATGGCCGCGGGGAGCATGCCTGCAGCGATGATGTCGCTGACGGCGGCGCCGGCTTCGTTGGTGGAAGGAAACGCGGCGAGGAGGGTGCGGACGCATTCGGGGCGCTTGACGATGCGAAGAATGATTTTTGTGGCGATGCCGAGCGTGCCTTCGGAGCCGACAAAAACTCCGGCGAGATCGTAGCCGGGAGTGTCGAGCGCTTTTCCGCCGAAGTGGACGAGGGAGCCATCGGGAAGTACGACTTCCAGGCCAAGGACGTGCGTCGTAGTGAAGCCGTATTTCAGGCAATGCGCGCCGCCGGAGTTTTCGGCAACGTTACCGCCAATGCTGCAGACGGATTGCGAGGAGGGATCGGGAGCGTAGAAATACCCTTCCGTCTGGACTCGGCCGGTGACGTCGAGATTGATGACGCCGGGCTCGACGACGACGCGGGCGTTGGGAATGTCAACTTCGAGGATGCGGTTCATGCGCGCGAGGCTGAGGACGATGCCATTGGCGACGGGAAGCGCGCCGCCGCTGAGACCGGTGCCGGAACCACGCGCGACAAATGGAATCTTCTCACGGTGGCAGATGCGCACGATGGACTGAACTTCTTCCGCAGAGGAGGGGAGCAGAACCGCGCGAGGTATGACGCGGAAATTGGTGAGGCCGTCACACTCGTAGGTGCGCAGTTCCTCAGGCGAGGAGATGAGGCCTTCTTCCCCGACAATGGCGCGAAATTCGCTGAGGATGGAAGGGTTCATAGAAGATGAGGGAAGCATAGTACGGCTCTGGCCGAGAATGAAGCGTCAATCTCTATCGGCTGAGGAGGCGTCTGGCCTCGAGCGACCCTTTATTTGCTTTTGGACTGGGCCGGATGCGGATACCAATATTGCTGATGACAGTGTTCGCAAGCGTTGTCGATCTGCTCGCCGCTCTCCAGCACTTTCGCGGGGTCTTTGGCGTCTGCCGCATCGACCGCCTGCGTTGCGGCGTCATGCAAACCATGAGCAAGTGCGATCCAAGCCTGGCGGTCCTGATTGATCAGTGTCTCGATCTGTTCGGGCTGGAGCTCGATGCCCTGCTCGTTCCGCTGTCCGGGCTTCGCCACGTGGCGACCGGGAATCTGTAGAAGGTTTGAGGCCTCGAGCAGTTGAATGGCACTCCCGCGAACCGTGGCCCACTCTTCGTCAGTGTGAGGCGCCTTCTCTACTTTGCCTTTGGTCGTTATGGTAGTTGCGACGGAGTTCCAGATGGTGTCCGCGGCAGGATCGACGAGGCCGTTCATCAAGTCCTTGATTGTCGTTGTGGGACGGTATTCGGCCTCAGGCTTCGGTTTCGCGCAGCTCAGGCAGAACAGGAGAAAAACCAAAGCCGGAAAAAATGGCAAGCGTCGCATGAGTTCAAACCGGGGACGTGTTTCCGGCGAGACACCGGGTTCTACACATGACTGGCCGACGGCCCGCGTGCGACGCCTCATTGAGCTCCAGAAGATTGCGCGGTTTTATCCGCGGGCGCGGGTACATTGACGGGAAGGACAAACCGTTGGCCGTCGCGGCTGACCGCGCCGAGGCTACTCGTGACCGGGCCCGGCAGTCTGAAAAGCACCTTGGGTGTGCCGACCCGGAACGCGGGGGCGGTCTCCACGTCAGTGGCCACCATTACGAGGTCGTTGGAATCCAGCTCCAGCGCGCGGAAGAAAATCTCTTTGCCGTCGCCGCGCCAGTGCAGCATGGTAGGAAAGCCGAAAAAGATATTGTCACCGAAAACGCCTTCCTTCGACACGCGCCATTTCTTGTCGTCCACCACCGGCTTGGCGGCATCGAAGGGGCGGACATAAATCTCGAAACGTTCGGGCTTGGCCTCATCGGAGCGATAGGCGATAAAGCGGCCATCGGGCGATAGCCTGCCGGTGCCTTCATCGAACTCGTCCCGCAGATACTCGATGGGTTTCCGTGCCGCGGGATCGCTCACGGCGAGAGGGACGAGCATAATGACTCCGCCCGAATCGCAGACGAAGAATTTCCCATCGGGAGAAATATCACTGAGACCGACAAACGCGCCCGGTGTATGACGGAACAACAATTCCTCCTTGCCGGTTCCGTCCGCGGCCTTGCGATAGACGGGCCAGTCGCCGTCCAGCAAGGCGGTATAGAGGATGTACTTTCCGTCTGGCGACCACAGCGGTGTAGTCTTAAACCGAGGATCGTTGGTGATGCGGGTCGCTTTTGCTGTGTCGATAGCGAGAACCCAGAGGTCTTCCTGGCCGGTATCGAGGTCTTTCTTCATGACGAGCAGGCGATTGCCATCAGGGGAAAAGGCACCAATGGAATACAGGGCCGGCTCGCCGATTTTCTTTACTACTTTTCCTCGTTGATCGAAGACGGTGAGCTGCTGCAGCTCCTGTCCACGGGCCGGCGGAAGGACGATGAAGCGATCGCCATCGGCGCTGATGTACATCAGGTCATCCGGAACGGCATTCTTCTGGCGAAACAGCACCGTGGGCTTGCTAAACGAGAAGGATGGCGAAGTGCTGACCTGCGCGGCCATTACGGATTGGTCGCGCGCAATGTAATAAAGTTCTTTGCCGCCATGAACCCAATACCCAGAGCTCAAACTGCCGTCGGAAATCTGCCACGGGCCTGCGTTAACCGCGGGGTCGACCGGGCGGACGAAAACCTCCCGTTTTTCCGTCTTGTCGGTCACCACATACGACAGGTAGCGTCCGTCGGGAGAGAAGCGCGGCCTGGAAACACGCAAATCGCCGTGATAGATTTCGCTGGCTTTGCGCTCGGGACCTCCCTCAAGAGGCAAAATGTAGAGAGCGCCTCCTTTAAGATCCGAAATGGAGAAGGTCAGGAATCGGCCGTCCGAGGACCAGCCGGAAAGATCCATGAATGCGCCGGGATTTTTGTAGGCGAGTTGCTCTGTTCCTTGGCCGTCGGCTGCCCGCAGGTAAACCGCCTCTTGCCCCTTGCGCATCGCGACGTAGGCTATGCGGCTGCTGTCGGGAGACCAGACGGGCGTCCCGACAAACTCCGTCCTGACGCTGGTTGTAAAGCGGGTGACTGCACCGGTGGCCACGTCAAAGACCCAGAGGTCGGCGCTCTCGTTTTCCAAATCGTCCTTGATGGTGGCGATGTGCTTCCCGTCCGGAGACGGCACGGCGTCTTCATAGAGCGCCCGCTCCCCAATCTGTCCGGTGTGCTTGCCGTAGCGATCCAAAAAAGTAAGGACTGAGGCGTTGTTCTGAAAGATTTGGGCGTTCCGCTTGTTCCTCGCCTCCACTGCCTCTTTTGACTTTGCTTCAGCGTTTAGCTCCTGACCGAGCACTCGGTCCGGAAGAGCGGCGAAACAGAGAGAGGCGGCGGTAACGATGACCGCCATGCGAGCACAATTTTTCATGGAAAACCCCATTTGCGCGATCCACGAAGCGGTTTAACAATTCTGTGGGCAGGCCGAGACGACTTTCCCGTCAGCCAGTGTAAAGGTTCGAATGAGCCCGAAGCGGGATTTGTCGCGCGCCCTGCTGACCTCAACGGTGACGGTCTTTCCGACGCTGGCTTCGAAATCAGCCTTTCCGACATCGCGGATCCGGAAGAAGCTGGGCGCGGGGCCCTCACTTTGCCAGCTCTCGATTGCCCCGTTTGCACCTTTTACCTCAACGGTAAAGTAAGTGTGAGGGTTGCGCCAATCGACAGCAGTCAGCGTGCCTGTGAAGGTGACGCGGTCGTTGAAGTCGAAGACTGCCGTCATGTTGTGATGTGCTTGGGCCTGACTGACCAGCAGGGCGGCGAAAAGAAGTGGCAAGAACCTCAAGGGCCTGATTCTAGGAGTCAAGGGCACCTCCTGAGTAGCGCTAGTGCCAGCGAGGATATTCCACTCAGGGTATAAAAGCAATCGCGCGCCCTGCCCAACCCACTCCGAACCAAAGGGCAAGCGAGAGGCAGGCCACCAGCACGTCCACCACTCGCGGACGCGCGGCGGAATCAGTTTTCGTAAATTTGCGCAACACACCGAAATGAAACAGGAGTGCAAGGCAAAGTAGCAGCATCTTGAGGCGAAACGGGCGGCTATCCACATACTTTCCAGGGGTGGCAAGAAACATCAGAATGCCGGATAAAATCATAATGGCCAACGCGCCCAGGGTCCAGGGCTTCAGCTGTCGCGTCAGCCAGGAGAGCCCGTAATCTCTCATGCCCAGGCCGACCAGCCGCAAATCCAGGACGAACACTGTGGTTAAGAGAATGGTAAGTCCCATCAAATGGAAGGACTGAACCGTGGGCATGCCGTACTTGCTGTCGCGGATGAAGACGAACGGCGCCCAGTTTGACCAGGATTGCAGTGCCAAGAGAAGAGACATATCAGAATTGGTAAGCCATCGTGCGGCCGCAGACAATGACGCCGATCCAGAGCAGCAGCGAAAACCCGGCGCAGAATTTCGCGCCCGCCGGTGATCCGCGGGCCGAATCCCACTGCGCCATTTTTGGATAGAACAGTTTTTGATACACCGCGGCATTGATTCCCAGCAGCAGAAGGGAGATCAACTTCACGCGAAAGAACACATTCCCGTAAGCCTTGCCTGCCTGCGTGATCAATAGAAGGCCACCGGTCAGAAACATGACCGCGAAGCCGATCTTGGACCACCGCAGAAGGTTAAGCACAAGTTTCCCCGCAGGCCCGTCGCAGAACGCAATCCCCAGCAGGCGAAGATCGAGAATCACGATCATGCCGACGGACAAGGGGAGCGCCAGAATGTGGCTGCCTTCAATCAAGGGGAAGAGGTAGTCTGATTCGCTAATCGCGGTGGCAAAACGCGTGTGTTGCAGCCACTGGCACCACTCGTATAAAGACATCTCGAATCCTCTCTAGGAAATTCGCTAAGTATAACCGCCAGTAGTTGCAGGCTGCTTCCCTGTGCCCTCATAGGCGCAAATGCTCAATGCATGAAGGTCAGGCCGTGGGGCACAAGGTACGGAAAGACATAGGCGTAAAACATCACGATGACACCGACGATCGCGCCAAGCGCCAGCGAATGCCAAACGACGAAGCGAAAGATGATCCCTTCATTGCCAACCTGGTTGGTGGCGGCGGTGGCCACGCAAATGGATTGCGCGTCCACCATCTTGCCCATGACGCCGCCAGCGCTGTTGGCGGACGTCATCAAAATGGGATCCAGGTGCAACTGTTCGGCGGTGATGCGTTGCAAACTGCCGAAGAGGGCGTTGGAAGAAGTGTCGCTGCCGGTGAGGGCCACGCCGAGCCAGCCAAGGAAGGTACCGAAAAACGGAAAGAACCATCCCGTATGAGTGAATGCGAGGCCCAAGACTGCGTCTGTTCCTGAATACCGCGTGACAAAGCCAAGGCCGAGCATGCCGGAGATCGCGAGAACTGCGAAGCGCATGCGATAGAGCGTTTGCCCAAATATCTTGAGTAACTTTGTGGCGCTAACGCCGCGGATCAATCCGCCAACAATAGCCGCGAGGAAGCAGCCGGTACCCGTGGCCGAGAGCCAGATGAAGGGGAACTTCGCGGCTTCCGGAGTGGGCTTGGGGACGACCGGCTTGTCGCGGGAAATCTTGCGATGCAGAGGAGTGTTCCAACCGCCGTTGGGTTTGCCGTCGGCGGAGACCCAAGCGGGCGTGGTATACACGTTCATCCAGTCCTTTATCGGTTTGTAGCCCCAGAGAAAAACAAACAACGAGAGAATCAGAAACGGCACCCACGCGCGGAACACCTGCCCTCGCGTGTAATTGTGCGCGGTGACGTGCGACGTTCCGGCTCCCGCGGAAGCGGTCTCTTCATCTTCGGCGAAGCGCCAGATGCGTTTCGGCTTCCAAAAGAGGAGGAACAGGACGGTGCAGGCCAGAGAGAAAAGACCGGCGGTAATATCGACGAGGTTGCTATCCATGTGATTGGACCAGAAAAATTGCATGGAGGCGAAGGAGACGCCGACCACCAGAATGGCGGGAAGAACTTCAAAAGTTTCTTTCCATCCCACCATGGCGCGAACCAGCCAAAAAGGCACGATGACGGCGGTGATAGGCAGGATGCGGCCGATCATGGCGTTCATGTCGGCCTCCGGCAGCGCGGAGACGGCCGCCAGCATATGCACCGGAGTACCGATGGCGCCCCAGGCTACGGGCGCGGTGTTGGCGATGAGGTTCAGCGCGGCGGCGTGGAAAGGTTTGAAGCCCAGCCCGATCATGAAAGCGCCGGCGATGGCCACGGGCGAGCCGAACCCCGCGCAGCCTTCGATGAAAGCGCCAAAGCAGAAGGCGACGAGCAGGAGTTGCAAGCGGCGGTCCGAGGATATGCCGCCGACGGAGGCCTTCATGATTTCGAAGTCGCCGGTGGTAACCGAGATGTCGTAGAGATAGACGGCCGCTACGACAATCCACACGATGTTCATCAAGCCGGTAGCGACGCCGTAGAGAAAACTCTCTCCGGCAAGCGAAGCCGGCATGTGAAAGACCCAGATGGCCACGAGGATGGCAGTGGCGGCTCCTGCGAGGGCGGACCAATGAGGTTTCACTCGAAGGCCGGCCAGGAGTGTGAAAAGAACAATGATGGGAAGCGCGGCCACGAGTGCGGAGAGCCACCAATGTCCCAAGGGATCGTACACTTGTGTCCAAGTCACGAAGACCTCCGAGGCGCGACGCCTGAACTATACCGTCAAGCGTGAATCTGGCGGCTCTGCGGAAGGGGAGAAGCGGCCGGCGAACGCCGCAGTCGCCCCGGAACCCTAGACTAGGGGCCTCAGATACTTCGTTAACGGTTTCTTGTCAAGGGATAACTATTTTGACGAGGAATACAGCTAGGTTTTTGGTTCTGCAAAATGCGGGACAAGCAGCGGAATGGAGTGGCGAGGCGGTTGGCAAGTGCCTTAAGATTGAAGACGTACTTGTCGGGGCGTAGCGCAGCCTGGTAGCGCGCCTGCCTTGGGCGCAGGAGGTCCCGAGTTCAAATCTCGGCGCCCCGACCACTTACTTCTTTGTTTTCAATGAACTGTCTCTGACACTTCAGCGTTGGAGACCAAACTTGGGTCCAATTTGGGTCCAAATACAAGCCTCTCCACGCTCTCAACTGCGCGACGCTGCTCTTCCGGAATCGCACGCAAATAAATTTCGCGCGTGATCTCCGGTGCAGAGTGCCCCAACAGTGCCTGCATCGTTCCTATTGGAGTGCCTACAACATCAAGCATCGTCGCGTGGCTGTGCCTCAGAAGATGCCAAGTGACACCTGAAAGGCCTAACTTCTTCGCGGCAGGCTTCAGGTGCTTGCGCAAGAGATTCCATCGGTCTAATGGCGTCTGATCGCTTTTGGCAAATATCAGCCTTCTAGCATCAACCGCGTCGGGGCGAAGGACAGTCACTTTGGCCACGGAACCGTGTGCAAAAGTGGGGTCGCTCCGGCCCAACGCGGTTTTTTGCCCGCGTCCAAATCGATAGTCGCGCCATTGTGCAACCTCTATGCGCCCAACAACTTCGCGCCACCCTTGGGTGACGCGAACGGTAACGCAAGGGGTGACGTGCCTTGTTTGTTCGACCGTCACTGCTGCAGACTATCTGAAGGTCACCACAGTGAAAGGGCGGGGCCAGGAACACGGGAAACTTATCGACGAAATAGTGGATGGTTGGAACAGGAGTTTTTTTGACCAGGTCGCCGGAATGTGTCGCGACGAAGTAGAGAAATCGGACCTCAACCTCGGTGTAGCCAAGGGCCTGGAGAGCATCGAGATGAGTGAGCGAGATGTTCATAGCGAGAGAAGCCAATGCTTCGTTTTTCGGAATAGGTGCTTGCGCCTTATTTGTCTCAAGGCACACACAGAGCGTGCGATCAGATGGCAGTGTTTCTACCTCCGCCCCCAGCCCAGGACCATCGAGCGGCACGCAATCAAGCTAGGTGGCTGACCGAAGTGGGATGGCTCCAAACCAAACCACAAGGAGAATCGGCGACAACTTCCCCTATTTACTCAGAGGCCCTAAAAACGAAAAATGTCAGGGAAAATCTTGGCACCAGTACGTTTTTTCTGCAGCGGTCTTGCTGACAATGAAAGGCGTTGAGAACTTCAGCTGGTTAGAACGCTCCACTGTCACAGGAACTCGTGGGTTCACGCCCCGTCGCACTCACACGGCTCGCTAAACAACCGACTAGATGGGAAGGCGTTTACTGAGGCGGCTCGCCGAACCTTGCCAGAGCGGCTTCGCATTGATGCAAATTCTTGGTCACTTGGGCCGGGTCGCCTACATCGAAACCATTCATGGCACTGCGATTCGGGTGTTCTATGCGATGCCACGCAGCGAGGCTCTTGGCATACCAGGACCGGGCTTCGGTCCAGTTGGCTTTGCGAAGCGAGGTTGTCTGTCCGGGCTGGCCGGCCTTTCTGAAACTGAGGTCTCCCAATCCGGAGTAGGCGTCCGCCGCCACATACAAGGCGTTAACGTCGCCGCTGTTGGCAGAGATCAGCCGCTCGGCACTGGTCAGCGCCTGATGAAAATAGTCCGCGGCCGCTCGAGCATTGCCAGTCAGAGCCGACGCCTCGCCCATTTTTTCGCTGCATTCCGCCGTGCAGGCACCATGAAATGCGGAACCAAAGCCCGCGTCAAAAAGTGACTTGTAAATGGCGCGCGCCTCTTGAAATTTCCCAAGGGCGGCGTCCGGGTGGTGTGCGCGCATGAAAACTGTTCCGCCCGCCACGACAACGGCCGCAAAGGAGTGCCGCAGCGACTTATTTTCCGGAGCTGCTGACGCCAATGAGCGCATGATCTCCTGGCCTTTGTTCGAGTCTTCGAGCGCAAGGCCGAAGTCACTCGCTTTGGCCAGAGCGACTGCGGTATTGATATAGGAAATCGCCAGCGACTGGCGCACATATGCATTCTTGGGATCTGACTGGCTGATGCCTTGGAATATAGCCAGCGCTTTCTCGTTGTTCACAACGGCTCCGGGATAATCGCCGAAGTCGTCGTAGACACCGGCGATCTCGCTGTAAGCATGCGCCAGTTCTCGCGCATAGCGAGGTTCGCTTGAACGTTGGGTGAGCTTTTGCGAGATTTCCAGGTCTCTTTGATAGTACGTCAGAGCGCCATTGGGATCGGTCCCTCCGAGAGATCCGCCCATGCGGGACAAATCGACCGCATAACCGTATAGTTCGCGAAGACCATCCGGTTGAATCTTGAGCATTGCTTCATCTACTTCCAAAGCTCTTCTGATATCTGCGCGAGCCTTCAACTCCCCTTCGGGATCGTTCGGGTACCCGATCAGCTGCGATGACTCGTAGTCGAAACTCAACTCGTACAGTACCTTTGGATCGTTGGGATGGGCCTTATTCAGGGCTTCAGAGACGGCAATCGCACGGTCCATGTTGTCCCGTGCGTCGTGTTCTTTTCCCGTCGGCCACTGCTGCTCCGCGACTAAGCGATATGCTTCCGCAAGAGCTAAACGATCCAGCCAATCGCGTGACTTTGCGTCAATCTTTTTTCGAATCTCGAGAGCTCTTTTGTAGCTATCCAGGCTGCCTTTCACGTCTCCCAGGTTGTCCTGCCGGTAGTTACCCTGCACCAGCGCCACCCTCGCGTATGCAGTTGCCAATTCTCGCTGCAATCCCGGATCACTGCTCGATTCTTGAGCCAAGGCGTTGAGGTATTGCAGCGCTCGGTCAACGATCACTTTTCTTGCGGGTGTGGAGCCGGGTAGGTCCTTGATTGAATCGTGTATCTCAAAGATGAGCGAATTTGCGAGGCTGCGGACATCGTTAAAGCGGCGCTGGGCAAGCCGCTCCTCGCGCACCGTGATCACCAAGCCCACGATCAAAGTTATAGCAACCACCAAAGCGGCAGCCACGCCAGCCTTATGGCGCAGGATGAATCTCGAGGCCCTGTAGCCAGGCGTGTCTTTTCGGGCGATGACTGGCAATTGTTCAAGATGGCGCCGAACGTCCTCGGAGAGTTGCTCAACCGTTGCATAGCGCCTCTCGGGTTCTTTCCTCAGCGCCTTAAGAACAATGTTGTCCAAGTCTCCGCTTAGGGCACGGCGGAGCTTGTCACGTTTCAAATCGGGGCCCTTTTGCACCCTGGGCCTGACGAGGGAATCCACGTTGACAGACTTCTTCGCGTTTTCGACACGCGTCACAGCGGTACTGGGCTTTTCCGGGTCTGTGTCGCAAATCGCTTTGATGATCTCGTGGGGAGCAGTACTGGAAACGCGGTAGGGGCGCCGGCCGGTTAGAAGCAAGTAGAGAATCACTCCTAATGAATACACGTCGCTGGCAGTAGTAAGAGGGTCGCCGCGAACCTGCTCCGGGCTTGCGAAATCCGGCGTCATAATGCGCATCACCGTGAGTGTGCGATCTCCTCCGGTCTCTTTCTCGGAGTGCAAAATTTTTGCGATACCGAAATCGACCAGCTTGGGAATTCCGTCTTCGGTGACAAGGATGTTTCCCGGCTTCAAATCGCGGTGCACCACGAGGTTTTGGTGTGCGTACTGTACGGCGGAACAAACGGTTCGAAAGAGCTTCAGCCGGTCTACAATCGGAAGATCATGGCGGGCGCAGTATTCGTCGATTGGCATACCTGCAACAAATTCCAGTACCACGTAGGGCAGTCCTTCTTCCGTGATTCCGCCATCCAGCAGGCCAGCGATATTCGGGTGTTCGAGTCCGGCGAGAATCTGACGTTCATTTCTGAATCGCTCGACGAAGAAGTTTGTGCCCAAGCCGGCGCGTATCAGCTTGATGGCCACCTGCTTGTCGTACAATCCATCGGCACGCACGGCACGGTACACCTCCCCCATACCGCCTTCGCCGGTCTGCTCCAGCAACTCGTAGGGGCCAAGGTGGCGCCCGATAAATTTCAGTGGCGCAACGGCGACCGTGAGGTCCGCTGCATCAACTGCCGCCGGTGATTCGAGAAAAGCGCCGTCGTCGTCGTCGTAGGATTGCAGCAATGACTCGACCTCAGTACGCAGAGAAGGCTGGCTCGCACATGCCGAATCCAAATAGTCTCGACGCGCCGCGACATCAAGCTCAATCGCCGTTTGCAGAACCGACTTAATCTTGTGCCATTCTTCGGGGGTCATTGGGTCTCGGTCCTTCGGACCTCGCGACGCAGCCAAGCCCGCGCCGTGGCCCATTCGCGTTTTACAGTGGTAGGGGAGACACCAACAATTTCCGCTGTATCGTCAATCGACAGACCACCAAAAAATCGCAACTCGACGATCCGGCTTTGCTGAGGGTCCAGTTTGGCCAGTTCGTTGAGCGCATCGTCTAAGACAATAAGGTCCATGTTTTGCGGTTTCGGAGAGCTAATTGCGTCGTTGAGCTCCAACTTGATTCCGCCGCCGCGTTTCGCGGCGCGATGTCCGCGCGCGTGATCCACCAAAATCTGCCTCATCAGCTGTGACGCGACCGCTAAGAAATGTGTGCGATGCTCAATGTCGGAAGCCCCTTGTTTCATTAGCCGGAGGTAAGCCTCGTGAACCAAAGCGGTGCTTTGGAGCGTGTGGTCCGGACGTTCCTGCCGTAGGTGATGCTGTGCAATTCGGCGCAATTCTTGATAAACAAGGGGGATGAGGGCTTGGAGCGCTTGCTGATCACCGGCGCGCCATTTGATAAGGAGGGCGCTGACAGGCTGGGGCGACGATTCCGACACACGCACACCGTTGATCCGGCCGAGGACTTCGGACTTGGGTAAGAAGGTAGAGGAAGGGGCCCCCGAAGTCAATTCACGGTGCCGCCAAGGTATGCAGGGAGTGGTCGAACGTGGTCGCCTGTCTACTCTCCCAGCCACCGTGGTGACGATCATTCCCATGTATGCTAGTTTCCCTGTCTAATAAGCGGAAATTACCAGCGAACCATGCCAAATAGAACAGAGTTTTAACCCCGGCAGGGATGGTTGGGAGCGGGCTTCTCCATAAGTCTGCGCTTTTCCTCAATTCCCTGGTCCACTTTGCCCGCAGTTTTCGCTTATGTGGGTAGCAGGAAGTAGTTCTCGCAGTTCCCGGCGGTGATCTGCACTCCTGAAACGGCCACAGTCGTGGTGTGCCCACTGAGGGGGATGTGCAGAGTTTCGCGCGTTTTGGCTCAGCCAGAAGCTAGGGCGAGCAACTGAATGTCACTCGAAAAAAAAGGAGCAGCCATGAGCAAGAACAGTCGGATCAGCATTCTGACGGTGTTAGCCTACAGCGCGTTGGCCTTCGTACTCGTTTTTGGGCGACTTGCTCCCCATGGCAACACGGTGCATGCGGCCGGCGGCTCGCACGCGCCCATTGTGATAGCGAACGATTCCGACTTTCAAATCTGCAATTGCGTCTTGAGCGGCTCCGGCACTACTGCGGATCCGTACATCATTGGACCCTGGACCATCAACTCTACCGGCTCCGGCGACACGGCGGTATCCGTTGACGGAACGCTACTCACGAAGTCTTTCAACCTCTTCAATCTGACCATTGCCGGAAACGGTTCCAGCTCCAGCACGGGAATCGTACTGAATCACATCAATCCTTCGGGACAAAAAACTATTTCCGCCGCGGTGAGCGGCATCCAAACCTCCATTCAGAGCAACGGAGTGGGGATTGTAGTAGAGAATTCGAACTACGTGACTCTGGATGGCGGCGGCGCGAACGCAGGTGGCCCCGGGATCGCAAATTCCGGCGCCGGAACCATCAATAAGAATTTTGTTGGTGCGATCGACATCGAGAATAGCAACAACGTCGCCGTCAAAGGCTGGCAGTTCAGCGCTAATGGACAAGACAATACGCCCGACTACGTCGCGTTCGACCCTTCGTTAGCCAACTGGGGAGTCGGAGCGCTGCGTGTATTCGGCAGCAACAACACGCTTATCGACCACAATGCGGCGAACAACTGCACCACGGTCTCCTTTTCCATTTTCAACTCGAACTACAACACGATCAGCAACAACACCGCCGACTACCCGTTTACCAACAACGTGCTGATCACCGACGGATCGTCGTTCAATGCGGTCAGCAACAATGTTTTTGGCACGGCGGATTTCGTGGGTATCTTGGTGGCGGATCCGCTACCCGGAACCGCGACGCTGAATCAATACGGGCCCTCTCACGATAATGTGATTCAGGGAAATGTAGATCATAGCGACGGACCCACGGGAGTCGAGGTACATAACGGAATAGCGCCCTCATTTATCGGAGGCATCGTGGTTCTCAACGGCACATACAACAACACGATTGCTGGCAATCAGGTCTCCGAGCCGGGAGGAGACCTCGTGTGGGCACAAGTGATTCCCGATCCCAATTCTGCGATCGGTGTGGCAGTGGCGCCTCCCGTCATTCATTGCAATGTGACGGTGTCTGAGGGCGGTGGAGGAGTCGCCAACCACAATGGGAACGTGTGGGCCGGCAACACGGCCAAACACATCGATGCTTGCATTTCTCAGCAGTAGTGCGGACAAATCTCGCACCAGCAGCGGCTGTAGCGCGCACCCCAGTGGATAAGCGATCTCGATTCCACGATCATCGGTGGAGACTCAGAGACCATTGTTCGCGCTTGGCTTAGGGGAAGAGCGCAGAACAACGACTGATTTCTAGCGGCGTGGACCTATTTGGCCGGTTTTTACGCTTAGAGGGTAAGAAGAGTTCTCAGGAGGCTCACCATGACCCAGCCTGGCAGGATCGTTCGTTTTGCAGCGTTAGCATTTGGGATTCTGTTTTTTAGCTCGGCGGCTTTCACGCAGCAGTCGCAGAGTTGGAAATTTCCGCTTTCCATTCCAACGACGCAATCCGGTTATCCTTGCCCAGTCGTGGCATCCACCGGACCGCTCGCGGTTGGGACGTACAGCATCACGGCAAAGACTTCGCTTCAGAATCTGTACTCGGCGCGAGAGCCTTCTGGAAAATGCTATTTAGTGCTCCTGGATGCGAATGGAAACGTGGTTCCTGACTTGCAACTCGACGAAACGGACGTAACCCTCGACCAAACGAGCAACGGGGCTGATACCGCATCCATCACCCTTAGCACGGTTTATGTGGTGGCAGGGGGAGGACCGAACAACGTTGGCGTTCACTGCATGGCTTCGCAAAAAAGCCAGTTCACGAATACGGTCATCACGGCGACTTCGCTGCAAGGCCCTCTGGGGCCACAGGGCCCCGCGGGACTTCCAGGGGCGCCAGGTGCGGTAGGTGCAACCGGAGCTGCTGGTGCAACAGGACCAACTGGGCCACAAGGCCCCGCAGGTCCCACCGGAGCGCTGGCGCAAACGGAGCCACCGGGCCGGCGGGACCAGCAGGACCTTCTGGCGCCGCCGGAGCAACCGGCCCTCAGGGTCCAGCGGGATCACTTGTTAAAGCAACAGAAGGCGGCGCTGCTGCAGTGGTACCGCCGTGATTTTCCTGTCGGAAGTCAGCCCCAGGCAATCGCCTTTGACGGAGCCAACATCTGGGTAGCGAATATCGCCAGCAACAATGTCACCGAGCTACGAGCCAGCGATGGAACAACTCTAGGCACCTTTCAAGTTGGGAATGGTCCCTTCGGAATCGCCTTTGACGGGGCCAACATCTGGGTGGCGAATTTCTTCAGCAACACTGTTTCCAAGCTGCGGGCCAGCGATGGAACGAATCTAGGCAGCTTTCAAGTCGGGAACGGTCCCTGCGGAATCGCCTTTGACGGGGCCAACATCTGGGTGGCGAATTCTGGCAGCAGCAATTTCACTGAGCTACGGGCCAGCGATGGAACGAATCTTGGTACCTTTTCTGTCGGAATCGGCCTCAATCCCATCGGAATCGCCTTTGACGGAGCCAACATCTGGGTGACCACTGGCGGCAATGTCGTTGAGCTACGGGCCAGCGATGGAGCGACTCTCGCTACCTTCTCGGTCGGAAGCTTTCCCCAGGGAATTGCCTTTGACGGAGCCAACATCTGGGTGGCGAATTTTAGCAGCAACACGGTTTCGAAGTTGTAAGGCCGCGGCCCGCAGACAACCTGCCCGGCACCCCGACCTTTGTTTTGGAGAAGAGGGCCAAGGACAAACGCGACGGCGTGCGCGTCGTTGGCGCGTGTCGCTTCCCCGCGCACTAGCTTGTAGTCGATACTGATTTCCGTCAGTTTTTTCCTCGGTCCAATTGACCGAATTTCAGTCCAACTTCCGTCCAAAACGGACCATTTTTATGCTGAATTCAGCCAACTTACCCAGGTAAGGCCATTTGAATCATCAGGATTTATGGAGCGGGCGATGGGAATCGAACCTATCGCCAATTCACTAAGTCCC
>CAZGFL010000090.1:0-22088 GCA_964524985.1 uncultured Acidobacteriaceae bacterium
TCACGATTCGCCTGAAAGTGGGAATGCCGACAGAAGAAGTCAAAGTCAACGCCGATGCCTCGCTGGTGGACACGACCGTAACCAGCCTGGGCAAAACTGTCGAAGAGCGTGACGTCCTCGACCTGCCCCTCAACGGCCGTAACTTCTCCCAACTCGGCCTGCTTCAGCCCGGCGTCGTTCCCATCACTCCGGGCCTGCAAGTGGCTGGTGGCTCTCTCCGCAACGGCCAGGCCTATGCCGTGAACGGCCAGCGCCCGGAATCCAACAACTTCCTCATCGACGGCGCCAGTAACTTCAATGCCGTGGACGGCGGGCTGGTCATTCAGCTTCCCATCGATGCCATCTCGGAATTTCGAATTCTGACACACACCGCCAACGCCGAGTTTGGACACACCAGCGGCTCGACTACCAACATCATCACGCGGTCCGGATCGAACTCCTTCCACGGCGCCCTTTGGGAATTCCTGCGCAACGACGCCATGGACTCAAAGAGTTTCTTCGCCACCAGCGTCGAACCGCTCAAGCGCAATCAGTTCGGCGGCACCTTCGGCGGCCCGCTTCGCCGCGACAAGACTTTCTTCTTCGGTTACTACGAGGGCCTACGCAATCGCCAGGGCGAGACTACGTCGGCAACTGTTCCCACTTCCGATGAGCGCAAGGGGAACTTTGCCCAGCTCTGCACGCAGATTATCGAGAAAGGCCAGACTCAGAATGATTTCTTCAATGGCTCCGGAACTTGCATGTTGGGGGACGGTTCCGCTCCGGATCCGAACGGCCAACTCTTCAATGTCTTTGCCCAACCGAACCCCCAGCCTTTCCCAAACAATCAGCTTCCGTTCATCAACTCGATTTCGAGCAAACTTCTTCCGTTTTTTCCACTTCCCAATGATGCAAGTCTCGGTCCGAATGCATTTATCGCCACGCAAACCCTCAGCCAGAACAACGATCAGATTGGCGTGCGCATCGACCACTACCTGACATCGAACGACGTGCTCAACTTCCGCTACATGTTCTCGCAGGGCGCCACTGTGGATCCGCTCTCGACCGCCGGAGCCAACGTGCCGGGCTTCCCAGTCGGCGAAGATCAGCGCGCGCAGAACTTCGTCGCCCAGGAAACCCGTACCTTTTCCCCTACACTTACTGCCGTCGCCCGCTTCTCGTTTCTGCGCAACAAGTTCCTCTTCGACGAGCACCTCAACCACACCACTCCGGCGAGCCTTGGCTTCACCTATGCGCCTTCTCTCAACGTCTCCGTGGGCCCGCCGTTCGTCCAGGTTGCAGGCTATGCGTCCGCCGGCGATCCCATTACCGGCCCGCGCAATACTTATGAAGACGCCATCGACCTTTCCGGTTCCCTCACCTGGACCCACGGACGCCATGAAATGAAGTTCGGGGGCGGATATGGTCACGACCATATCAATGTGCTCTTCGGCATTGCGACCAATGGCTTCTTCGTGTTTGTGCCGGCTCCGATTACCGACGGCTTTGCGAGCTTCCTGTTTGGTCAGCCTTTCTTCTTTCTCCAGGGCGGCGGCGATCTGCATCGCGGCTTGAACGCCAACAACCTCAACGCCTACGCGCAAGACAGCTACAAAATCAATTCGCGGCTAAGGTTGAACGCCGGACTGCGCTTCGAGGTTCCCTTTCCCTACACAGAAGTCCGCAATCGCCAGAACCTGTTCGAGCCGGGCGTGCAATCCAAGGTTTTCCCCGGTGCTCCCGCGGGCTTAGTTTATCCGGGCGACCCCCGCGTGCCCGCCGGCCTGATTCCCACGGAGCATGCTTTCGCTCCGCGCATCGGTCTTGCCTGGGACGTCACAGGCAAATCCCAGTGGGTGGTCAACTCGGCCTACGGCGTTTTTTACGATCCTTACTACAACGGGCAGGCTGGGCCTCTCCAGACTCCCATCAGCGCCCCGCCCTTTTTGCAGACGCCCCAGGTCATGTTTCCCAATTTTGCCGACCCTTTCAACGGTGCAAATCCGTTCAATCAGTCCTTTGCCCAGCCGATGACACTTCTCACCATCGACAAGAACCTTCGCCTGCCTTATGCACAGGACTGGAACCTCAATCTCCAGCGTTCATTTGGTAGCAACTGGCTCTTGGAAGTCGGCTACATCGGCACAAAGGGAGCGAAACTTCCACGCTTCATCGAAGGCAATCCGAGCGTCTATGATCCGAACCTGACCCCCGCGCAGAACTCTCAGCTCTCCGATCAGCGCCGCTTGTACTCCGGTTGCACCGTGCAGGCACCCTCCCCGTGCACATTCTCCTCGGTGGGATTGATTGCCGGCATCGCCAACTCCACCTACCACGCATTCCAGACCAGCCTGCGGAGGCGCTTCGGTCACGGGTTGTCTTTCCTGCTTTCCTACACGCTTTCCAAAACTCTCGACGACGCCTCGACCTTCAACATCACCGGCTCGGCTTCCCGAAGCGTCGCGGGAGAGAACGACTTGGCTCAGAATCCTTTTGACTTGCCGGCTGAGCACGGGAGATCCATGTTCGACGCCCGCCACCGTTTTGTGGCCAGTTATGAGTGGAGTTTGCCGTGGCTCAACCACGCACAGACTTGGTACGGCCATCTGCTGGGAAACTGGCAATTGAACGGCATCACCACGGCAATGAGCAATACCCCCTTCACGGTCTATGATTCGAGCAACCCTTCCGAACAAGGAAGCTCGCCGGAAATTTCCGGCTTCTTCAGCAGCCGGCCAAATCTGGTGGGAAACCCCAGCACCGGAATGTGCCCCGCGAGTGGTTCAGCGCCTGCGGCGCCGGTCAGAACCGTGCAGTGCTGGTTCAATACCTCGGCGTTTCAGCAGGCCCCGCCGGGACAATTTGGCAACGTTGGCCGCAACACATTGGACGGGCCGCCATTTCAGCAGTGGGACTTTTCCGTCTTCAAGAACATCCCTATCCGCGAAGGCAAGAGTTTACAGTTCCGCACCGAGCTCTTCAACTTCTTCAATCACCCGAACTTCCGTCTGCCCAACAACGACATCAACTCGCCAAGCACGTTCGGCAGAATCACAGAGGCACAGCCAGGCCGATTGGTTCAGTTAGCGCTGAGGTTCTTGTTCTGAGGAAATTGTAAGCGGCCGTGGGGCAGGCGCTTGCGCCTAAATAACCGGCAACGTGGCTCGCTTCGACGAGATCAGCTCATCCAGCGTTCTTGTACGGCGACGGTCTGAAACTTCTCGATTTCCGCGCCAAACCCGATCCGGCCATCGCCGTAGGGTTCGTTGCGCACGTGCACGACCCGGGCGGTGCAGCGAATCTCCTGAGTGGAGTTCCCGGTCACTTCCGCAGGCATGCGAATGGTCGCCTCGATTGGCATGCCCACCTGGAGCGGGGCAGAGGAAGCAAAGAAGAAGCCACCGCGGGAGATATTCAAGGCTTCCGTAAAATGCTCGGTTCTATCGGATGCTACCCCGGTCGCGCGGAACCGCAAAGGCGTGCGGTGATTGAGCCGGGCTAGTTGTCGACGCTCAGTCACTTTCATGTTGTCCTCCTCCGCACCCGGAAGGGTCCCACGCGGCACTCGCAATTTGAGGAAGGGTACTTTCAGAGTAGCAGAGCGAGGGGAACGGTCAAGTACCAAAGGGGGATGGCCAGGGAATACCAGTACCCGCTCTGGCCTTGCGTGCTCTTCTCCACTTTTCATTGGAACTCGATTTCTCACAGGCCATAATGCCTCTTTCATCTGCGAAAATAAGGAGTTAAATGCGAGGAAGTATGGAGACTCAAACCCAAATTCAACTCTATGAGCGCAGCCCCTTCTTTCGAAGCTAGCACCTACGCGCCCCCCAGTTGGGAGGCCATCGTCGCCGCGCACGCGCGCATCGCGCCGCGGATTCATCGCACCCCAGTCCTGACGTCCTCATCGCTGGACGCAATGACAGGTGCGCGACTGTTCTTCAAATGCGACAACTTCCAGAAAACCGGGTCTTTCAAGATTCGCGGCGCTTCCAATGCGATTCTGTCGCTCACGAGCGAGCAAGCCGCGCGCGGTATCGTCACGCAATCCAGCGGCAACCACGGCGCGGCGGTAGCCTGTGCCGCGGGATGGCGCGGCGTTCCCGCCTACATCGTCATGCCCAAAAACGCGCCCAGAGTCAAAGTACAAGCCATCGAAGCCTATGACGGGAAAATCACGTTTTGCGAGCCACGAGTCTCAGCGCGAAAGGAGGCTTGCGACCGCGTCCAGGCGGAAACAGGCGCGTACCTCGTGCACCCGTATGACGACGACCGCATCATCGCGGGGCAGGCGACGGCTGCCAAGGAATTTCTGGAAGAAATAGGCGATTTGGATGCGGTGTTTGCACCCGTCAGCGGCGGTGGACTGCTCAGCGGCACATGCCTGGGCGCGAAAGCCATCCGTCCGGACATTCGCATTGTCGGCTGTGAGCCGGCGCGCGCTGACGATGCCTACCGCTCGCTAACCACGGGCGTTCTCCAATCAATCGATTCCAGTGACACCATCGCCGATGGCTTGCGGGCTTCGCTCGCACCCAGGACCTTTGCCATTCTCCGCCAACACGTGAAGCAGATCCTCCTGGTCACCGAAGAGGAGATCATCTCAACAGCGCGCCTCATCTGGGAACGCATGAAAATCATTGTCGAACCCTCCAGCGCCGTGGCTCTGGCTCCGCTTCTTAGGCCTGGCGTTGTGGGTTCCCTGGGTCTGCCACCGCGCCCTGATGGCGCCCCGCCGAAACTCGGTGTCATCTTGTCCGGCGGCAACGTCGATTTGTCTGCCCTCCCGTGGAACGCGTAAGTTCAGTTGGCCTTGTTTGCAAGCTATGCGATGGAGGTCTTTCGGACGGCAATGGGTATGCCTGTGCACGGATTGTGCAAAAAAATGAACAAGTCTAAGCCCCTGTGGATGCAAGGCTTCCTTTTCTGCTGAAACAAAAGGACTTATCGCGACCCTCGTTTTGGATTCCCGTTTGCTCTTCGCAGGCCAAGAGGTTTGGGCTCTCTTATGAACGGCAAACACCTGGATCGCGTTGACGAGCACCGCGCGGCCGTGCTGCTCGGACTTCCAAAGGTCGAACTTCGCCGCTATTCGCAAGTCGCCGGCCTGGGTCACGTGGAGAACGACAACGGCACTCAAAGGGTGATTTTCACTTACGAAGAACTGCGCAGGATTTGCTTGCTCGTGGCCCAATCTTCGAAGTGAGCGTGGAAAGGATTCTTCGGGTTTGCACTGCTTTGTAGTACACGCCTAGGCTCCGGGCGGCCTCCCCCACAGACGCCCGGAGCCCTTCCTCTTAATGCCCAATGCACACCTCAGCGTGGTGCGTTGTGCCTTTGCGATACGACCCAAGGCGGCGACGAATTACTTTTAGTCTCTGGGAGCTTCTATGTGTGGGGCTGTCGCGTGTCCGGCAAGGGCAATGCGACTTAGGAGTGGCTATCCTTCAACTTCAGCCGGCCTTCCGCTTTCTCTTCTTCGAGGAACTTACGCAGGTCTCCCGCGGCGTCCAATAGGCGCGTCCACTGCTCGTAATACAGCGTGACAGGAAAACGGCCTAGCCCGTAGACGCTGACGCCGCCCTTCTCTCCGACGCGAAACTCCAGTGCGCCAGTACGGCGGCCCCCGCCCTTCTTTTCCAATTCGGCGACTCGCGCTTTCAGTTCTTCATACGATGGCTCGGCCATGGTGCCTCCGGGTAGAAACGAAGTCGCGGGCAATTATACAGCGGGGAGGGTCTTGCGTGTCGTGTCGTTTGAGGACAAGGCCGTCCGAAAGAAGGACCTGGCGGCCAGCAGGAAATGCTAAGGCTCGAAATGCATCGGCACGCGTGCTGTCAAGGCTTGAGCCGCGTGCTTCACAGGTTGCATGAGTCGCGTATCGCTTTGAAACGGTACCGGCGGTAGGCCGCGACAGATAGTCCCCCCGAGCAGGTCTGCGCGGACGGCTGGACCGAAACTGCTCTTCAGGACAGATGGCAGGGTTCGTCCCGGGAGTTAGGCTGCGGGCACAGCCCTGGCATCCAAATCGTTCGGGGAGGCGTTATGCGCACCCTCAAGGTTTTCTTCTTAGCAGCCGCACTGAGTGCGCTGCCGCGGACCGCCATGGCCCAGCAACCTTTGAGCCCTAGCGAAGTAGTAGACAAGATCATTTCGCAAGAGCAAGTCGAGGTACAGGCTCTGCGCCAGTACGCGCCGCTCGTCGAGACCTACATCCAGTATTTGCGTACTGACAAGCAGTTCGGCGCCGTACCGGATGGTGACAAATATTTTCTCGGACGCGCCCAACTGGAGAAAGGCGTGGACCTCGAGCCTCTACAACGCGACGCCGGCGCCAAACACAAGCTCTTCAGCGGCTGGGGCGGCCTCTTCAGCGAAGCGTTCCTCCCGCAGGGTTTCCTACAGATGATTTATCTCGACATGTATGGCTTCGACCGCCAGCACTACACCTTCGAATACGTCCGGCGTGAGTTCCTCGGCGAGGTGCGCTGTTTGGTGTTTGACGTCGATCCGGTTAGAAAAAACGAAAAAGGCCGCTTTGTCGGACGCATCTGGGTCGAGGATCAGGACTATCACATCGTGCGTTTCAATGGCGGGTACGGCGGCACATCCCTGCTCAGCAACTACTTCAATTTCGACAGTTGGCGCACGAACGTAGGCAAAAACCAATGGCTGCCGGCGTTTATCTACAGCGAAGAAGGCAGCCTGCGTGATCCGAAGACCCGCAACCTCGGATTCCATGTGTTCCGCGCGCAGACCCGCCTGTGGGGCTACGACTTGGGACATGCCCATGAAGAGCAGGAGTTGAGTAAAGTGCTGGTGGAGGCGGCCACGCCCGTGCGCGACCTCACCGAGGCAGCCAACGATTTCACACCCGTGCAATCCGAGCGCTCCTGGGATCGCCAAGCGGAGGACAACGTGGCCGACCGTTTGGAACGCCTGGGGCTGCTTGCGCCGCGCGGCGAAGTCGACAAGGTGCTCGAAACAGTGGTGAATAATCTCGAGGTCACCAACAATCTGGACCTCGAGCCGGAAGTGCACTGCCGCGTGCTGATGACCTCAACGCTCGAGTCCTTCACTATGGGACATACGATCGTTTTAAGCCGCGGGTTGATCGACGTGCTCCCCGACGAGGCCAGCCTCGCGGCGATTCTGGCGCATGAACTGGGCCACGTCGTTCTGGGGCACCGTATCGACACCCAATTTGCGTTTCTGAACCACATGCGCTTCGATGAGAAGGAGACGTTCCGGCACTTTGACTTTGCGCGGACGCCCGAGGAAGAAGCGGCAGCCAAGCAAAAAGGAAGCGAACTCCTAAAGAACTCACCTTACAAGGAGAAATCTCGGAGCGTTCAACTCTTCCTGGAAGCGCTGCAGCGTCGGTCGAAAGAAATCCCGAACCTGATCAGTCCACACCTGGGAGACCGGGTGTCGATGAGTTGGGCGATCGCTGCGGCGGTTTTTTCCCCGCCGCAGACAGAGGAAAAGCCCGCGGCGGAAAAGCCGGCTGAGTACATTGCGAGTTCAGAGCCAGTGGAGAAGGCAGAATCTACACCCAAGCCAACGACCCCCGCGATTGCGGCTCTGCCGCTCGGCGCACGCATCAAAGTGGATCCGTGGAACGATCAATTGCATATGCTGAAGGCCAAAGCCCCGAGGATGATGATAGACAGCGAGAACATTCCGTTCCAGATCACGCCGTTCGCGTTCTATCTGACGCGCGAGGGAGAGAAGGCGCCGGCAGCCACACAAACCTCGGCAGGCGTCCCCGTAGCCGCAAAAATAGTAGTCGACGCACGCCCCTAAGAGTTAGCGTCGGCTTCAAACGGAATTCGCTTCGAATCGTATAGGTGAAGTACCCGCCTTTCTGCGCGGCGTTCCCCACAATTGGAAGTTGTGTGCGCAATCCAATCGATGTAGGGTATCGTGCACCGACGGAACTGATTGTCCAGGTCAAACCTAATGGGAGGCAGGGCATATGTCCGATGAATTGGAAAAGGAGCGCTGGACGCGGCGCGGATTCCTGGGAGTGGGCTCGGCGGCGCTGGCCGCCGCGGGGATGCTGGCAGCCAAAGATGCCGCGGGGCAGAGCCAAGACTCGTCACAGAAATCAAAGACCGACCGAAGCAGAAGCGAGCCCCTTTCCACGAACTCCGCGCTGGACGCTCAGAATCCCGACTCCGTCAATCCTCCCTCGTCGGACGCTGGAGGAGTGCCGACCTTCAAGTATCCCTTCTCCATTTCGCACAAACGGCTCCATGAAGGCGGATGGTCACGCGAAGTCACCGTGCGTGAACTGGCCATTTCGAAAACTCTTGCCGGCGTGAACATGCGCCTCACCGCGGGCGGCGTGCGGGAATTGCACTGGCACACCGCCGCCGAGTGGGCCTTCATGTTGTACGGCACAGCGCGCATCACCTGCATCGATTCGGACGGCAAGAGCTTTGTCACCGACGTAAAGGAAGGCGATCTCTGGTATTTCCCTCCGGGGATTCCGCATTCCATCCAGGGACACCCGCCCGATGGCACCGAGTTTCTACTGGTCTTCGATGACGGCAACTTTTCGGAGTACGAGACCGTGCTCCTCTCCGACTGGATGGCCCATACACCCCGCGACGTGGTCTCCAAGAACTTTGTCGTGCCACAGGCTGCTGTCGAAGTCATGCCCAAGAAGGAGCTCTTCATCTTTCAGGCGGGGCTTCCGGGCCCTCTTGCAGAAGATCAACGCAAAGCGGCGGGAGCCCTCGGCGCTTCCCCGATTGATTTTGCGTTTCGCACCATGGCCCAGCCGCCGACCAAGCGCACCAAGGGTGGCGAGGTTCGCATCATTGATTCCAGCACTTTCAAGATTGCGCAGAATGTTGCCGCGGCCCTGGTAACCCTAAGGCCCGGCGGCTTGCGGGAACTCCACTGGCATCCCAACGCCGACGAATGGCAGTTCTTCATCAGCGGCAAGGGGCGCCAAACCGTGTTTGCCACCGGCGGCCGCGCACGCACCATGGACTTTGAAACGGGAGACGTCGGCTACGTGCAAAAAACTCTCCCCCATTACATCGAAAACACCGGAAACACCGACCTGAAGTTTCTGGAAATGTTCAAGAGTAACTACTATCAGGATCTCGCGCTATCCGAGTGGCTGTCGCACACACCGCCCGACTTGGTTGCCGCGCACCTCAACTTGGACAAAGCTACGCTCGACGCGATGCCCAAAGACAAACCTGTGATTCTGCCGGAGTAACTACAGGAAATACGCCGCTGAAACCGGCGTTGCGGCGTTAGCGTCTTATACCATGCGAGTGGAGTTCGTCAGTGGAGGCAGCCCATGCGGCTACTTGCACCGGCAGTGCTCCTCGGATTTGGCGCCCTGATCATGACGGGATCAGCGAGCGCTGAACGTCCTTTACCTGACCAAAACGCTCCAGCTTCAACACCGGCCATCCTGGTTCCCGCGGGAACAAAGGTAACTCTGGCGCTCACAAGCCCTCTATGGGCTAGCAAAATCAAGCCTGGCGACGCAGTCTACGCGGTGACCGCTTTTCCTGCCGTGGCCGGCAGCACCATGGCGATTCCCCCTGGAACTTACGTCCTGGGCCAGATTGACGCAGTGACCAAGCCGAGTTGGAAAGACGCGCGCGCGCTGCTCCAGATGCACTTCAGCAAGATCATTTTCGCTAACGGCTATACCTTGGAACTGGAGAGCGCGCCAATCCAGGCCGCCACCGCTACCGTCCATGTGAAAGTCACTTCGCGAAATGACATCTTGCTCGACAACGGTGAGCAGTTCGACATGGTGATACAAACTCCTCTGGCACTGGAAACCAGTCGTGTGACCGAGGCCGTTCGCCTGACAAAGCCGCTCCCACTGGGCGCTGCGAAAACAGCTTCCGTGTGCCGTCCGATTCCAGCCACTCCAGGAACCTCCGATACTGTAATTCCGGGTACGCCAGGAACTCCGGGGACGCCCGATACCACTATCCCTGGACCAGACGGAACGAGCACCACGATTCCTGGCATTCCGCCAACTCCCGGAACGCCGCCGACCATCATCCCGGGCACGCCGGGAACTCCAGAAATTCCTTGCCCCGCGCCGCCGGCCGTCGTCTCCGGCCCCAGCGGGCCGCAAATCCACCGGCAGTCTTTCCAAGTGGCAAATGAGCTGGTGGTTTCCGGGAAGAAGCTGGCGCCGGGCAGCTATGAGATTGCCTGGCTGGGAACAGATGCTGCCGTGCAAGTGGACCTTCAGAAAGACGGAAAAACGATTGTGCGCGTGCCGGCGCGCATCGCGTCATTGCAGCAGAGAGCAGAGGCGGACAAAACGGTGACGCGCGCGAATCCCGATGGCTCCGCGACCATCGTCTCACTCGAGTTTGCCGGCGAGAGTTTTTCTGTAATTTTTGATTGACGGTTGACGACACAGACGGAGATCTCAATTCCAGCGGAGGGAACCTATGCGAATGATGCTCTTGGTGTGGCTGCTCAGTGCTTCCTCGGTGTGCGTGGCACAGGAAATTAAGCCAGGACCGCTTCTGCCGCAGAATCCCCCGGAGGAGCAAGCGCCGGCGAACCAGCTATCTTCCATGACCATCACGGTTCCCGAGGGAACGCATGTGCAAGTGGCTTTAGCGAATCCGATTCACACCCGCGACGCCCGCGTGGGTGATACCGTTCGCGCGGTGACGACCTTCCCGGTAACGGTGGGAAAGGACTTGGCGATCCCCCAAGGAGCATTTCTGGAAGGCGCCATCGTGCGCATCGGCAAGCGCGGTTCCACTCGCTTCGATGGTCTCGAGATCCAGTTCAAACAACTTGTTTTCGCCAACGGGTACAACGTGGCGCTGGACATCTCGGTAATGGAGGCCATGGCCATCGAGCCAGGCAGAACGCCAAGCGGCGCGGCTTGGGATCCGGCCGCTTCGGGTTTAATGGCAAACGGTTTTCAACAGCAACAGCAACCGCCCCCGCCGCCTCCCCTGCCGCAGATCGGGCCGTCCAAAGCCCTGGTGATTGGAGTAGGAACCGCCGCGATGGTAGGAGTTATCGCCACGATCGCGATCCTGACTCACCGCCATCATCACGACGAGGCCCGGGATTTTGACACCGGATTCCAATTTGAGATCGTTTTGCAGTCGCCGCTCACCTTGGATGCTGCGCGCGTGGCAGCAGCCGTGGGCGCTGCTAGCGCTCAGTAATCATCGCAAATTAGCTCAGTATCAAAACACTCGCGAGACGTCAGACGCGACCCAGGGGAGTGCAGTGGCGGCCGTCAATAATCGCTGCGCATGATCTTCCACCAGTGCTCCTGCTGCGCGGGGTCGACGTTCACGAAATGGACCCCAATTCTCCCTTTGCCGCAATGGCGCACGATGGCGCGCATTTGCATTTTCCCCTGGCTCTCGTACTCCTCGACTCCGAAGTGCACCTCGATTTCCACACCGACTGGCAGCTCCCTTTCGGTGAGGATGCTGACTCCGATCGGGCTCATGTCCGCCAAGAAACCGGGCGCCAGGTCACCGTTTGGTCCAAACAGGACACGCCAATCAGCCGCACGCCGCGGACTGCTCCTCCGTTCGCTAGTCAGGTTGTCAGTCAAGGTGGTCGATGAGAACTGACGGGCTCGGTTTAGTCTCCCCAGCCCAAGCGCCTGCCGACGCTAGCAACTGATTGTTAATGCCATGTGAACAAGACCCGTCTGGCCAATCCGAAAGCAACCCTTCATTCTTGGAGGCATTTCGCGCGTAACCTTTTACGCTCTCGCCAGTTATTATCACAGAGCGATGAAAGCCACCCGACGCCCGGGAAAGAAGGCTGTCCCGCCGCGAAGCCGCTCGCCGCACCAGCGGACGGCTTCGGATCTGGCGGAGGAGCACCTGCTCGTGGAAGCGGCTCAACGCGACCCGGCCCAATTCGATGCCCTTTATGAGCTCCACTTTGAACGCGTCTATGCATTCATCGCCTGCAGGACTAAGGATCGCGCCACGGCAGAGGATCTGACCTCCGAAGTCTTTCACAAAGCTCTGGCGAATCTGCCGCGCTTCGAGTGGCGCGGCGTTCCCTTCTCTGCCTGGCTTCTGCGCATCGCGGCCAACGCCATCGTCGATCATGCCAAGCACGCTCGTCGGGAAGCTCCATCCCTCGAAGATGCCCCCGAGCCCGCCGCCTCCGAAGTTCGCATGGCTGACGATCACGCGCGTCTCTTCCGTCTTGTCGGAGAGCTTCCTGAAGCGCAACGCCAAGTTGTTCACCAACGGTTTGTAGAGCAGTTGAGCATTCGCGAAATTGCTTCGCGGCTCGGAAAAACAGAAGGCGCCATCAAACAACTTCAATTAAGAGCGTTGGAGAAGTTGCGAGCGCGGATGGGAGGTGGCCATGCCTAGGCGTTCTCTAGCCGGACAACTCGATGAGGCAGTTTCGGCCATGCTCGTCTCTCTGCGTCCGCGGCCAGAAGCATCACCACATCGCGATCTCGCGCCACTCGTCGAAGTAGCGCGTATCCTGCGGGAACTCCCCCGCGAAGAATTTCGAATTGAACTAAAGACAAAGTTGCAAAGGAGATCGTCCATGCAAGAAGCCACCAGTCAGGCACCAGAACGTCCGAAGGAAGCCACGCCGCACTACATGCGGCCCGGCATCACTTCCATCACGCCCTACATCATCATCCGGCGTGCGCCGGAGTTCATGGAATTCCTGAAAGCCGCCTTTGGCGCGGAAGAGCGTATCCGCGTTCCCCGCCCCGATGGGCTAATCATGCATGCTCAACTCGGGCTTGGAAATGGTGCGATCGAAGTTGCCGACGCCAACGAGCAATATCCCGCGGCGCCAACCGATATTCATCTTTACGTTGAAGATTGTGACGCGACCTACCAGCGCGCCCTTGCTGCTGGCGCCACTGCTATTTTCGCGCCGACCGACGAGCATCCCTCCGGGGATCGCTGGGGCGCCGTCCGCGACCAGTTCGGCAACGTCTGGGACATCGCCACAGTGAGAGACTGGACTCCCGGGCCCGAGGGCATTCGGACGGTGCAGCCGTACCTCCACCTGAAGGACGCCGCGAAAATGATTCCCTTCGCGGAAGCGGCCTTCGGCGCGCAACTGCTCGGCGTCCACAAAAGTCCGGAGGGAATCGTCCACCACGCCACCCTTCGCATCGGCAACGCCACGTTTGAGATCGACGAAGCGCACGGCGAATACGGACCCAACCCTTGCCACCTGCATATCTATGTTCCGGACGCCGACGCGACCTATGCGCAGGCTCTGCGCGCTGGCGCGGCCTCTCTGAGTGCGCCGTCCAATGCGCCGTACGGCGATCGCGCCGCCGGCGTGAAGGACCCGTTCGGGAATAGCTGGTTCATCGCGACGTTTCAAGGAATGAAGTAAAGAAATAAAGAAATAACGAAGTAAAGAAGCAAGAAAGGCTCACTCGCGCTTTGGTGTAGTGTGCGTTTTTTCGTTATTTCTTTGCGTTTTTACCTCATTACTTCGTTAGGCGGCGGATTCGGAGCGGAAGACGCGCTGGAAGCGCGGTCCCGTGAACTGCACGCCGACGAGTTTTTCTCCGCGGGATTCGGCGTCCTCCACGTGCACCACGCGGCCGCTGGTAGCGAAGTCTGATTCGTGGCGGCGTGAAGCGTAATAGGAAAACGGAATGCGGATTTCCAGGTCCGAGCCGATGGCGACGTCGAAGCGCGTGAGAAACGCGGCGCCGCTGCGGCAAAGATTTTCGCTGGACGTATCTTCTTCGAAGATGACCCCACGGGAGTCGCGGCCACGCACGCGCATGGGCAGGCGCACCGAGATTCTACGTTCCGAGCGTTGCTTCGAGACGGTCGTGCTGACTGGGACCATGGGCCGGGTCCTCATTTCTGGCGGCGCCGTTTGGGCCGGTACCTGCCATTTCCTGCTCGCCCGTAACCCGGGCGCCTGCGGCCGCGCGCCCCTCGAATTCAGCCGACCCTTGCCGGGTCGCAAAGAAGCGTTCTACGCTTCCAAGGATCTCGCCGGGCGTGCGCGCCGTATGTACGATTCTGCGAAGCTCGCTGCCGTTCCCCACGCCATGAGTGAACCAGCAAGCGAACTGCTTCATTTTGCCTACACCATCGGGAAGGTTGGCAGCGCAAATTTGCCTATAGTAGCCCATGAGTAACTGGTGCCGATCCTCATCCGAAGGGGTGGTATAGCGGCCTGTTTCGGCGAACTCCTGCATCTGCGAAAAAATCCAGGGATTGGTGGCCGCGGCGCGGCCGATCATCACGGCGTCGCACCCGGTCTCGAGAAACATGCGCGCGGCATCTTCCGGCGAGTTGATGTCGCCGTTGCCGATGACCGGAATCTTCACCGCCTGCTTGACGGCGGCGATGAGCGACCAGTCGGCGGCGCCCGCATAGCCCTGCAGGCGCGTGCGGGGGTGCACGGCGACAGCTTCGACGCCGACGCTTTCCGCCATTTTCGCAACGTCGACCGCGACGATGGATTTTTCGTCCCAGCCGGCACGCAGCTTGATGGTCAGAGGAATTTTGACGGCGGCGCGCACGGATTTGAAGATTTGCTCGAGCAACGGAAGATCGCGCAGAAGTCCCGAGCCGCCACACTTCACAACTTTTTTCGCTGGGCAGCCGAGGTTGATGTCCACGGCGTCGTAGCCCAGGTCTTCGACCATCTTCGCCGCTTCGGCCATGACTTGCGGGTTGGCGCCGAAAAGCTGCGCGGTGATGGGATGCTCGTCTTCCTGGAAATACAGGTAGCGAAGCGTCTTTGCCGCGCTGCGCGTGATGCCTTCGGAGCTGGTGAACTCCGTCATCAGCAGGCCGCAGCCGCCCAGGCCGCGGATCACGCGGCGGAAGAGCGTGTCCGTCACGCCAGCCATCGGCGCGAGGATCGTTGCCGGACGAATCGTCAAATCCCGAATTTGAAAGGAAGCAGAAAACATTTTTGATTCCAACTTCAGAGCTTTAACAACGTTATGCCTGGTTCTGCGCCTATGGCTGTGTTGCGATGTCGTCGCCAAAGCACGAGCCCACAAATGCCACCTGGAAGAAAAGAAGCCAACAAGAGAAAGGCAGCCGGGGTACGTGAGAACAGCCCCATCAGAAGTAAGCCGATCACGATAACCAGTCCAACGGGATGCCCGGTCATTTGACCAGCCCCATAAGGACCGAAAGGGACGAGGTGCGCGGGGTTAATTTCCGCGCCTTGAGGGCCAGGTACCTTTGCGCCGGCATGGCTGAATTTGAGCAGCGGGCTCATCACTCTATGTATACACCTCGAAGGCGGGTAACGATACCCCCTCCCCCTCCCCCCTTTTTTCGTAAGTGTTGATTCTAAAGGTAGATAAAGTCCTTTGTTTTGATACACTTTTGTAAGTGTTGATTTTAAAGAAGATAGTGGCGAGTGACGAGTGGCGAGTGACGTGTGGCAAGCGGGGAGTGGGGAGCGGAGGGAGATACCGTTCGGGATAGGATAGCGCAGAGAGGTCCTTCGGCTCGCTGCGCTCGCTCAGGACTCGCATCCTGATCGGATGCTCGGTTTGGATGGTATGGGATAAGGGGTGAGCGAGGGAAAGTCAAAATCCCCAGGTAGAAAAGCGCAACCTGGGGCACCCGGCTAGGAGCCGACGCCTTCATCCAATCAGGCGTCTCCGCCCCGAAAGGCCCCGGGTCAAGAACGGCGTAAGAGGCAAGCGCCGCAGCGCTGAAAAAGGGTCAACACCCGCACCCCTCCTAACGTTTGATGGCGTAGTAGATGACATAGAGCCAGCTGAGAATGCCGTGAAGGATCATCCACAGAATGGAGTGCTTAACGCTCCAGGAAATGGTAACGGCGAGCATACTTCCGAAGCCCCAGAAACCGATGCCCGCCGACCCGCCCTTGTTTTGCATGCTTCCTCCAAGATTGCTGATATAGGTTCCACAGTGGGATGCATCTTACACCGATGGGAGAGGTGATTCGGGGAGATGGCGAGTGGGCTACGCAGAGGCGTCGTGGCGGATCGAAAGTCGGCCACCCGCCAAAATACGCGCTGCGCCGAAGGACGGGCCACCCGCCACCTTGGCCTGTTCCGCAATCCGGCCGATCACGAAGCTAAGAGCTGAGTCCAAGTCCGCCGTTCGGTCCATTAAGCCTCACCGATTGTCGCTTCCTTACGGAACCTAGCAGCATAGTTGTCGAGACCGGGCGTTGTCACTTTAAAGACGAAAGAGGGGACGGGCTAAAGCCCGCCCCTACACGAGAGAAGGGGAGAGCGGGTCTTCCGGGTGAGGACACCGGGACGCACAATCGCGAAAGACCCGGCCTACAAAGACGGTCCGCCGCAGACGGCGGCCCGTAAGTGAGCGGCGGTCCAATTCGCGCAGGTTTGTTCTATCCAGGAGTGCGTACTCCCTTCTTGAGCATTGCAATGGCTTTCTCCAATCTCTTCACTCGTGTTTCTTCCTTCTTGGCGCCGGTAATCCAGCGGCAGTACTCCTTGCGGTGGGTGTAACTCAGTTCTTTGAAAACGGGAAGCAGGCCTTCCTTCTTCATCAAGTTTTGAAATTGAGCAGGCACTTCGACGCTTCTTACCGCTTCCTCTTTCCAAACAACGACTTCGATCGTATCGCCAGGGCCTTTCCCTGTTTGCTCGCGTATGGCTTTAGGCATACCGAGCGAATGCAGTGGATGACCGTACTTGATGAGTAAACCGGTATAAGGCACACCGTTGAAAGTGGCTTTTACAGGAACCCTCCCTTTCGTGGCGAATTCCTTGCCGGTATCGAACGGAAAAAGCACATAAGCTCCTCCGCCATCGGCTGGTTCGATTTTCGCCTTGAATTTGTATTTCTTCATTGGATTACCAGTTTTCACACGCGACCGACTCGAGCAGTCGAAATTAAACCACTTTGCCTGGCAGCGCGCTACCCGCTGAGGCTCCGACCCCCAAGACCCAGGTTCCAAAGACGAAGAGGGAAAAACAACCGGAAGACCCAGGTTCATAAGACGAACCTGGGGCACCCAACTATTGACGTGGAAGAGTGAGGGAAAAACAACCGGAAGACCCAGGTTCCAACGACGAACCTGGGGCACCCAGCGGTAAAACGAGAAGAAGAGAGAAGAGAGATTTCTCACATCCACAGGCCGACGCTTCCGCGGGAGCGAAAGCGGAAGAAAAAAGTCGGCCAGCTCCGTTCGAAATGACGGGTGGGGGAGGACGGAAAAGACGAGACGAAGAGAGAAGAGCGGGGCACGAGGAGAGCCGGCAAGATGCCGGCGCTACAAAAGAGGGCACAATGTATCGTGCCCCTATGACGGGTGGGGGTTGGCGCGCTGAGAGTAAGGGCCGTTGCCGGTTATCGGAGTAATCGGGAGAAGTGGAGAGTGGTGTAGAGTGAGACAAGCGAAATTCTCCGGTGGTGGGGATGATCAAGAAACAAACGGTCACGGCGCTTGTGCTGCTCCTGCTGATTCCCCTGGTCTTGCGGCTGGGGGGAATGCTGTTCAGCCTGATCAATCCGGAAATTGCGGCAGGTCATCCGAACTATGTGCGCAACTACCACCTGCTTAGTCTGCTGAAGCACATGACTTTGTGGGCTTCTATCGCGGGTGTGGGCGTCTTGTGGGTGCTGGTGTGCCTGCTGGTGATTCGCTCGAAGAAGCGATCCCACGGATGGCTGTTTCTGGCGGCCTTGGGGCCGTTCGGGTTCGCCGTGCTGGCGATGCTGAACGACCGGGCGCCTGCGGAGACCGATTGGTATGCGCGGTTCGTGCGCAAGATGAACTGGTTGGTGCGCGCCGGGTACGAACTTTGCACCTTGGTGATCGTGTGGACGCTCGCCTATCAGGGCATGGTCCTGAAGCGCAACCTGATGATCCGGTATGAGGCCGCCACGACGGGAGTTTCGACGGCGCAGATCCTTGCTACTCGGGACGCTTCGGGGGGAATGTGGGCGTTTGCCGAAGGGAATGAGGTGATGTACCTGGTGGTGCTGCTGTACCTGCTTTGGCCGATGGTGTTTAACCTCGTGGGCCGTGCGGCGGGGAATGCGGCATCGGCCAAGGCAGGCTGAGCGGCGATTAAGAGAAAGCGGCGTCGAGACGCCGCACTCCAAAGAGCCGGGCTGAAGCCCGGCCTTTACATTTACGGAAACAGCTAATCACGGGAACAGCTTGGGATTGGGAGCGGGTTCGTCCAGCTTGGGGGAGGTTTCTTCCGCCTCGGCGGCAGTGGACTTCAAGAATTGCTCGAGGCGGAGGAATTTGCGGCCGAGGGCGCCGGAGTAAGAGGACCATTCCGGCTCGCCGGAGTCGATGGCCAAAGCCGCGCGCACGGCGGCGAGCTTGGAATCGAGATCGTCGAGATAGTGGAAGACGAGCGCTTCACGAATCATGGGCAGTTTGGGCGAGCCGAATTCATATTGACCGTGGTGCGTAATCAAAAGATGCTGGACAACGGTCTTCAGATTCGCGGGGAAGCCCTCGATGGCGTCCATGGCCTTGGAAACGGTCTCCAGTTCCATCACGATATGGCCAAGGAGCTGGCCTGTGACGGTGTAGCCGATGGCGCGCTCGTAGCAAAGCTCATCGAGCTTACCGACGTCGTGGAGAATGGCGGCGGTGAGGAGCAAATCGAGATCGAGCTCCGGATAGTGCGCCGCTGCAAGCTTCGCGAGACCGCACAAGCTGATGACATGCTCGAGCAAGCCGCCGAGATAGGCGTGATGCATGACTTTGGCGGCGGGCGCGCGCTTGTACCGTGAGGCTACGACGGGATTCTCAAGAATGCCCGCGACCAGCTTCTTCAGCCACGGATTGCCGATGCTCGCGGCGTATTCCAGCAATTGCGCGTATAGCTTTTCGACGTCGGCCTTGGCGGCCGGGAGAAAATCCGCGACATCGATTTCTTCCGGCCGCGCGATGCGCACCTGCATCACGGAAAGCTGCGGGCGGTTGCGATAAATCTCCACGCGCCCCTGAACCTTCACAAAGTCTTCGCGGCGGATATCTTTCACCGCAGTCTCGAACTGGTCCCACATACGCGCTTCGATAGTGCCGCTGCGGTCGCCGAGCTCGAGGCGCAAATAGGGCTTGCCTTCGCGCGTGTTGCGAAGTTCCTTCTCGCAAACGAGAAAGAAGGAGGTGATGTTCTGTTCGGAACTGAGGTCGGCGATATACGACGTCTTCATTTGCCGGAGCTCGAGCCGCCGGACCTCTTGCCGAAGAGCAGGAATTTCTTGTGTCCCTTTTTCTGTTTGGTGACTTCCGGCGTCGCGCTGACTTCCTGGATTTCCGTTCCGCCCCCGCCGGCGATGTCCTGAAAGCCCGGCTTAATGATGACGTAGCTCTCCTCGCGCAGCGTCTTGAGGTATTCGCGCAGCGCCGGCTCCATGCGCTCGTTGTACAGCCGGTCTGTGATTTCGTTCTTCACTTTGGCCAGCGACTGCTGCCCCTCGTCGTAGTGCTCGAGCACCTGAAGCACCAGATAGCTCTGCTTCGTTTCGATGACGTCGGTGATGTCATTCTTCTTCATCGCGAAGACTTTGTCCTCGAGTTCCTTGGAAAGCTCGCCACGCTTGTACATGCCCAGAAAGCCGCCCTGGTTCTTGGTGCTGCCGTCCGAGTAGCGCTTGGCGATTTCGCCGAAGTCCTCCCCGTCCATCACGCGCTTGCGCGCCGTTTCTGCTTTCTTTTTCAGTTCGGCTAGTTCGTCGGCGCTTTTGCCCTGCGTGCTTACCTCGATTTCGCGAAGCGCCACCTGCTCGGGCCGCACGAAGTCCGCCTTATGCGCTTCGTAGTACTTCGCGATTTCATCATCGCCGATGTTGATGCGCGAGCCGACTTCCTGGCTGACCACGCGCTGAGTGAGGATCTTGTTGCGGATATTGTTCTTGAAATCTTCCCAGTTCATGCCCTCCGAGGTGACCGCTTTCTCGAAGTCCTCCATGCTCGCCAGCTTGTTCTGGATGCGGATTTGATCAAGCTGCTTGATCACGTCGGCTTCAACGCTGATGCCCATATCTTTACCGCGCTGGACGAGCAAGGATTGGTCGATGAGGTCGCGGAGCGCATTCTTCTTGCGATCCTGGATGTCCGTTTGCAGCTGCTCAGGCGTGCAGCGGCCCTGGCATTCGGCCTTGGCGTCTTCTTCGGAGGACTGCTGCGCCTTCTCGTATTCCGTCAGCGTGATGATTTCGTTATTGACGCGCGCAATGATCTCTTCGACGGTTTTCCCGGCATTCGAGTCGACGGGTTGCGTGCCCGCCGCCTTCGCCTTTTGAGGCGTTGGAGCGGCCGGCTTTGCCGCCGTCGGTGGAGCCTGTTTGGCCGGCGCGGTCGAGTCCGGCTTATCTTGCGCCTGGCTGACCGCAGGCAGGATGGCAAGCGACAAGGCGGCCGAAGCCGCCAAAATAGCTAGTTTTCGCATTCATTCCTCGCTAGAACAGTTTAGCTCTGCCCTTGAAGACCGAGCAATACGTTTCTCAGGGTCACCGGGACGGACTCGCCGCGCTTCAGTTCCATCCAAAGCACGCCGCTGGGATCCAGTTTAATGCCCGCCCGCGAGCGCACTACGGTCACCAGTTTCGCTGGATCCAGAGTGGTTTCCGGGTGGAAGCGCATGGCGATGCGAGTGCCCTGGCGCTCGACCGACGAGATGCGCAGGCGCTCGCATAGGGATTTGAGGACGGCATAGTCCAAAAGGTTTTCCACGGAGGTGGGGGGCATACCAAAGCGGTCCTCCAACTCCTTGCGGACGTCCTGCTTCTCCGCTTCCGTGGCAATTGTGGAGATGCGCTTGTAGGTGCGCAGGCGCAGGTTCTCGCTGGGGATGTAATCCTGCGGAATGCGGACGTCGAAGCCGAGATTGAGCGTGGTGCGCAGCTCCGGGGCGACTTCTTCGCCTTTGAGCTTGGAGACGGCGCGCTCCAGCATCTGGCAGTACATGTCGAACCCGATGGCCTCGATGTGGCCGTGCTGCTGGCGGCCCAGCATGTTGCCGGCGCCGCGAAGCTCGAGATCGAGCGCGGCGATGCGGAAGCCCGCGCCCAACTCGCTGAACTCCTTCATGGCCGCAAGGCGCTTGCGGGCAATGTCCGAGAGCACCGTTTCCGGCGGCACGAGCAGATAGGCATAGGCGCGCTGGCTGGAGCGCCCCACCCGCCCGCGCAGTTGATACAGTTCGGCGAGCCCGAGGCGATCGGCGCGGTTGACGAGAATCGTGTTGGCACGAGGAATGTCCAAACCGTTTTCGACGATGGTCGTTGCAACGAGAACGTCCGCTTCGTCACGAATAAATTTCAGCATCACGCTTTCCAGCTCTTTTTCACCCATCTGGCCGTGGCCCACTACCACACGCGCTTTGGGGACCAGCTTCTGGACCATAGAGCCGAGCGAATAAATCGATTCGACGCGGTTGTGAATAAAATAGACTTGGCCGTCGCGGGCCAGTTCGGTTTCGATGGCGCTCCGGACCAGTTCTTCCTGGAACGAAGCAACAACGGTCTGAATCGCAAGGCGATCTCTCGGCGGAGTTTCGATTAGCGACATATCGCGCAAGCCCACCAGCGACATGTGCAGGGTGCGCGGGATGGGCGTAGCGGAGAGCGATAGCGCGTCGACATTCTTGCGCATCTCCTTCAGCCGCTCCTTGTGCGCCACGCCAAAGCGCTGCTCTTCGTCGACGACGAGCAGACCCAGGTCAGCGAATTTCACGTCCTTCGAGAGCAGCCGGTGCGTGCCGATTACGATGTCCACCTTTCCAGCCTCGAGATCCGCAAGAATCTTTTTTTGTTCGGCGGCGCTGCGGAAGCGGCTGAGCATTTCGATACGCACCGGAAATGCGGCAAACCGTTTTTTAAAGGTTTCAAAATGTTGAAAGGTAAGAACCGTCGTCGGCGCAAGCAGCGCGACTTGCTTACCGTCGTTGACGACTTTGAAGGCCGCGCGCATCGCCACTTCGGTCTTCCCGTAGCCCACGTCACCGCAGAGGAGGCGATCCATCGGCTCGGTGCGCTCCATGTCCTTCTTAATGTCGGTAATCGCTGAGATTTGATCGGGCGTCTCTTCGAATTCGAATGCATCCTCGAATTCGCGCTGGAAGTTTCCGTCAGGCGAAAACGCAAAGCCCGGCGTCGTCTTGCGCTGCG
>CAZGFL010000091.1:0-10132 GCA_964524985.1 uncultured Acidobacteriaceae bacterium
AAAGCTTCATCTGCCCGAGAGCAAGATTCGTAGTCAGGCCCGACAGGATGCGCTGTATGCGTATCCCAAAGCGAAGTCGATTAGTCGCTTCATGGACCAGGTACGGCAACGAACCAAACGGACGATGCCTTTGCAAACCAAGGAGCTGATTGAGGAACTCAACCCGTTACTGCGGGGATGGGGCGAGTACTATAAGCGCGCCCACGTTCGAAAGCTCTTCCAACGTCTCGACGGCTGGATCTTGCGACGTATCTGGTCGCACCGATTCAAGCGTTGGCGCAAGGGTGGCTGGAAACGGTTGCCTGCGTCTCAGCTTTACCTCGAGTACAAGCTTGTGCGCCTGCTCGCTTTAATTCCTTCTCTTTCCCCTTGGTTTCGTTGAGTCTTCGCGAAAGCTGCATACGGCAAATCCGTCTGTGCAGTTTGGGCGGCGGACGGAGGCCAGCGCTTAACGGCGCGCCTCCTCCGACCCGACTACCATCGGACCGAGCGGCATATGCTCGCTCCCTTCGACTACGCTCAGGGCAGACAGGACGCGCATCTCCGGTGTTTGGAGTCCGGTGGACTCCACCGGAGTCCCGAAAACCGGACCTTCGTCGGATGTCAAGAGGGGTCCTTCGCTCGTTGCCCCTGCCTGCGGCAGGCTCGCTCAGGACTCGCATCCTTATCGGATGCTCGCTTGTTCGCCCCTTTGCGGGCGCTGTAGAATAGGGTGTTAGCTGACGAAGGAGAGAGCGCCATGGCCACTGCCGAACAGAAAATTCACCCGACGGAATTCACTAACGAGCCGTTTATCGATTTCTCGAAGCCGGAAAACCGCAAGCGCATGGAAGAGGCGCTGAAGAAGGTGAAGTCGGAATTCGGGCGCGAGTACCCCAACTGGATTGGCGGGCAGAAAGTCACCACGCCGGACAAGCGGACCTCCACGAACCCTTCGCGGCCTTCGGAAGTGATCGGAGTATTCCAGAACGCGACGGCGGAGATGGCCAAGCAGGCGGTGGAATCGGCGCACAGATATTTTGACACGTGGAAGAAGGTGCCCGCGCAGGACCGCGCGAAGCTGCTCTTCCGCGCGGCGCAGATTGTGCGCGAACGCAAGTATGAGCTGAACGCGCTGGTCTGCTACGAAGTAGGGAAGACGTGGGTGGAAGCGGACGCGGACATCGCGGAGACCATCGACTTTTGCGAGTTTTACGGGCGCGAAATGCTGCGGCTGGCGGAGCCGCAGAAGCTGACGCCGATGCGCGGCGAGCGCAACTACCTGACGTACATCCCGCTGGGGGTGGGCGTAGTGATTCCGCCCTGGAATTTTCCGTGCGCGATTATGGCCGGGCTGGTGGTGGCTTCGCTGGTGACGGGGAATACCGTGGTGCTGAAGCCGGCCAGCGATTCGCCGACGATCGCGGCGAAGTTTATCGACATTTTGTACGAAGCGGGCGTGCCGAAAGAAGCGGTGAATTTCATCGCCGGACCGGGTGGAGCGGTGGGCGATACGCTGGTGACGCATCCGAAGACGCGCTACATCGGATTCACCGGGTCGAAGGAAGTGGGACTGCGCATCAGCGAGCTGGCGGCGAAGCCGTCACCGGGGCAAATCTGGATCAAGCGCACGGTGCTGGAGATGGGCGGCAAGGACGGCATTGTGGTGGACGAAGAAGCCGACATTGATGCCGCAGTCGAAGGAACGGCGCAGGCGGCGTTTGGGTATCAGGGACAGAAGTGCTCGGCGTGTTCGCGCGTCATCGTTGCGGAAAAGGTGTACGACACGTTCCTGCAGAAGCTGGTGGACCGCACCAAGAAAATCACGGTGGGACCGAGCGACGATCCGAACAATTACATGGGGCCGGTGGTCAGCCAGTCGGCGATGAAGACGATTCTGGACTACATCGAAGTCGGCAAGAAGGAAGGGAAGCTGGTGACGGGCGGAAAGCGCGCCGCAGGCGACGGCTACTTCATCGAGCCGACGATTATCGCGGATGTGGATCCCAAGGCGCGACTGGCGCAGGAAGAAGTGTTCGGGCCGGTGCTCGCGGTGATCAAGGCGAAGAATTACGATCACGCGCTGGAAATCGCGAACAACACGGAATTTGGTTTAACCGGCGCGGTGTACTCCAAGAATCCAGAGAAGATTCGCAAGGCCGAAGAGGCCTTCCACGTCGGCAATTTGTATCTGAACCGCAAGTGCACCGGCGCGATGGTCGGTGCGCATCCGTTCGGCGGATTCAACATGTCCGGGACGGACTCCAAGACCGGCGGCAAGGATTATTTGCTGCTGTTCCTGCAAGCGAAGTCGGTCGCGGAGAAAGTCAGCTAAACCCAGACTCCGAAATTGAGAAGCAGATCTCTCCGCCTCAGGCTGCGGAAGACCGCAGCCTGAGGGTCGAGATGACAGTTTTGTGGTCTTAGGCTTGAGGGCCAGTTTAGGTTGGTGTTTGGCGGCCGTCGGCGACGAGGCAAGCTTCGGCGGCGAAGAAAGGCGGCGTCAAGCCGCCGCACTTCAAAGAGATCAAGCCGGTTTTTGCTCGCCGCGCGCGGCGAGCTTCATCACACGGAACACTGGATAACTGAGAATCAAAATCGCCAGCGCCCACGGCGCGTTTTGCCGGTCCGTGAGGATCGAGGCGATCAGAAACAACACCGAGCCGCCCAGCGCGATGCCGGTGGTCCACGGATAGCCCCAGGCCCGGTAGGGGCGTTCCATCTGCGGCTCGCGTTTGCGCAAAACAAACAGCGACGTGTAGGTGAGCGTGTAGTTGGCCACAAAGAAAAACGAGAGCATGGCGATGACGCGCTCGAACGAACCCAGGACAAACGCAATTCCCGCAATCGTGCTGAGGAAGAGGGCGACGGTTGGCGTGCCGCCGGGATTCACTTTGGCGGCCTGACGAAAGAACAAGCCGTCGGCGCTCATGGCGTAGAGAGTGCGCGAGCAGAAAAGCTGATTGGCGTTGAGGCAACTCAGCATAGAAATGACCATGATGGAGCGAATCATGGGATCGCCAAGTGCGCCGAAGACGCGGTCGGCGACGGTGCCAAGCACAAAAGTGTTTCCGGCAATTTCGTTCATCGGAAGAAGGTAGAGCGGCAGAAGATTGAGAAGCAGATAGATGCCCATGATCGAGATGACGCTGCCGAAGATGGCGCGCGGGACGTCCCGGCCGGGCTCGCGCACTTCTTCGCCGAAGTAGATCACGCCGTCCCAGCCGTCGATGGTGTAGAAGACAGCTTGCAATCCCAGCATGAACGCCACAGCGAGCGGCCATCCGGAGGCGAGCTTCAGCGGCGCAGCGGTGGAGTGCAGCGCCGCTTGATGGGCCACCCCGCCTCGTAGAAAACAAGCGAGAACGAGGATGAGGAAGCCTACGGTTTTGATGGCGGCGGTGACGAGCTGCGTCGTGCCGCCCCAGCGCACGCCGCGCCACTGCAATACGCCGAAGCCGATGATGATGAGGACGGACATGAGTTTTACGCGCCCATCCAGGAGAGAAAAGAGGCCAGGAGAATATTTGCTGAGGACGATGCTGTATTCGCTGATGACGATGGCGACGGCGGCGGCGGTGCCGCAGGTGGAGAGCCAGTCGCTCCAGCCGACGACGAAGCCGGCGTACTCACCCATGGCGCGGCGCGAAAAATTGTACTGGCCGCCGCTGCGCGGGATGGCGGCGCCGAGCTCGGCCATGGACGGGGCGCTGAAAAACGCGTAAAGGCCGCCGACAATCCACACGCCGATGAAAAGCCAGCCGTTAGGAAGGCCCACGGCGATGTCGCCGGGAGTGCGGACAATGCCGGCGGAAATGGCGTTGCCGATGGCAGCGGCAATGCCGAACCACATGCCGAGGACTTTCAGAAGCCGGCCGCGGCTGAACTGGCGAGTTGAGAAGTCGACTGAGCTTGTAGCCAAGAGCCCCTGCTGACGGCGAGAACCAGCGCGCGCGACAAAGCGGACATCATAACGGGGGAGAAAGGAAATGCAAGGGCGAAGTGGCGGGGCCGCGTCGTTCACATCGGTTGGTGGAGAGGAGCATGCAAGCCAGGATTTCTCGTCGCTTCGCTCCTCGGAATGACAGGTCTGGGAGTTTTCTAACGAGCCGCCGGGGAGAAGAGAAATGCAAGGGCGAAGTGGCGGGGCGGGCTGGATCGGGGTTCAAGAGTTCAAGGTTAAAGAGCTCAAAGAAACTGCAAAGAGGATTGCGATTTCTTGTGGCAGACGAAAAAAATCAGCGGGGAGTGCCGACGAAATTCCACTTGCCCCAGGCGAAGGATTCGTGGACAGGGACGAAGTGATCGCGGGCGATTTTCTTGATGAGTTCGGGCTGCGTGAGCCATTGCGTGTAAGTGCGGATTTCGTGCTCGGTCATGGTGGCGAAGGCGTCCATCTTGACGGAGAGTTTGCGGACGATGGGAATCTCGGAAACGAAGTGCACGAAGGAGAGAAAGGGCGTGCGCCAGGGTTCGACGAACATCACGCGGCCGTTTTTGCAAAGGACGCGCTGCATTTCGGAAAAGGTCTGATCCAGGTCGCCGGGCAGATTGGGGAGATGGTGCAGGCCGCCCTGGACAATCAGCACGTCTTTGCTGCGGTCTGGGAAGGGAAGCTGGCGGCAGTCGGCGACCGTGCATTTCGCGGAGCCTTTGAATTGCGCGATGAGGCGGGGAGAAAGATCGACGCCCTCGATGCGTGTGAATCCCAGGCGCTGGAGGGCGATCAGGCCGTTGCCGCGGCCGCAGAAGAGTTCCACGATTTCGGCGTCGCGCGGCCATTGGTGTGCGCCCAGGCGATTGAGCCGCGCGATGAACTTACGAATCTCCTCCTCGGGCGTTTCAAAGCGTAGATACGCGGCTTCCCACGGATCAGGAGTGAGTGCAGCTTGGGCTTTGGCACTGGCTTGGGCTTCGGACATGAGTTTGAATTTTGACACCTCTTGTGCCACGAATCAAAAAATTCAGAACGGCCAACAACGTAGGCCGGCGTGCGTGAAATGTGCGGCGAGGCGCGTTATGATGAGCCACGGATGAAGGAGATGACGAGAACAGACGAGACGGTAAGCCTCCAAGTGGAGACGCGGCAGAAAGTAGATGTGTCTGTGGTGATCCCCTGCCTGAATGAGGCGAACTCGCTGGCGTTTTGTGTGGATAAGGCGATCAACGCGTTCCGCGCCTCTGGGCTGGCCGGTGAAGTGATTGTCGCAGACAACGGCTCGACGGACGGGTCTATCCAGATTGCCGAAGAACACGGCGCGCGCGTGGTGCATGTGCCGGAACGCGGGTACGGCGCAGCGTTGCGCGCGGGGATTGCCGCGGCGCGCGGGCCGCTCATCATCATGGGCGACGCGGACGACAGCTACGATTTCACGGACGTGCCGCGCTTTGTCGAGAAGCTGCGGGAAGGCTACGAGATTGTGATGGGCAACCGCTTCCGCGGGGGAATCCAGCCGGGAGCGATGCCACGACTGCACCAGTACTTTGGCAATCCGGGTCTGACGGCGATTCTGAATCTTTTTTTTCATGTCGGCATTGGCGACAGTTACTGCGGCATGCGCGGGTTCACGCGCGCGCTGTACGACAAGCTGGACGTGCGCAGCTCGGGGATGGAGTTTGCGCTGGAGATGATCATCAAAGCCGGGCAGATCGGCGCAAAGATTTCGGAGATTCCCATCGTTCTCTGGCCGGACAAGCGCGGGAGGCCGCCGCATTTGCGCAGTTTCCGGGACGGCTGGCGGAGCCTGCGGTTCATGCTGCTGTACGCGCCCAATTGGCTTTTCGTGTTGCCAGGAGCAGTGCTGCTGGCCGCCGGACTTTTTCTGGTGTTCTGGTTGTTGCCGGGACCACGGCGGATTTCTCCACGCGTGATTCTGGATATCCACACGATGATTTTCGGCGTGATTTTTACGCTGCTCGGCGCGCAAATTCTTTCGATTGGCGCCTTCGCGAAGGTATTCAGCTACGCGGAACGATTCAACCGGCACTCCGTTTCGCTGAAGCGTCTCCTGAAACGTGTCAAGCTGGAAACGGGCCTGCTGCTTGGAACTGCACTGTTTCTGGCAGGTTTTGTGGGTTGCGCGTGGGTTACCTGGCAATGGGCGGCGAGCGGATTTGGCGAGCTACAGCAAGTGCGGCAGGTGCTGTTCTGGGCGATGTGGCTGTTTCTCGGCCTACAAACGATCTTTGCTTCTTTTTTCCTCAGCATGCTGGGGATCAGCCGCGGCACATACATCGGCGACTACGACTTAAAGTGAATATTGTGTTGAGCGCCTTTCTGGTCTGAGCTCTCGGACAACGGAGATCAGAGAAAGGAGATTAGAGATCGGGCGCAGAAAAAATATCGCTTACAGCGACAACAACAACGGTCGGAATGGATCGCCGCGGGCACCGCTACTTTGAGCTGCTTTGCGGCCTGGGCGGCTCGTAGGGGATGAGTTCTGTGTTGTCGGTATCCGGTTCGACCAGCCAGAACTGGCGATCTTTGAAGTACGCAAAGAGTCTTGCATTTTGCTGGGCGTCGAGTTCGCGTGCCCAGAGGACTTTGGCGGTATCGATTTCCGCGCCGTTGTAGACCCACTCGTCGTGCAGGTTGTGGTTATCCTCGTCGTAGCGCAGGAGGATGAGATGCTTTCCCGGCGTTTGCTCGAGTTTCTTCTGGATGACAGCGCGGCTGCGGTCGCCCTGGCAGGTCCACTCCAAGGGATCGCAAGAGCGGTTGACGACGCGCGTGGTGACTTCGGTAGCGAGAAGAAGAACGGCGGCCCAGGACAGTGCCATACCGATGGGAAACCTTGCGATGCGCAGGCGGCGGAGATGGCGGAGGGCCTGGACGATCAGGAGAAAGATCACGCAGGTGACCGGGGCGGCATAGTGGGGAAAGGACCAGATGGTCGCGAGAAAACCGACGGCGACCAAAATGAAAATGATTACGGGGATGCGCAGTTTGTGGTCGAAGAAAACTAAAGGGACGCCAGGTAAGAGCAGAAGCACACCCCACCAGAAATAGGTGCTTCCGCCGCGCTGCAATTTTTCTGCGGCGACTTTCCAGACGTCGTGCCAGGTGTTCTGGTAGTCGTCGCGTTCCCAGCCGTTGTAGAAATCCTCGAACTGCGCATTGTTGTAGGTCAGCGGCGGCTTGGGGTGGTCCCAAAGAAAAAGGCCAGCGCTGCGATAGGTGCGGGAGTTGAGCACATGGGGGAAAAGAAGCGCGTTTCCCGTGAGGCGCCAGTTGTAGTAGCCCATGAAGAGCAGCGTTGCGGTGAGGACCGCTGATATAGGCAGAAGGACTCGGGCGACGCGATTGCGCGGTGAGGTGAGGGAGCCAGCCTTGCCGGCGAGCCACCAAAGAAACCACGCTGCAACGGGGAGAGAAAAGAGCAGTCCTTCATAGGGCCGCGTGTTTGCCAGGATGGCCAGTCCGAGGCCAAGCAGCAAGGCGTCACGTGTTCGCGCGCGCCTCGCAATGCGCGGCATGGCTCCCAGCACGAGCGCACCGCCGGTGGCAGCGACGGCGCCGCCCCAATAGCTGTTCATCCAGTAACTGGAAATTCCGAATTTGAGCGCCACCAGCAGCCCGCCCAGAAGCGCCCAACGCGGCGAGAGCCAGGCCTGGAGCATCCAGAGGATCGCAGCGCACATCGCCGCAGCGCTCAGGACGACTCCCGCCCAAGGGAGTCCGAACAGTTCGCCGAGCGCAAGCGCGACGCCCTGGCCCGGCGGGTATTTCGACGAATAGGTCGGCTGCCAGTTGATGTGGAAGGATTCGAAGCTGATCCACATCGGATGTGTGGGATTGGCGAGGCGACCGTGGGCAAACGTGTCGCCGAGCAAGAGATAACTATATTCGTCGTGGATGCCGGGAACAGGAACCGGAAGCTGGCGAAGGACGGCCAGGCGAACAAAGATGACACTGAAGAAGAGAACTACGATTACAAGAGTCTTTCGCTCGGCGAATCGCGAGAATGGCGATTCGAAGGTTCGAAAGACTTTTTGCATAAGTCGCGGAAAGAAAAGCGCAAGCAGCACGAAGGCAAGGCCGACGAAGATAGTGAGGCGAAGCTCAGAAGGGAGGCTTGTCGTCAGAGTGTGAAGGAATTCCCGCATCGAGGCTGAATGTGCGCGCCTCGAATTGTGACATGCGCAGGAAAAAGTAGAAAGTCAGACGCAAGCCGAGCAGGGGGCAGTTTGAATTTGACCCATGTTGTCACGAATCACAAGATTCAAACTGACCTAGTGTTGAAACTGGGTTAAGGGTATCAGGCTTTAAACGATGATTCTTACGGCTCGAAATCCGTAGTCTGGTTGGGATCTCCGCGCCGGCTTCGTGCGCCCTGTTGATCGTCCACGTAATCGGCCATTTCGAGACGCAGGTTCCCGGCGTTCGTCGAGTAGCTCAAACCGGTTTCAAAGTCGACAATTCCGGCGCGAATGAGCTTCTCGATCTCGCCATCAAAGTGCTGCATGCCTTCGGTGGAGCCGTCGCGCATGGCATCCAACAAGCTTTTGCCTTCGCTTTCGCCTTTTTCGATGTATTCGCGCGTGCGCATCGTGGAAGTGAGAATTTCGACGGCAGCGATGCGGCCCTTCTTGTCTTTTCTCGGGAGCAGGCGCTGCGAAACGATGAAGCGAAAGGCTTTGGCGAGCCGCGTGCGGATGGTTTGTTGATCCGCAAGCGGAAACACGCCCACGATGCGCTCGATGGTTTTAGCGGCGTCGATGGTGTGCAGCGTGGAAAGCACGAGGTGGCCGGTTTCCGAGGCTTCCAGGGCAATCTCGATGGTTTCGCGGTCGCGCATTTCGCCGACGAGAATGACCTTGGGTGCTTGGCGAAGCGCGGCGCGCAGCGCGTGTGAGAAACTCGGCGTATCCAGGTGCAGCTCGCGCTGATGAATGGTGGACTTCTTGTGGCGGTGAAGAAACTCGATGGGATCCTCGATGGTGAGGATGTGGTAGGCCTTTTCCTCGTTCATGCGGTCGAGGATCGCAGCTAATGTTGAGGATTTCCCCGAGCCAGTGGGACCGGTTACCAGGACGATGCCGTTACGCAGATCGACGATCTTCTGTAAGGCCGCCGGAAGATTCAGCTCTTCAAAACCAGGGATCTTATCCGGGATGACGCGCATCACCACGGCGCAACTGCCGCGCTGCTTGAAAATGTTCACGCGAAAACGGCCCACGCCTTGTATGCCGTAGGAGAGGTCCGCCGAGCCGTCCTTCTCCAGCTTTTGAGAGTGGACGTCGCTATTGCCCATGAGGTCGCGGGCGATGGTGGCGGTGTCCTGCGGGCTAAGTGATTCGAGGCCTTTGTATTTCAGTTCGACCAGGTTGCCGCTGACCTCGATTTGCGGGGCACGGCCCGGGGAAAAGATCAGGTCGCTGACGTGCGGGCTGGCTTTGAGCATGGCGGTGACGAGTTGGGCCGTGTGGATATTTCTTTGTACAGGGGCGGATGGCTGCGGAGGCGTTGCGCTTTTGGACGGTGCAGTCTGCGGAGCGACAGGCTGAGTGGTAGAAGCCATGGAATCGTAGGTTCCTTGCGAGGCCCAAGGTGCCGGGGCGGGTCGCCTGAGGTGCAGTTTGCAACTGGTTCGATTGGACTCTTCTATTCTAGACGAACGCGGCTTTCGAATCGGGTCGGCCGTCGGGGCGATTTCGCGCGGGAAACTGTCCGTGAGGACAGCGGCTTTGTAAGAAAAAGTACAGGCTGTGCGATTGGTTCCGCGAAGAACCGCGTTACCGCTTTGCTGCGGCGTGTTACGGCTTGGACGCGGCATCGATGAACGTGGCCACGTTCTTCTTCAGCTTTGCCAGATCCTCATCGTGCAAATACATCATGTGGCCCGCTTCGTAGTATTGATGCCAGGCGTTTTTGCGGATGTTCTCCGGAAGACCCATGTGATCCAGTGTGTACTCGGCTTCGAGGAACGGCGTGGCCAGATCGTAGATTCCGTCTTCAAATTCCACTTTCAGGCGTGGATTGGAAACCATGGCTTGCACCAGGTCCAGCACGACGCTCGGGGAACCGGGAAAGAATCCAAAATCGGTACCTTCATGCTTCCAGTCCCAACGATTGCCGTCAAAATCGGCAGCGGGCTTGTACTTCTTGTCTTGGCCGAACTTCAGTTCTTCACGGATGTAGGTATTGAACGCG
>CAZGFL010000092.1:0-17613 GCA_964524985.1 uncultured Acidobacteriaceae bacterium
CCCATACAGGAGCCCAGAAGCAGAGCGTTTTCGCTTGACTGGGTAACGACGAAGGACTACGCTCGCGCCAATCTGTCGAGGGTGGTCATGCATCATCGTCACCCCAGGGGGCGGAGACTGGGCCAAGCCGCAGCCAAGTTCCTCACCGGCTGCCGGGGACGACTGTGGCGTCCCGCAGTACTCTGCGCAACGTTTGTCCTGCCGGCATTTTCCCAAGACACCGCCAGCATGGAAAAAGCGTCGTTCGGAAGCGGTGCAGTCATCACCGTGACCGTGCACGATGCCTCAGGAGAGCCCATCTCCACCGCTGCGACAGTGAGACTCTTTCGGGACGGATCGAATCCCAGTGGATTAGCCGAAACGTTGCGCGGGAGCGCCGTGTTTGTCGTGACCAACATCGGGGAATTTGACATAGTCGTTTCGGCCCCCGGGTACAACGAAGCGCACAAAGCGGTGTCTGTGCTGGTGAACGGCAGAGAGCAAGTGGACATCTACCTGCGACCGACGGGCGGGGGAGATGCCACGAAAGTCCCCGGAAAGCCCGTGCTCGCGCCGAAGGCAAAGGAAGCTGTTGACAAGGGATTGGGCGCGCTGAGCGCCGGCAGGATCGGCGAGGCGGAAAAGTTCGTCGGCGAGGCGATGAAGCTGGCGCCGCAGCATCCGGACGTCTTGTACGTGCAAGGCGTGTTGTCGCTGAAAGAAAAAAACTGGGCGCGGGCCGAAGCAGCGCTCGAAAAAGCAACGCAGATCGATCCGACCCATGCGCGGGCGTTTGCCGCGCTGGGAATGGCGCTCTGCGATCAAGGAAAATACGAAGCGGCGATCGCGCCGCTGGAAAAGTCGTTGCAGCTGGATGCTGCGGGCGCCTGGGAGACGCGCTGGGCGCTGGCGAAGGCGTACTACCAGCACCAGCAATATGATCAAGCGCTGCAACTCTCGCAAGAAGCGCTGGGGGAATCGAAAGGGAAAGCGCCCGAAGTGAGTTTGCTTGTGGCGCAGTCGCTGACGGCGGTGGGACGATACGAAGATGCCGCGGCATTGTTGCGCGATTTCTTGAAAGAGCACGGCGACCGTCGCGAAGCGGCGACGGCGCGCCGGTGGCTGGATGGCCTCGCCGCAAACGGAAAAATCCGATCCAACTAAGATGACTACAGATCGAGGATAGCCAGGACGGCGGCAGGGTCTTCGTCCGGGCTGAAGGCGAATTTGAAGCGCTGAGCCAGGTGCAGCATGCCTTGGTTCTCCGAAAGAATCTGCGCGATGATGCGGGGAACCTTTTCGCCGCGGGCGATATCGATGAGACGCGCCAGAAGTTCAGTGCCGAGGCCGAGGCGCTGACAGTGGTCGGCTATGAGAATGCCGAGTTCAGCGTCTTTTTGATTGCGCTGGCGGGCCAGGCGCCCCACACCGAGGAGCAGGCGGCTGCCGGATTGCGGGTCGGCGCATTCTGCGACGAGAGCCATTTCCCGATCATAGTCGATGAAACACTTGCGAATGAGACGCTCGTGAGCGACGCGCGAGTCGAGTTTTTCCATGTGAAAAAAGCGCAGGCGAACCGAACTGTCCGAAAGGGTTTTGTGGAATTCGACCATGAGCGGCTCGTCTTCCGGGCGGATGGGACGGATGACTACCGGAGTGCCGTCTTTCAGCGTGCATTGCGAAATGTATTGAATGGGATAGGGCTGTATGGAAGAGCAGGGAAGAGTATCGTCGCGCATGTCTGAGGGATGAAGAACGACGCGCGCATCCAGAGCGAGGAGTCTTTCGGGTGATGCGAGAAGGGGATTGATGTCGATTTCGCGGATGCGCCGCTGCTCGACGACGAGCTGGCTGAAACGCACGAGCAGGGTTTCGAGCGCGGGCATGTCGATGCCTTTGCGGCCACGCACGCCCAGCAGCGCTTTGTAGACTTTGGTTTGTTCCATGAGGCGGCGGCTGAGGGTGGTGTTGAGCGGGGGAAGAGCGAGGGCGCGGTCGCGATAGACCTCGACCAACTGGCCGCCGGAGCCAAACAGAATCACCGGGCCGAACTGCGCGTCCACACTGCTGCCGAGAATCAGTTCATAGCCTTGCGCGCGAATCATGGGTTGAACGGTGACGCCGAGAAACGCTTCGCGGCCTTTCTTGGCGACGACGGAGGACTCGATGTCGCGATACGCTTGGCGGACGCTATCGGAGGTTCCCAGATTGAGTTTCACACCGTCGACGTCGGTTTTGTGAGTGACTGTCTCCGAATGCAGCTTCAAAACGGCGGGATAGCCGATTTCCGCCGCAGTTCGAACGGCATCTTCCGCGTTTTTTGCGAGACGAGTGGGAACCGTGGCAATTCCGTAGGACTCCAGGATTTCCTTCGATTCGAGCTCGGTAAGCAGGGTGCGGCGGGAAGCCATGACGCGTTCGAGGAGGGCGCGGGCTTTTTGCCGGCGCGCGCCGAGATCGGCGACATCATCGGCGATGGAGGGAGTCTCATAGAGTCCGCGGAGATGATAGGTATAACGCCACATGGAATCGAAGGCCCGGGCGGCGGTGTCTGGGTAAGAAAACGTGGGAATGCCGGAGGCGTTCAGAATCTCGATGCCTTTGGCGATTTCGCGGCCGCCCATCCAACTGGCGAGAAGCGGCTTTCCATGAATGTGAGCATGAGGAACGAGCCCTTCGGCGACTTGCGCCGGATCGGTCATGCCTTGTGGGGCGAGAACCACGAGCAGGCCGTCGCTATTCGGATCCTTGATGGCGATTTCGAGAGCGCGAGAGTAGCGCTGGGGATCGGCGTCGCCGAGGATGTCGACGGGATTGGCGTGGCTCCAATGCGGAGGCAAGAATTCATCGAGAGCTTTCCGCGTGGAGTCCGAAAGTTCCGCGAGTTCGCCGCCGCCACCCAGGAGTGCATCGGTGGCAAGGACGCCGGGGCCGCCGGCGTTGGTCAATATCATGAGGCGAGGGCCCCGGGGACGGGGCTGCTTGCTTAGGACTTCCGCCATATGAAAGATGTCGCCGATGGTCTGGACGCGAAGGACGCCGGAACGGCGAAAGGCGGCGTCATAAACTTCGTCACTGCCAGTGAGCGCACCAGTGTGAGAGGCAGCGGCGCGGGAAGCCGCTTCTGTACGGCCAGCCTTGATGACGATGATGGGTTTGCTGAAGGAGACTTCGCGAGCCGCGGACAAAAAGGAGCGGGCATCGCCGATGGATTCCATATAGATGAGGATGCTGGTGGTGTGTGAGTCATCGCCGAAGTAGGAGATGAGGTCGCCCCAATTGACGTCCAGCATGGAGCCCGTGGAGACGATGGCGCTGAAGCCCACTTTTTCGACCAGGCTCCAGTCGAGAATGGCGGTGAGGAGCGCCCCGCTTTGGCTGAGAAAGGCGACGTTGCCGGCGCGGACGATGTCCTGGGCAAACGTGGCATTGAGGCCCGACCAGGGGTTCATCAAGCCGAGACAGTTCGGGCCAATGAGGCGCGTATCGCTGCCATACAGGATGGATTGAATTTCGCGTTCGAGGGCCACGCCTTCCGCGCCTTTTTCCTTGAAGCCTGCAGAAATCACCACGATGGATCTGGCTTTGGCTTTGAGGCTGTCGGCGACGACCCCGGGAACGGTGGCCGCGGGTGTTACGACTACGACCAGGTCAACCGGTTCGGGGATGGCACCGACCGAGGGATAGCAGGCGCGGCCGAGCAGTTCGGTGCGGTGGGAGTTGACGGGATAGATTTTCCCTTTGTAGGTGTCCGCGAGAAGATTAAGGAGCACGGTGCGCCCAACACTGCCTTCGCGGTCTGTGGCGCCGACGACGGCGACGGAGGCAGGGGAGAACAAGCAAGCCATGGAAGAAAGTGCGCTGCTACGGGAGGTTAATGTCGCCACGGGGCCTCTCTAGGGTTCGTCAGACAGATTTGATTCTACGACGGCAACAGTAGCTGGTGTGGTAGGAATTCTGGAACCCTGGAGCGAGGGCTCTGAGGGGCGCAAACAGACATACACAATAGTACGCGCGAGGGTGCTACGCGCCGTTTGCCAGCATGGGTTGAGCGGCGGATCGATGAAGGGGAGGAGTCAGTGACAAGCCAAACACGGGGGGCTTTCGAGAATCCACTTTGGAGCATTCCCCAGTGATTTCGCGGGCGAACGGCCAAAGGCGGCAGATGGCAGGCGGGCAAGCCGTTAGAATTCGAGCTTCAGGCCAACCTGCCCTTCGCGGCCCGGCAACCTTTGCGAAACCGTTCCGAAAGTCTTCGGCTGACTCTGCAAACTCTGTATGGCCGCGGCATTGGCGTTGTTAAAAAGGTCGAAGAATTCGAAGAGCCCCTGCAACTTGTAGCGCTCGCGTATAGTCCAGGTCTTGGCGATGCGCATATCCATGTTGGCGAAGACCGGTGCAGTGAACGCGTTCCTGCCGGTCTTCAGATCGCGCGGACCGAAGTTTCCGTTGCCATCCTGGTCGATAGGCTGGGCGGCTTGCGCGGTATAGCGGAAGCCGCTCTGCGCACGAAACAGATTGCTGAACTGAATCTTCCACGGCAGTTGCACGAGGCTATGGATTTCAAACGTGTGGCGCAACGCGAAGTCCGATGGCCCGCTGTCGAGCGTCGCTCCGTTGTAATACACGCCCGCTTTCGGGACGTAATTGCCATTGCAAGCGAAGAAAGAAGAAGTGGCATTGGTGCCGCCGGGGCAGGAGGCACTTCCGGGATCTGTGACGACCGGGGGAACGCCGACGAAGCTGTCCGTCGGAAATCCGTTGCTCCCTGCGACCGGACCCGTTCCCAAACCGGAGTTCAGCGCGTCGTCATTTTCAGAGACATACGCATAGCTGCCGCCGAACGTAAAGTGGCTGCTCATTCTTTTTTGGAACGAAAGGATGCCGGAATCATAGGTGCCGGAATACCAGGGACCGAAGCCATTCACGAACGGCACGGTGGAATTGTTGTGAATGCGCGAGGCAAACGCCAGATTGGTTTGACGAACCCCAAGAATGTTTTCGATGTCCTTATGATAGTAGTCCACGCTAAACACCCAGTCGTTGCCAAGCTGCCGCTGTACGCCGAAGGTGTAGCTGCGCGTGTAAGGCGTGGCGAAACGCGGATCAACGGTCACCGGAAAGTTGCTGGGCTGAATGATGAAGTAGGACAGCGCGCCATAGGGTCCCCAGATGAAGAAATTCGAAGGCGCGCCAATCGCGGCGTCGGCAGCGGTAAGGAAAGCGCTAGGAGTGAGGCCGGAGAGTTGCTGTATGTTGCCCTGGTTGACGACGGCATTCGCGGGAATCGGCGTGGGGCCAATATTGTTGAGATGGTCGACGCCGTAAATGGGAGTGCCGGGTGGAACGAAGATGCCGTCCCAGGGGCACGTAGCCTTGGCGGCTGCGAGCTGCGCATCCGTTTGCGTCTGAGAGAGGCACAAGCCAAAGAGAGCCGGCGCGATTGTGGGAACTCCGTAGAAGAGGCGGGGATAGGAGAGCGGTTGAATTTCACGCAGGTCCGCGCCGCCAAACCCGGGGATATCGCGGGCGATGCCAAGGCGGAAGTGATCGTAGAAAAGCCCGAAACTGCCACGGACAACGGTCTTCGGCGTGGCGGACCAGGCAAAACCGATACGCGGAGAGACGTTGTCGGTCTTATTGAAGGCGGAATCGTAATCCCACCGGACACCGGCATTGAGCGTCAGCGTGTGCGTGAGTTTCCAATCGTCCTGAATCCAAAGCCCATCGTAGTTGTTGCGGAGTTTGATGTCGTTGGCTTGCGGGGTGAGGCCGCCGATGGTTAACAGGAGGAAGAAGCCGGCATTGATGGGGCCAAATTGCTGGTAGTCCGCCTGGGTCGCGAAGAGCTGATCTTGCAGGGCGTTGGCTTCCACGCCATCCACGTGGGTACGCTCAAAATCCCATCCAAATTTCAAGGCGTGACGGTTGAGGGTTTTCGCCAGGCTGGCGCCAAAGGTCGCATACTTTTGATCCAAGTTGGAGGGAGTAAACGTAGTGCCATAACTCGGTTGGCCCACATCTCCAAAAATGCCGCCGGTGGCGTAGCTGCTGAAGATATTGAAGATGGTGTTGGGACCGGCCTGGGGGTGGGCAGGGCTGCTTAATGTGGGCTCGTCGCGATATTGCCCGCGAAGGTTCAGGATGAAGGGGCTGCCGGAGTTTCCGAAGGTCACCACGTCGCTGAAACCGAGGAGCAAATTGCGGTCGCCCAGGTTTGTCCGCGTCGAGGGAAGGGCCGTGGAAGCGGAAAGCGGGTTGGTGCTGTTGATGTGAACGTTGGTGTAGTTGATTTGCTCTGTGAGGTGGTGATTGCTCAGCACCTGATCCAGCTTGGCGAAGACGCGCGCTTCCCGATCGGTGGTGGGCTCGTTGTAGAGGTCTTCGTTATTGATCAAGAACTGAGGCGTGCCGACGGGCGGCACAAAGTTCAACTGACGATTCTCGTGGATGCCTTCCGCGGAGGCAAACCAGAAAGCTTTGTCCTTGACCATGGCTCCGCCGCCGGCAACGTCGTAATCCCAGCGCAAGAGGTAGGGCACATTGCTGTTGCCTGGAATGTCGGAAGTATCGAAGGCGCTGTTTCGATGGTAGGCGGAGGCCAAGCCGTGCGTGGCATTGCCACCTGATTTAGTGATGACGTTGACGACTCCGCCCGAGGAGTGGCCAAACTCGGCTTTATACCCGGTAGTGATGACCTGGAATTCGGCAATGGTGTCCTGATTGAACTGGGCCGCGGCGCCTCCATTCAGTTCGTTCTCGTTCGGCAGTCCATCGATCAGGAAACCGGTATTGTTAGCGCGTTCGCCCAAGACAGGAGTGGCATTGTCACTGTTGGCGTCGGCTTGGCGGTTGATGCCGACTCCGGGGACAAGCTGGAGCAGGTCGAGATAGTTCCGGCCGTTGATGGGCATGTCGACGATTTGCTGCGGGACAATGGTGGCGCCCGTCGAGGACGAATTCGTCTCCAGCAGCGGAAGCTCGGCGGTCACGGTGACGACTTCACTCGCCTGTCCGACTTCGAGGACCACATCGAAAGTCAGAGTGCGATTGAGAGTGACGTGCAAATCGTTAAAGGTATGAGTCGAGAATCCGGCGTGAGAGACGGAGAGGGAGTAGTTGCCTGCGGGGATGTTCTCGAACAGATAGGTACCGCCGGAGTCAGACTTGACGGTGCGGGTTGTGCCAAGAGTGTCGCCGGAGAGGCGCACTTCCGCCCCCGTTATCGCGAGGCCCTGCTTGTCGATGACGGTTCCTTGAATCGTGGAAGTGGTCTGGGCAGCCAGTTGCGGCCCCACGGCGAGAGAAACGAGCGCGAGGCCAAAGGCAATGGCAACGGCGCGAGCAGGGCAACGGTGAAACAAACCGAGGATTAGAGCAAGTCGCTGTTGCATGGCAGGCCTCCCGAAATGTCTACGATGGCCGATAGGCATGTTGGATCCACTCCAAATCAGGCTGATTCATTTGTTGCAGATTGCTCTGCCATCAGCTGGCAAATAGCAACCGATGACGTTCAGCGTTTCCCCATAGAGGCGTTGTGCCAAGACTATAGGGAGGCGTCACTGAAAATGTCAAGGTTTTTTGCGGTGTCTGGAAAGCCACGGTTGCAGGGCGAGAAAGAAACGTGCAAACAGACCAGACACAAGCACTCTCGCAACAAGTGTTTCAGAAATACGATGTGTATTCGTAGGAGGAGAAAGCGCGACTGATTTTCTTCACGCGCCGTGCGTTGCCCGAAAAATGAGCAAAGCGCCGGTGCTGCCCGGGGAACCTTGCGCTGCCGGCCCGTGTCGCTGGTGCGGGTACCGGCGCTTCCGTATGGTGGTGCATGCCGATTGCCTGCGGGAAGCGTGCGGCGTATATTGGCGTGCGTCGCAAGCGATCTGAGCGCAAAGGCGCGAGAGAATCGGGGAGGGAATGTGGCCAAAGGTTGTGCTTTCTTGCTGTGCTGCTTGATGGTGGCGGCGGTGCCGGTGACCGCGCAGGCGCCGAGCGTCGCGGATGTCTACGCGCAGATTCGCGCGGAGGAAACCAACAATTCGAAGATCATGTGGATCATCCACGAAGTGGCCGATGTGTACGGGCCGCGTGTAACGGGCACGCCGAACTTGAAGGCCGCCGACGATTGGGCGGTGAAGACTATGGCGTCGTGGGGACTGGTGAACGCGCACCTCGAGCCGTGGACGTTCCAGCCGCCCAGCGCCGCGACCTCCGTACCCGGTTGGGAAAACACGGAATTACTCGCGGAGGCGGTCGCGCCATTTCATGGGCAGTTGATGGTGAAACCGCTGGCTTGGACGCCCAGCACGAAGCGAGTTGTCACCGCGAAGGTCGTGCTGCTCGACCCGCCTGGACTGGCGCCGCCGACCGGAGGAGGCTTCAACTTTTTCGGAGGAGGAACACCGCCGCCAGAACCGAAGTGGGCTGCGCCGCCAATGCCTGCAAAAGAGAAGCCCGCGGAGCCGAAGCAGCCGACTGCTGCCGAGCTGGATGCCTACTTGAATTCGATTAGGGACAAGGTGCAGGGAGCGATTGTGTTTGTTGGCAGGCACGTGGAAGTGCCTGAAGAAATGAATCCCGCGCCCATGCGGCGGTCGGAAGACGAGTGGAAGTCGCGATTCGGTCCCAATCCGAGGCCGTTCCGTTTTCCCGAACAGCCCAAACTGCCGGAAGGGCAGATGACGCGCCAGGAAATTTCCCGGCAGATTGATCAATTTCTGGTGGACAACGGTGCGCTCGTTCGCGTGAATGATGCAGGCCGCGCGCACGGCATCATCATCGCGCAGCAGAATGGCACCTATGACTGGACGCGCGCCGTACCGACGCTGGTGATGCGCAATGAAGACTATGGGCGCATTTCGCGGATCCTGAGCGACGGAACTGCCGTGACGCTGAAGATCAACATTCAGAACAAAGAGCATCCGGAAGGGACGACTGCGTATAACGCGATTGGAGAAATCCCCGGAACGGATAAGAAAGACGAAATCGTAATGCTTGGGGGGCATTACGACTCATGGCACGACGCCACCGGCGCGACTGACAATGGCATCGGCTCGTCGATGATGCTGGAGGCTGCGCGCATTCTCGCTGCGTTGCATCTCAAACCGCGGCGCACGATTCGCATCGCATTGTGGAGCGGGGAAGAGGAAGGGCTGCTTGGCTCGCTCGCCTATGTGCAGCAACACTTTGGCAGCTTCGAAAACCAGAAGCCAGAGTACGCGAAGTTCGATGCTTACTTCAACATCGACTCTGGCACGGGCAAGCCGCGCGGTGCGTCCGTGTTCGGACCTGCAGGCGCGGCGGATATGGTGCGAGACGCTCTGACACCGTTCGCGGACTGGGGCTTCATGGGGGCAATCGCCACGGACAGCCGCAGAACTGGCGGGACAGACAGCACGTCGTTCAATAACGCGGGCTTGCCGGGAATCGGCCTGGCGCAGGACGCGTTCGATTACGGCTCCTTCACGCACCACACGAATCTCGACACCTACGAGCGCATCTACGAGGAAGACGTGCGTGAAGGGGCGGTGGAAATCGCCTCGGCTGTCTACGCGCTGGCCATGGCGGACCAGACAGTGCCGCGGTTTAAGGATGCGGAGATGCCAAAACCCGCGCCGGAGCCGGGACCGGGATCGCAGGCCACCAAAGTCCGGCACGTTCCCGCAAACTAGGCGGTGTACATTAGGCGTGGCCGTTGCCCCGCTTGTTGCCCAAACAAACACCGCCGCGGGGGCGGCCCACACGAGTGGGGGAGTCTCAGCGCGTCTGCAAAAAATAAGGTCCGCTAATGCGCTGTGACCGTCAGCGAGGAGTTGCCTACTCGAATCATCCTAGGACTTTTGGATGGCGCGGCAGAGTCGATGGGTACCGGGTCAGCGGAGTCGCGCCGGAAAATCGTTTCAAGCAAATTGTCTCCGGCAAGTGCAGGCCGCTTCGCAAACCATCGTTTGGTGACGATGGTCACTGCGGGTGGGCCGGGCTTGTGGCTGAATGAATGCGGAATCGCAACGCCGCTAGGAACTAGCGACAGAGGTAAGCGGTTGTCGAGGGTTGTAACGAAAATGTTCATGTGAGAGCGTGCCTTATGCGGCCCATTTCAGAATTGTTTCCAAATCCAGCAGTAAAGATTCTTGAAGCCCGCCTGTGGGAAAAGATCAGGAAGCGTTATTTGGGGGAACACCCTGCGGATGCAAAAGATGACCGCAGGACGGTTGTGCAGAAGGTGAAGAACGCATACAAAGATACTGTCGGCGCGGCCGTCGAAGAAGCGGATCAGAAGATCAGAGCCACGTGGTCGGAATTCAAGCACATCATGACAGAACAACTGAAAGGGGCACTCGACACGGTGCTCCACATGTCTTCGCTCGAATGGTATTCGGTCGAAGCCGGACAGCTCCCGAATCCCGAAGTGATTGCGGTTCCGTACGAATTGCTCAAGCACGTTACAGAAGATCTGATGGCGCAATCACTCAGAAAGCGAATCGACTTTGAGAGCTTCGATGATGCGACGTTGGGAGCCCTCGCAAGTTATGCGGTTAAGAAGGAATTTCACCGGGTGCTGGAGGAAGCCCACCGGAACTATGAGCCTTTTCGCGTTGGAAGCGCAGCTAACCAGTACGTTGTGGCGGTAATTAATCACCGGGATGCTTATTTCTTGGGCGAGGAACAGCACCATTCGCTGATCGACATGGTGCTGTTGGCCAGCGCTGGCGCGGACAGTGTCCATGAGGAGAAAGACAACCGGCGAGCAACATTCAAAAAATGGCTCGACGAAGAGTTGAAGAATAGAAAAGAAGACCGGCGATTCACAGGGGACGGCTGGGAGATCGAGCCGGAAGAACTCAAGTCTTGGGCGGCTTAGACTCGAGCGAGTGAAGAGGGCCGCAGTTCGTTTCGTTGCAGGATTATCTCGAAGTTCTGAATTGACATCCCAAACGTGACCACCACCCGTACGCAGCGTGAGTCGCTTGGCCACGCGAGGCCTTAAGCCCAGCAACGCGTACTGCGTTGCAGTAGAGTCGCTTGAAGCAGGCAGAGGATGGCGCCGTGGAGAACCGGATCCAAATCGGTCATGGGCCGTTGGGGAAGGCCCTGGATCCATTTCTGAGCGCCTATGCCACGACTGCAGAGAAAATCGGCGCTGTACAAGCGGCTCTGGAGCATGAAGCTGGGAGATTGTGGCGCGAAGAGCTTGGGAAATGGACGATTCGCATGGTGCCCGTCGAACTGCTAGTTCCGGAGGTGCACCGGAAATGGCGCCCGCTAGTCCGTGAAGCCATGCTCTTTGTCGTTTCGAAGTTATCGGCCTCGCGCCTCGCGCCGAAAATCGTGGAGCAAGTGGCAATGGCTGCGGACACACCGCCTGCCGTGCGGTTGTTGAGGTTTATCGCCAAGGTTCCAGGACTGCAAAAGATCGGCCAGGTGCTCGCGCGAAACCGGCACCTGGACCCGCGGCTGCGGCGCGCGCTTATTCAGCTCGAAAATGGGATCTTCGATGTGACCATCGAGGAGATCAGCGCCATTATCCACCGGCAGTTGCAATCACAGATCGACACTTACGCCGTCAAACTCAAGCCCACGATCCTATCCGAAGCCAGCGTCAGTGCCGTCGTATGTTTTACATGGAGAAATCCCGCGAGCGGGCGGCGCGAGCGCGGCGTGTTCAAAGTTCTGAAGCCACACATCCCCAGGTGCTACGCCGAGGATATGAGGATTCTCCGGCAGCTTGCCCAGCATTTGGCACGCAAACATCGCGCTGGAGGCACCCATCTGGGAGGTTTAGCGGAAACGCTCACGGAAATCCGGCTGTTGTTGGAGCGCGAAGTGGATTTTCCGCGCGAACAAGCAACCCTGGCAGGAGCCTTGGGCAATTATCGAGCAATACCAGGAATCCGCGTGCCGCATTTGATCCCGGAACTCTCAACAGCAACCATTACGGCGTTGACTTACGAGAGCGGGAAGAAAGTCACGGAAGTTTCCATGGATTCTGGGAGACATCGCGAGAAGGTGGCCGAGAGACTGGCGCAAGCCCTGCTGGTTGTTCCTGCGCTTTCGCGGGAAAAAGACGCGATCTTCCATGCCGATCCGCACGCCGGCAACTTGCTGTATGACAAACGACGCGGGGAGCTGGTGATTTTGGATTGGGCGCTGACAGGGCAACTGGCGCGAGAGCAGCGCAGGAATGTACTCCTGCTCATACTGATGATGGCTTTGCGCGATGAGGACGGCATCATTACTGCAATCGACGATCTCTGCCAGCTGCGCGCGACCGGAAGTCGCGAGGAAGCGCAGATTATCCGCCGGCATGTCGAGCGCATGCTGGACGAGTTGCCGCTGACGAAGTTGCCGGGCCCCATGGATGCAATGCGGCTTCTGGACGATATTGCCCTGGAAGGAATGCGCTTTCCGGCAGCCCTGCTGATGTTCCGCAAAGCGTCTTTCACGCTCGAAGGCATCGTAGAGGATATAGCGGGAGCCGGGGTTCACCTGAACGCGTTGGTCACTCGCTACGTGATGGCGCACTGGAAAGAGAGTGTGAGCGGGGTTTTCTCGCTTCTTTCAGCGCGCGATTGGCTCGCACTTGATTGGAGTGCACTGACGTTTGCCTCGCGCGTGTGCGCCCGCGCGCTACTCCGTCCGTGGTACTGGCTTCCGAGATTGCTTCCGAACGCGGACGCTGCATAGTTGCGCATGGAAGTATTTGTGAGTCTAGGCCGCGGCATGCCGAATTCACCGGGCAGTTCGTTTGCGTTTTTGAGTTCGACGCGCGGGTTTGTCACGGCCCTCCAGCCGGGATTGGAGTTCTTGGACACGGCGGCGTAGCTCTGGACTTCTGAGACGTGAGGGGAGGAACGCGGCCAAGCGTGGCCGGAGAGAAGATTGCGTACGAATTCGAGTGGGCTGGCAACGGCTTTCTTCGTATCTGAAAGACGGGTTTGTACTGTGTCCTGGGCCTTTTTGTAGAGATCGAGCGTGCTGTTCAAATACCAGGTCAAGAAATCGTGGGTAGCTTTGTCTGAGGCTCGCACGAGTTGCGTCAAGAGCTGCAGGGGCAGAGCGATTTCGCGCTCGCGAGCGTCGTCCACAATAATTTGCGTGAGATTGACATGAGTGAGGTCTTTTCCGGAACGAGCGTCCACGACGCGAACGTCAATCCCGTCTCGGACCATGTGCGCGATATCCTCAAGGGTGACGTAGCGGCTGGCACCGGTGTCATAGAGGCGCCGGTCGCCGTATTTGCGGATAAGGACTTCGCGGTTCTTCACGGTTCCTCCCATCCAGGGCAGTCCAAGAAAGTTCAAAAAAGAGCTTGACACGGCAGTGCAGTAAAAGTACAGTGGGGTTGGATACTGCAATGCAGTATACCGAGAGATGAGAGGAGAACAAGTCATGACGGCGAGAGAAAAGAGAACTTCGAACGCGGCCTCGCCCGGGAGCTTGCTGACGGGCTGGGCTCGTCAAGGTGTGGAAAGCTTTGTTGCTGCTCAGAAGATTCTGCTGGATCTGGCGGCACAAGAGAACGCACTTTTGATCGGGATGGTTCGCGAGCAGTTTGGCAAGACTGGCTTCCGGCCGGGCGTTTCGATGGTCGGAATTGCAGAAAAGGGCGTGAAGAACCTGTCGGATGCCGGGAAAATCCTGTTAGACCTAGCGGCCTCCGAGACGGCGCTGGCAGTGGATGGAATGAAGGAAGGGCTGCGTCTGCCAGTAGCGGCAGGAGCGATTGCGGACGTGGTGCGGCACAGAGTCGACACTCTGGTTGAAATGCAGAAGCGCTTGCTGGATGCCACAGCAGAGCATGTGCATGCCGCCGCGAAAGCCTATCGTGAGGGCGAGCCGGTACTGCCCGTGGCGAAAGTGACAGATCTAGCGCGGCGCGGAATCGAGGGCTTGGTAGAAAGCGAGAAAAAGTTCTTGGACCTTGCTGCACAGGAAGTGAGCGCAGCGACCAAGGGCGGCAAGCGGAGCACCAAGCCGCCGCGGGAGCGGATGGCTGTGTTGACCGAAGTGGCGCGGGAAGGAGCCGGGAAGTGCATCGAGACACAGAAGAAGCTCCTGGACCTCGCGATTGAACAGTTGGAAGCAGCAGCGAAGGCCGGCGGAGATCACAAGGTACCCCATAAGGAAACGCTACCGCCCTGGGGAGAACTCACGGAGAAGAGCGTGAAGAACTTCGTAAGCGCTGAGAAGTCTCTGCTGGATTTGGCCATGAAGCCGGTGAAGGCAGGCCGTGAAGAGAGCCGGAGAGCTTCCCGGCATCGCGCATCAAAGAAAGAAGCAGCTGGAACGAAGGAAGGCGTTGCCGCGGTGGCCTGATCCAAAGGAACGGCTGCCAAAAGGAGCGCCGGAAACATCCCGTCTGGATGCTCTGCCGATCCTTGCCGGAAACGGCAAGGATCGGGGCAGCCCGTAACTTGCCCGAAAGCCGCTGCTACGTACCCCTTGCTTCTCAGAGTACGCCGAGTAGACTGATATGCGAATGAGCGCTCGTCACCGGTCGCAGGGGACAAAAGAGGAACCCGTCCAGTTGCCAGTTTGGCAGGAGTCGCTCGCAGGCCTTGAGCTGGCTTTTCTACAGGTGTCTCCCGTTTACTGGGGATACGGAGTTCCGCATGGGGACGGCTCGGCGGTGGTGTTGGTCCCAGGCTTCTTGGCCACGGATCTTTACCTGACGCAATTCGCCACGTGGCTACGGCGGATCGGTTACAAGGCGTTCTACTCGGGGATCCGCCTGAACGCGGACTGCCCCAATTTGTTAATTGAGCGAGAATTGTACAGTTCCATCGGCGAAGCGAACAAATCCACCAAGGGAAAAATCCACCTTATAGGTCACAGCCTTGGCGGAGCGCTGGCCAGAGCGGCTGCTGCGCAGATGCCGGAACGGATCGCCTCAGTGATCACCTTGGGGTCACCGATCCGAGGACTTGCCGCGCGCGCTTCCGTAATGGCTGCCGCGGAGTTGGTGCGCAAACAAATCCTGGAACGGCACGGGCGCGGCGTGCTGCCGACGTGCTATACAGCCAGATGCACTTGCAATTTCCTGGAGGCACTGAAGGGAGAATTTCCCAAAGCGGTACGGCAGACGGCAATCTACACGAAGATGGACGGCCTGCTGGACTGGCGCGTGTGCATGACAGGCGATCCAAAGGTGGATGTCGAGGTTTCCGCTACGCATATCGGAATGGCGTTCAGCCCACTGGTGTATAGCGTAGTGGCGGAACGTCTCGCCGGTAAATAACAGCTCACGATGCGCCGGATCAGGTTGGAAAGACCGGCGCACTGGCTTGTTCAAGTCATTCCCGCTCAATGGAAGAATACGGTTTGCAACTGACATAAAACTTCTAGTGGTGTGCCGCAAAGCGCATTGCGTGCTCTCGAGGCCTCAAAACGTCCGCCCAGGTCACTTCGCAGAGTGATTGGAATCACATATGCAGCACCGGGACGAGACTAACTTCATGGGCATAAATGGGCCAGCGGAAGGAGTGCGGGATGAGCGCCCGGTTCGAGTTTGCGTTTCCTTGCAGCCCCGATGAAATATCGCGCTATCAACAATCCATCGGACTGACAGTAAGACCATCCCTCGCGAGGGATGGAAGCAACAGGGACTGCGATCAAGACCACAAGAGCCCGTTCCAAAGCACAGCCTACCGACCCGCGGCAGGACCGCGCGGTCGTTTATAAACTTCCGCGCACGGAGGCGCAGTAGAGGAGCTTAGAAAGCGCAGGGGGGCGGGTATTTGTGATGGGAAGCTTCCTATCACCAGACCAAGCAAGTTATTGGTGGATTTCGGGACGAATACTGTTCCCCGCAATTCATGTGCTGGGCATAGCCTGTTTTGCCTACATTGCGTCGAAGCGTCTTGTTCCGCTCGTTCGAGCGGAGCGGGATTTTCGATTTGACCGGCCATGGCTGCGGTTGAAGAAGGTTCTGCAATATTGGCTTGGGCAATGGAAGCACCCGCGCTACCCGGCGGCCGGAATCCTCCACATTCTGATTTTTGCGGGCTTTATCGTGTTAGCGATGCGGGCATTCTCCGTGCTGATTCTTGGTGCCTCGGAGGATTTTGCCGCGCCAACCGCAGCGAGTGGAGCGCGCCACCTCTACGAGATCATCACGGATTACGCGGCGAGCGTTGTTTTCCTCTGCATGGTCGTGGCGGTGACCCGGCGACTGGTCTTCAAGCCGGCTCGGTACGCGGTCCCCGCGAAATTCGGCAAGGGGCACCCGGCCGATGCCATTTTTCTTTTGACCCTGATTGCGCTGCTGATGGTTGCTGACAGTCTCTATGAAGCCAGCAAAGCAGTGAATCTCGCCCACCAGGGAGAGCTTGCCGAACTACCTGCGTTGTTTTCCTTGCCGTGGTTAATGACACGCGCGCTTATCTCGTCGCCGTTTCCGACGCTATGGAAACTGCACCAAGGCGCTTACCTTGCTCATCAACTCACTTTTTACTTCCTCCTATGCTACCGGCCTTTTGGGATTCAGTTCCATGTGGAGACCTCTCTCTTCAATGTTTTCTTTGCGAAGCTGGATCGCGGAACGATAAAGCCCGTGCGGTGGGGCGTTTCCGAAGAGACGTTGGACCAGATGAAATCTTTTGGTGTGAAGAAGTTTCAAGACTTCACCTGGAAGCACATGCTGGATTTTTATTCCTGCGCCGACTGCGGACGTTGTTCGGACAATTGTCCGGCGAATGCTGTGGGGAGACCGCTGTCACCACGGTTCCTGACGATCAAGGCGAGAGACTACAGCTTCGAAAGCTACCCGGTATTCGCGAAATCGAACGGAAACAAGCTACTGGTTGGGGGGATTTATTCCGAGGATGAGATCTGGTCTTGCACTACTTGCGGCGCCTGCGAAGAAGAGTGTCCGCTGCTGGTGGAGTACATTGACAAGATTGTGGATTTGCGACGCGGCCTGATGGACGACGGGAAGGTGCCGCAAACGCTGCAGAAACCGCTGAAGGCGCTGGAGAGCCGCGGCAATCCCTACGGGAAGATGGAGAAGAAGAGGGCGGACTGGACGAACGACAAACAGTTTCGGGAAAGCTGTGATGTCACGATTGTGGACGGAAACGAGACTGTGGAGACACTCTATTTTGTCGACAGCATTACTTCCTATGACGGACGCATGCAGTCGATTGCCCGCGCTACAGCAAGAATACTCGACCTTGCGGGAAAGAATTTCGCAATTCTCGGCGCGGCGGAGAAAGACAGCGGGCATGAAGTGCGGCGGTTCGGAGAAGAGACGCTGTTCAGGTGTTTGCGAGATGAAAACACAGAGGCCATTCGAGCTTCCGGCGCGCAGCGCATCGTCACGGCGGATCCACACGCGTTCAACGCACTGAAACACGACTACAAGAGTGTGCCGCCGGTGGAGCACATCAGCCAGGTGATCGCCAGGGAAGTAGAGACAGGTAACCTGCAGTTCAAACGAATCGAAGACGAGGGCAACGTCTACACTTACCACGATCCCTGTTACCTGGGACGCCACAACCAGATTTATGACGATCCGCGGCGCGTACTGGACGCGATTCCGGGTTTGAAGAGAGTGGAGATGAAGCGGTCCCGCGGTCGATCGTTCTGCTGCGGTGGCGGTGGGCTGATGCTGTTCTATGAGCCGAAAGAGGAAGA
>CAZGFL010000093.1:0-102318 GCA_964524985.1 uncultured Acidobacteriaceae bacterium
ACCGGGGGCATGGCAGCGTTCGTAGACGCCGAGCATGCGCTTGATCCGTCGTATGCCAAGAAACTGGGCGTGGATGTCGACAACCTGCTGGTCTCGCAGCCTGATTACGGTGAGCAGGCGCTCGAGATCACCGCCCACCTGGTCGCCTCCGCCCAGATCGACGTGCTGGTGGTGGATTCGGTGGCCGCCCTGGTGCCCAAGGCCGAATTGGAAGGCGAGATGGGCGACAGCCACATGGGCCTGCAGGCCCGGCTGATGTCACAGGCGCTGCGCAAACTGACCGGCATCGTTTCCAAGTCACGGACCTGCCTGATCTTCATCAACCAGATTCGCGAGAAGATTGGCGTGATGTTCGGCAACCCGGAGACGACGACCGGCGGGCGCGCGCTGAAATTTTACGCGTCGATGCGCGTGGATATCCGGCGCATCCAGTCGATCAAGGAAGGCGACAAGGTGGTGGGTTCGCGGACGCGCGCGAAAGTAGTGAAAAACAAGGTGGCGGCGCCGTTCCGCGAGGCGGAGTTCGACATTCTCTATGGCGAAGGCATTTCGCGCGAAGGCGACCTGATCGATTTGGGAGTCGAGAAGGGCGTGCTGGAGAAGAGCGGCACGTGGATCAGCTTCGCGGGCGAGCGCATGGGCCAGGGCCGCGAGAATGCGCGGGTTTTCCTGAAGGAGAACAAGGACATCTGCGAGAAGCTGGAGAACGCGCTGCGGAAGAAGCTGGAAATCCCGGGGCCGGGCGCTTCGAATGCAGCGAGTGGAACCAACGGGCACGCAACTGCAGCACCGGCAGAAAAGCCTCAGGTGAAGGCGGCGGCTGCGGCGGCGGGCGCGGATGCGACTAAGGCACGACCGGCGCGGTAAGGGTTCAGTCCAGTTCGAGTTTTCCCAACGGGGCACGATGTATCGTGCCCCTATTTTTTTGCGCAGCGAGCCTCCCCGGCTGTAGACGTTGGTTGGGAGGTTCTGTCACGATGAAAGAGTAACTCAACATCGTGGAGACGGAATTGTGTCGCAACACAACGAAGTGGTGAAGGAGTCGTTCACGGCGCAGGCGGCGATGTTTGCGGAGAATCCGTGGGTGACGAATGAAGAGCGAATCCGGCGGCTAGTGGCGGCGGCGCGGTTGAAGGGCACGGAACGCGTCCTGGATGTGGCGTGCGGGCCGGGATACATCGCGGAAGCGTTCGCGCGCTCGGCGCGGGAAGCGATTGGCGTGGACCTGACAGCGGCGATGCTGGCGATTGCGGAAGAACGGACGAAGGAACGCGGCGTTTCGAATGTGTCGTTCCGGCTGGGCGACGTGCAGAAGCTGCCCTTCGAGGAAGAGGAATTTAACGTGGTGGTGAGCCGGCTGGCGCTCCATCACATGCCGGAACCCGGGCGGGTGGTAAACGAGATGGCACGCGTGTGCCGGGTCGAGGGAATCGTGCTGGTGGAAGACATTTATGGGAGCGAGCATCCGGAGCGCGCGGTGTATCAGGATCATTGGGAGAAGCTGCGAGATCCGTCGCACGTGCGGACGCTGCCGATGAGCGAGCATATGCGGTTGTTCCGCGAGGCGGGGCTGGAGACCGAACAGGTGCAAACGTTTCAGGATTTGTGCCCGGAAGTAGAGCGCTGGCTGGCGACTACCAAGGCGCCGCCCGAGGCTGCGGCGGAAGTACGAAGGCTCCTGGAGGAAGACAGGCGGAGGGACCTGAGCGGAACACGGCCGTTTCACGATGAGAGGGGGCGGCTTCATTTTCACGCCCGGACGGTAATCCTGACTGGGCGTAAGTTCAGGGGGCTGGCCTGACGGTCAGCTATTCAAAACAAAGCACATACGGGCGTACTGGGGCTTTACGGCTATTGTGAGAGTGGTACGGAGAGGCCTAAAATATGTCTCATCCTGAGAGAGTGTGTTCCTCTCGGGAACACAAAGTTTGGGGGACGCCGCGAGCCTAAGTCGCATCGAATCAATGGTCAACGAAATTGGCTGCCGAGGTGCAAGGTTTCGCCCCTGCGGGCAAAACCCAAGGATGGGCCAGCAGCACGTTCTTCGAACGTTGTATGTGAATGTTTGTTGACGCTGGGGGCGGCCTGAGGTAAAAAGTTGGCCCCTGCAATGGTTGGCGTGGGGCAGGCCGGTTCGGCCGCAAATTCGCGGCTGGCGCGTCAGAGGGTGGGAACAGTGAAGCAGTTCGGAAGAGCAAGTGTCGCGATGTTGCTGGCAACGCTTTGCGCGATGCCACTGCCGGCAGCGCCTGCTGCGGCGAGCGCGACCCGCGCGCACAGGTCGGTTGCGCGATATCGGGGAGTGCCGACGTTTGCGGACTCCACAAGCGCTGATGACGGCACGTATGATGATCCGATGGTGCGCGCCGCGGTGGTTTCCGCGCTTGGACGGTACAACGGCGCAGTGGTGGCGGTGGATCCCTCCACTGGGCGCATTCTCACCGTTGTGAATCAGAAGATTGCGTTTGGCGACGGATACATTCCGTGCTCGACGATCAAGCCGGCGATTGCACTTGCGGCGCTGGAAGAAAATGTAATCACGCGGGACACGATGCTGCGCGTGGGCCGGCGCAAGTACATGAATTTAACCGAAGCGATGGCACATTCGAATAACGTATTTTTCGAGCAGCTCGGATCGCGCATGGGATTTGACACCGTGTCGAAGTATGGGCGGCTGCTGGGTCTGGGCGAGCTTGCGGGCTATAACCTGCCGGACGAGCATCCGGGGTCGTTCCCGACCGCGCCTCCTGCCCAAGGTGGAGTGGCGCGCATGTCCAGCTTCGGCGAAGGAATTCAAGTAACGCCGCTGCAACTGGCGGCTTTGTCCGCGGCTTTTGCAAATGGCGGGACGCTCTATTACCTGCAGTATCCCCACAGCCAGGAAGAAGTCGAGAATTTCCAGCCGAAAGTGAAGCGCGAATTGAATATCGGCCCGATCCTGCCGGAGATTCGCGAGGGGATGCTGGCAGCAGTGCTGTACGGCACGGGGAAATCCAGCTACGACCGGGGCGGGGACGAACTGCCGCTGGGGAAGACGGGAACCTGCGACGACCATACGACCCCCTCGAAGATCGGATGGTTCATCACCTACGCGGATGAGACCCACCCGAAGATTGCGCTGGCCGTGCTGCTGCGTGGGAATACGCGGCGCGTGAAGGGGCCGACGGCGGCGGAAGTCGCGGGGCGCATCTACCGCAAGCTTCGCGAACAGAATTACTTTGCAGGGGCGACGAGCGCCGTGGCGATGCACACGGGTAATTAAGAACGGTTCGGAAAGATAGCAGATATGCAAGACGCTGTGGGCGAACCCCACGGCGTTTTTCTTTTAGCGGACAACCTTGGTGCGTGGGCGCTCGGGGCGCACGTGGACGTGAACGCTGATGACACGCTCGTGCGGGTATTTGAAGTCGTCGTAACAATAATCACAAAGATCCAGGCAGGCCTGCTCTTCGTTGCGGGGCCGATAGCTGCGATGGCACTCGACACAGGTCGCGTAGTGTGGCAGTTCGCGTTTCACTTCGACATGGCATTCCGCAGTAGGCATATGTGAACCCTCGCGGGTAGGGGAGCACGCAAGAGTCCAACCCGGCTGGTGGCAATCCATAGAAAAGAAAGGGTTTGCGGTTGCGGGTGGGACCAATTCCTGCGGCATCTCGCGCAATCCCCTGTCAGGGCAGGGTGAATTTCAGCAAGCGCGAGCCGTTGGAGGATTGAGCGCACCCTCAGCGAAAGGCGTTTGACGCGCGAAGCCAGTTGGTAGAAAAGGTTGCTGTACGTTACTCTGCTACGGTGGTGGTGAGCGACGCGCCGCGGCGTAGCGCGAGTGGCTTTGGGGGAAATTTGAATCGACGTTTCGTGATCTTGGTATTGCTCGTGTGCGCAGCAGGAGGGGTAACGCTCGGATACGTCTTCAAGCAGCGGCTGGCCACGGCCGCGGAATTCGAGCGCCAGGCCCAGTTGGCAAGAGAAGAATCGGAGCGCATTCGTGCCCAGGTGATCCTGCCGACGGAGAAACGAGTTCCTGCGGGTGGCAATTTTATGGCCGCACTCGAAAAGTTCGGGCTGAACTCGGAAGAGGCCGCGAGTGCTTCGGCGGCGGCACAGCGGGCGTTCAACCTGCGGCAAGTGCGCGCGGGAAACACAATCACGGTTGGGCGGTCTGTGGAAGGAGCGCTGCGCGAAATCGACTACAAGATCGACAGCGACCGCATGCTGAAGATCGTTCCGGAAGACGGCGGATTCACGGCGCAAATCCGTGAGATTCCGGCGAAGACGGAGGTTGTCGCAGTGCGCGGCCGAATTGAAGATTCGCTCTTTAATGCCGTGGAAGATGCGGGCGAATCCGCCGAGCTCGCGATGCGGCTGGCGCAAATCTTCGGCTACGACGTGGATTTTTCGACAGACCCGCGGAAGGGAGACACCTTCCGTATCGTGCTGGAGAAAAAGAGATACACCAACGGGCAGTTGGCGGGCTACGGGAAGATCTTCGCGGCGGAGTATGAGAACGCGGGAAAGAGATATCAGGCGCTGCTGTTCCACGATCCCGCGGGGCAGGCCGGATATTACTCGGCGGATGGGAAGTCGCTGCAGAAGGCGTTTCTGCGTTCGCCGCTAAAGTTTGGGGCGCCGGTAAGCTCGCATTTCAGCCGCTCGCGGTTTCACCCCATCTTGAAGGAATACCGGCCGCACATGGGAACGGACTACCGCGCGCCGATCGGTTCGCCAGTGCAGACGATCGGAACTGGCCGCGTGATGTTCGCGGGCCGCAAGGGTGGCGAAGGGAACATGGTGCAGATCTCGCACTTCGACGGCTACGAAACGATGTACTTGCATCTCTCGCGGATGTTTGTGCGCCCCGGCGAGCACGTGGAGATGGGAAAGACCATCGGGCTCGTCGGAAGCACCGGGCTCTCGACGGGGCCGCACCTGGACTTTCGCATCTTGCAAAGAGGGCAGTTCAAGAACTTTGAGAAGCTGGGGTTACCGCCTTCCGATCCGGTTTCGAAGAAGAACTGGCCGGAGTTTGCAGAAGTGCGGGAGAAATGGCTGCCGCTACTGAAGAATCCGGAGATGCTGCAGGCGAGTGTTGGGGCAGCGACGACCGGAACAACGCATTAGTTCACCGCAAAAGGCTTTGAAGCTTCAGTAGATGATGGGGAGCTTCGAGAAGTCCGACGCGGATTCGTCCGTAACCCGCAAAACTATGAGTGTGCGGTCGTCGTGGGGCGCGATGCCGGCGCCCGTGTGAGTGTCGGTCTCAGCGAGAATTTTTTCGGCAATTTGTTCAGAGGAATCGTCCGCGGAGATGCCCGCCAAAAGCGCGGAAAGCCGCGCAAGGCCGAACTCTTCTTCCGCGGCATTCTCCGACTCAACGATACCGTCGGAAGCAAAAAGAACGACGTCGCCCGGCTCAAGATCAATCACGGATTCGTCGTACTGCGTTTCCGGCAGGAGCCCGAGAGGTACACCTTCGAGCCGTATGGAAACCACATGCCCATTCCGTACCAGGAGCGGATAGGGCGAGCCGGCGTTGGAAAGTGTAAGCCGGCGCGTCGGAGCGTCGTAGATTCCAAAGGACATAGCAATGAACCGGGAGTCGAGGCGCGCGCCATGGAGGCGGCGGTTCAGCAGGCCCAGGACGTCAGCCGGCTGGCAGGCGTGATCCACGACGACTTCGCGAAGCGTGCCAATGGCCAGCGAGCCGTAGAGTGCGGCCGCGGTGCCTTTTCCAGAAACGTCGCCAAGCGCAAATGCCAAGCGGCCCTGCCCGTAAGCCAGAAAATCATAAAAGTCTCCGCCCAGTTCTCGCGCGGGGACGTAGGCTGAGGCGAGCTCCAATCCCGGGACTTCGCGGGCCCCGCGAGGCAGTAACTGGCGCTGAATCTCGCGCGCAGTGTCCAGGTCGCCTCGAAGGCGCCGCTCGTTTTCCCGAGCTTCTTCGTAGAGGCGCGCGTTTTCCAGCGCGATCGCAATGTAAGAGCCTAAAGTCATGAGCATGCGCTCGTGCTCGATTGTGAACGCATGCGGCTCCGTGCTTTCCAGGTCGAGGACTCCGATCAGGCGGTCTTGCATGAGAAGGGGCACAACGATTTCCGAACGCGCGTTGATGCCCGTTTCGCACTGGATGTAACGCGGATCTGCAGCAACGTCGTTGACGCGCAAGACGCGGCGTTCGCCGGCGGCGGTTCCGGTGATCCCCTGATGCAGAGGAAGGCGCAAACGGGCAGGAATGGAATCGTCGCACCGCATGGCGAAGACCGATTCGAGCAGTTGGACCTGCTCGTTCCAGAGCATAACGCTGAAAACGTGATAGTTGACGATCTTCTTTACGTGCTCGGCCACGCGGCGAAGCAATTCCTGGCGGTCGAGGATGGCGGTGAGTTCGCGGCTCATCTCATACAGCAGAAGCAGGGTCTTGGCCTGCTCGGGATAGGCGGCAAGGAAGCTCTGCGGAACCGGGTCGGCTTCCTCCAGAAATGCGAAAGAACTTGGATTCGTGGCGTCCGTCATGGGACTGTTGCTTCTCCGCAAGATGACTTTATTGGATGTAGCAGATTGGCTGCGGTTGCACAAACGAAATTGAGAAGGGGCTATTGGGCAGGCAAGCCGATCGTGCTGGTGAAAAAACAGAAGCGCCGCACGAGCGTGCGGCGCTAATCGTCAAATAAGAAGACTGCGGGGGCTGCGCCCCGCACTACGGAGCTACTTTACTTCCCAGATGTCGCCGGCGCGGAGCAGCTTGTCCAGGTTGCCTTGCCCGCGCTTGGCAATCACTTCCTGAATCTGGTCCTTCATCACGTCTTCGTAGCGGGGCAGGTCGTCCCAGGCGCGCAGGACGCCGATGGGCGTGGGGAAACCGGGCCGGTGCTCCATGTGGGATAGGAGGAAGGCATAGGATGGGCGCGGATGGTGCGCGTCATGAACGACGAGATCGCTTTCAGTGATGCCATTGCCAAGTTGGACGACTTCGATATCGCCGTCTGCCTTGCGGCGGATGCCCTTGTCGCGATTCTTGCCGAAGACCAGCGGCTTGCCGTGTTCGAGCTGGATGACGTGCTCGCTGCGAGCGTCCTTTTCGGTGAGAGAGAACCACGCGCCGTCGTTGAAGATGTTGCAGTTCTGGAGAATCTCGACGAAAGCGGAGCCCTTGTGTGCGGCGGCGTGCTTCAACGTGTCTTTCAAGTGCGCCTGGAAGACGTCCACGGAGCGGGCCACAAACGTAGCTTCGGCACCGATGGCCAGCGACACGGGGTTGAATGGCCGGTCAGGTGAGCCGTAAGGAGTGGACTTCGTCGTTTTGTGGAATTCGGAAGTCGGCGAATACTGCCCCTTGGTGAGGCCATAAATGCGGTTGTTGAACAACAGCACTTTGATGCCGACGTTGCGGCGCAGCATGTGAATCGTGTGATTGCCGCCGATGGCCAGCGCGTCGCCGTCACCCGTGGCAACCCAGACTTCCAGATCGGGATTCGCGATCTTGATTCCGGTAGCGACCGCCGGAGCGCGACCGTGGATGGAGTGGAATCCATAGGTGTTCATGTAGTACGGGAAGCGGCTGGAGCAGCCGATGCCCGAAACAACGACGAAGTTTTCGCGGCGGATGCCCAGCTCCGGGAAAACGGACTGCACGGCCGAAAGAATGGCGTAGTCGCCGCAGCCCGGGCACCAGCGGACTTCCTGGTCGGTCTGGAAGTCCTTTTTCGTCAGCGGAGGCGGAAGTGTCGCGGTGCTCATTGGATGGTCTCCTGGACTCCCAGCATTTCATTGAATTTTTGTTCGAGCTCGGCTTGCTTGAACGGGCGGCCCTGAATCTTGTTCAGGCCGATGGCGTCGACCAGATACTTGGCGCGCAGCACCCACAGGAGCTGGCCCATGTTGAGCTCGGGGACGAGAACTTTCTTGTAACGATTTAGGACATCTCCCAGGTTCGCGGGGAGTGGATTCAGATAGCGCAAGTGCACATGCCCAATCTTGCGGCCCTTGGCACGCGCCGTTTTCACGGCCGCAGTGATCGAACCGGCCGTGGAACCCCAGGAAACGACAAGCAAGTCTCCTTGAGGGTCGCCTTCGGGCGTTACGTCGGGAATATCCTGAATGATGGCCGCGACTTTTGCGGCGCGGATGCGCACCATGTTCTCGTGGTTAAGCGGCTCGTAGTTCACGTTGCCGGTGCCGTCCTGCTTTTCGAGGCCGCCAATGCGATGCTCGAGGCCACGAGTGCCGGGAAGCGCCCACGGCCGCGCGAGCGTTAGCGGGTCGCGCTTGTAAGGCAAGAAACCATCCGGGTCGGTCGCGAAGTGCACGGGGATCGACGGAATCTCCTCGACTTTGGGAATGCGCCATGGTTCTGCGCCGTTCGCCAGATAACCGTCGGAAAGAATAATCACCGGGATCATGTATTTCAGGGCGATGCGCGAAGCTTCCAAAGCGACCCAGAAACAGTCACCGGGAGTGGCCGTGGCGAGCACCGGGATGGGCGCTTCGGAATTGCGCCCGAAGAGCGCCTGAAGCAAATCAGCCTGTTCCGTTTTCGTCGGCAAGCCGGTGGACGGCCCGCCGCGCTGAATGTCACAGATGACCAGAGGAATTTCGGTCATGATCGCCAAACCCATGGCTTCCGTCTTCAGCGCCATTCCCGGGCCGGAAGTCGTGGTGATGGCCAGCGATCCAGCGTAAGAGGCCCCAATCGCGGAAGTGATGGCCGCGATTTCGTCTTCTGCCTGAAATGTCGTGACACCGAAATGCTTGTATTGTGATAGCTCGTGAAGAATGTCGGATGCGGGCGTGATCGGGTAGCTTCCAAGGAACAAGTTGAGGCCGCACTTCTGCGCCGCGGTGACAAATCCCAAGGCCAGCGCCTGGTTGCCGCTCACGTTGCGGTATATTCCGGGCGTGAGCTGTGCCGGGGGAATCTCGTAGCTGACTTGAAATGCCTCGGTGGCTTCGCAGTAGGAATAGCCGCCTTTGAGTGCGAGCTTGTTGGCTTCCATCAGCAGCGGCTTCTTGCTGAACTTCTCCTCAATCCACCGCTGCGTGGGATCCATGGAGCGGTTGTAGAGCCAGTAGCACATCCCCAGAGCGAAGAAGTTCTTGCAGCGATCCATGGCCTTGGCGTCAAGTCCCAGATGTTGAAGCGCTGCGCGGGTCAGGCGCTGCAACTCAACGGCAAAGACGCGAAACTTGTCGAGGGAGTGATCCTCGAGCGGGTTGCTGGTCATTTGCGCCTTGCGCAGGTCGGTGTCTTTGAAGCTGTCGCTGTTGACGATTAGGATGCCGTTAGCCTTCAGGTCGCCGATGTTGACCTTGAGAGCGGCGGGATTCATGGCGATCAACACGTCGATGGCATCGCCGGGCGTGTAGATTTCATTGGAAGAAAAATGCAACTGGAAACCGCTGACTCCCGGAATGGTTCCTGCAGGGGCGCGGATTTCGGCGGGATAGTCGGGAAACGTGGCGATATCATTGCCGTAGAGAGCGACGGTGTTAGTGAACTGGCTGCCGGTGATCTGCATGCCGTCGCCGGAGTCGCCCGCGAAGCGGATTACCGCACGATCTATGACTTCGCGTTTGGTTTTTACGGGTGGGACTTCTGCAAGCGTAGACATTCTTGGCCTAGGCCTCCGAATTCGTTTAGACTCCCCGACTTCCCCCGGGAGCGCGGCTCGACTTGAACGATGAGGCGGCGCGGGAAAGGATGGCTTTACTGGCGGGCCACCGAGAGCCGACAACAAAAGAATATCATATTCAACGATGTGAAGGAGTCAGAAGGTTCCTTCGGCATAACTTAGTTCGTAGCGATCAAGCGCGCAACTGCACGACGCGTTGGCTCAGTTTGTAACTTCGCTGCCGAGCAGGTGGAAATTATTTGGAAGTGAATGCGCGGGAAGATGGCTCTGAACGAAATCCCTGTTGACGTTCGCTTTCTTTTCGCCTAAAGTGTCTGTGGAAAACTCTTACGAGTGGAGGCACGACCATGCCCTTGACGAAACGGCAAAAAGAAGTGCTGGACTTCCTGGTGGCCTTCGAGACCAAACATGGCTACGCGCCGAGCTTTGAAGAGATTGGCAAGGGCATGAAGCTGACTTCGCTGGCCACGGTGCACAAACACATCACGACGCTGGAGAAGAAGGGCTTCATCCGGCGCGGGTACAACCAGAGCCGCTCCATTGAAATCGTTCAACTGCCCAAGCCGGTGAAGGAGCAAGTGATCGAGCGCAAGATTCAGGAACTGCCGCTGGTGGGGCGCATCGCGGCGGGCCGGCCGCTGGAAGCGGTGGAGGAGCGCGAGACGCTTTCGCTGGGTGACTTCGCGCGGGGCGGGAATTCGTTCGTGCTTCAGGTCAAAGGCACATCGATGATCGAGGACCACATTGTGGATGGTGACTATGTGGTCTGCGAGCAGACGCAAGTGGCCAATGCGGGCGACATTGTCGTCGCGCTGGTGGGCGGGGAAGAAGCGACACTGAAACGCTTCTATCGCGAAGGTCCTGGAAAGGTGCGGCTGCAGCCCGCCAATTCGGAAATGGCGCCCATCCTGGTGCCCGCGCAAGACGTGAAGATTCAGGGCCGGGTGATTGGCGTTTTGCGGAAGTATTAATCTCCGCACAGTTTTCTTACAGTTGCAGACCCAGTTTGGTGAATAAACAGCTCCTGCCTGTTGCGATCGTCTTTCCTTACTTGATCCAGCCATCCCAGTCCTGAGGTTCCCCTGACAGACGATTTGTGCCAGAATTTCTGCCGCGCCGTTGCAATCCATTCGGTTAAGAGACCGCGAACTTGCCGACCAAACGCGAAAGCATTCTCATCGTTGACTCGGACGCCGGCTCGCGCCAGCAACTGTCTGAGTTGCTGCGTTCGGCGGGTTACGAGGTCTCCGAAGCGAACTCTCAAGGCGAAGGGTTTCAGTTTGTTCGCGACGCAGGCGTCGACCTTCTGCTGCTCTTCGCAGACCTGACTGATATTCAATGTTGCGATGCGTTGGCGGCGGTGAAAGGTAACGCGGCTACCGCCGGCACGCGGGTCCTTTTGTTGCTGCGTGGAGGCGCGGCGGAACGCGCGCGCGGCCTGGAACTTGGCGCGGACGACGTGCTTTCCTCGCCGTGGGAGCCCGCGGAGTTGCTCGCGCGCGTGCGGGGACAATTCCGCGAGAAGCGGGCCCTGGATAACCTGAAAGAGAAAACGCGGATTGCGGATCAGGGGCGCGAGATGGCCCAGACGGCGTTTCAGGCGCTCGCGGTAACAGAGAAGATGACGCGCGACGCGTTCTCGCTGGGGCGCGCGCTGAAGATTGGAACGGCTGTACTTTTTGCAATCGCCCTGGTGATTGCGGCGATCTCCGTTTTTTACTCGCGGCGCGTCGACAAAGAGGCGCGAAAGGCCTACGCCGTCATCGCGCAGCTGGAACGCGGGGCGCACCGCCAGAACCAGTTGGTTGACGACGCGCGGCGCGCGCGCGCCGATCTTCAACAGACGGATATTTCGGGAAGAAAGCAGGAACTGCAAAAACAAACCGAGGAGCTGAAACAGAAGATTTCCGGCGCGGACAGCGGCGAAGTATCGGATCTGCGAAAGCAGCTGAAGGAGAACACAGACCTTCTGCGGAAAATTGAGACGGAATCGCAAGCGGCGGAGGAGGTGATCCGCGCGTACGCGCCGAGCGTTTGCCTGGTGCATGTCTCGGTGGGATTTCTGGACCACGAATCGCGGCGGCCGCTGCGCTACGGAGGAATTACGCCCGATGGCGAACCGTTGAAGGACAGCGATGGCAACCCGGTGTATACGCTGGAGGGCCGCTCGCCCGAAGTGCGCGCAGACTTTTTTGGCACGGGCTTCATCGTGGCGGAGGGAAAAATCCTTACGAACCATCACGTCGCGCAACCGTGGTGGAAAAACGAAGAATTGAGCACCGTGCTGAGCCAGGGGCTCGATCCCTCGCTTGCGGAAATGGCCGTCTATTTCCCGGACGCCCAGAGCGGCATTTCCGTAAACATTTCGCAAATCTCGGATGAGGCGGACCTGGCCGTGCTGCAAGGAGACTTTTCAAGCCTCAAACGGCGATTTTTGAAAACGAATGCGAGGAAAGAAGCGGCGGTCAGTGGCCAGCCGCTGCTTTCCCTGGGATACGCCACGGGGATCAATGCCATGCTGGCGCGCGCCGGAGAAGACGCGGTGAACGAAATCGCCAAAGCGACGGGTGGCGATCCCAAAAAGGTGGTCGACGAACTGGAACGGCGCAAGTTGATTCGGCCCTTGATCACTCAGGGGCACATAGGAGACGTACTCCCGGACAAGATTGTTTATGATGCCCAGACAACTTCCGGCGGCTCGGGTGGGCCGCTTCTGAACAAAGATGGACAAGTGATCGGGGTGACGTTTGCAGTCGTGAGAGGTTTTGGCGGATCGAACTTTGGTGTCCCAATTCGTTTTGCGGAACCGCTGCTGCAGAAGAAGTAGGCGGAAACCACAGCGGGAATCACAGTCCTCTTACTTGGATAACGAATTGGCGCACTGCCACGAGACATGAAACAACAATTCCTTCCTTTACGACGTTTGATGGCTTGCCTCCTCGTGGCGGCACTGGCCTGGCCCGGGCCCGTTCGCGCGTATGCTGTGCTGGCGCATGAGGCGATCATCGACGCAGCGTGGGAAGGGCATCTGAAGACGGCCCTGCTGGAGAAATATCCGCAGGCCACAGAGGAAGAATTGAGCCGCGCGCAGGCGTATGCGTACGGCGGCGCAATCCTCCAGGACATGGGCTACTACCCGTATGGCAACCCGTTTTTCAGCGACCTCACCCACTATGTTCGCAGTGGCGATTTCGTACTGGCGCTGCTGCGCGACGCGCAAGACCTCACGGAATACGCATTTGCTCTAGGATCACTGGCGCACTACGCGGCGGACAACGAAGGGCATCGCATTGGAACCAATCGCGCAGTGCCGGTGCTGTATCCCGGGCTACGGAAGAAATACGGAGACAGCGTTGCGTATGAGGACGGGAAACTCGCGCATGTGAAGACGGAATTTGGATTCGATGTTGTGGAAGTGGCGCACGAGCGCTACGCACCGGACGGCTACCACGACTTCATCGGCTTTGAAGTCGCGCGGCGCGTGCTCGACCAGGCGTTTCAGGAGACATACGGGCTGGAGTTAAAGGACTTGCTTGTCAGCGAGGAGAGGGCGATCAATTCGTTTCGTCACGACGTGAGTTCCCTGATTCCCAAGGCCACACGCATCGCCTGGCACCTGAAGAAAGATGAGATCAAGGACGACGTTCCGGACGCCACGAAGAAAAGGTTTCTCTATAATTTGTCGAAGTCGAATTACGAGCGCGAGTGGGGCAAGAACTACCGCAAGCCGACGGCTGCGGAGCGGTTTCTGGCTTTCCTTTACAAATTGCTTCCCAAGTGGGGCCCGCTGAAAGTGTTGCAATTCCGCACGCCCACGCCGCAAACCGAGCAGATGTTCGAAGCCAGCTTCAACGCCACGCTGGATCGTTACCGTGTGCTGCTGCAGAAGGTTCGGGAAGGCGAACTTCAATTGCCGAACGAAAACTTTGATATCGGCGAAGACACAGGACCCGGCAAATATCGGATGAATGACGATGCCCACGCAGAATTGCTGGACAAATTGGCGGAGAAGAACTTTGCCGGCGTGCGCTTCGAGGTAAAGGCGGAACTGCTTCGCTTTTACGCCGACACGAACGCGCCGTACTCGACCAAGCGCCACGGCGGGCAATGGGCTAAAGTTCAGACGCAATTGCAACAGTTGAAGCTGGCCGCGAATGCGCAGGAACCTTCCAACATTTCCGCAGAAACGAACCTTCCTTAGAACAGAACAGGGCGATCCTTCTGTAAACGTCCTTCTCCATCAAGATTGTTTATCCGCTGTATTGAAAAAACTGCACCAGGACGGCGCCTTCGCCGTGAAACAATGTAGAATTTCGTGCCGCCCATAATTCGTGCTTGAGATGAAGAAGAACAGACTGATTCGAAAACTCCTGGCCGCTAACCGCAGCGAAATCGCGATTCGCATTTTTCGCGCCGCAAACGAACTTGGGTTGCGCACCGTGGCGATTTATTCGCAGGAGGACCGGCTGGCGCTGCACCGCTTCAAGGCGGATGAGGCTTATCAAGTCGGGGCGGGGAAGGGGCCGGTCGAGGCCTATCTGGATATTGCCGGCATCGTCGCGCTGGCCAAGGAAAAGGAAGTTGACGCCATTCATCCAGGGTACGGCTTCCTCTCGGAAAATCCTGCCCTGGCGCGCGCGTGCGAAAAGGCGGGGATCGTTTTTGTGGGTCCGCCGCCCAATTTGTTGGAATTGCTCGGAGACAAGACAGCAGCGCGAAGGTTGGCGGCATCCGCAGGCGTGCCGGTGCTGCCTGGGACCGATGAGCCGGTAAGTTCGGCTGACGAAGCACACAGGATTGCGCGCGAAATCGGATTCCCGGTCATCGTGAAGGCCGCGATGGGCGGCGGTGGCCGCGGCATGCGCGTCGTGCACGAAGCGGCGCAACTGGATGCTCTGCTCGAGGAAGCGCGAGGAGAAGCGCGGTCGGCGTTTGGCGACGCGGCCGTCTTCCTCGAGAAATACCTTCCGCGCGCGCGGCACTTGGAAGTCCAGATTCTTGCCGATCACCACGGCAATTTGTTGCATTTGTATGAGCGCGACTGCTCGGTGCAGCGGCGGCACCAAAAAGTGGTGGAGGTCGCACCGGCGGCGAATCTTCCGGCGAAGGTGCGAGCGGAGCTGTGCGATGCAGCCGTGCAGCTCGCGCGCAAAGCGAAGTATCGCAATGCTGGAACGGTGGAGTTCCTGTACGACGTCGATTCGCAGAAATGGTACTTCATCGAAGTGAATCCGCGGATCCAGGTGGAACACACGGTCACGGAAATGGTGACGGGGATCGACTTGGTGCGTTCGCAGATCCTCGTGGCGCAGGGACATTCGCTGCACGAAGCGCCGCTTGCATTGCCTGAACAAGACAGAGTCCCACTGAATGGTGCGGCGTTGCAATGCCGGGTAACAACAGAAGACCCGCAGAAGAATTTTGCTCCGGATTACGGCAAGCTTTCGACCTACCGGTCGCCCGCGGGGTTTGGCATACGCCTCGACGGCGGCACGGCGTACGCGGGAGCGGTGCTGGCGGCCTACTACGATTCGCTGCTGGTGAAAGTGACGGCCTGGGGCGCGAATTTGCCAGAAGCGTGCCAGCGGATGGACCGCGCACTGCGCGAATTCCGGATTCGCGGTGTGAAGACCAACATTCCGTTTGTCGAAAACGTCGTGAACCATGCGAAGTTCCGTGCGGGGGAAGTCACGACCTCGTTCTTAGATGAATCACCGGAACTGTTCCGTTTCCCGAGCCGAGGCGACCGCGCGACGAAGCTGCTTTCGTATTTGGGTGATGTCATTTTGAATGGCAATCCCGAAGTAAAAGGGAAGCCGGCGCCGAACGAGTTGGAGACAGCAGTCATTCCGAGCGCACCGGGTGGCGAGCCGCCACGGGGGACGCGGCAATTGTTGCAAAAACTTGGGCCGGAAAAGTTCGCGGCGTGGGCGCGGAAGGAAAAGCGCTTGCTCGTAACGGACACAACTTTTCGCGATGCGCATCAATCGCTTCTTGCGACCCGTGTGCGCACACACGACTTGCTCGCCACGGCAAGCGCGGTTGCGCATCGCTTGCCCAATTTATTCAGTCTAGAAATGTGGGGTGGCGCGACGTTTGACGCGTCCATGCGGTTCCTGCACGAGGATCCCTGGAAGCGACTGCGGCAACTGCGCGAGCGCATTCCGAACATCTGCTTCCAGATGCTGCTGCGCGGGGCGAACGCAGTTGGGTACACATCCTACCCAGATAATGTGATTGTCGAATTTGTGCGCGAGGCGCACGCGCAGGGCAGCGACATTTTCCGCATATTTGATTCGCTGAACTCCATCGAGAACATGCGGGTGTCGATCGACGCGGCACTCGGGGCCGGAGCGGTGTGCGAGGCTGCCATTTGTTACACCGGAGATATCCTCGACAAAGGGCGGCCAAAGTACTCGCTGAAGTATTACGTCGCGCTGGCCAAGCAACTGGAGAAACTCGGCACACACTTCCTGGCGATCAAGGACATGGCCGGGCTATGCAAGCCCTATGCCGCGTTTCAATTGGTAAAGACGCTGCGCGAAGAAGTGGGCATACCGATTCATTTTCACACCCATGACACCAGCGGCATCAATTCTGCCGCAGTATTGAAAGCGGCGGACGCGGGAGTGGACATCGCCGACGGCGCGGTGGCGGCGATGAGCGGAGGCACGAGCCAGCCGAATCTCAATTCCATGGTGGCGGCGCTGCGAAATACGCCGCGCGACACGAAGCTCGACCTGGAAGCATTGAACGAATGCTCCGACTATTGGGAGACGGTGCGAACGTATTATTTGCCATTTGATTCTGGTCCAAAGGCGGGTTCGGCCAGACTTTACGAACACGAAATTCCTGGTGGGCAATACACGAATTTGCGGGAGCAGGCCACGGCGATGGGACTCGGACATCGCTGGCGCGAAGTAGAAGAAATGTACGCGGAAGTAAACCAGCTTCTTGGCGACATCGTGAAGGTCACCCCATCGAGCAAAGTGGTGGGCGACATGACCCTGTTCCTGATGGCCAAGGAGATGGCGCCTGCGGATGTTCTGAAGCTTGACGAAACGAACGATGTGCCGTTTCCCAGTTCGGTCGTGGAACTGTTTTCGGGCGTGCTTGGCGTGCCTCCCGGGGGCTGGCCGAAGAAACTCCAAAAGATCATTCTGCGCGGCGCAGCGCCATTGCGCGGACGGCCGAGCGCGAACCTGGAGCCGGTGAACTTCGAGGCCGAGCAGAGGACGCTGGAGAAGAAGCTGGGACACGCGGCGCGGCGCGAGGATCTGCTCAGCTCGTTGCTGTATCCGGAAGTCTTCGCGAAATACGACAAGTTTCGCGAGACATACTCAGACGTCAGTGTCCTGCCCACGCCAGCATTTTTCTATGGCTTGCGCTCGGGCGAAGAAATCACGGTCGAGATCGAGTTGGGAAAATCGCTCATCATCAAATTCCTGACCATCAGTGAGCCGCATCCCGACGGAACGCGCACACTCTTTTTCGAATTGAACGGCCAGCCGCGCGAAGTGAACGTGCGCGACCGCACGCTCCGCGTTGCTGAACGCGCGCATCCGAAGGCGGATGCCGCCGAACCTGGTCAGGTGGGAGCGCCTACCGCCGGCGTGATTACTGGCATTGCCGTGCAGGCGAATCATGCCGTGGAACGCGGCACCAAACTCCTCACCTTGGAAGCGATGAAAATGCAGTCGAACATTTATGCGCCGATTGCCGGCCGCATCGTCAAATTACTGGTGACCCCCGGCCAACACGTCGAAAGCAAAGACCTGCTGGTGGCGATCGCGCCGTGAGTTCCGGACAGCTCCGCAAACACGAGCAGTTTCGTTCGCGCTTTCTCCGCAATCAGCGCGACTTGATCGTTTACACGCCACCCGGCTATCACCAGCAGCCTTCGCGGCGGTTTCCCGTCTTGTATCTGCACGATGGGCAAAATCTCTTCGACGGCGCGACTTCCTTCATTCCCGGACAGGACTGGCACGTGGGACAAACCGCCGATTATGGCATTACTTCCGTCGAGGTCGAGCCGCTGATCATCGTGGGAATGTACAACACGAAAGCACGCATCCGCGAATATACGCCGACGCACGTGCCAAAGCTTGGCGGCGGACGCGCTGATCGCTACGCGAAGTTCCTCATCGAGGAAGTGAAGCCATTCGTTGAACGGGAATACCGCGCGCTTCCCGGCCAGGAAAACACCGGCATCGGAGGATCCTCGCTGGGCGGACTCGTTTCGTTGTACCTCGGCCTGAAGCACGCCACAATCTTTGGCCAGATCGCCGCTTTGTCGCCGTCCGTGTGGTGGAATCAGTTGGTGATTCACCGTTTCGTGCAAGACATGCACGTCGAGCCGCGGCCGCGCATCTGGCTGGACATTGGCACGCGCGAAGGCCCGCGCATTGTGCAAGACGTGGAGAAATTTCGCGACGTGCTCTTGCAGAAAGGCTGGGTGCCTGAGCGCGATTTGCATTACGAACGCGTCGAAGGAGCGGAGCACAACGAAGCGGCTTGGGCGCAGCGCGTTGGGCCGTTCCTGCGATTTCTGTATCCCGTCCGCGCGCCCGCTGTATAATCCGCGCTCTGATTGCGTGGTTTGGGGGTTCGCATGCCGGAAAACCGGCCGCTCACCATTCTCTGCGTCAGCTCGTATGAAAAAGGGCAGGAGTTTATCCGCACCTGCAAAGGCATGGGCTGCCGCGTTTTACTGCTCACAGTAGAGAAGCTACGCCACGCCGGCTGGCCGTTCGAATGCATCGACGAAGTATTCACCATGCCGGAAGAGCTCCCGCTGCAGAGCCTGATTTACGCGGTCAGCTACGCTGCGCGGTCGCAGCCGATCGACCGCATCGTGGCGCTCGATGAATTCGACATGGAAAACGTCTCGGCGCTCCGCGAACACTTGCGCATTCCCGGCATGGGTCTCACGACGGTGCGCTATTTTCGCGACAAGCTGGCCATGCGGGCCCGCGCGCGCGAGATCGGAATCCTCGTTCCTGAATTTGTCCACGTCCTCAACCACAAGGAGCTGCAGGAGTTCATGGCTCGCGTGCCTGGCCCGTGGCTGCTCAAGCCGCGTTCGCAAGCTTCGGGCATCGGCATGAAAAAGATTCACAAGCCCGAAGAACTGTGGCCCTGGCTCGACCAGTTGGGTGATCAACAGTCCTTTTATTTGCTGGAGCAATTTATTCCCGGGTCGGTCTTTCACGTGGACAGCGTCGTCTCGGACCGCGCCGTCGTGTTTGCCGAGGCTCACGCCTACGGCACGCCGCCGCTCGACACCTCGCATCACGGCGGCGTTTTCACCACGCGCACGCTTCCTCGCGACGCTGCCGAAACGCGCGCCTTGCACAAAACCAACCGGGATTTGCTGGAAGAGTTGGGCCTGCTCCGCGGCGTCACGCACGCCGAATTCCTGAAAGCGCACGCCGACGGCAAGTTTTACTTCCTCGAAGTCGCGGCGCGCGTCGGCGGCGCCTACATCGCCGACGTCATCGAAGCCGCCACCGGCATCAACCTCTGGCGCGAATGGGCGCGCCTCGAGGTCGGGGCAGGGAAGGAGCCTTACCAATTGCCCGTTGCACGCGGCGATTATGCCGGCGTCATTCTTTCCCTCGCCCGCCAGGAGCATCCCGATACTTCCGCCTACACCGACCGGGAAATCGTCTATCGCGTGAGCAAATTTCATCACGCCGGCTTCGTTCTGCAATCTCCCAGCCACGAACGCATCGAGCAGTTGCTCGATTCCTACTCCCGCCGCTTCGTCGACGATTTCCTGGCCACCCAGCCGGTCCCCGACAAACCAAGCTCCTAGTTTGATGTATTGCCCAGCGGAGTTGATCTCAAGCACAAACACTAGACGTTCTTCCTCGATTGCAGTAGAAGAATTTGAGATGACCTCAGCACCCCATTGGAAAATGGCTCTCCCTTATTATTTGAGAATCTCGTTCCGGTACTCCTTGATCGGCTGGGCACCTCCGCTCACTATCGCTCTACTTGATTCGATGTGGACTGGTCTCACCCGGCATCGCTTAGGGATCAATCGTATTAGCCTGGAATTCGCCTTGACCTTCGGCGGCTTCTTCTTTCTCTCCTCACGGCCGTGGGTGTTGACATTCGCCGCAACTGGGGCGCACAAGAGAGTACCGTAGCTTGGAACCCTCTCATGATGTGGAAGGCCTTCCTCTACCCGGGAACTTTGTTCTTCTTCATCGCCGCTTTCCTTGCTTTTCACCAAGGCGCTTCGCTGAGTGTGCTTTTTATCGCCTTCGGAATCGGTTCAGCCATCGCTGCAAAGAGGTGTTTCCAAGGGTGACGTATTGGGTCACCGAAGCATCATCGCGCCTCATCTGGGGTCTGCGCAATTCTCTGCCGACCCACACTCCGCTTTACATTCCACCCCAACTCCTGCACAATCACCTGGCCTACCCAGTCTGGTAAGCCCTGCCCGGAAGTCTTAGTTACTGTCTGGAACTGCGGTTTCATTGTCTGTTTGCCGCACGCGTTTCCGTGGAATACAGTTTGCTGTACCCCGACGGAAATCTGCGTGGGGTGCCGCTGTCCCTTTGGGAGGTCCGATGTGGGGCAATAAGAAGCCGGATGCACCGCAAGCCGGGCAACCGGAGCAGAAAAATTTCCAAACGAATCAGCCGCCGAAGCCCGCTTCGGCGACTTGGGAGGATAAACCTGCAATGAGTACAGATGCGATGCGTCCATTGGGTGCAACCGCGGACCGCGCCACCGCGCGGCTCGGGGCCAGCCTGCACGTGAAAGGTGAAATCTCCGGCAACGAAGATCTGGTCATCGATGGCTCGGTCGAAGGTCTGGTCCAGCTTGATGAACGGAAACTGACGGTCGGAGCGACCGCGAAAGTGACCGCTGACGTCATCGCCCGCGAGGTGGTGGTGTACGGCACCGTGAAGGGCAACCTTCGCGCGAAAGACAGAATTGAGATCAAGAAGGATGGTTCGGTCAACGGTGACCTGACCACCGCGCGCATCATGATCGAAGACGGCGCGTACTTCAAAGGCTCCATCGAGATCGATAAGACCGAACAGAAGGAATCGAGCAGTGGCGCCTTCGCGCGGGGTTCTTCATCTCCGGTGGCGGCAAAGACTATATAAGCGCAAGTTCCTCGCTTTTCTGATTCTCCAAAGGCGTCCCGGTCGAACACCGGGGCGCCTTTTTGTTATTTTATCAGTTCTCTTATCGTTCGCTTATTTTTAAACTTTATACGTACTCGTATTGTTGTATTGTCTAGCCGGGCTTTCCTCGCAGCGCGGGCGCCTGCGGATTTTCCTTCCGCAGCAGTTCATGACCGACATGGACGCGCTTCACGGTTCGTTTCTCACCATCGACGAGAATGGACAGCGGCTCTTTGCTGTCACTTCTTCCGACGGCACACCGCAAAATGGGTCACTTACGATTGTCCAGCTTGCTGCTGTGCCATTGGGGATTGGCACGATTCAGCCTAACAATTTCGCGGCCACCGGTGGCGCGACGCTGACGCTGCGCGGCAGCGGCTTCGTGAAGACGCCAACACACTCTCGATTGTTGCGCCGCCGCTGACTGCCGGTCCGCAGCGCCTCACGCTTACGAATCCCGATGGAGAAACCGTTTCTCTGGACGCTGCCGTCACCGCGAACTAATTTCGTGTTTCTGCGTCTCGCCAGCCTCTTTTTGAAACCGCCTACCGCCTGCTGGCCGCCGCTGCCGCGCCTTCAATTTCCGCAATTTCGCCGGCGGTCAGTTTCAGCTCTCCCGCGCGCAGAATTCCTTCGGCTTGTTTCGCATTGCGGATCCCGATAATCGCTCCAGTTATGGCCGGATGGCGAAGCACCCAGGCAATGGCCACTTCGCCCGGGCCGCGCCCATGGCGTGCGCCCACCAGACGCAGGCGTTCCACGAGTTCAACATTCTTCGAAAGCCGCGGCTCGCGAAACTCCGGATTGCGGCTTCGAAAATCGTCGGTGGGAAGTGCCGCCGCGCGTTCGCGCGTCATTGCTCCCGTGAGCAAACCCGAAGCCATCGGGGCATACGAAATCACCCCAATGCCGCGTCTCTCGCAGTGCGGCAGCGTTTCCGTTTCAATCTGCCGGCGAATCAGCGAATACGGTGGCTGTAGCGAAGTGACCGGAGCAACCTTTTCGGCTCGCTGGATTTGCGCCGCGTTGAAATTGGAGACGCCAATCCACCGGACTCTTCCTTCCTTTTGCAGCGCAGCCATCGTTTTCCACGCCTCTTCCAGCGCGGAGCCGGAATCCTCTGGTGGCCAATGCACCTGGTAGAGATCGATGACCTCGATTTGCAGGCGGCGGAGGCTGGCCTCACACTCGGCGCGAATCGATGCCGCGGCATGGTTGCTGTAGATTTTTCCCTTGGCATCCCAGGCGCGCGTGCATTTGGTGAACACATAGGGCCGCGAGCCGCGCCACTCCCGGAGCGCACGCGCCACCATCTCTTCCGAATGCCCCAAGCCGTAGACCGCTGCGGTGTCGATCCAGTTAACGCCTAGTTCGAGCGCGCGATGAATCGCCGCGACGGAATCGTTGTCGTCCTGCGGGCCCCACGAAAATTCCCAGCCCGCCCCGCCAATGGCCCAGGCCCCAAAGCCGACAGGAGTGATTTTCAGATCCGAGTTGCCGAGTTTACGCGTTTCCATGTTGACCTTTCGCCGGGAGGTGCCGGAAGAGCATCGCCTCCGCTCTTCGGTAAATTATTGCTACGATACCGCGCTGGCGCTACGCACGCAGATAATCCGGCCGCCAAGCCTTGATCAGTTGCTTGATGGCTTTGCGGTTGTCCAGCTTCTCCTCAAGCACCTTTTGCATAAGAGCGGGCAATTCATCGTCACTGGCAAACCGCAGGGAAACAAATTGATTCGGCGTGAGTTCATCAGCGCGCCAGCGCAGCTCCTCCGGCAACACGCGCTCGTAGCGCACGCGCTCCTCCAGTCGAATCAGCCGGTCCTGCACCGCCAGTGCAAACAGCCGCCCGTACAGCGCTCCCAAGAACAGCGCGGCCGCGAGGATCACTCCGAAGATTCCCGCAAACGAAATTCCCTGATGCCAGAAGCGGATCAATGACCATACGAAATTAACCAGAAGCGCTGGCAATGTGAAGAAATGGTACAAAGGCACAAATTTGCCATGGTTCTTTAAATTCTGTTCTTTCACTTCAGCCTCCGTGAAACGTCATGAAATTGCGATGAAACCCTGGCTCTCCGGCACACCCCCGCGCGGATTCCTACCTTTCGATGCGCTTTCGGGCCGTGCGTTACGGCTCTTTGCACCGCGCCACGGGGTTACTTGGTCAGCTCATTTTTGAACACCGAGCCATTGTGCATAACGAACTTCACATGCTCGAGTTCGCTGATGTTCGTCAACGGATCGCCTTCAACCCCTATGATTTCCGCGAAGGCCGACGGCGCTAGCACGCCAATCTCGCCCTTCATATCCAGCATCTCGGCGGCCCGCGAAGTCGCCGCCTGAATCGCGTCCATTGGTGCCATCCCCATGTCTACCATGCGCTTGAACTCCTGGGCAATCGGCTCGGTCCAGGGAATCCCTCCCATGTCCGTGCCGAACACGATTTTCAAATGCGCGGCCAACGCCTTCTTGAAGGTGATCTCATGTACCGCGGCACGTGCGCGGTCACGCTTCCCGCCCGGCGTGTCGGCGGGCGCCCAATCGCCGTAGTAGGGCGAGAGCGTCGGGCAATACCACGTCCCTTGCCGCTTCATCTGTCCGATCTGGGCGTCCGTTATTTCCAGTCCATGCTCGATCGAATCGCATCCGCCGTCTAACGCACGCTGCAATCCGATTCCGTTGTAGGCGTGGCATGCCACTTTCTTGGTCCAGCCGTGCGCTTCGTCCACGATGGCCTTCAGCTCTTCCACGGTGAGCGTCGGCTGCGACACCAGCTTCCCCTCTTTGTCCACCCATGAGCGGTGCGTCATGTACACCTTGATCCAATCCGCGCCGTGCTCGAGTTGTTGCCGCGCGGCCTTGCGCGCTTCCACCGGGCCGTCGACGAGTTGCGCGCCCTTGGGCATTTCCAGTTCGGGGGCATAGCCTTCGAGGTTGTAACCGCCAGTGGTGGAAATAGCGCGCGTGACGCAGAAGAGTCGCGGACCGGGGATCGTTCCTTCCTCAATCGCTTGCCTGATTTCCACGTCTCCGTATCCCGCGCCTTCGGTTTCCACGTCGCGCAGCGTCGTGAATCCTTGCTCCAGCGCGCGCCGCGCGGCCACCGTGGCACGCGCCGCCCGCAGCGCAATTCCGGCGTTTAGAATGTTCGCGTCATAGCCGCCCTTCGCCGGATCCTCGCCCCACAGGAAGATGTGCGTGTGCGAATCAATCAGCCCAGGCAAAACCGTTGCGTTCGAGAGATCAATCACCTTTGCGCCAGAGGGAATCTCCGCCGTTCCATCGGTCACTTTTTCAATGCGTTCGCCACGCACGAAAATGAGCTGGTTTTTCTTTGGCCTGTCGCTCACGCCATCGATCAGCGTTCCCGCGCGAATCACGGTCAGCGCGCCGCTCTGGGCCTGTGCCGGTCCTTCAGTCAGCAAAGCCAGCGCCGCTGCGCCAAGAATCAAGACCATCGCGCACAAACTCGGTTTTCTCATCTGCGCCTCCTTCAACCGGGCGTAGCTTGCCCCATTCTTTCTTCCCGCGCAACCTTTGCTCACAAACGAAAAGGGAGCCCGAATCGGGCTCCCCTCGGTGATGCACCTCTCGCAAGCCGTCTGCTTGCGATGCAATCTGCAATCAGTTGGCCACGTCGTTCAAGTCCGCCTGCAGTTGCGCGAAGTCGAAGCCCGCGGCAAATCCCGTGGTCTGCGCTTCCGGTGGCAGGATGGCGTACGCTTCGTCCACGCACTCATCCCACCATGCCCAAGTTGCTTGCTGCGTGTTTCCCCAGGTAAGCACGGTTAAGCCGTTTGCGTCGTACGCCACTGCGTACACTGCATGGCCATCATTGGTAAGTGGTCCAGGCGTCCATGGTTTGCGTGCCTGGAATTCCTGTTGGCAATTCTGCTGCACCTGGAATCCCAAATAGACGCCCCCGAACATCTGAATGGACTGCTGCACGTGGGAGTGATTCTTCGGATCGATCTTCACGAACGCCAGGATCTTGTCGGTGACCACTTTGTTCGACTGCCAGTAATTCAATACGTCCAGCTCGTTCATCCCGGTGTCCTGCCCGCCGGTCAGGTGGAAATAGAGCTTTGTGACCGCCTTTTGAGCCATGATCTCTTTCGTTCCAATCAGCCCGCGGTACACAGTGATGGCATGCGCCAGCGCCGCAATGGTGCAGTCGCCATACTGATCGTTCCCGTCCATGGGAAAAAGCGTCGTCGGATCGTTGATCTTCAGCTTTTGGTATACCGTGTCCAGCACGTTGCAGGATGCGGGCGGCGGAGCTATGCCAGCCTTCAGGTATTTCTTGAACTGCAACGTCCGGTAATCCACCTTGGGTGGATGCTTGCCAAATCGAAAGTTCGCCATGCGAAGACACCTCTTTTCTGGGAGCTCGACCCCTCTGTATGGTGTCCCAACCCGTCCCTGCGTTTCATCCGCGCCAAGTAAGCGGCCCTTCCCTGCTCGGCTTTGCGCCTCAAGTGCCAAGCAGGTTAGGTTGGAGGCGGGAGTAGCCGTTTTCGTGGGCCCAGAGGGAATGCGGAATCGCGGCGAGATCGTCAACCAGGGGAACGGCGTGGCCGTCCTTGGTGAGGTCGATGGTGCGCAGATAAAACTTGCAGGTATCGCAAGCCTCGACGCGCACGTGGGGCGTGTCCTCGGCGACATACACGGGCAACTTGTCTTCCGCTTCCTGACCGCAGGTGGGGCAGATGATGCGCCGGAACTCCCACTCCTGCGAACAGAACGAGCAGAGCAGGAAGCGTTTTCCGCCGTCGCCTTCTGGCCGCAGCACGCCTAGGAGGGGGCGTGAACCGCACACCGGGCAGAGCCGAGTGGTGCCCACCAGCGGAGCGCGCGGCGTGAGCCTGCCGCGAAACTCCGCGTAAGGCTGGAGGAAGGCTCGCGGGAGAAACTGCGCGAAGGCCCCGACTTGCTGGTCATACACGCCGGCGTATTTCCAATAGGCATCGAGGCTGGCAGTCCAGGAGTCTGAATGCAGGAGGGTCATCTGCCGCGCCGATTCAGCAAGCGCCGGCGGAGCGTGTTGCTCGATGACCGAAAGGTAGCCGCGAAAATAGGGAAGCAGGACGGTCAAGTCGAGCTCATCACGCGTTCCAGTTGCGAGCCCGGCGCCGGGCTTGAATTCGCTGGCGGCGGCGATGTTGGCGTGCAGGAACTTTTGAAACGAGCCGACATGCTTATAAAACTCGAGGAACTCCGTGGCGCTGGAATACGGAGAAGACAGACGGTCGGCGCGCTGCAAGCGCACCTCGTATTCGGCCCCACCGGTTTGTCCCGGCGTCATTTCGGACGTGTGGAGGATTCGCCCACGATCTCTTTATACCATCCAGGATGGTAGCGCTTCGCGAAGGCAATGGAAACGTCTCCGCGAATGACGGAGCCGAAGGCGCCGCGCTCCGCGAAGACGCCCATGTACACGTGGATCATGAACAAGCCGATGGTGAACAGCGACGCCACGGGATGAATCAGGATGGATAACTTGAGCAGGACCCGCAGGTTCCAGGGAATATATTCCGGAAACCACAGCATCAGGCCGCTGGCAAGCAGTGCGACGGTGCTCCAGAAAAATCCCCAAAACAGGAATTTCTGCCCGGCGTTGTAGCGCCCTGCCGGCGGCATCTTGTCGTCCTGATTCGTGCTGTAGTATTTGACCGCTTTCCACCACGCGCGATCCACATCACTGTGCTTCATCTGCGGCGCCCACATCGTAAACATGCTCCACACCGAGGCGGAGAAAATCAGCCCTAACCATGGATGGAACATGCGCGAGACCGGGGCGCCGCCCAAAATCACCGCGATCCAGAAGAGCCACGGCGACCAGAACGCCAGTCCGGTGGCCAGCAGGTACATATAAGTTACGGCCGCGACCCAGTGGGTCAGGCGCTCGCGCAAGTTGTAGCGAAGGACGTGCCCGTGAGGAATAATTTGTTCGGGGTGGCTCACGATTTTGTCCCTCCCGGAGCGATGTCCGATTCTTCACGCGCTTTCGGCCCGTAGCGCAGGAAATGCACGAACAGGCCGATCAAGCCGCCGACCATGGCCACGTTGCCCAGCCACTTCAGGGGGCCTTTCCAAAGTTTCACGGTCCAAGGGACGGTGGGGTTTTTCGGCAGTCCGCCATAAATTTCGGGGTTGGCGGCATCGTGCAAGACATAGATGACCCCGGTCCCGCCCACGCCGGGCGGGTCGTACACGCCGGCATTCGGAAAATTCGAATGCTCGCGGAGCTGCTTGGCGCGCTTCTCGGCGAGATCCTTCATGTCGTCCTTGGTACCGAAGTGCAAGCAACCGGTGGGGCAGGACTTGATACAGGCAGGTTCGAGGCCCTCACTCACGCGGTCGGTGCAGAGCGTGCACTTGAAGACGCGGTGGGTCCTGGGATTCATCTTCGGAATGTCGAAGGGGCAGCCAGTGATGCAGTAGCCGCAGCCGATGCAGTTGGCTTGCTGAAAATCGACGATGCCGTTGGTGTACTGCACGATGGCGCCGTCCGCGGGGCAGGCCGCGAGGCAGCCCGGGTCGGCGCAATGCATGCACTGGTTCTTGCGCATCAGCCACATGAGCGAGCCGTCTTCGCGCTCATGCTCGTTGAAAAGGATCAGATTCCAGTAGTTCCAACGCGTTTCCGGCATGGTCTGGTACGTGTTGCCGAAAATGGTTTCGCCGAATGGCAGGTCGTTCCACTCCATGCAAGCGACTTCGCAGGCTTTGCAGCCGATGCACGTAGTGGTGTCGATGAGCTTGCAGGCGGTGTATTCACGCTGGGTGCCTTCGCCGGGAACGCTGCCGGAGTGTCCGGAGATTTTTTGAACGCGTAGTGTGGCTTGGCTCATGGCTTTGCTCCTACGCCTTCTCGACTTTCACGAGGAAGCCCTTGAATTCGGGCGTCCACGCGTTCGGATCGATGACCGTTGGAGAGAGCTGATTCGCGGGGGTGCGGGCGGTCTTGCCCTCGTCTTCGGCAATGCCGCGGTAGCCCCAGTGAATGGGGATGCCGATCTGATAGGTTTTCTTGCCGTCGATCATCATGCCCTTGATGCGCTTGGTGACCATGGCCTTGGCCTGATACACGCCACGCGCGCTGGTCACTTTGAGCCATTCGCCTCCGCGGATGCCCATTTCATCCGCGAGTTGGGCGGGCACTTCGATGAAGGGCTCCGGCACGAGCTGTACGTTCATGGGATTGTTCTTGGTCCAGTAGTGATAGTGCTCGGTCAGGCGGTAGGTGGTGCAAACGATGTTGTAGTCCTTGGCGGTACCGTATTTGTCGGCATCAGTTGTGAATTTTTTCACAATGGGGTTATTCGAATGCTCTGGATGCAGCGGGTTCTCGACGGGGCTTTCGATCGGCTCATAGTGCTCGGGGAACGGCCCGTCAGCCACCGCTCCCAGCGGCACGAAGAGTCGCCCCACGCCTTCGGGATTCATAATGAAGGGCCCCATGTGGTCTTTTGGTTTGGAGTCATCTTTGAAGTCGGGCACGTCGTTACCCGCCCACTTCTGCGTTGCTTCATTCCACCAGACTTGCTTGCGGGAGGGATCCCACGGCTTGCCCTCGAGATCGCAGGAAGCGCGGTTGTACATGACGCGGCGATTGGCCGGCCAAGAAAACCCCCAGTTGGGATAAATGCCCAGCCCGGACGGGTCTTCGGTGCCGCGCCGGGCCATCAGGTTGCCGGCTTCGGTGAAAGAGCCCGAGTACAGCCAGTTGCCACACATGGTGGTGCCGTCGTCCTTCAGCCAGGCGTAGCCCGGGACTTGCTGTCCAGCCTTGATCTGCTGTTTGGTGACGGGATCCTCGAGATCGGCGAGCGCCTTACCATTGATTTCCTTGGCCACTTCCGACAAAGCCGGATTCAACGGATTGGTATAGCTCCAGGAAGCGCGCAGGATGGCGTCGGGGAACTTTCCGCCTTCCTTCTGGTAGAGTTCGCGAACTTTAAGGAAGATGCGTGCCAGGATTTCTTGATCGACCTTGGCGTCTCCCGGCAGCGGGAGCGCCGCGTTCTTCCATTGAAGCCAGCGCGCTGAATTGACGAACGTGCCGTCTTTTTCGGCAAAACCGGCGCAGGGCAGGCGGTAGACCGTGGTCGGGATTTTCTTCATTTCGTCTCGTGAGATGCCCGGCGATTTCCAGAACTCGCTGGTCTCATCAGGGTAAATTTCCCCGACCACCAGCCAGTCGGCTTTTTTCAACGCATCGATATTTTTTTGTGAGTCAGGTCCAATGGCCACACCGTTCATGCCAAACGCAAAGAGGCCTTTGACGTTACCGCGGTACATGTCGTCCCAGATGTAGGTCCAGGAATAGTTGCGATCGACTTTGGGCAGATAGTGGAAGGCCCAACCGTTTTGCTTGGTGGCCGCGTCGCCAAACATGGCCTTCATAAAGCTCACCGCGAATTTGGGCGTGTTCGACCAATAGTTCCACGAGTCCCAAATGTGCGGTTTGGAGGACTTCGGGGTGATGCGCTCGAGGTAGGTCTTGAAATCGGTATCCGTGGGGACGGGGACTTTCAGATACCCGGGGAGAATCTCAAAGATTCCCGCCAGGTCCGTGGCGCCCTGAATGTTGGAATGGCCGCGCAGGGCATTGACGCCGCCTCCGGCGCGTCCAACGTCTCCGAGCAAGAGCTGGAGCATGGCCGCGGTGCGAATGGTTTGCGTTCCAGCGGTATGCTGCGTCCAGCCCACGGCATAAATGATGGTGGCGACTTTTTTCATGTCACCGTCTTTGCGGACGGAGGTGAAGAGATCCGCAACTTTCAAGAACTGATCCTTCGGTACGCCAGTAATGCGCTCGACCATCTCCGGTGTGTAGCGCGAGTATTGCTTGCGGAGCAACTGGAACACGCACTGCGGATGTTGCAGGGTCAGGTCGTAAGCGGCATTTTCAGGCAGGTGGGGCGGGAGCGGTTTTCCATCCTTGCCGACGGCTGTTTTCGCCGCTGCGGGATGAGTTCCCGGCTTGCCGCTCAGGTCGCCGCCTTCTTCATAATTCCAAGTGGTCTTGTCGTAGGTGCGCGTCGCGGCATCAAACCCGGAATAAAGCCCGTCCTCCGGCAGTTTGAACCCTGCCTTCACTACGAACGCGGCATTTGTATAGTTCAGAAGATAATCCTTGGCGATGTGGTTGTTTTCGATGGCGTAATGAATGAGGCCGCCCAGGAAAGCGATGTCGCTTCCGGCGCGAATCTGGCAGAAAAGATCAGCAACGGAAGCGGTGCGGGTGAAGCGCGGATCAACGACGATCATTTTTGCGTTGCGATTGCGCTTGGCTTCGATGGCCCATTTGAATCCACAGGGATGGTTTTCCGCCGGATTGCCGCCCATGATCAACATCATGTCGGTGTTCTTGATGTCGATCCACCCATTGGTCATTGCGCCCCGGCCAAACGTTGGTCCCAAACTTGAGACCGTGGGGCCGTGTCAAACCCTGGCCTGGTTTTCTAAGTGCACTACCCCCAGGGAGCGCATGGTCTTGACGACGAGGTAGTTGAACTCATTGGTGTCCGTGCAGCCGCCGGAGAAGGCGATGGATTCGAGGCGGTTGACGGTGTGACCAGCGGCGTCCTTCTCAATGAAGGTGTCGTCGCGGGTTTTCTTAACTCTTTGCGCGACCTCACTGATGGCATCGTCCCAGGAAATATCTTCCCAGTCGGTTCCGCCGGGACGGCGTACTTGCGGCTTAGTTAGGCGGCGCTCATTCAGAATGTCCTGTTCGAGAGAGGCACCCTTCGGGCAGAGCGTGCCGCGATTGATGGGGTGGTCTGGGTCGCCTTCGACGTGGACAACCTGCGCGGTGACATTTTTGGCGCGGTCGCCGATGGTGTAAATGATGACGCCGCAACTGACCGAGCAATACGGACACGTCGAGCGCGTCTCGTTGGCGCGGGCAATCTTCAGCGTGCGCAGCTGGGCATAAGCGGGCTTAAGGTCAAACCCAAATAGTGCCGCGGCTATGCCACCAGCAGTGGAGATCTTCAGAAAATCACGGCGGGTCGGGCTCATACAGACAACCCCCATCCGCGGGAAGGATTAGGTAGGGAAGGCTCCCGCGGAACCTCTTTCATAAAGCTATCCGTCCAACCTGTCAAGCGATGGTTTTCCCAAGGATGGGGGCTTGGCCGTTGCCTTTGGCGAGTCGCCCCTCATGCGGTCGGAGCCAGAACGAGGCGAACTTGGGCCCCGCATCCGACGTATCTTCTGTTAAGCCCGGCATTGTAGATTTATCGCATGGAGGTTGCCCATGGGAACCTGGAAGCAGGATTTGCGGTTTGCAACCCGGCAGTTGCGCCGCAATCCCGGGTTTACCCTGACCGTGATCGTTACTCTGGCGCTTTCCATCGGTGCCAATACAGCCATCTTCTCGCTGGTAAATGCGCTATTGCTGAAGAGCTTGCCCTATCCCCACCCGGAGCGCATGGGCGCGATTTACGCGCGCGTAACGGGTCCCAATAGTTCGGACGGGCGCACCGGGATCGACGGCGAGAAATGGGAACTGTTGCGCGATAACGCCCCGGCATTGGTCTCCGCCGTATCGGGCGGCACCTCAGGCGTAAACCTTCAGGCAGGCACCCGCGTCCAGTACGTGCGCAATGGACGCATCTCCGCTCACTACCTGGACGTATTGGCGCTCCAGCCGCTCCTGGGCCGAAATTTTTCCGGCGACGAAGACCGGCCCCACGGTCCAAAAGTGGCCATCCTCAGTTACAGCCTGTGGTGCAGTCTCTTTGGCCAGGACCCCAGCATTCTAGGGCAAGCCATTCTGCTTAAGGGCGAGCCTCATGTCGTGGTAGGAGTACTGCCGGAAGGCGCGACGACTCCTGCAAACGCCGACGTGTATACCGCGCTTCAGCCCAGCCGCGAGGGCGAAGGCGGAGGAACCAACTTTCAGGCCATCACCCGGCTTCGCGATGGCGCGACTTGGCACGAGGCCAATGCGCAGATTAATCGTGCCTGGGCCATCCGCGCGCAGCGCCTTGAAAAGAACAGCCCAGGTTCGCAGGTGACGTACTACTCTGTCCCGCTCCAAGAAGGCGAGACCGACGTGCTTCGTCCCCAGGTTCTGGCGTTGATGCTCGCTGCCGGTTTCATCCTTCTGATTGCCTGCGCCAATCTGGCTGGATTAGCTCTTGTCCGCATGATGCGCCGCGCTGCGGAAGTGGCCACCCGGCTGGCCCTCGGAGCCTCAAGCTGGCAAATCCAAAAGCAGTTCTGGATCGAGAACTTGCTGCTGGCGCTCTTGGGAGGTGCCGTTGGAATTGGCGTCGGATTTCTGGCGCTTCGCAGCCTTTTAGCGCTGTTGCCTGAACATTTTCTCCCTGTCGAGACCGTACCTCTCGACGGCCGCGTGGTGGCCTTCACCGCCATCGTCTCCCTCTTGGCCAGCGTGCTTTTCGGTATGCTTCCGGCGTTCACCTCGCGAAAAGTTGACTTGCGCTCCTCGATGGGTGGCCGCGGGGTAGTCGGAGTCGGCAGCTTGCGCTTACGCCAGGGCCTGATTGCCGGCGAAATCGCCCTCGCCGTCGTGCTGCTGGCCGCCTCCGGCCTGCTCATCCGCAGCCTGATTCATCTGGAGACGCTGCCGCCTGGATTCAATCCCAATGGGGTGATGGTCGCGAAGGCTTCGCTCGACGACGCGCGCTACCACGATCCCGCCGCTTTCCGGAAACTTCTGGATACAAGCACTGCCGCCTTGCGGCAGATTCCTGGCGTGCAAAACGCGGCGGTCGGGATCAGTCTTCCCTATGAGCGCGCGCTGAACGACGGAGTGACGCTCAGTGACGGGAAGGAGGCGGGATTGCAGGATGGAACGGATGTGGTCTACGTCACGCCCAGTTATTTCGATACGCTCCAGATGCCCGTGCTGGCGGGACGCGTCTTCACCGACGGTGACGGCCCCAATACCCAGCCCGTTGCGGTCGTGAACCAGGCTTTCGCGCGCAAGTTTTATGGCGGGGAAAATCCCGTGGGCCGCTACGTCAACAAAGATACGCTCATTGTAGGCGAGGTTGCGGACGTCTCTGTTTCTTCGGGTCTCTACGATGGGGCGCCGCTCATGAGCGAGCAGGCCATGTACATCCCGGCGACTCAGGTGAAGGGGCCGGGTCTTGCGCTAGTGCACGTGTGGTTTCAGCCGGACTGGGTGGTCCGAAGTGCGAGTGCGATCGCGGGACTGCCCGCGCAGATGCAGCGCGCTTTGGCTACCGCCGATCCCAACCTGCCGGCTTCCGGCTTCTACAGCATGCAGGATCTGCTCGCCCGGACTCTGGCGACGCAACGAATCGAAGTGGCGCTCCTGAGCGCGATGGCTGGGCTGGCGCTGCTGCTGAGCGCAGTCGGAATCTTCGCGCTGGTGGCCAACATGGTCACGCAGAGGACGCGCGAAATCGGCATCCGCATGGCGCTGGGCTCGACGGTGGGGCAGGCCATGGCGCAGGTGGGACTCTCTGGCGCGGGGGCGGCTCTTCTGGGCGTTGTTCTCGGGCTGGCTCTTTCCGCGGGAGCGCTGCGCGTCATGAGTAGCGTAATCTATGGTGTCGGTGTCTACGATTTGGCCACTTTGGGTTCGGTGGTAGGCGCGCTGGCGCTGGTGGCGGCGCTCGCGACGGCCCTGCCGATCCTGAGAATTGTGAAGATCGATCCGGCCAAGACGCTGCGCGAAGAATGAATCGCGAAATCCCAGGTTTGCTGTGCGAGGAGGTCCGATGACGATCCATTATCGTTGGTGCATCAGGTGGCTTAGGGGAGCAGCGGTCGCGATGGCGCTCGCCCTCGCTTGCGTCGCTGCGGGGCAGAGTGGCGATGGTCGGAGTCCTTCCCCTGACGCAAAGCCGAAGGCAAAAAGTGCGACGGCACATGAGGCGCGATTCGCCGCCATTGAAGCGACCGCTGTCGACATCTCCATGGGCGAAAAAGAGCCACCCTTGCGGATGAGCCTGTCCCAACTGATGGAGCTCTACAAAGTGCCAGCGCTCAGCATTGCCGTGATCGACGATTACAAAATCGTCTGGGCCAAGGGCTACGGCACCATTGGAACAGGATCGACGGCACCCGTGGGAACCCACACGTTGTTCCAGGCGGGCTCCATCAGCAAACCCGTCGCCGCCACGGGTGCGCTGTACCTCGTCGAGCAAGGCAAGCTGTCGCTCGACGAAGATGTGAACCTAAAGCTGAAAACCTGGAAGGTGCCGGAAAACGAATTCACCAAACAGCAGAAGGTCACGCTACGGCGTTTGATGTCGCACACCGGCGGCCTGACCATCCACGGCTTCCCCGGTTATGACGTGGACGAGCCCGTGCCCACGCTTGTCCAGATTTTCAATGGCGAGAAACCCGCGAACACCGCTGCCATTCGCGTCGATATTCTCCCCGGAACGCAGGAACGTTACTCCGGCGGGGGCGTTACCCTCGAGCAGCAATTGATGATGGATGTGACTGGCAAACCATTTCCCGACTTGATGCGCGAAACTGTCTTGGACAAGATTGGCATGACCGACAGCAGCTATGAGCAGCCGTTGCCACCAGCGCGCGCCGCGATAACCGCCAACGGCACGTACATGGATGGAAAGCCGGTGCACGGCCGCTGGCATATCTATCCCGAGATGGCTGCGGCGGGATTGTGGACGACTCCGACCGACCTCGCGAAGTTCGCGATTGAGATCGCGAACTCGCGCCATGGAAAGTCTAACCGCGTCCTCTCTCAAAAAATGACCCAGGAAATGCTGACGCCCGTCTTGGAAGCCGCAGGACTGGGCTTTTTCGTAGAGAAGGATAACCCAGGCCAGTTCGGCCACGACGGCGCCGACGAAGGCTTCCAGGCTCTGCTCACCATGAATTCGGAGACCGGCAAGGGCGTCGCGATCATGGCCGATTCGGACAATGGCATCAACGTGGCAAATCTGGTCCTGCGCCGCGTGGTCAAAGAGTATGCCTGGAGCTACAAGTTTGACGGCGACTTCCCCACGCTTGCGATCATCGCCAGGGCACGCGGAAGTCAAGCCGCCTTGGATCGTTATACGGCCTTGAAGGCTGCGGGCGAGTTTACCGGCGAACGAGCCGAGGGCGCCCTCAACCAACTGGGTTACACGCTGCTGTATGCCCTTTCCTACGCGGGACATGAAAAGGACGCGATTATCGTGTTTCAGCGTAACGTCCAGGACTTCCCGCAGTCATCGAACGTTTACGACAGCCTCGGCGAGGCGTACATGAAAGTGGGGGAAAAGGATCTGGCGATTACGAACTACGAAAAGTCCCTGCAACTTAACCCTAAGAATCAGAACGCCGTGGAACAGTTGAAGAAGCTGCGGGCGCCGCACTAGACGACGCCAGTCCCGAGTACATCTGAGGAATAGGCTTCCTAGCACCATGCGGGCGCAGGCGGAGGCCCCAGCGGTTCTCTGATCCCTGTCTCAAAATTCTCCGTTGCGCGATAGAATGAATGTGCCAATCGGCCGGTTCTTTTCATCTGTAATTTTTAGAGCCGCCAGGTCGTAAGATAAAATGAGAGCACTTGCCAGGGAGTAGAAGCTTTGACGGTAACCTCAACAGATTCGCCAAGACCGGACCTGGGCTCTCTGCGCATCCGGGAAGGCCAACGCAGTTCCAGTAGCATGGGCCGGCGTGTGATGTATGCCGCTATTCCTGTCATCATCTTTGCGGGGATTGTGGCGGCGGCCTTTGCCTTCCGCAACCAGAAGCCTGTGGTGGAGGTGGCCACCGTTGCCACCCCGGAAGCCGGAGGCGTGCAAACTGCTCTGAATGCCAGCGGATACATTACCCCGCGCCGCCGCGCCACGATCGCCGCGAAAATCACCGGCCGCGTCACGGGTGTCTTCTTTGACGAGGGTACGCGCGTCAAAGAAGGCCAGCTTCTCGCCACGCTGGACGATTCGGACTATCAGCGCGCCTTGGAGGCCGCCAAGGCGGACCGCGATTCTGCCCGCGCGGCCATCGCAGATTTGGAAGTGCAGCTCCGCAATGCCGAAATCGAGCTGAAGCGCGCGCAACAACTTCACGACTCCGGGATTCAAACGCAGGAGGCGCTCGACAACGCGCGCACCACAGCCGACAGCCTGCGGGCAAAAATCGCGCTCGCCCAGGTGCAAGTAGCGGCGGCCGAGACACGTGTCGGTGTAGCCCAGCAAGCCGTCGACAACTGCACCATTCGCGCGCCGTTTCCTGGAATCGTAGTTTCCAAAGACGCGCAGGTCGGCGAGATGGTCTCGCCCAACTCGGCCGGCGGCGGTTTCACGCGCACCGGCATCGCCACTATCGTGGACATGAAGTCCAACGAAATCGAGGTTGACGTCAACGAATCGTACATCGCGCGCGTAAAAGAAGGCCAAATGGTGAAGGCCACGCTCGATGCCTTCCCAAATGACCCTTACGACGCCAAAGTGCGTACCGTAATCCCCACAGCGGATCGCCAGAAAGCTACCGTAAAGGTGCGTATCACCATTTTGAAGCTGGATGACAAGATTCTCCCGGACATGGGCGTGAAAGTCGCCTTTCTTGAGGAAGAGAAGCCTGCGGCACACAAGGGCAAGGAGAAAGCGCCTCAAGCCGTGGCGTACATCCCGAAAAGCGCGATCCGCACGGATGCCAGCACTTCATTCGTCTACCTGTTTCGGGATGGCAAAGTCGAACGCCGCGCCGTGAGCCTGGGCCTCGATCGCGGCACGGACGTGGCCGTCCTTGCGGGTGTGACCCCGGGCGACTCGCTCGTGGTGAAGGGGCCGGAGAGTTTGCGGGACGGAGACAAAGTTGAAATTCGCCAGTAAAAACCCCAACAGGAGCCGAGGATGATCCGTGTCGATGGGCGCAATGATTCGCAAAGCTTGATCCGCGTTCGCGGGTTGAACAAGACCTACAGCCGTGGCGGCGAGAAAATTCAGGTTCTCCAGGGGCTGAACCTGGACGTGGACAAGGGCGACTTTGTCGCCTTCATGGGGCCAAGCGGTTCCGGCAAGACCACTTTGCTGAACCTGCTCGGCGGACTGGACGTGCCCTCTGCCGGCAGCATCACCGTCGACGGCGACGAAATCACGCACATGTCCGGCAGCAAGCTTACCCACTGGCGTGCGCGCCATGTGGGTTTTATCTTCCAGATGTATAACTTGATTCCCGTCTTGACGGCGTACCAAAACGTCGAGCTGCCGCTTCTTCTCACAAAACTCTCCGGCGGGGAGCGCCGCAAGCACGTCGAGACCGCGCTTGCCGTCGTCGGCCTCACGGACCGCATGCATCACTATCCCCGCCAGCTCTCCGGCGGACAGGAACAGCGGGTCACCATCGCCCGTGCCGTTGTTTCCGACCCCACCTTTCTTCTCTGCGACGAGCCGACCGGCGACCTCGACCGCAAGAGTGCCGATGAAATCATGGCCCTGCTCGAAGAGCTTGTGGGCAAGCATGGAAAGACCGTTTTGATGGTTACGCACGACCAGATTGTCGCGGCCCGCGCTCACACCACGCTGCATCTCGACAAGGGCGTGCTGGTCGAGGCCTCCAAGCTCGGCGACAAGGTTCTGGCGGGAGGTGCGGCATGAAATTCTGGCGGCTCATTTTCGCAAACCTTTTTCGTAAGAAAGTTCGTCTGATTCTGACGGTCGGCTCTTTCGCGATTGCGCTGGTTCTTTTTACCTTTTTGGCTGTGGTGAAGGGCGCCTTTAACCGGGGCATCGACCTTGCCGGCGCCGACCGTTTGGTCGTCGTCGATCGCGTTGGCCTGATGAACCTTATGCCCATTTCCTACGACGAAAAAATCGCTGCGATTCCAGGCGTGAAAGCGGTCACGCACGACCACTGGTTTGGCGGCGTTTATCAGGACGAGAAGAATTTCTTTCCCCAGTTTGTAATCGACGCCGAAAACCACCGCAAAGTTTATCCGGAATTCATCGTGCCCGACGACCAGTGGAATAACTTCGTCAAAGATCGCCAGGGCGCTGTCGCGGGCGCCAAGCTCGCGCAACGCTTTCACTGGAAAGTGGGCGACCGCATCCCCCTCAAAACGACCATTTACGGGGCGGCGACCTGGGAATTCAACCTCGATGGCATCTATCGCACCAACAAGCCGGATGGCGACGAGGGCCAGTTCTGGCTTCAGTGGAAGTACTTTGACGAGACGGTTCCGGCTGCTGTGAAAAGCACGGCGGGATGGTACATCCTCAAGCTGAATAGCGCGGACGATTCCGTCCGCGTCGCGAAGGCCATTGACGAAAAGTTCGCCAACTCCTCTCACGAAACCAAGACAGAGACGGAATCCGCTTTTGCCGCTGGTTTCGCCAAGCAGTTTGGGAACATCGAATTCCTCATTTTGACCATCGGCACGGTGGTCTTCTTTACGTTGTTGCTTGTCACCGGCAACACCATGGCCATTTCCGTCCGTGAACGCATTAGCGAACTAGGCGTCTTGAAGGCCATCGGCTTCACGGATCGCTCCGTTCTTTTCCTCGTTCTCGCCGAATCGCTGGTGATTGCTTTCTTCGGCGGCATGCTGGGCCTCTTCCTGGCGTGGGGTGCGATTCCAGGGATCAGTGCCGCGCTTACGGGTTTGTTGCCGCCATTGCTCTTGTCCAAGCCCATGCTCGCAGCGGGCTTGATCTTCGCGCTTTTTGTCGGTGCGGCCAGCGGCTTGCTTCCCGGAATTGGCGCTATGCGCATGCGCGTCGTGAATGCGCTCCGGAGGGTCTGAACGTGGCCATCCCCATTGTCTACAACTTTCGCAGCGTGAAAGCGCGGTGGACTTCCGCAATTGTCGCGGTCGTCGGAATTGCCGGAACCGTGGGCGTCTTTGTCGCCATGCTTTCTCTTGCCAAGGGATTTCGCGCCACGCTGGTTGCTTCTGGCTCGCCGGATAACGCCCTCATTCTCCGCGCCGGTGCGACCTCCGAAATGACCAGCGGCGTGGGGCTCGATTCCGTAAAGATCATCCAAGATGCTCCAGGCATCGCTCGCGGCGCCGGCGGCCCGTTGGTGACCGCGGAGGCGGTGCTTATGGCCCCCATCCCGCTGCTCTCTACCGGCACGGACGCGAATGTTGAGGTCCGCGGCGTTTCGCCCAATGTCCTCGAGATTCGCAAGCAGGTCAAAATCACCCACGGACGTATGTTCTCGCCTGGGCTTGCGGAAGTTATCGTGGGCAAGAACGCCAATACTACGTATTCCGGATTGACGCTCGGCAACACCATTGGACTTGGCACCATGCAGTGGAAGGTGGTGGGGGTCTTTGATGCCGGTGGCAGCTCTTTCGATTCCGAGGTGTGGGGAGACCCCCATCTGCTCACCGCCGCCTACAATCGCCCCGACACGTTCTTTCAGTCCATCACCGCTCACCTTTCCTCGCCTGATTCCTTAGGGGCTCTCAAGGATGCGCTGACGGCAGACCCGCGTCTCAGCGTGGATGTCTCGCGAGAAATCGACTATTACGCCAAGCAATCGACGAACATGACTACGCTCATCACGCGTCTTGGCGGTTTCGTTGCTTTCGTCATGGCGATCGGAGCAGTGTTTGGCGCGCTGAATACCATGTACTCGGCCGTCGCCGATCGCGGCCGCGAAATTGCCACGATGCGGGCGCTCGGTTTCGGCGGTCCTGCTGTAGTGTTCTCGTTCCTCATTGAGGCGCTGTTGATTTCCTTTGTGGGTGGCGTCCTCGGCTGCCTGGCCGTTCTCCGTTTGAACGGCATCACCACCAGCACCATCAATTTTCAGACTTTCTCGAATCTCGCCTTCGCCTTCAAGATCACCCCGGGGCTGCTCGTGGAAGGGGTTGTTTTTGCCCTTGTGATGGGAGTCTTAGGCGGCTTCTTCCCTGCGGTTCGCGCCGCGCGGCTTCCCGTGGCGACCGCCCTTCGCGAACTGTGAACTTAGCTGTCCATCTCAGTGGCTCGGCCTTCGCGATATGCCGCGCAGTTGAATCATCCAAGGCAGAAGTTGGCTGCAATGCAAAAGAGAACGAGAGGCTCTTACGGCCTCCGTTCTTCCCTTTAACTTTTAACCTTGGACTCTTGAACCGCTTCAGTCTGCCAGTTTCAGCTTCTCAAGGTACGTGTTGTACGCCGCTTTCACCCTGGCTGGATCGGGCGCCTTGGACTTTGCATCCCACAGGGGGGACAAGTACTGGTCCATAGCCTTGTCGATCTCATCGAACAATTGCTTGTTCGTTTTCGAAAGCGCTGCGTCTCCTCCGTAGTCTTCGGCCTTGTCCCACAACCGCTCAAGCACCCTTCCCATCCCCGCGGCAGCGGCGATGTCCCCCTTCTGGAAATCCGCATAGATGTGCTGGGCCAGAGCCCGGTACGCCCCCATCTTCGAATTATCGACTCCATTCGTTTGCCCGACCTTCTTGTCCTGGGCGATCGCCGGGATGGCGGGTCCTACAAGCACGAAAGCCAGAGCCAGCAAGATCACACGTTCCCATTGCTTTTCCAAACCGCGCCTCATCGTCTCTTTGTCCTTTCTTTCGTGAGCCCCTGGGTCTCACGCAAAATTGAAATTTGCCTTGAACGATCTGGTTTCATTGTTTTGTAGCACGGCCCGTTGGCGGGGTGACCTGTTCTAAGGAACACCTGTTAGCAATTGGGTACGCCCCCGGAGGAACCGCCTCACCTGCCCTGTTTCTCCACGAAGTTCTTGAGAACACAGGCCTTGTCCTATGCTGGGGGACCTCGTGATATTCAATTATTTAACAGCAGTTTCGCAGCATCCTGTCGCATCTGTTACTCAGGCCGCCACCGTTCAGGTAACCTGAAGTAGTCGATAGTCAAGGAATATGACCTTGGGAACGCCATGAGTGTCCTTGGAAATCAGGTGGTACAGACGCGCCAGTGCGCCTTTTGCGGCAAGCGCATCAATGTAACTTTGAACCGCTGTCCTTTCTGCCGGGAAGAGGTCCCGCAGGTGCGGTTGTCCTCCCGCGCCTCAGCAGCCGACGGCAACCAGAAGGTCCGCCGCGGCCTCCTTTTCATGTTGCTGGCCGGCGTCATCCATTACTTTGCCGCCGGTTATGCCATGCCTTTGCAGCTTCCTGTCGACGTGATGCCTATGGTCTCCAACTACCTTTCTCCTCTGTTGTTTCTTGGCGGGCTCGGTCTGACGATCTACGGCCTCATCCTTCGCGCTAGAGCTTGATTCTTTTTCTGCCGCAGAGCCTTCCAAAAAGGTGCGAGCGAGCGCAGCGTGCTGTCGTTCACCTGTACCGACGAACAGCGTGACCGATTGGGGGAGTACTTCTCTTTCGCCTCGCACGCGCCGCGCGACCGTATGGCCTACTGGGGACTGAGGCCGGGTCCGGCAGCCTTGCTCCGTATCCTAAAACGTCCTCGCGAGGTATACATGAAAAGAAATTGGCTGAAGTTTTCTGTCGCAACTCTCGGTTTGACCGCCTTCATCGGCCTTGGTGCTAACCGCGCCTCGGCGCAGGGGCCTGCCGGAGCGGGTGCCGGTGCCGCCGCCCAGGACACCAGTTCCCACAGCTCGCATTCGCTCAATCCCATCAAGTGGGTCAAGAAGGACAAGAACACCGTCGATTCGAGCAACCGTGCCGACATTGAGAAGAAGCTGACTCCGAAACTCCAGGCCGCAGGCGTGCTTCCCGCCGATGCCAATGTTGCCGACGCTTGCTCCGCCTTCACGGCACTGAATGAGTGCCTGGCCTCCCTCCACGCCAGCCACAATCTCGGCATCAATTTCGTTTGCCTCCGCGCCAGCGTCACCGGCGTGCACTCCAACGCTGATGTTTCCGGCTGCAAAGTCGCTGACGGCGACAAAGCCCTCAGCCTCAGCAAGGCCATTCATGCCCTGAACCCCAGCGCCGACGCCAAGGGCGCCACCAAGAACGCCGAAGAGCAGGCCAAGGACGACCTGAAAGACCTAGGCTCCTGAAGCCGCTTCGAACGGCTTCTGCCAACGTCCGGCCAAGGGCCAAGCTTTCACTTCCAGCGAGGGGCGCCAGTTGCGCCCCTCGCCTTTCTTCTTGGGATTCGAGTTTCAGGTGAGCTTGTAAATCTAGGAAGCGCGCTTACGACGCGACTGCAGACGAGGCAGACGACGAGTCAGAGACTGACGACGGCACATCCGTGTCCGTCACCACGCCTGCCGCCGCCGCGCGGTACCGCACAATCAGCACGGTGAGATCGTCCGCCTGCCGCGCTCCCCGCGTGAAATTCTCCACCGCCTCCAGAATGCACTTCTGCAGTTGATCGAGCGGACACTCTGGCTGACCCGTCAACAACTGCCGGAGCCGCGGCACGCCAAACAGTTGGTCGTCCGGGTCCATCGCTTCCGTCACACCATCTGTGAAGAGCACCAGTGTGTCGCCCGGCTCGAGTTTCAGGCACGCCGCCGTGTATTGTGCTTCGGGAACCAGCCCCACCGGATACGAACCCTCTGTGAACGCCTCTTCCGCCCGGCCGCGCCGGATCAGAAACGGTGACGGGTGCCCCGCGTTAATAAATTCCAGGTGGCCGTCGTTGTCCAGCAATCCAAAGAACACCGTGGCGTATCTCCCCACTTCCGTGTGATCGCACAGGAAGCGGTTCACATGATTGAACACCAGCGCCGGGTCCGTCCCCAGCGTCATCCCGGAAAGCGCACCTTGCAGCATCGTCGTCACAATGGCCGCGCCGAGCCCCTTGCCGGACACGTCGGCAATCACAAACGCCGTGCGGCCGTCGCTCAACGGGAAAACGTCGAAGTAGTCGCCTCCCACGGAGAGGCACGGAAAATTCACGCCCGTCACCGCAAAGTTAGGAGCATCCGGGAAATTGCGCGGCAGCAGCGCTTGCTGAATGTCTCGCGCGATGTTGATTTCCTGCTCCAGCCGCTGCCGCTCGCGCTCTTTTTCCACCAGCCGCGCATTATCGAGGATGCTGGCGGCGTCCGCGGCCAGGGCATCAAGAATCTGCCGGTCCAGTTGCGAAAACGCGGTTGGTCGCCGCGAGTCCAGATACAGCACTCCCAGCAGTTCCCCGCGCTTCACGTTGACCATGGATTCCTGCGTTTTTGCGCGCGTCAGGGTCCACAAGGGAATCACCACCACCGCGCGCAAACGCTGCGCCACAATGCTCTGCGCCGCCTGCAAATCCATGTCGGCCTGCGCCAGATCTTCTGTGATCACCGGCGCCTGCTGCTTCAGCGCCAACTGAATCGCCGTCTGGCTGGGCGTCATGCTCTCCGGGGGCAAGCGCAGCCTGCCGCTCCGCCGCGCCAGGTGCACTTTCAGCGTGCCATTTGCATCCGGCTCAAGCAGCAGCCCGCGGTCCGCATCGATGATCGAAACCAGTTGATCCAGCATGCTGGCCAGCACCTGGTCGAGCGGGAGTTGCGAATGCAGCAGTGCGGTGGCTTCCAGCAGTTGATTCAGCTTGCGCAATCCGCCGCTGGGTTCGGAACTCGTGATGTGTTCGATGCGCGTCAGCAGCTGCGGAACGGATTCGCCTTCCGAACCGTTCGCCGCGCGAAAAATCATCTCGTAGGAATCATCGAGCCCGAACGAAATCGCATCGCCGTCCTGCAATTCGCGGCTTTCCACCTTTTCGCCGTTGACGAAAAGCCCGCGCCGCTGCCCGCGATCTTCCAGGTAGAAGCGGTTCGCTTCAATGACAATCGCCGCGCAGTTGCGCGAAATCCGCCGGTCGGAGAGTTGCAAGTGGTTGCCGGTTTCCGCGCCCCGGCCGATCAGAAAGGGCGATTGCGTCACGCGCACGTACCTCCGCGCGCCGTCGGGAGAAACAACCTCGAGCACCGCTTCGCTGGCTAGGGGGCTTGTATCGGGCATACGGCCGTTCCAATCGCCGCATTGTAGCATGTAGGGCGTCTCGGGGTGCCAGTGGGCCGGGCCACCGCGCGGTCCTCGCAGCGCGCGCAGTTTCGCAATCTGTGCGATGATTCACGAATGCCAGTCAGTGAAGAGTACTTGGCCCCCGCCGAGTTCATCGACAGCGGCGACGCCGATGTTCAGGCTTTTGCACGCGAAAACGCGCGCGGCGCCACCGATGATCTTTCGCGTGCTGTAAAGCTCTATTACGCGGTTCGCGACGGCATCCTCTACGATCCCTACTATTGCGGCGATGCTCGCTCCTACTTTCGCGCCAGTGATTGTCTCCGCGCCAAGCGCGGATTTTGCATCCCCAAGGCCGCACTCCTGGCGGCTGCCGCCCGCTCTGTGGGAATCCCCGCCCGCGTTGGCTACGCCGACGTCCGCAACCACCTCTCCACCCAAAAACTTCTCGACTTGATTGGTACGGACCTTTTCATCTGGCACAGCTATACGGAACTTTTTCTCGAAGGCCGGTGGGTCAAAGCCACGCCCGCGTTCAACCTGAGCCTCTGCGAGCGTTTTGGCGTGAAACCTTTGGAGTTTGCTGGCCGGGAGGATTCACTCTTCCACCAATACGACCACGGCGGTCGGCGCCACATGGAATATGTCCGCGATCGCGGGCACTTCCCGGACGTACCTTACGAAAATATCGTTGCGGATTTCCGCAGGACCTATCCGCGCATGCTGGAGTTCGCCGCGGCGCGACGCGGCGGAAAGCCTTCTACCGATGCCGATTTGCAATGGGGCACCGCCCAGTAACCTCAAAGCGTGACGCGAGGTTCGCTGAAACGTCGCCGGACTCAGGCGTAGTACGCGGCGTTCTTTGCCGCAAATTCCTTCAATTCTTCCGGAAGATCATCAAGAGGGTAGACTGCATTGAAATCGCACACCGGCACGCAGGCGCCGCAGTCCGTACATTCATCCGGATTCACAAACAATTGAGTGACCTCCGCAAACTTCGCTTCATCCTTCGTCGGGTGGATGCAGCCGATCGGACAAGCTTCGATGCAGTTTTCATCCTTGGTGCAGCTGGCGGTGATGACGTAGGCCATTGGAAATAGACCCTCCCTTTGCACGAAGGAGCAATCGCCATGCCAGCCGTCACGGCTGTAAGTTATTGATTCTTCTGCGGGTCCTCCTTATCCAAGGCGGGTTTTCGCCAATCGGACCAATTTAGGGTGCGCGAGATCACGCAGGACCGTGACGTCGCATCCCGTTCGGGCGACGGGATTTACCCGCGAGCGGGTACCGGCGGTGCCGCAGAGTGGACCTTCGTTGGACCCAGGTCTGGCAGGAACGCCGTGAGTATGCCAATCGCAGGTAGATACGCGCAAACGTGATAGACAAAGTTGATGCTCGTCAGGTCCGCTAGCTTGCCGAGCACCGCCGCGCCGATTCCACCCATGCCGAAGGCAAAGCCGAAGAACAGTCCGGAGACGGCGCCGATTCGTCCGGGCAGCAGGTCCTGCGCGTACACGAGAATCGCGGAAAACGCGGAAGCCAGAATCAACCCGATGATGACGCTGAGAATGCTGGTCCAGAACAGATTGGAGTGGGGCAAGGCAAGAGTAAACGGCAGCACGCCCAGAATCGAGCACCAGATCACGTATTTGCGGCCAAGCTTGTCGCCGACAGGGCCGCCGATGAACGTGCCGGCAGCCACCGCGCCGAGAAACAAGAACAGATGCAACTGTGCGTTCTGCACAGTGAGATGAAATCGGTTGATGAGATAAAACGTGTAGTAGCTCATGATGCTGGCGAGATAGAAAAACTTCGAGAACATCAGCGCCACCAGAATCACGAGGCTCCAGGCGATCTTCTTCGTAGACAGTGCCGCATGCGGATGCGCGTCCGCGTGCGAGAGATGTTCCGGATCGACGGCCATCGCCGGCGTATGCAGCGGCTTATGGTCGCGGAACCACTTGCCGATGTTCGTCAGCAGCACGATGGCCAGCAACGCCAGAAAGGAAAACCACGCGATGGCGGATTGTCCCTTGATGAATGCAAACGCCAGCAGCGGGCCGAGCGCCGAGCCGGCGTTGCCGCCCACTTGAAAAAGCGATTGTGCCATCCCGTGCTGCCCGCCGGAAGCCATGCGTGCCACGCGCGAAGACTCCGGGTGAAACACCGCGGAGCCGATGCCTACCAGCGCCGCGGCGCCCAGCACGGCGAGGTAACTCGGAGCAGCAGCTAGCGCCAGCAGTCCAACCATCGTGACGCCCATACCCACGGCGAGCGAGTAGGGTTGTGGCTTGCGGTCCGTGTACAGTCCGACGACAGGCTGCAGCAGGGAAGCGGTCAGTTGCGCGGTCAGGGCGATGCGGCCGACCTGCCAGTAGTTCAGGCGAAACGTGTCGCGCAGCATCGGGTAGATCGCGGGAAGCAGCGACTGCACGGTGTCGTTCAGCAGGTGGCAGAAACTGATGGAAAGCAAAATAGAATAGACGGCCTTGGTCGCCGCAGCGGCGGAGTCGGCGCGCGCTTGCGCCCCCATCGTTCCGAGATTGGTTTCGCTGGCCATTTTGTTTTACCTGGCGGCGGAAGCAAGGCGGCGGGAGACGTATTCGGCAACGTAGGCGTCGAATAGCTCGTTCAGGCGGTGGCAAAGGCCACCGGAAGTGGGAATGGCGCGCCCGGCGATTTCGCCCACGCTGATGAGGTTGCGGTTCGTGGATGAAATGAAGACTTCCTCGGCGGAGTACAGATCTTCCGGGAGCAAGGTCTGCTCGACCACCGGGAGGCCAGCTTCGGGTGCGATTTCCATCAGGATGCCGCGGGTGACGCCTTCGAGGCAGCCGGAACTGAGCGGTGGCGTAAGGATTTTGTCGCCCTTCACGGCGAAGATGTTTGCGGAAGTGCACTCGGCCACTTCGCCGCGCTCGTTGAGCATGACCACTTCGTCGAAGCCTTCCTTGTTGGCTTCGGCGACGGCCCAAACGTTGTTGAGCCAGGAGATGCTTTTGACGCCGGAGAGCGGGGAAGCGGCGTGGCGGCCGTGGGCGCGCAGACCGAGGCGGAGCACCTCCCGGTATTCCGGCAAATTGGATGTGTAAATGATGAGGTCGACCGGGGGCCGCTGCTCGGCGCTTTGCCAGAAGCCGACAGAGTTGTAGACCAGGTAGATGCGCGCAGCGCCTTCGGAGACCTGGTTGGCGCGAATCACTTCCTGGAGATGGACGCGAACTTTGGCCGAAGTGTAGAGCATGGGGAGGCGGATGAGCCCCGCGTCCTTTTCGAGGCGGCGCCAGTGGCGCTCGTAGGCGAAGGCTTCGCCGCGGGAGATACGCAGCGTGGTGAAAATCCCCCAGCCGCAGATCAGCCCCACCTGTCCGGGCGACAGCCGCACCTTCTCGATGGGCAGCAGACCGTCGTTATGAAATACGTTCGCGTGAATCACTGGCGCTCCGTCATCCTGTAGACAACACAAATATTGTAACCGAAAGAGGGTGACTCGTGATTGGTGGAAGAGCGGCGAGCTGTTGGTTTAAGCGTTGGCGATGTTCTCATCGAGTCACTTTCCCTTTGAAAGCAAGCCAGGAGCTCTCGCTGCGCCTGCCCTGCCTGCCGCAGGCAGGCTCGAAATGACAGTCGTGAGTTCCTCGATAGTTCATACCCACCCGCGGGTGTTTTTGGCAAAGAGTGCGGAAATGATTGAAAGGAAGGACGCGCACAAGGTTCGAACGAGAGTTGCGTAAGAGACAGAAAACAAAGAGGTAGAGCTCACAGAGGAGTAGAGATAAAGATTCGGGCTGGAACAACGAAGATCCGGGATTTGCTGGACACGAAATATAGAAAGATTAGGCGCAACTCTCCGGCGGGACCTGGGTTGGAGTGGGCAAGCCGCCAAGGCAGGCTATCCCGGCTGTGTGCCAAAGCCCAGAACACTTGGGGAGACCAACATGCGCCTCGGAGATTCCGTTCTTCTTGCCAGCGGAGGCCTTTGCTTTGTCGCGGCCGGATTGCTATTGAATTCCGGCGGCTGCGGCGGTGGCGGAACGATGACGCCGCTTCCCCCGCCTCCACCCGGGCTTTCGAAGATTCAGCATATAGTGGTCATCTTTCAGGAGAATCGCACTCCGGATAATCTGTTCCACGGCTTGCCGAACGCGGACATCGCGAACAGCGGCGTGAACTCCTTGGGGCAAACCATCACGCTGACGCCAATCACGCTGGCGAACAACTATGACCTCAGCCACGCGCACAACGCCTTCGTGAAGCAGTACGACGGCGGAAAAATGGATGGCGCGGATCTGGTACCGATAGGCTGCGCAGCCGGAGCCGTGGGTTGTCCTCCTCCCGATCCGCAGTTCAAATATGTGAATCCGTCGGAAGTGGCACCGTATTTTCAGATGGCGCAGACATACACGTTCGGCGACCGCATGTTCCAGACGAATCAAGGCCCGAGCTTTCCAGCGCACCAATTCATTATTTCGGGCACGTCGGCGCCGACTGCGACGAGCCCTTTGTTTGCTGCTGAAAATCCGCACGTGCCGGCTGCGGGCAGCGTGGTGGGCTGCACGGCTCCGCAGGGAGAGTTCGTCCTGTTGATCGACCCGAGCGGGGCCGAGTCTTCTTCGCAGTATCCATGCTTCGAGCATCCGACGCTTGTGGATGAACTGGACGCAAAATCGGTGACGTGGAAGTACTACACGCCGACACCCGGCTCGATTTGGACGGGTCCGAACGCAATTCAGCATCTGCGCATGGGACCCGATTGGACGAACAATGTGATTACGCCGTCGACGCAGATTCTGACGGAAATAATGGGCGGGCAACTTCCACAGGTAAGCTGGGTGATTCCCACGGCGGCGGCCTCAGATCATGCGTCGTCGAACGACGGCTCGGGGCCGTCGTGGGTGGCCTCGATTGTGAATGCGATAGGGAATAGCCCGTATTGGGCGAACACGACGATCATTATTACCTGGGATGACTGGGGCGGGTGGTACGACCACGTGGCGCCGAAGATCACCAATTCTTATGAATATGGATTTCGCGTGCCGCTGATCATCGTGTCGCCGTACGCGAAACCGGGTTATGTCTCGCACGTGACGCACGACTTCGGGAGCATTTTGAAATTTATTGAAGAAGTTTTTCAGGTGGCGCCTCTGGGCTACGCGGATACTCCCGCCGACGACTTTGCGGATTGTTTTAATTTCGATCAGACGCCGATTATGTTTCATGCGTTCGCGGCACAATTTGACGCGATGTACTTCTTGAATGACAAGCGGCCGCCGGAAGGGCCAGATAACGACGATCTGTGATTCTTCGTGGCGGTTCCATCGGCTTGGAAAGCGTCACGGGTCAAGCCGCGATCCCTCACTGCGTTCGGGATGACAAAGGGCAGAGAGTCAGTCTTTTTGGGCGAGGAGGGAGGTGCGGACGGCGGCGAGCTCCTTGCGCTTGGACTTTTCCACGTCGGGGAAGGCGAGATTCAGCCCGTTGAGCGCTTCGAGAATGGCGCCGGCGACGACCAGGCGGGTGAACCACTTGTTGTCCGCAGGCACGACGTACCACGGCGCGTGCTTCGAGGCGGTGCGCTGAATCATTTCCTCGTAAGCTTCCTGATAATCCTTCCAGAAGGCGCGCTCCTGCACGTCGGCCATGGAAAACTTCCAGTTCTTTTTTGAATCTTCCAGGCGCTCGAGGAAACGCTTCTTCTGCTCTTCTTTCGAGACGTGGAGGAAGAATTTGCGAATGACGACGCCGTTGCGCGTCAGGTAGCGCTCGAAGGCGTTGATATCCTCGTAGCGTTCGTCCCAGATGTGCTTGTCGATGAGGCGGTCGGGAAGCTTTTGCGCACGAAGCAGCGTGGGATGAACGCGCACGACGAGCACTTCTTCGTAGTAGGAGCGGTTGAAGATGCCGATCTTGCCGCGCTCGGGGACAACTTTCATGTTGCGCCAGAGGTAGTCGTGGTTCAGCTCTTCGCTGCTGGGCGATTTGAAGGAGTGGACCTCGCAGCCCTGGGGGTTGACGCCGGACATGACGTGCTTGATGACGCCGTCTTTGCCGGCGGCGTCCAGGGCCTGAAAGATGAGCAGCAGCGCCCAACGATCCTGCGCGTAGAGCATTTCTTGCATGCGGCTGAGGCAGGCGACGCCGTCTTCGAGCAGCTCCTCCGCGGCGCGCTTGTCCTTGAGGCCGTTGGTGTCCGCTGGATCGAAATCCTTGAGGCGGAATTTTTCGCCTTTGGTGATGCCGTAGGGCTCGATGATGCGCGAGCCTTCCTTGAGGAGTTTGTCGTGTTTCATGGTGCAGGCAGTGTAGTACAGGGGCGCGGATCAGAACAGCGAACCGAGGCCCCAGCCGAAGGCGGCGAAGCGATTGTGCGCATGCAGAAAGGATTTGCTGGAGAGGGGAATGACGCGGTCGAGGCGAAGCACGTTGATGGCGTAGTAGGTGCGCACGGGCACGTCGACGCCGGGAATGGTCCAGCGTAGCTCGATGCCGGTCGAGCCGTGAAGGACGCCATTGGTGGCGCTGAGAAGCGCCGGCTTCGTGGGTCCGAGCCAGTTCGGAAGCAGCCACGCTGAGCCGAGATCGAGGAACCCGGCGGCCTGGGCGCCGTTGCGGAGCGGAATGCGATATTCCGCGTTCGCAGCGGTGATGAGATTCGCGCCGGCGGGTGACGGCGAAATGACCGTGGCGCCATTAGGCGTTACGCGGTTGGTGAGCGCGATGGGGCCGAGTTCGCCGTTGCGCAGACCGCGAACGAATTCGTCGCCGGAGAAGAAGCGGGAGTAGAGCGGCGCGTCGCCGCGATAGCTTCCCGCAGCGTTGAAGGTGTTGCGAAAGGCCCAGGCGTTCGCTGGCGAGAAGAGCGGATCGCGGAAGATGCGCGCGGCTTCGGCGGAGGAGCGCAGCATGTTTTCTTCGCCGCCTAGAAACCCGCCGGAGGCGGAGTTCGCGAGGAGCAAATGTTCGTTGCCAGTGTCGTGGGCCCAGGAAGTTCCCACAGCGTGGCTCGAGGTGTGCGTGCGGAGATCAACGGGCGGCAGGCCGGTTGTGCCGGGTGCGGTGCCGAGAGGTTCGTCGGTGGTGGTGCGGGAAAGCGTATAGCTGAGACCAAGGGTATCGGAGTTCGTAAGTGCGTAGGAATAGGGAACGATGATGCCCGCGGTGTGCGAAGCGGGAAACGGGCCCACGACGCCGGGAGTGAAGCGCGGGCGAATCACATTGTCAAAGATGGAGAGCGCGAGCGAGCCGCGCGTGCCGAAGATACCTTCCTTAGCGATGCCCAGAGCGATTTGCAGAGTTTGCGGGCCGCCGTCGAGTTTCGCGGAGAGCAGCTCTTCGTGATTGAGGAGATCGAAGACGGTATAGACGATGCCGAGCGTGCTACCGAATTGCGCACGGCCCCCAGAGAAGGTGGCGCGCTGCTGGCCGATCTCTTCGAAGTGAATGGTTACGTCGGCGGTGCGGCGGGCATCGTCGAACTGGATGTGCACGTTTTCGCGGCGAATGGGCTTGAAGTAGCCGGTGCGCGCGAGTCTGGTGAGGCCGGTTTCGAGAGCGTGCTCGTCGAGCGGCAGGCCCTCGCGGAGCGAAATGCGGCGGCGGACGTAGCGGTCGCCGAACTTGTGCAAGCCCTGGAAGTCGAGGCGGCGCACGAGATAGGGAGGCGCATCGCTGAGCGCAAGCGTGAGGCGGACGGAATGCGTTTCGGAATTAAATACGGGAGTGGCCTCCACGGAGTGGAGCGCCGCGAGATGCGCCTTGGGATCGCGCGGGAGTAGGAGCGCGGAGTAGACGCGGCGAAGTTTGTCGACTTCTCGTTGAGAAAAGGCGCGGCCTGGTTCGATCGCAGGAAGAGGAAACGGTTTGTTGGTTTGCGATTCAATGGCGCGGCGGAGATCCGGCGTTGGTTGAATGAGATTAAAGCGATAGAAAGGGCCGGCTTGGATGGGAATCGAGAGCAGCAGGCCGGATCGCGGTGCGCGATGCGGGAAGCGAAGTAATTTCCAGGCGGGCTCAGTCGATTGCGTTAGCTTCGCGTTGCTGACACGCGCTTCGGGGTAGCCGTGGTCGACCAAGTAGGTGAGGATGCGGCGGCGATCCTCTTCAAAGGCAGGGACGGTGAAGGCGTCCTTGTTGCGAAGAGACGCGAGCGGTTTCCAGGGCGCCAGGGATTGCATTTGCGCGCGTAGAAGTTTGTTGGAGAGCTGGGGATTGCCGTCGAAACGGACTTCTCGAACCGGCAAGTGCGGACCATCGGAGATCTCAAAACGGACGGCGAGCGTGTCGTTTTCATGAGGTTCGGGATACACGCGGGCGACGGCTTCGGGATGGGCGAGTTCTGCAAGGCTGGAACGGATCGCCTGCGCGACGTGTTGCAGAGCGGCGGGATCAGCTGGCTTGCCAAGGCCGGGCACGAGCTTTTGGTCTTCGAGCATTTTCTCGATTTGTTTTGTGGAAAGGAGCCGCGAGCCGGAGTATTCGACGCGGGAAAGGATGGGCTGTTCCTCGAAGTGAAAGCGCAATGTGACGTGTTGGGGTGTTGATGCCGGAGAGGTTTCTGAATCAAGGGCTACTGACGGAATTTCTTCCACTCGGAGGGATGCGAACCAGCCAAGCCGGCCGAGCGTGTGAACGTCCTTTTGGAGTTTTTCGGGGTCCAAGGGCTCGTTGGGCCGCGAGGAGATTTTGGCCAGGACTGCGGCGGTCGAGATGTGGTGCAAGCCGGTGAATTCGATGCTTTCTACGACAGGTGTATGCAGAGGATCGAGAGGCGCGGAAGACGACTCCGCGAAGTGGGCGGGAGTTTGCGCCGCGACCCGAGCAGCGCTTGTCCACACAAATCCCAACGCGATGAAAGGCGTGAGCCAACGCACGCATCTCTCCCACCACCTGGAGGACGAGGGAAGAGATGAGCGGTCCGCACGGCGGGTTGCCTCGTACCGCGGAGTGCGGTGGAGCGGAAAGAAGATTTGGCAATAGCGCTGGCATCCGTGTACGAGATGTATAGAATCGGGGCGCTCGCGGGAGCTTATGACCACACTGGCGCGGAAGCTGCGGCTGTTCGATTACTTTGCCCTAGCGTTCGGCACGATGGTCGGAGTCGGCTGGCTCGTGCTGATGGACGACTGGCTGGGTCGCAGCGGTCCACTCGGAGCGATGCTGGGGTTTTTGCTGGGCGGAATCTTGTTGCTGCCGGTCGGCTATGTTTACGGCGAGTGGGTAAAACGCCTGCCCGACGCAGCGGGCGAGGCCGCCTACACCGCGCAGGTGTTTCCGCCCATCGTGAGCTATTTCACGGGATGGATGATGCTACTGGCGTACTTCATCGTGTGCCCGTGGGAAGCGGTGGCGGTGGGGAAGCTCGCAGCATACATTTTTCCAACGCTGAATTCGATGGAGCTGTACCGCGTCGCGGGGCAGCCCGTGTTTTTGCCGCGGCTGATGTTGGGCATTGTGCTCACTCTATTTCTCGCGGTGTTGAATTACCGCGGCATCCGGTTGAGCGCAACATTTCAGAACTGGACCACGGCGATGGTCCTGTTAGTGTTCGTGGCGCTGCTGGGAATCAGCGGCACGCATGGAACGGCGGCGAATTTCCAGCCGGCATTTCGCTACGCCCCGCTGGCTTCGATTGTCCTGACGCTGCAAATCGTGCCGTACTTCTTGACGGGATTCGAGTCGGCGCCGAAGGAAGCGGAAGAAGCACACGCGGATTTTCCCACGAGCGGATTTTTCCGCGCGATTGTGATGGCGCTGCTGGTGGGGGCGGGCTTTTACGTACTGGCAGTCGCGGCGGTGGCGTACGTCGCGCCGTGGCAAGGCTTAGTTGGGAAACCGTTCGCGACGGCGGTCGCGTTCGAGCAGGCGCTGGGCGCGCGCTGGCCGGTGCGGCTGATTCTGGTGATGGCGATGTTCGGTCTGTTTCAGTGCTTCAACGGGAACTTCGTGGCTTCGAGCCGGATGCTGTTTGCGTTTGGGCGGCGGCGGACGATTCCCAACGCGTTTGGTGTGGTGCACCAGGAATTCCTGACGCCCTCGGTTGCCGTGATGGGAATTACGGTGGGGACGCTAGTGGGCTTGCTGCTTGGCGATGCGCTGCTGGTGCCGGTGACCGAGGTGGGATCGATGGCATCCGTGCTCGGGTGGTTCGCGGCGTGCGTGTCGTTTTGGCTCGTGGAGAAGCGTCCGGCGATGCGGCTGGTGACGGGGCTGGGGATTCTCGTTTCGCTGATGCTCTTCCTGATGAAGGTGCTGCCGATTTTCCCCGGGCATTTTTCGCCGGCAGAGTGGATTGCGCTCGGAATTTGGATCGTGCTCGGCGTTGCACTGCACTGGAGACGGACCTGAAGTGCGGCTCGTGTATACTCTCGAAGGCGAAACGCTTCGCCGACGATGATTCCATTCCTTCATCTTGGGCCGCTTACAATTCCCACATTTGGGTTGATGCTGGCGATTGGTTTGCTGGCTTCGGCGTACGTGTTGCAGGCGGACTTTAATCGACGGCGGGCGCACTTCGACCAATATCGGCCCACAAGACCTGAGGAGAACGAAGGCTTTCTGGCCCGTTTGGTACGTCAGTCCCGCGGCGATGAAGGCTTTCTGATTATCGGCATTGCCGGGATCGCGGGCATCGTGGGTGCAAAGGTCTACCATGCGTTCCAGGATCTGGCCACGTGGAAGACGGAGTTGTTCAGCCGCTACGGGTTCGCCTGGTTCGGCGGATTTCTTGGCGGTTTTTTCGCTTTGCTCTGGCTTGCGAGGCTCTTCCGGATTCCATTATTGGAGTTTCTGGACGCATGCTCACCTGCAGGAGCAGTGGGGTACGCGATCGGACGAATTGGCTGCCTGCTTTCCGGTGACGGCGACTATGGAATTCCGACGACGCTGCCCTGGGGCATGAGTTTTCCGGGCGGCGTCGCTCCGACGACGGAGCGCGTGCACCCGACGCCTATCTACGAGTTCCTGATATGGATGCTCATCGCCGCATTCCTGTGGCACATGGGAATGAAGGCCACGCGTGGCCCCAAGGCCAAAGGTGAGATTTTCTGCAATTATCTCCTGCTGACGGGCCTCGCGAGGTTCCTGGTTGAGTTCATCCGCATCAATCCGCGGTCGTTCCTGGGAATGAGCAACGCGCAGGTGATGAGCCTGGCATCTATCCTGTTCGGCGCGGTGTTACTTTGGCGTATTAAAAGCCAATATCACACCCTCCGCAAAGAGCACCGGATCTTAGAGCACATCTCCGCAAGCGGAGACGTGCTCCAGCAGGAGTATCACAAGCCCACCAGGGAATGTCCGCATCCGGAGCGCTGGCACATGTACGACTCAATGACCGCGGAAGTGGAAGTGCTGGATTTTTTGAAGACGCTCGTCACGACGATTAAGCCGGAGCTGGTCGTTGAGACGGGAACGTTCACGGGGCTGAGCACGCTGCGCATCGCCGAGGGGCTGAAGGCCAACGGAGTGGGACACATCATCACATGCGAGTACGACGCCAAGGTGTTTGCTGCCGCGAGGCAACGATTTCAAACTTCGGGACTCGGCGAGTGGATCGAAGCGCGGAATGAATCGAGCCTGGAAATGAAAGTGGACGGGCAAATCGATTTGCTGTTTTGCGATAGTGATGCGGCCATACGCGAGCAGGAAGTGCGGCACTTCCTGCCGCAGGTCAATCCGTTTGGGCTCATTCTGATGCACGACGCCAGTTCCTCGATGAAGACGGTGCGCGAAGGCGCGCTGCGTCTCGAAAAGGAAGGGCTGATCTCCGTGGTGCTGTTGCCCACGCCGCGCGGATTGGTGGTAGCGCAGAAACGAGAAGGGCGGCAGTAACCTCAGTGTCGACCTAGAGATAGTCCATCAAGGCCGCCCCAGGGGGCCCACGCCGGTAGAAATCGAAATTCCACAGCCCTGACCAGGCGGAAAAAATAGTGCTTGACATATTCCCATATAGGCATATATTAAGAGCATGGCGCGAGCAGCCACAACGTCCGACGCGTTCAATGCCGTGGCCGAGCCGCGGCGGCGGGAGATTCTCAATTTCCTGGCTTTGCAGGAGCGGTCGGTAGGAGAGATTGTCGATGAGATGGGTTTGGAGCAGCCATCGGTGTCGAAACATTTGCGTGTGCTGAAGGACGTCGGGCTCGTGCAGGCCCGAAGGGAAGGGCGGCGAATGTTGTATCAGACCAATGCAGAAGGCATCCGGCCGCTCCACGAATGGACGGGCACGTTTGAGAAATTCTGGCGGCACCAGTTGCTGCGCGTGAAAGAACGGGCAGAGGGGAAAAAAGATCCGGTGAAGGTCAATTGACGGGAAGCGACTCACAGCTAGGCACGTCTAGGAGAGTAGTGGAGATGGCCTCGCCGAGTTCCAGAGAGGGAAAAGAGGAGATAAACATGACGACGGCTGGAGCAGCAGCAGTAGCGATTGACAACCTGATGTTGAACGTCACGCAGGAAATCCACGTGAAAGCATCGCTCGAGAAGACGTTTGCGGCGCTGCTGGAGGAGTTGGGGCCGGAAAACACGACGCCCGAAGGCGTGCGCATGGCGCTGAAGATCGAGCCGTGGCCGGGTGGGCGATGGTATCGCGACCTGGGCGACGGCAACGGGCACTGCTGGGGGCACGTGCAGGCGATCAAGCGGCCCACGCTGCTGGAATTCTATGGACCGCTGTTCATGTCGTATCCGGTGACGTCGAACGTGCAGTACCGGCTGAGCGAAAAGGATGGTGGCACTTTGATCAAATTTCAGCACAAAGCGATGGGGTTGATTAGCGACGAGCATCGCGCCGGCGTGGTGAAGGGCTGGACGTATATCCATGAGAGTGCGAAGAAGCGGGCGGAAGGGAAGCAGTAGAAGTCGGCAAGGCGCAATCCGTTGGAGGATTTTGTTATACAGCAACCGAGAGGAAAGGAGAAACATCATGACAATCGCGCAAACGCTGCTGGCGGAGTTTGAAGTACAAGCGTCCATCACGCGCAGGTTCCTGGAGCGCCTTCCGGAAGACAAGCTGACGTGGAAGCCGCACCAGAAGTCCATGACGGCGGGACAACTCGCATACCACCTGGCGTTTGTTCCCGGCGGCGTGGTTCGTTTTGTGCAGAACAATCCCGTGCAACCGCCCAGCGGCAACTTTCCTCAACCCGCAAGCTTGCAGGAAATTCTCAAAGCCTATGAGGAAAGCATCGCAGTGGTTCGCGACCAGCTGCCGAAGTTTGATGACGCCAGCATGCAGGAAACCTGGTGCATAGTCGCCAATGGACGCGAGGTCTTGGCGCAGCCACGTGGATTGTTTCTGCGCGACGTGATGCTGAGCCACTGGTACCAGCACTGCGGTCAGTTCAGTGTCTATTTGCGGATGCTGAATGTGTCCGTGCCGGCCAGTTGGGGTCCGAGCGCCGACGAACCGCCGCTGTTCGCGCAAAAGGCGATGTCGGCATAGCCGGGATTCAGGAGGGAGCCGATGTGCCCCGCATGCATTGCCAGCGCGGCTTGGTTGACAACGAGCGTCGTTTCCACCGGCGGCGTCGCCGCGGCTGCCGCTGCGCTCTTTCGTAAGTGGAAAAGGCTCACGAAAGTTTCTGAAGTTCTCAAAGTAAAGGAGAATTCAAAATGAGCACGACCGCAACTCTCAAGCAAGGGAAAGTCGTTTCGCCGGAAGCGTGGCTGGCCGCGCGAAAGGAGCTTTTGAAAAAAGAGAAGGAGTTCACGCGGCAGCGCGACGAGATCAGCCGGCTGAGACGCGAACTGCCGTGGGAGAAAGTCGAGAAGAGATACGAATTTGACGGGCCCAATGGCAAAGAGACCCTCGCGGATCTCTTTGCAGGGAAGAGCCAACTTGTGGTGTATCACTTCATGCTCGGTCCGGGGTGGGCGGAGGGCTGCCCGAGCTGCTCGTACCTCGCGGATCATTTTGATGGCAGCATCCCGCATCTGGGAGCCCGCGACGTGCGACTGGTAGCGATTTCTCGCGCTCCTTACGCCGAAATTGAGAAGTTCAAAAAGCGCATGGGCTGGAAGTTCAAGTGGGTCTCGTCAAATGGAACGGATTTCAACTACGACTATCACGTTTCCATGAGCAAGGACGAACTGGGCAAGGGCGAGGTCTATTACAACTACGGGATGCAGAAATTCCCGAGCGAAGAGCGACCGGGCGCCAGCGTGTTTTACAAAGACGCGGCGGGAAACATATTTCACACCTATTCGACCTTTGGACGCGGGCTGGACATTTTCTTAGGCGCATACAACTGGCTCGATATCGTCCCCAAGGGTCGCGATGAAGAAGGCCTGGCGCACACCATGGCGTGGGTCCGCCACCATGACAAATACGCGGAAGGCTATGTCGTGGATGCGAAAGCGGAATACGTGCAGCCGAAGAAGGGCGGCGATTCCTGCTGCGAGCACGAAGATCGCAACAGCTAAGGTTAGCAGAGTTCAATAGACTGGTTGGCGCGCGGAGAGGCACGCTTGAGCAGATCCTTCAACGTCATACCAAAGCACGCCTGTCTGGTCTGTGCAGTAAGCTCGAATACCTGTGGCACCTGGTTTTTCGGGCGTTGCTGCCAATTCGTAATGCGTTACTTTGCCGTCGGTGCCCGGCTGGCAGCCACTCAAAGCAAATGTGTAATTGTGAAGGCTGCCTGTTGCGAAAACCTTATTTCGATAGAGCGGATCTTCTGCGGGCGCTATGCTAGATAGCAGAGCCAATTGGCACGTGAAGCCAATGTCTGGATTCTCCGCTGAGTATTTGCTTTCCAGCTTGTTTAGATTTTTCAATGTTGCAACGGCGCGGTCTTCATGCTCGTAAACTGGGTGAGAGTTAAGTCCAAAATGCAAGAACAAGCGGAATAGACCATACAGAGCCAAGAAAAGAACGACTAGGAGCAAGACGCGGTGCGACGAAGGCGCACGATTGGCAGTAACTCCCTCTGCTTTTCATCGAGGTCTGTGCCTCTACAGCATCTGGCGGAGGACGTATTGCAGGATACCGCCGTGCTGGTAGTAGAGGACTTCTTCAGGTGTATCGACGCGCGCCGTCGCCGTGAACGTCTTCACTTTGCCATCATCCGATTTTGCATGCACGGTGATGGGTTTCTTCGGCGTAAGTGATGTGACGCCCTCAATCTCGAAGACTTCGTGGCCGGTCAAGCCGAGCGACTCGCGATTTTCCCCGGCCTTGAATTCCAGCGGGAGCACGCCCATGCCGACAAGGTTGCTGCGGTGGATGCGCTCGTAGCTTTCTGCAATGACGGCGCGGACGCCGAGCAGCCGCGTGCCTTTGGCCGCCCAGTCGCGCGAAGATCCTGACCCGTATTCTTTTCCGGCCAGCACAACAAGCGGCACGCCGGCTTCGCGGTACTTCACGGCGGCGTCGTAAATCGACAGCTTCTCGCCGCCCGGCTGGTATTGCGTCCAGCCGCCTTCGGTGCCGGGTGCGAGCTGATTGCGCAAGCGGATGTTGGCGAACGTGCCGCGCATCATCACTTCATGGTTCCCGCGCCGCGCGCCATAGGAATTGAACTCGTGCGGCTTCACGCCATTGGCGATGAGATATTTGCCCGCGGGCGAATCCACAGGGATCGATCCCGCCGGAGAAATGTGATCTGTGGTCACGCTGTCGCCGAGAATCGCGAGCACACGCGCACCGTGAATATCGGCGAGTGCCGGCGGAGTCTTCGGCATATTTTCAAAGTAAGGGGGCAACTTGATGTACGTGGACTTCGGGTCCCATTTATAGATGTCGCCCTGAGGGATGGGCATGGACTTCCAGTGCGCATCGCCTTCAAAAACCTCGCCGTACTCTTTGCTGTACTGCGAAGTGGAAACGGCCGAGCGAACGGTGGATTCAATTTCCTGTGGAGTGGGCCAGATTTCCTTCAGGTACACAGGCTTGCCTGCAGTGTCTGTGCCGAGCGGCTCGGTGGTGAGGTCGAGGTCCATGCGTCCCGCAAGCGCGTAGGCAACCACGAGCGGCGGCGAAGCCAGATAATTCGCGCGCACGAGCGGATGAATGCGGCCTTCGAAGTTGCGATTGCCGCTGAGCACCGCGACGGCGATCAGATTGTTGTCCTTGATTGCCGAGCCGATATTTTCAGGCAGCGGCCCGCTGTTGCCGATGCATGTCGTACAGCCATAGCCGACCAGATGAAAATTCAATTTGTCCAGATACTGCGTGAGGCCCGCAGCCTGCAGATAGTCGGTGACCACCTTCGAGCCGGGCGCGAGGCTGGTTTTCACCCAAGGCTTGACATGCAAGCCGCGCTCGACGGCTTTTTTGGCGAGCAGACCGGCGCCAAGCATGAGCGAAGGATTCGAGGTGTTCGTGCAACTGGTGATGGCCGCGATGACCACAGCGCCGCTCGACAAGTCAAAGGAGTCGCCGTTGTTGCGCAAGGGAACGGTTTTGGCCGGAGTGCCTTCGACGACTTTCGTGAACGAGGATTTCGCCTGGCGTAGCGCGACGCGGTCCTGCGGGCGCTTTGGCCCCGCGATGGTCGGCTCAACGGAAGCGAGATCGAGTTCCAACGTGTCGTTGAACAGCGGCGCGGGCGTGCTGTCCGTGCGGAAAAGCATCTGCTCTTTGCAATAAGCCTCCACCAGCGCGATTTGCTCTGCACTGCGCGCAGTGAATTGCAGGTAGGCGAGCGTTTCCGCATCGACGGGGAAGAAGCCCATCGTTGCGCCGTACTCCGGCGCCATGTTCGCAATGGTCGCGCGATCGGGAACGCTCAAAGTTGAGAGGCCGGAGCCGTAGAACTCCACGAACTTCCCGACCACGCCTTTCTTGCGCAACATTTCGGTGACGGTTAGCACCAAGTCGGTAGCAGTCGCGCCTTCGCGCAAGCGGCCATGCAAACGGAAGCCGACGACTTCGGGAATCAGCATCGAAGAAGGCTGGCCGAGCATGGCGGCTTCAGCTTCGATTCCGCCGACGCCCCACCCGAAAACGCCGAGCGAATTCACCATCGTCGTGTGTGAATCCGTGCCAACGACGGAATCCGGATATGCTTCTACTCGCGTGCCAAAGGGGACGGCGCAAACCACGCGCGCCAGGTACTCAAGGTTTACCTGATGACAGATGCCAGTGTCCGGCGGCACGACTTTGAAATTGTGAAACGCGCTCTGGCCCCAGCGAAGAAACGCGTAGCGCTCGATGTTGCGCTGAAACTCGATCTCGGCGTTCAGGCCGAAGGCATTCACGTTGCCGAAATTGTCCACCTGAACGGAGTGGTCGATGACCAGTTCGGCGGGAAAGAGCGGATTGATGCGCTTGGGGTTGCCGCCCATTTTGACGACGGCTTCGCGCATTGTTGCAAGATCGACGACCGCCGGAACTCCGGTGAAATCCTGCAGCAGGACACGCGCCGGCATGAAAGCGATTTCTTTTTCCGGCGCGCCGGGCCGCCATTTCGCCAGAGCCTGAATGTCCTCGGCGTGCACGAAGCGGCCATCTTCGCAGCGCAGCAGGTTTTCCAGAAGGATGCGGAGGGAAAAAGGAAGTTTGGCGAGTTCGGCGACGCGTTGGTTTTCGAGAAACTCGAGGCGATGAATGTCGAAGGCTTGCGCGCCGACATTGAGCTTGTCGCGCGTGCGGAAAGAATTGCCCGCATTGATGGCCATTCTGGCTGTCCTTTCCCGTGGCAGGTAGCCCTCTATGATAACCGAAATCGCATTCGCGCGCCGCGCGCCCTATACTGGTAAGGCCGTGAAGATTGTTCTCATCTCAACGTACGAACTGGGACGCCAGCCGTTTGGCTTGGCATCGCCCGCGGCGTGGCTGCGCAAGCGCGGCCACTCGGTGGCGACGCTGGACCTCTCCCGGCAGCCGTTAAATGAATTGGCGATTTGCAGCGCGGAGCTGATTGCCATTTACTTACCGATGCACACGGCCACGCGCCTGGCGGCGCAGCTGATTCCTTCTCTGATTGAGATGAATCCCGGCTCGCATCTGTGTTGCTACGGATTGTACGCGCCAGTGAACGCGGACTACTTGCGCTCGCTCGGCGTCTCGACGATTTTGGGCGGCGAATTTGAAGACGGCCTCGTGCGGCTGGCGGATCGTCTCAGCGCGAACGGTTCTTCTGGAAAACTCGCATCTCAACCTGAGCCCTTGATCTCGCGGGATCGGCTGCGCTTTGAAGTCCCCGACCGCGCGGGAATGCCTGCGATCGAGGAGTATGCGCCCCTGATTGTTCCCGGTGCTGGCTCCCGCATCGTGGGTTCCACGGAGGCCAGCCGAGGCTGCAAACATCTTTGCCGGCACTGCCCGATTGTGCCGGTTTACCAAGGTGCTTTTCGCGTTGTCGGCCGCGAGGTCGTGCTCGAAGACGTGCGCCGCCAGATAGTGGCAGGCGCGCAGCACATCACGTTTGGCGACCCGGACTTTTTCAACGGCATTCGCCACGCGATGGACCTTGTCGTGGAATTTCACCGCGAGTTTCCGGCTATTACTTATGACGTGACCATTAAGATTGAGCACCTGCTCCAATACCGCGAGCACCTGCCTAGGTTGCGCGACACGGGATGCCTTTTTGTCACCAGCGCCGTCGAGTCTGTAGACGATCAGGTTCTGCAGCTTCTCGACAAAGGACATACGCGAGAAGATTTCCTGCGCGCCATCGAACTCTTTCGCGTGCTGGGCATGACGCTCCATCCCACATTCGTGCCCTTCACGCCCTGGACGACGCTCAAGGGCCATCTTGATTTGCTGCGCCTGCTGGCTGATGAGGACGTCATCGAAAATGTCGCGCCGATTCAGCTTGCGATCCGCCTTTTGATTCCCGCCGGCTCGCGATTGTTGGAGCTGGAGGAAGTGCGACATTTGGTCGCTCCGTTTGATTCCGCGGCGCTGGTTTATCCCTGGCGGAATCCGGATCCGCGCGTCGATGCGCTCCAGGAGGAACTCGAGCAGATCGTGGCTGCGCAAGAAAGCCATAAGCAACCAAGACAGGCGATCTTTGAACGCATCTGGAAAGCGGCCCACGAGGCGGCACGGGTAAACTCGGAGCTTTCGGCGCTGCATCTTCTGCCGCCCCGCGCGACGATCCCGTATTTGAGTGAGCCCTGGTACTGTTGAGCCGAGCCGACGCGGGACCAGTTGGTCCCGATGGCACGCGCGAGAAAATCGCTTCCGCAGACGGAATCTTTTGTCTGAGTCGAGTGCCCTTGTCACAAGCCGCATACAATCCAGCCAAGCGCTTGCTGCTGTTCGCTGCAAAGCTGGGTTACCAAACGGGTAGCTTCGAAGAAGCTGCCCGGAAGCTGGGTGTGCAACTCGTCTATGTCACCGATCGTTGCCATCAGCTCGAAGATCCGTGGGGCGACCAGGCGATTGCCGTACATTTCGAATCGCCCGAAGAAGGGGCCTACACGGTGATGGAATCGCTGCTTGGGAAAGACGTTGACGGTGTGATCGCTCTCGGCGACCGCCCGGCTGCTGCCGCGGCCTACGCTGCGCGCGGCCTTGCAATTCCGTACAACCATCCCGCAGCCGTAGAAGCCTGCCGCAATAAGTTGCGGATGCGCGAAGTGTTTCGCGACGCTGGATTGCGAGTGCCGTGGTTTCGCAGCGTCCCCATTCACCCGACTCCCGAACCGTCGCTGCTCGGCATTTCGTACCCCTGCGTCGTCAAGCCGCTGTCGCTTTCCGCCGGCCAAGGTGTGATGCGCGCAAATAATCGCGAAGAATTTATCGCGGCCGCAGCTCGCCTGCGCCGCTTGCTCAAGTCACCAGAAATTCTTGCCACGCGCGAGGCGAATCTCGATCACATGATCGTCGAAGGCTACATTCCAGGTAGGGAGGTCGCCGCCGAGGGGCTCGTGACCGGCGGGAATCTGCGTGTGCTCGCGATCTTCGACAAGCCGGATGCGCTGGAGGGTCCTTACTTCGAGGAAACAATTTACATTACGCCTTCGCAGCTGCCGGAGGCTACGCAAAGACAAATCGAAATCTGCGCGAGAGATGCGGCACGAACGATAGGTCTCACGACCGGGCCGGTGCACGCGGAATTTCGCATCAATGAGAGAGGCGTATGGCCGCTGGAAATCGCCGCACGGCCCATCGGCGGACTTTGTGCGCGTGCGTTGCGATTTAACTTGCCCGGCTCGCAAGAGCCTATCAGCCTCGAAGAACTCCTTCTGCGACACGCGCTGGACTTGCCCGGCAGCGAAGCACCGCGCGAGTCACGGGCATCCGGTGTGATGATGATTCCCGTGCCACAAAGCGGAATCCTGGAGAGTGTTTCGGGAGCAGAGGCTGCACGCGCAACTCATCGAATCACGGAACTGCTCATCACCGCGCGTTTGCACGACTACATTGACGCTTGGCCGGAAGGGTCAAGTTATCTGGGATTTTTATTTGCGAGCGGAAAAACTCCGGACGAAGTCGAGCAGGCTATCCGCGAGGCGCACCGCAAATTGCGATTCCACATCACACCGCGTCTTCCCGTCGAACATCCGGCCACCAAGAGAATGCCCGCAGGCGGCGATTAACCTTTGGCCTTTGGCGGAACGTAGCCTTCTGGCAGCCGCGCCCCTTCTCCGAAGAAGAACTGTTCCATCTGCTCGCCCATGATTTTCTGCGAATTCGGATCCAGCGGGTTCAGCCGGTATTCGTTCATTACCATCTTCGAGTATTCGAGCCACAACTTCCACGCGTCTTTCGAAACGTTTTCGTAGACGCGCTTTCCAAGCTCGCCCTGCCAAGGAATGCGCTCGAGGCCAGGCAGTTCTTTGCCGAATTTGACGCACATCACCATGCGCGTTCCCGGCTTGATGGGTTCGCTCGGAGCCGGGGCATCGCTGCAGGACTCATTCGCCATGCGTTTATCCTCGCGTGAATCGTTCTTTTTCACCTTACTGCAACTTCGCGTAAATTCCTAGGGAGAACGCATGTGTTAGGCTGCTTGCCCGCGGTGCGGTCGTCAGATAGGCTCAAGAACGAGAACAGGAGGCCGCGTGTCGGAGATTACCACGTTGTTTTGGGACATCGGTGGCGTCATTCTCACCAACGGATGGGACCGCGAATCCCGCAAAGAAGCCGCCTCCACGTTCCATTTCGACCTGGAAGAGTTCGAGGATCGCCACGACCTTTCTTTCCCCGCGTTTGACGCGGGGCAAATCTCCCTGAACGAATACCTCGACCGCACGCTCTTCTATCGCGCGCGCCCGTTTTCCCGCGAAGAGTTTACGGCCTTCATGTTCGCTCAATCGAAGGAATACACGGCCTCGCGCGCGGTTCTCGACAAGGTTTCCCGCACGGAGAAATACCTCATCGGGGCCATCAATAACGAGCCGCTCGAGCTCAACCAGTACCGCATCGAAGCGTTTGACCTGCGCCGAAACTTTCTCGTCTTTTTCAGTTCCTGTTATATCCACGCGCGAAAGCCGGAAGAAGCCATCTTCCGCGTGGCTTTGGAAGTTTCTCAGCGGCCGGCCGAGAAGTGCCTTTTCATCGACGATCGCCCGCTCAACCTTGAGAGTCCGCGCAAGCTGGGCATGAACACCATTCATTACCAGAACGCTGAGCAATTGCAGGCGGAGCTTCGAAAATATGGGATTGAGGTATAGTTTCAAGCGCCGCTTTTCACGCTTAGACGGTCCGCAAATACTCGGGAGGCGATCCGATGGCCGGGGAAATGAGCTCGGGTTCCGTGTACGGAGGAGTGGCGGAGCCCTGCACCGTAGTTCTTTTTGGCGCTTCCGGCGATCTGGCCAAGCGCAAAGTGATTCCGGCGATGTACGACTTGGCCACGCACAGTGCGCTGGGGCCACGCTACGCCATCGTGGGTTTTGCCCGCACGGCGATGAGCGAAGAAACGCTTCGTGAGCATCTCGGGGAAGCGGCCAAAAGTATCTCGGAAGTCGGACCGATTGATCCCAAGCTGTGGGACGAGTTTGCTTCCAATATTTTCTATTCTCCCGGGGATTACGCAAATCCGGAATCGTACACGCAGCTAGCCAAGCGTCTGCTGGAGATCGAGAAGGCGAAGAATCTCGGCGGCAACCGCCTCTTCTATCTCTCCACGCCGCCAGAGGTTTATCCCGACATTGTCAAGAACCTCGGCGCCGCCGGACTTGCCCACCCTGCTTCGCCGAATTCCTGGGCGCGCATCATCATCGAGAAGCCCTTCGGACGCGACCTGGCTTCCGCGAAAGAACTCAACCAGACCGTGCTCGGCGTCTTCGACGAAAAGCAGGTCTACCGCATCGATCACTATCTCGGCAAAGATACGGTACAGAATTTGCTGGTCTTGCGCTTTGGCAACGGCATTTTCGAGCCGCTTTGGAACCGCAACTACGTCGATCATGTTCAAATCACCGCTGCGGAGACGCTCGGCGTCGAGCGCCGCGGCGGTTTTTACGAAACCGCTGGCGCGCTCCGCGACATGATCCAGAGCCACGTCCTGCAACTCACTTCGCTCGTCGCCGTCGAGCCACCTGCCGCGTTCGACGCCACGGCGGTGCGCAATGAAAAGCTCAAGGTGCTGCAGTCGATTCGTCCCTTCAATCTCGAAATGGTGGCGCAATCCGTCGTTCGCGGGCAGTATTCACCTGGGAAATTGGATGGCAAGCCTCTGCTGGGTTATCGAGAGGAGTCCGGCGTGAATCCCGCTTCGAAAACGGAGACGTTTGTCGCTGCAAGACTGCTAATTGACAACTGGCGCTGGGCGGGGATTCCTTTTTATTTGCGCACCGGCAAGCGCCTGGCGAAACGCAGCACGGAAATCATGATTCAGTTCCGCTGCGCGCCGCATATCGTTTTCCGCGAACGTGAAGTCGAACCCAATCGCTTGGTGCTGAACATCCAGCCCGATGAAGGCATCTCCATTTCCTTTGGCGCCAAGCGCCCGGGAACGGAAATGAGCATCGGCAACGTCACCATGGATTTCAGTTATCGCGAGGGATTTGGCGACTCGACGCGCAGCGCCTACGCCACGCTGCTGAACGACTGCGTGCGCGGCGACGCCACACTCTTCGATCGCGGCGATAGCGTGGAAGCCGCCTGGTCTTTGGTCGATCCGATTCTCGATGTTTGGAGTGCCGCCAGGACTGCCACCGTGCCACAATATCCGTCCGGCAGCTGGGGGCCCCGTGAGTCCGATCTTCTGCTCGAACGCGATGGCCGGCAGTGGTATAACCCTTAGTACGGATCTGCTTCAACCGATTTAAAAGCGGGGTTTGGGGGATACAGGTGATCCTTGCGGGTGACGTCGGCGGCACGAAGTGCAATCTCGCGCTGTTCTCCGAAAAGAACGGCCAGCTGACGCCCGTCTTCCGCCAGCGCTTTGCCAGCAAGGAGTTTGCCCAGTTCGACCTCATCGTTAAGGAATTTTCGCGGCAAGCGGCGGAACATCTCGGCGGCGAGCGCATCGTGGCCGCGGGTTTCGGTATCGCTGGGCCGGTCATCAACGGCCGCGTGCGCGCCACCAATCTTCCCTGGATTGTCGAGACGCAAACGCTCATCGAAGAACTGAGCGTTCCTCACGTCGTTCTGCTCAACGATCTCGGCGCCTGGGGCCACAGCATCGAGCATCTTCCGCCCGAGGATTTTTGCGTCCTGAATTCCGGGAAGCCTGAGCCCGGCGGCACGCGCGCGCTCCTGGCCGCGGGCACCGGCCTGGGAGAATCCATCCTGGTCTGGGACACGGGGCGCTACCACGTCGTGCCTTCCGAGGGCGGCCATTCCGATTTTGCTCCGCACACCGAACAGCAGATCGAGCTGCTGCGTTTCATGCGGCGGCGTTACCCGCAAGTGAGCTGGGAATTGATTTTGTCGGGGCGAGGCTTCCGGACGATTCACGATTTCCTGAACCCCAAGGTGCTGCATGCTTCGTTCGAGGATCCCGATGCCGATCCCGCCCCGGAAATCACGCGCCGCGGATTGGACAAGTCTTGCCGCGTTTGTTCCGACACACTGGATCTCTGGACTGCGATTTACGGCGCGGAAGCGGGAAACCTCGCGCTGAAGGTTTTGTCCTTGGGGGGCGTTTACGTTGCTGGCGGCATTGCCATCAAGATTCTCGAAAAAATGAAGGACGGCACGTTCTTTCACGCCTTCAAGGACAAGTGGAAATTTGAAGGCCTCCTGAGCAATATGCCGGTCTCGATTGTACTGAATGAGTCCGCTCCGCTGCTCGGAGCCGCGTACGAAGCTCTCGCCGCCGCTGACAAGTAACACTCGACAGCGATTTGTAGCTCCGGCCTTTAGGCCTGCGTCTTTCTCTTGGCAACCATCCCCTTCGCTCATCGAAACACGTGCCCGCAAATTCCTTTCGCGTTTGCAGCTCGATTGTTACGCTTGCCAAAATGGCCTTCCTCGAAGACCAACTCGGCGAATGGAAGCCCGTGTCCCGCGTCGCGGGGATCGCTTGGCTTGTCTTCTACGCGCTGTTTCTCCTGTACGCCTTCCTGAATACCTCCGGATTTCTCTTTCTGGATTACGTCAATCTGATGATTCACGAGGGCGGCCATTTTTTCTTCAGCTGGTTCGGGGAGACCATTCACATTCTGGGAGGGACGCTCGGCGAGCTGATTGTGCCCCTTCTTTGCGCCGCCTGGTTTTTCTGGCAACGCGAAACCACTGGCTTTGCTTTTTGCATGTTCTGGTTTTTTGAGAATTTTCCCTACATTGGCACCTACATGGCCGACGCCCGCACGTCCGCTCTTCCGCTCGTCGGTTCCGACGAAAGTGATTGGACGATTCTCTTTACCCAGTGGGGAATACTCACTGAGGATCAAAAAATCGGGCACGCAATGCGCGTCCTGGGATTTATCGGGATGATCGCCGCGCCTGTGTGGCTCGCTTGGCGCGTTCGCGCCAGCGCCGCCGCGAAGCCAAAGCCTCTTGCTTGGTAAGCATTCTGACGATTCGACTATCCTTCGGTGGTCTTCAGACTTTTCATTCCGAGCGCAGCGAGAGATCCTGGCACAATCTTGCTCGAACCTGCCGAGCAAGTCTAATCACTGTGGCTTTGTAGTTTTACCCGGGGCGGATGCCTCCCGCTGCTCCATTCTTTGGTAAGCTAGAGCGACGCAAATTCCGCGATGGAAGGCCTTGCCGGACGTCTCCCCGATTTCAGCACGAGGCCGAGGAGTGAAACATGAGCAGCGCGGTAACGACCCAGGTCCTCGAGCTTGAGAATTACGTGAACGGCGCTTGGCGCCGTGCCACCGCCGCCGACTATGCTGACGTGACCAATCCCGCCACCGGTGAACTCCTGGCGCGTACGCCACTTTCCTCGCCTGCCGATGTGGACGCCGCGGTGCAAGCTGCAGTCGCAGCATTTCCCGCGTGGCGCCGTACGCCTCCTGGCGAGCGCGTGCAGTATCTCTTCAAACTGAAAAACCTGCTCGAAGAACACATCGACGAACTTGCGCGCATCATCACCATCGAAAATGGGAAAACCTTTGGCGAAGCCAAAGCCGAGATGCGGCGCAGCATCGAAAACGTGGAAGTGGCCTGCGGCATTCCTATGATGATGCAGGGTTACAACCTCGAAGACGTCACGCCTGGCGTCGATGAAATGCAGATTCGCCAGCCGCTCGGCGTGGTAGCCGCGATCGTGCCGTTCAATTTTCCCACGATGGTCGCGTATTGGTTTTTGCCTTACGCTATCGCCTGCGGCAATACTTTCATCTTGAAGCCCTCCGAGCGCGTGCCGCTCTCCATGCGCCGCGCGTATGAACTGCTCGAGAAGACGGGCTTGCCGAAGGGCGTCGTCGGCCTCGTCAACGGCGGGAAAGAGGTGGTCAACGCGCTCTGCGACCATCCCCAGGTTCGTGCCATCAGTTTTGTGGGTTCCACGCCCGTTGCGAAGCACGTCTATACCCGCTCCGCAGCCAGCGGCAAGCGCATGCAGTGCCAGGGCGGAGCGAAGAATCACGTCATCGTGCTGCCCGACGCCGACATACAGCTGGCCACCCAGATTATCAGTGACAGCGCATTTGGCTGTGCCGGACAGCGCTGTCTCGCGGTGTCCGTTGCTGTGACCATCGGCGAAGCGCAGAAAACCTTTCGCGACTCCATCGCGCACGCGGCTTCGTCGATTAAAGTCGGCAACGGCCTCGATGCCGGCGTGCAGATGGGCCCGGTCATCACGCGCGAAAGCAAGCAGCGCATCGAATCGTTGATCACCGCGGGTGTCAGCGAAGGCGCAAAGCCTCTTCTCGACGGGCGCAACACGAAAATCCCGAAGTACGAGGCGGGAAATTTCGTCACGCCCACGATTCTCGACGGCCTGCCTTCTTCCAGCCAGCTCGCGCACACGGAAATTTTTGGCCCCGTGCTCAGCCTCATTCACGCCAATTCCATTGATGAAGCCATGGAATTTCTCCGCCGCAGCCCGTATGGGAATCAGGCGTCGCTCTTCACTACCAGTGGTTCGGCAGCGCGCCGGTTCCGCTACGAAGCGCCTGCGGGAAATATCGGCATCAACATCGGTGTGGCTGCGCCGATGGCCTACTTCCCGTTTAGCGGATGGAAAGAAAGTTTCTTCGGCATTTTGCACGGCCAGGGACGCGACGCGGTGGAATTCTTCACCGAATCGAAGATCGTCATCGAGCGCTGGTCGCGCCAGGAAACCCGCAAGTTTTAGTTTGGAGGGCGGGAGTCTGCTCCCGCTTTTCCGTCAGTGAAGGCTGCAGTTGGAGGCGGCAACCGCTCAACGAAGAAGAGAACAAGACATAAGATTTTTCGCTCTTCTTGGACTCTTCAATCTTGAACTCTTGGACCCTTGAAACTCGACAAACATGACTACAAAACCTTTCCATCTTGACGTCCACGAGCAGATTGAATGCGCGCAAACGCTCCCGTCGCGTTTCTACACCGATCCCGCAATCCTCGAAATCGAGAAGCCTCGCATCTTCCAGCGCACCTGGCAGCTCGTCGGCAGCTTGAACCAATCCTGCGGCGAAGTGAACGGCGCGCCGCGCACCATTGCAGACCCGGAGAGTTTTTTTACCGTTGACGTTGTCGGCGAACCCGTGATCGTCGTCCGTGACAAGCACGGCGAGCTGCGCGCCTTTAGCAATGTCTGTCGCCATCGGGCCGGCCCCATCGCGCTCGGCAGCGGCTGCAAAAACGTTCTCCGCTGCCAATACCACGGCTGGACCTACACGCTCGATGGACGCTTGATTGGCACGCCGGACGTCGATGGCGTCGAGTTCTTCGATCGCAGCACCATGGGTATGGTGCCGTTGCGTTGCGAAACATGGGGCCAATTCATCTTCGTGAATTTCGACCCTCACGCCGAGCCGCTCTCCGCCTATCTCGGCAAAATCCCCGAGCAGGCTCGCGGCTTTCAATTCGACGGCCTCGAATTCGCCGAGCGCCGCGACTACGTCCTCGACTGCAACTGGAAGGTCTACGTCGACAACTATCTCGAGGGCTACCACATTCCCATCGCCCATCCCGGCCTGATGAAGGAAATCGATTATGCGCAATACCGCACGGACACTTTCCGCTATTATTCGCAGCAATTCGCCCCCATCCGCGCAATGAAGCCGGAAGACACGGGCGATCGCCTTTACGCTCCTGGGACCGGCCTGCAGGAGGCGCTCTATTTCTGGATTTTCCCCAACCTCATGCTCAACATTTATCCCGACAACATTTCCACCAACGTGATTGTGCCTCTTTCGCAGGAAAAAACGCTCACCATCTTCGAATGGTTTTTCCCTGGCGCGAAATCGGAAGAAGTCCCCGAGCGCATCCAGCGTGGCATCGCTTTCAGCGATGAAGTCCAGCAGGAAGACATCCTTCTTTGTGAAAATGTTCAGAAAGGCTTGCGCTCTTCCACCTACGACCGCGGCCGCTATTCCGTCAAGCGCGAAAACGGCGTCCACCACTTTCACATGCTGCTGAACGAATTCCTCGGGCGGCTTTAGCTCGCCGCGCATGCTTCCGTGATCGTCCTTCTGATGGGACCCGCCGGCTCCGGCAAGACCACTGTGGGAAAGCTCTTGGCTTCGCAGCTTTCCTGGGAATTTGCGGATGCCGACGATTTTCATTCGCCCGCCAACATCGACAAAATGTCCCGCGGCATCCCGCTCACCGACGAAGACCGCCTTCCCTGGCTCGACTCGATTCGTAAGAAAATGCAGCAATGGGAAGAGCAGGGGAAAAACGCCGTAATTACCTGTTCTGCGTTGAAGCGCAGCTACCGTGAACTGCTCGGCTTCCATTCGAACGATGAAAACGTCAAGCTGGTCTACTTGAAGGGCGCCTACGACGTGCTGCTCGAACGCCTTCGCGCCCGCAAGGGCCATTACATGCGCGAACAGATGCTTGCGAGCCAGCTTGCCGACCTCGAAGAGCCGGCGAATGCCCTTACCATCGACGCTGCAAATTCCCCCGTACAAATCGTTGCAGAAATACGGCGCACGATGGATCTCTGATTCGGGCGATCCTCGAGATAGAGTGCCTAGACTCGCTCCGTAGCGTAGAATACCCGCGCTTTGCATCCCTCAAAAGACAGGCGGGCTCTTGGATCCGTCGGCTGAACACGCGCTGCAAGACTCCGTTCTCTCGCGCCTGACCTGGCGCCTCGTTCCCTTCCTGTTTCTGCTCTACATCGTCGCCTACCTGGACCGCATCAACGTGGGATTTGCTGCGCTGCAAATGCAGGAGCAACTCGGCTTCAACGACCGCATCTACGGCCTGGGTGCGGGAATGTTCTTCGCCGGGTATTTTTTCTTTCAGGTGCCGAGCAACCTGGTCCTGCACCGCGTCGGCGCGCGCCGCTGGATCACTCTGCTCATGATGATCTGGGGTGTGATTTCCTCATCTATGATCTTCATAAAGACACCCCAAAGCTTTTACGTCCTGAGATTCTTGCTGGGCGCCGCCGAAGCCGGATTTTTCCCTGGCATGATTCTGTATCTGAAGACCTGGTTTCCTGAAGCGGCTCGCGCGCGCGCCGTCGCGCTGTTCATGACCGCCGGTCCGCTCTCAGGCGTTGTAGGCGGGCCTATTTCCGGGGTGCTGTTGAGCCTTCCGCATCGCAGCGGGATGCAAGGCTGGCAATGGCTTTTTCTCATCGAAGGCCTTCCCGCCATCATTCTTGGCGTGGTCGTTCTCTTCAGCCTCACGGACCGTCCGCGGGACGCGCGCTGGCTGACCGAAGATCAGCGCGCTTGGCTTCTTACCACTCTCGAGAACGAAAAAGCGACGCAAGCAGCACAAAGCAAGTTCGACCTGTTCTCTTTGCTATTCGATCCGCGAATCTGGCTCCTGGTTTTCGTCTACTTTGGATTGAACACGGGGTCGTACGGAATTAGCTTGTGGCTCCCGAAGCTTCTGAAGAGCACCTCGCAGGGAAGCAATCTCTTCATTGGCGTGATTTCCGCGGTTCCCTATATCAGCGCGGCCGTTGCCATGGTGCTGGTCGGCCAGCACTCCGACCGCACGGGCGAACGCCGCTGGCACGTAGCCGTTTCCGCATGGGTCGGAGCGGCGGGTCTTTTGATGGCTGCCTATGCCAACTCACTTCCGGTCATAGTGCTCGCCTTGAGCCTCGGATTGATGACCGTTAACTCCATGACCGGCCCTTTCTGGGCGCTTCCCGCAAAATTTCTGCAAGGAACGGCCGCCGCCGCGGGAATTGCCATGATCAATTCGCTCGGCAATCTCGGCGGGTTCTTCGGGCCGTCCGTGATTGGCTCGATGCGCGCCGCCACAGGAACATTCCGCGCCGGCTTGCTGATCGCCGCCGCGACGTTGGCGCTGGCGGGCTGCCTTCCTCCGCTCGTTCGAACGAAGAAAGCCTAGGGTTTTGTTGGCGCTGCTGCGGGCGCAGGCGGCGTGCTGAAATTCACCTTGGGAACTTGCCGAGCGCCCTCTTCCGTCTTGAAGTAGGCGTCGTTACGCGCAAACCCGCTCATGCTGGCCACTATGCTGTTTGGAAACAGCGCGATGAATGTGTTGTAGTCTTGCACCACTTCGTTGTAGCGTCGCCGCTCGACGGCGATGCGATTCTCCGTTCCTGCCAGCTCATCTTGCAAGCGAAGGAAATTTTCGTTGGACTTGAGCTGCGGGTAGTTTTCTGTGAGGACCAGAACTTTGGCAAGGGCCGCGTCCACTTGTGAGTTGGCAGCGATCTTTTCCGCTGGCGTGTTGGCGCCGAGGTACGCCGCGCGCGCCTTGGCGATCTCCCCGAACACCGTCACCTCTTGCGCCGCGAATCCCTTTACCGTCTCGACCAAATTCGGGATCAAATCCGCGCGACGTTGCAGCACCACGTCCACCTGCGCCCACGCCGCGTTGACCGTCTCGCGCTTGACGACCATCTGATTCCTGCGGCTGATGAATGAGCTTCCCACCAGGAAAGCGATGGCGACCAGGACAACCAGCACAACTAGAAGCTTCTTCATATCCACCTCGAGTCGATTCAGATTCAGCTGCCTGCTTTTTTCACGCGCTGCCATTCTTGCTTCGGAAAATGGTGGTCGAGCGCGTGCAATACCCGCTCCAGCGCTTTCAGGTACGCGCCGTAAGCCTGCGCAATTTCTCCGTGAAACTCCCCGCCTTCGCGCAGCTTCCACAGTACCTCGAATGCAGACGAATCCACACCGGTGAGCGCGGCAGCCCGCGCCAGCATTTCGTGCGCGTGCGCCGGCGGCTGCTCCCCAAAGGCAATCACCGTGTGTCGAAGCAACGTCAACACGCTCGAAAACGATTTTCGCAGCACCGGCTCCAGTTCGTGAGCATTTCCCGGCGCTCGCAGGTAGTGCTGCCGCAGTTTCAGCAGAACCGTCCGCAAATCGCGCTCGATTTGCAGGCGATGCAAATTCATGGGCACTTCGATTTCTGTGACGAGATCTTTTCCATACAACACCCGTCGGCCCTGCTTCATGTCCAGGATTTCGATGGCAAAGACGTCCGCGGCTTCGCGCAACTCCTCTTGCGTGAAAAACAGCGGCGCCGGCTCTTCTTGCTCCACGCACCACCATTTCACAACGCCCGCCAGCCGGCTGAGTTCTCCCACCGTCAAGGTTTTCAAAACGCAGGCGACGTTCAGATCGGAGTGTCCTTCGCGAAAATCCCCGCGCGCCGCCGAACCGAACAAAATGACGCACTCCAGATTCGTCGCTGCAAATTCCTTCAACCGTTTCACCAACTCTGCAAGTTTTGCTTCATTCGAAAGCATGACACCCTCAATTTCGACACTCTACCTCACCAGCCACCGGAAGCGCCGCCGCCTCCACTACTCCCGCCGCCGAAACCCCCGAAGCCCCCGCCTCCGCCCCAGCCGCTCGAGCCGCCTCCAAAACCGCCGCCCCCACCCCAACTTCCGCCGGAGCGGCGCCCTGCACTGTCGGCAAGCATACCCAGCAGGAACCACCCGAGGCCGCTTCCGCCGGAACCGCCCCCGCCGCGACCTGATCGGCGTCCGATCGACGAAAACAGAATAATGACTCCAATCATTACGACCCAGAAGATCCAGCCGTTGTTGCTGTTGCGATGGTAGCGGACTTGCCGCATCGGCGGTTGCCCGCTCAGCGTAACGTGCGCGTCATCGGCGATATAGCGCGCTAATTGCCACGCGCCCGTTTCTGCCGCTTGCCCATAGTCGCCCCGGCGCAGGTCCGGCACCATGGCGCGGCCCGCGTCACCGGCCCGCGCATCGTTAATGATGGGCTCTAGACCGTAGCCAACTTCGATGCGGTATTTGCGATCGTTCGGCGCAATCAGCAGCAGCACGCCGCGATTGTCCTTCTTGCTGCCGACCCCGACCTGCTTGAACACATCGACGGCATATTCTTCGACGCTCTCTCCATCCAGCGAGCGCACCGTAACGACGGCCATCTGCGCACCGGTCTTCTGCTCAAGTTCGCTGCAGAGCGCCTCTAGGTTTGCTTTTTTCGCGGCGCCGAGGATGCCCGCGAGATCGGTGACGTAACCGGTGGGATGGATGCTCTTGATGTCATCAGCCCACGCGCGAGAGAAGAGGAAAAAAGCAGTGCACAGCAGAAACGTTGTGCGAAGAAAGTGGGCAGGACGCATGGGTTTGGGAACAGCTGTCAGATAGTTTCCTCTAGTTTTACGTTTTGCGCGCAAGAAAAGTATCACCATAGGCTGGGCCACATTGCAAATCGCTATACGCAAGAAGCCCGCGTGACTTTGGCTGCATATGGACGAGTGACATTTCGATTTCTCTTGCTCCTAACACAAAGGAGAAAGCCGTGACGACGGTCACGCAGGTGCGGACCAATTTATCGGGCGCGTAATGACCGCATCGACCAGGAAGAACTGCGCCTTATCGCGGTTTTGTGCGAATCTCTGCGCGAATTTCCCAAGTGGCGCGCGGGAATTCGCCAAACGCCCTTATTGCGTGCGAAAAATTTTGTTCCAAGGAAACGAGTTACGTTTTTCCACCGCAGCTCATTTCGCGGTCACCCGCGTGCTCGCAAGACGATGGGGGATTCCGTAAAGGAACGCAGTGTGACCGCGCAAAACGAGCTTGCCTGGGATCCATCTAAGAGAATTCTGGTTGGCCATCACGCAAACCCTGTGACCGATACACTTCTCCTTGTAACGAGAATCTCCCAAAGCGGAGGATTCCATGAAAGAGTCATTGATTGAGACCAAGTCCTACAAGCCAATTCCAACCCCCTTCGAGGATTTCGAGGAATTCACTACACCCATGCAGGAGTTTTTTGACCTCGTTGCACGGCGGCCGTTCGAGCTGCTTGGTGCGACACCGCGTTTCTTCACCCGCGAACTGGAGAACTGGTTCAAGCCCGAGCACGAGCTTTTCCGCCCGATCAACCTGAAGCTCTTTGAGACTGAGGACGCGCTGATGGCTCGCGCCGAAGTTCCCGGCTTCACGGAGAAGGAGCTCGACGTTCATGTGGAGCCCTGGAGGCTGATCCTCACGGGCAAGAAGGAGTACAAGGAAGAGAAGAAGGAAGTTCCCGCGTACAAGGAGAAGGTCAATCAGATCTATCGCTCGGTGAAGTTCCCGATGGAGATTCGCCCAGAAGAAGTAAAGGCCACCCTGAAGAATGGCGTGCTCGAACTCACCCTTCCGAAGGCGGAAGTCGTGAAAAAGGTGCATGTGGAGGTGAAGGGCCTCTAAGCCTCAGGCCAAGTTGCACCTGACAATTCGAACTAACCGATGGGCGCGTCACTCGGCGCGCCCATGCTGTTTTCTTCTTGTTCATTTCGTCGTATCCTAAAGTGACACGAAGTTCCTCCCCGCATTCTCTAGAAAGCCCGTGTCGAGTTTCAGGGGAAACTCTGTGCGGACGGACAGTAGTGCAAGGGTCATAGGGATATGAGCGAAGTCAAAACAATGCGACCCGTGTGGAAGCCCGCGGGCAAAGTGCACGCCGGCGCGCAGCCGTTCCAATACCCGCTGGTGCGGGAATTTGTCGAGCCGGACTGGCGCCGCCTGCCGGGCTACAAAAACGTTACCGCCGCGGAGTGGGAGAGCGCGCTTTGGCAGCGCCGCCACACGGTAAAGAATCTCAAAGAAGTGAGGGCCGTCTTCGGCTCGTTGCTTCCGGAAAGCCTGCTCGAAAGCATGGAGCGCGACATTAAAGAGCGCGCCACCATGTCCATCCTCATCCCTCCACAGATGCTCAACACCATGGACGAAACCGATCTGTGGAACGATCCTGTCCGCCGCTACATGCTGCCTGCTTTCGACGACCGCAATCCCGATTGGCCGAGCCATCCAAAGTCCAGCCGCGACAGCCTGCACGAAGCGGAAATGTGGGCCGTCGAAGGGCTCACGCACCGTTACCCGACGAAGGTGCTCGCGGAGATGCTCTCGACCTGCCCGCAGTACTGCGGCCATTGCACGCGCATGGACCTGGTTGGCAACGACGTGCCGCAAGTGGTGAAGCTGCGCTTCCAGCTTCCCCAGAAAGACCGCTACGAGCAGATGCTCGAATACTTGCGCAAGACGCCTTCGGTGCGCGACGCAGTCGTTTCCGGCGGAGACATCGCCAACATGCCCATGACGCAGCTCGAACCGTTCGTGTCCGCGCTGATGGACATTCCGAACATCAAGGACATCCGGCTGGCGACCAAGGGCTTGATGGGCATTCCGCAACATTTCCTGCAGGACGAAGTGGTGCGCGGAATGGAACGTCTGGCGAAGAAGGCACGCGAGCGCGAAGTGGATATCGCGCTGCACACGCACGTGAACAACGCGCGGCAGGTGACGCCGCTGGTGGCGAAAGCCGCGAAGAAATTCCTGGAAATCGGCTTTCGCGATGTCCGCAACCAGGGCGTCCTGCTGCGCGGTGTAAATACTTCATCCCAGGAGCTTCTGGAGCTTTGCTTCACGCTGCTCGACCGCGCCAAAATCATGCCGTATTACTTCTACATGTGCGACATGATCCCCAATGCCGAGCACTGGCGGCTGGCCATTTACGAAGCGCAGCAGCTTCAGCACGACATCATGGGCTACCTGCCGGGGTTTGCGACGCCCAGGATGATTTGCGATGTGCCGTTCGTGGGCAAGCGCTGGGTGCACCAGCTCAAGGAATACGATCGCGAAAAGGGCATCTCCTACTGGACGAAAAACTATAAAACCGGCATTGAAGCCGACGATCCCGAAGCCCTGACCCGCCTGTACGAATACTACGATCCCGTTTACACGCTGCCCGCTTCGGGCCAGGAGTGGTGGCGCCGCCAAGCACACGCGTTCGCTGAACGCTAAGCCTTTCGCAGCGTCTCAAGCGCTGCCCATCATCCGCTCGCACTCCGCAATCCAAGGTTGACAGCCTCCCTGCGGGGGAGTATCTTGCGAGGAACTTACCTCGGTCAGAACTCCTGGTCCCTAACCGCGGCATCCCGCGCAATGGAGGTCTCTGGCATGCGAACCAAGGTTTTCTCTCCTTTGTTGTGCATTCTCTTCCTGCTGCTTGCAGCTCAGCCGATTCATCAGGTCGACGCGCAATCCAGCAACGAGAAACCCAGCCAACAGCCTTACTATTCCGTGCTTACAGAGGGAATGCTGTCCGGCCCGGTTTTTCCCTACCAATTTCAATCCGTCAAGCTGCGAGTGGAAGTCAGGAATCTCATCATGGGCCATTCGAAGGCGGCGAATGTGCCAACGCCCACGGACATCGTGATGGAGCTGCGCGAAGGCGCAGTCACCACCACCATCAATGGACAAAAACAAGAGCGCACGCTTGGGGATTTTTGGAGCGTCGGGAAAGGCGCATCCTTGTCGATCGAAAGTCCCGGACAGGTAGCGGTTATCCGGGCGGTCTACGTGTATCCGGGATCGAAGTGAAAGGAGAACGGCAATGAATCATCTGCGTACCCGCTGCGGAGCCGGACTCCTCGCGGCGTCTTTGGCTTTCCTGGGTTGTGAACATCGCGAGTGGAAAGAGTACGGGCGAGATAGTTCACGGCGCGCGCACCAAGAAGACGAGGATGTCTTGAACGCAAGTACCGCGAAAACGCTGAACTTTACCACCACCGGATGGGTGTTCCAGTCGCCGGGCGGTTCGTTTGTGGCTTCTCCCACCGTTTATGAGGACACGGTCTATATCGGCGACGGCGTGACGGGAATCTTCTATGCGGTGCACGCCCGGGGGCCGAATCAGGGGAAAGTGCGCTGGCAATATCCGCCGACCACGGTGCCGAGCCCGCCGGACGCGTGCGGCACGACGACCGCGCCGCTCGTGATCTCGCCGATCGTGGGAAGCGGCAATCCGTCTGGTCCGGGAATCGCTTCGAGCGCGGCCATCACCGACGATGTTCCGGGACACAGGGCCGCGGTGATTTTCGGCGCTCCCGATCCTAACTCGAACAACGGCGATGGAAGGCTCTGGGCACTGGATGCCCGTACGGGAGAATGTATTTGGAAGTCCGCCGTGATTGCGCCGACCAGTGGAACGTCCAAAATCGGCTATTCCTCGCCAGCTATTGCGCATCATCGCGCGTACGTTGGCGCAGCGGCCCGCACTCCGGATGCTCCCATCACGATAGGGCAGATCTATGCGATTAACCTAGCGGACGGTTCACGCGATTCCTCGTTTATCTTTTCGTCCAGTGGTCCGCCGGCGGGCGGGGGAATCTGGAGCTCCCCGGCGGTCACGCGGAGCGGTGACTTGATCGTGACCACGGGGAATAGCTGCTTCCACAGCTCCCCCGATTGCACCGGCTCGGTGCCCAGCCCGGATTACAACATGAGCATGGTGAAGCTCGACTGGCACACCGGAAATGTACTCTGGCAGTTGCAGCCCGTGGATATCAACTACGACAACGACCCGGACTATGCGGCCACACCGCTGGTCGCCAAGGTCCACTGCGGAGTGATGGCCATCGGCGTTCAGAAGGACGGGTATTTGCACGCTGTGGACGTGAGGCACGGGGGTTTTCATTCGAACGCCGCCTGTTCTTATGCCGGCCACAGCCTCGAGTGTCCGCGATGGACCTTTCCCCCGGTTCCGAGCTTGCCGTTTCAAACCGACGGCCACGGGGACACGCGATTCATCCGCCCTGGGGCACTGGCCGGCGACCACCTCTACATCACCTCCGGCGGCTACAACTTGAACGAGATCGCGCCGGTGGATATTTACGGACACGCTCCAGGGCGTATTCTCCTCAATCGCCTCTACTCGCTGGATGTTTGCTCGACCGATGACGACCGCGTGCGCTGGGTTTTTGATTTGAATGGTGATGGAGCGGGAGCGCCGAGCGTCGCCCACGGATTGATTTATGTAGGCGCGGACACGGAGTTCGATACTTCGTCGAATCCGCATGAGTTCTACGTGCTTGCCGATCCCGAGGTCCTTCCCCCCTCGGGGACGGCGTGCTCCTATCCCTTGGGGCCGGCAGGATCGGGGATAGCTCCGGGTCCCGCCTGCACGAGTGCGGGTTTCAAAATCGTCTCAGTGCCGCAGACAGTGGTGCACTTTCCGTTGAAGGGTGCCATGCCCGGGCATCCTGCCATTGCCGAAGGCCGCGTTTTTGTGGCCACCACAGGCGGGTATCTCTATGGACTGGCCCCATGAATGGCCGCGGCGTGAAGGGCGAGGTGATTCCATGAGCGCTCCACCACTCTTTCGATTGACGCAAGTCCTCCTGCCGGCCATGTTTCTCCTCTTCGCGGCGAGTTGTTCGAACAACGAGGAGGGACCCAATCCTCCCGAGTCGACCCAGCCCGCTCCCAAGCTGCGCGCTCCTCTCGAATATAAGGATGTTGGGGAGACGAAAGGGGGGCTTCGCCAGGCCACGCTCTTTTCGCAGAAGGTGGGGACACTGGCTGCGCCGTTGGAGGTGCACAGCCTGCTCTTGCTGCCGCGCGAAGCGGTGCTGCCAACCGATCGCGAAACGCTTTATGAGGTTCGCGCGGGCGCCGTAATGGCGATTAGCGGAGACGAAAAAAAATTACATCCGACGGGCGACATTTGGCTGGTGAGCAAAGGCGCCCATGTTGCTCTGAAAGCGCAGGGCGAAATCGCGGTGCTGCGGGCCATCTCCTTGGCGCCGGCCAAGTAGAGGCCCCAACGTCCCACAGGAATTGCAAACATCAATCTGCGCAGGCGCGACAAATCGCGTTGACAGTCATCGTCGCCTGCATTAAACTTAATGTTTGTCTCTATAGGGAAAGGTGTGACTGAGCGGCATGAGGACGTACGTAGCCAAAGGTGAAGAAGCCGAAGCGCTGAAGGTGGGCGCCAACTGGTTTGTTGTGGACGCTACCAATGCGGTCCTGGGACGGCTGGCCACGAAAGTGGCGCGAATTCTGATCGGCAAGGACAAGCCAAGCTTTACGCCGTACCTAGATTCGGGCGATCACGTGGTGGTGATCAATGCGGACAAGATCCGCATGACCGGCAACAAGGTCGAGCAAAAAGTTTATTACTCGCACAGCGGCTATCCGGGCGGCTTGAAGGCCGTGCCGGCCAAACGCCTGCGGGGGACTCGGCCGGAGTGGATTGTGCGCGAAGCGATTGTCGGCATGCTCCCGAAGAACAAGTTGCAGGCGCGCCGGGCGAAGAAATTGCGCGTGTACCGCGATGCGGCGGGTCTGGCGAGGCATGCCGGGCAGAAGCCGCAAGCCGTGGCGATTTGAGGGCGCAGCACATGCAAGTAAGTCCTTTAGAGTCAACACTTGCAAAAGTGTATGAAAACAAAGGACTTTATCCCCCTTTAGAATCAACACTTACATAAAAGTGGGGGGAGGGGGCCGCCACTCGGTAGCAGCTTGAGCATTCTCGTGAACGGCTGCAGGGTGCTGGTCCAGTTGTTGTAAACGGATTTGTTGTTTTTCCTCACGTTGCTGTTCTTTTTCTACGTTGGTCCGGTGCAGGCCTTCGCAGGGAATCAACCGAGCGTGGAGTCAAACAGACCGATAAGTGGCTGGCGGAAATTGCCACTGGGCGCGGAAGTATCGAACGCGGCAGGTCACGGTTACGAAGGGTCAGGAGGAACGTTGAGTACAGCGGGTACGCCCATCGCGGGCACACAAGCATGGTTTCTGGGAACGGGACGCCGCAAGGAGGCCATCGCGCGCGTGTTTCTCCGTGCAGGGTCTGGCAAGTTCACGGTGAACGGCCGGACGGCGGAGCAGTATTTCCCGAATCATGCGTGGAAGCATGAAGCGACCGAGCCGCTCAAGTTTACGAGCCTGGTCGAGCAGGTGGATGTGGTGGTGACCGCGAATGGCGGCGGCGTGGGCGGTCAGGCGGGAGCGGTTCGCATGGGATTGTCACGCGCGATTGCGCGGTTCAATCCTGAGCTACGGCCGTCGCTTCGCAAGAACGGATTTTTGACGCGCGATTCCCGAATGAAGGAACGCAAGAAGTACGGGCAGAAGGGCGCGCGCAAGCGCTTCCAGTTCACGAAGCGCTAGTCGGTGCGTGAAGGTGGGCGACCCTGCGGCTGGGTGCACCTAAGAGATTTCAGTTCACCAAGCGTTAATTGGTGACTGCAACGGGCTCCAGGAGGATGACGCGAGTCCTCCTCCTGAGATCACGGCCGGCAAGAAGCCGGCAAGAGGCTGTTCTGCAGCGAAGTTGTAGTGGCGGGTCTTTAGACCCGCTCCGCGACGCGCCGCTGCCGCAAACAGCTATTCAATTAGGAGGAAACTTGGCAGTAGAAATCACCATGAAAGAGCTGCTGGAGGCCGGAGTTCACTTCGGTCACCAGACGCGCCGCTGGAATCCGAAAATGAAGGAGTACATTTTCGGAGAACGCAACGGCATCCATATCATCGATCTCCAGAAAACCCTCAAGATGTTCCGCGAAGCGAGCCGCTTCGTGAGCGATATTTCCGCGCAAGGCCGGTCTGTTTTGTTCGTGGGCACCAAGCGCCAGGCCCAGGATGCGGTCGCCGAAGAAGCGAAGCGTTGCGGGGCGTTCTACGTGAATCACCGCTGGCTGGGCGGCACGCTGACGAACTGGGCGACGCTCCAGAAGTCCATCAAGCGCCTGAAGCTGCTGAAGGCCATGACCGAAGACGGGCGCATCAAAGAGCTTTCAAAGAAAGAGCAAGCGCGCCTCGACCGCGAAATGAAGCATCTGCATCAGAACCTAGAGGGCATCGAGAACATGGCGCAGCTCCCGGACGCCATGTTTGTCATCGACTCGAATGCCGAAGAAATTGCGGTAAAGGAAGCGCGGCGCATGGGCGTGCCGGTGGTTTCCGTGGTGGATACGAATTGCGACCCGGACGTGGTGGACTGGATCATCCCGGGCAACGACGACGCGCTGCGCGCGATTCGCCTTTTTACGACAAAGATTTCCGACTCCGTGCTCGAAGGCCACAACGCCTACCAGCAATCGCAGGTGGCGGAACAGAAGTCCGCGGCTGACCAGGCCCTGGTCGAAGGCGTCGAGTATGTGGATACCAGCGCCTACGAGCAATACGAGAAACAAGAGGGCGACTTCGTGGAGGGCGCGGATGCCCTGGCAGAGGGCGCCGAGACCACCGTGCCTCCGGACGAGGAAAGCCGCTAAGAAAAGCGCGTGGATGGGATTGTGAACTGGCCCGTCCCGATGGCCTCGGGGCGGGCCGTTCTGCAGGAAGCCGGTGGATGTAACACGATTTTAATGAGTCAGGAAAAAAAGGATGAGCACTCAACATACAGCCATGGATATCCCAGCAAAGCTTGTGAAAGAATTACGGGAACGGACTGGGGCAGGATTCAGCGATTGCAAGGCCGCGCTGGTGGAAGCCAACGGCGTGATCGAGAAAGCCATCGAGATCCTGCGGAAAAAGGGCCAAGCGGCTGCGGCCAAGAAAGCCACGCGCGAAGCCAGCGAAGGGCTGGTGGGCAGTTACATCCACGCCGGCGGGAAAATCGGCGTTCTCGTGGAACTGAACTGCGAGTCCGACTTCGTGGCGCGCACCGAAGCCTTTCAGCAGCTTTCGCACGACATTGCCATGCACGTGGCGGCGCTCGACCCGCGCTACGTGCGCCGCGAGGAAGTTACTCCCGAAATGCTCGAGAAAGAGCGGGACATTTACCGCGCCCAGGCTTTGGCGACCGGCAAGCCGGAAGCCGTGGTCGAAAAGATCGTCAACGGCAAGATGGAAAAGTTCTACGAGGAAAACTGCCTCTACGAACAGCACTACATCAAGGACGAGAGCGTGACCATCGGCGAGATGATTACGCAAGCCATCGCCAAGCTGGGTGAAAACATTTCGATCCGGCGCTTCGCGCGCTTCAAGGTCGGCGAAATCAGCGGCGGATCGTCTTCGGGAACAGGGCCGGAGACTGCCCCGGTTCCGGTGAACGCGTAACGGATAGACACTCAGTCTTAACTTCGAGAAAGCGCCCCGATCCTATCGGGGCGTTTTTTTCGGAGTACGGCAGACCTGGCTGCCGCTTTGCGACTTGTGGCCCCGCGGGACCGGAAAAGCGGGAGCCAGGCTCCCGCACTCCAAATGTGCGAGCCTAGAGATAGTTTGTTACAATTCGGTGGCTTCCAGACTGCGTGATTCGGAGACTCATGGCCGCGACGAAGAAGGCCCGCACGAAAAAAGAGAAGAAAGCAAAGCCGGCATACCGCCGGATTCTGCTGAAGCTTTCCGGTGAAGCCTTCCAGGGGCCGCAGGGATTCGGCATTCACGGGGAAACCATTCAGGCCATCGCGCAAGAGTTGAAAGACGTCCACGGGCTGGGCGTGCAAACCGCCATCATGGTCGGCGGAGGAAATATTTTCCGCGGCGCGCGGCAAAAAGGATTCGAGATCGATCGCGCAACGGGCGACTACATGGGAATGCTGGCGACGGTTATCAATGCAATGGCGTTGCAGGATGCTCTTGAAAAAGAGGGCGTCTTCACGCGCGTGCTGAGCGCCATCGAGATGAAGGAAGTGTGCGAGCCGTTTATCCGGCGGCGCGCCATGCGGCATCTGGAGAAAGGCCGCATCGTCATTTTCGGGGCCGGCACGGGGAATCCGTACTTCTCGACGGATACAGCGGCGGCATTGCGTGCGATGGAGATCAAGGCGGACGCGATCCTGAAAGCCACGCGCGTGGAAGGCATTTACGATGCCGACCCGGAACAAGTGCCGGACGCGCGGTTTTTCGCTGCCATTACCTATCGCGAAGTGCTGAGCCAGAACCTGAAGGTGATGGATTCGACGGCGATTTCGCTGTGCATGGACAACGGCATGCCCATCGTGGTGTTCAACATGAACCGGCCGGGAAACATCAAGCGCGTGGTGCTGGGCGAGCGTGTGGGGTCGAAGGTGACGCCGGCATGAAGCAGCAGTTTTCCGTGATACGTGCTCCATTTTCAGTTTAAGATGAATCCCGCAGAGGTCGGTGCGGTCCCCAGCAAGGGCTGAGGATGCGGTTTCGTATCGTGCTTCGTTTTCCAACACTTCTGTACAAAATACCTGGAACTCAAGACTGAGGACTCGAAAATGACGACGTTTGGATCACCGAAAGATGCAATGGCGGCGGCAAGAGCGCGCATGGAAAAGGCCGTGGATGATTTCCGCAAGGAGCTTGCGACGCTGCGCACCGGGCGCGCGAACGCCGCGATTCTCGATGCCGTTCGCGTGGACTATCACGGCACGCCGATGCCCGTAAATCAATTGGGAACGGTCACCGTGCCGGAAGCCACGATGCTGGTGATTGCTCCATGGGATCCGAGCGTGGTGCCGCTGATCGACAAAGCGATTCGCACCTCCGACCTGGGACTGAATCCTACCAATGATGGAAAGATCGTGCGCGTGCCCATGCCCGCTCCCACGGAAGAGCGCCGCAAGGAAATCGTGAAGCACCTGCACAAAATCCTGGAGAACCACCGCACCGCCGTCCGGAACATCCGCCGCGATATCAAAGAAGCGGTCGACAAGATGGAGAAAGACAAAAAGATAAGCCAGGACGAGCACAAGCGCGCCAGCGAAGAACTGGAAAAGGTGACGCACTCAGAGACGAAGAAGATCGAGGATCTTTCCGCCGCGAAGGAAAAGGAAATCCTGGAGATCAAGTAGCTGACCTCCAACGGACGCGTCTGCGTTTGTTTGCAGAATCTACTGTGGTAAGCCGTTGTCGGCGCACGATAGATCGCGCCCGTCTTCGGTTTTCTGGTCCTCAGCCTCGGTTCGCAGTCTCAGTACAGATACTCATTCCTTTTTCGCGGCTGAAGCCGTCGCTGCTCGCTCCAGCGTAAAAATCTGGGCGGCATCACTCTGCACGGCGCGCACGAACGCGTTATAGTCCGCCGCGCGCGAGCCGGGGATTTCCCGCAAAATGAAATGGATGTGGCGCGAAGCCGTTACGCTGGAATCCTTGGCCGCGTATTGCGAGGAGTACGTTGCGTAATCGCGCTCGACGGAAGTGCCTGTGGGTGTGGCCACGGTCGTGCCCGGGGGGAGGCGCAGCGTCATTTGCGTCTCGACTTCGAGCGGCGTGCCCAGGTCGATGGCCGGAGCTGCGGAGCCAGGCGCGGTTTTCCCCGGCAAATCGGGCAAGCCGAGTTGGGGCAACAGCGCCGGGATGCGCACCGTTTTCTTCGACCAGTCCACAAACTTGGGCATCGTGATTTCGTAATCGAGCGTGAAAGGCTCGCGCGTCGCGTAAGGATCGGAAGCCGTCACGTTGCTGACTTCCCCGCGGAAGCCATCGGTGATGGAAAGAAGCTGAGCCAACTCCTTCCATTTTTCCTTCGGTGATTGGTGAAACGCCAGGCGCAGCAGCAGTTCATTATCTCCGCGCATCGCGTAATGCACTTTCGCGTTGAGCTTGCCGTCGGTTGAAAGCGAGGCATTCACTCCCACACTCTGTCGAGCTTCAAAGGGGAGCTTTCTGTCGAGAGGTTCCCACTCGTGCCCAGTCGAACTTAGCGAGTAGAAACCGCGGTTCAACACAAGAATACACTTGCCGGAGTTAGCCGGGATTAGTCCGAAAGGTGCCACTTCTAGGCTTGGATCCAGCCAAGAGAGCCAGCCCTTGCTATCGCCGCCACGAATTAGCAAATGCTTGAGGGCGGTATACCTAGGAATTCCTTTCTGGTTGCAATACCCTGTGAGTCCAGCCTCTGCCGCAAGGTTTGCGCCGGTGGCGAGCCCCGCGAAAAGGACAAACTTGTCCTCTGCCGTGGCATACCCAGACGTCAGGACATCCTCCGCGCGCCTGGCCAGGAATCCTGTGGCTCCTAGGGGGAGATCGATGGTGGCAATCTTCTGGGACACGAAATCGTATATGGCTTCAAGCTTTCCACGGGTGGTTTTGCTCGCTCTTGTTAGGTCAAGCGATTTCTCGGTGATCTCCCGAGAAACACGGTATCTTCGCTCGGATTCTCGCATTGATTCTTCGTAGGTAGCGATTGATTCCAGTGGCTTCGCACCCGGAATCAACTTTTCATCCAACTGAATCGATAGCCTTTCCCACTCGTGCTCGGTCGAGACCACGACATCGGGTTCGGTGTCCTCCGAGCTCTTGCTTGACGCCTGAGGGTTCTTTGCTGCCTCGGTTGCCGACCGCGTCCAACGATACGTAACACGGGCGGCATCGCCTTCGCCGGACTTCTCCGAGGATGAGGCAGGCGTGGCGGGATTGATTTGGAACTCGGGTTTGCGTGATGTTGGCCAATCGACTTCGAAAATTTCGCGGGTGACCATGCCTGAGCGATCGAAGGTGTGGTCTAGCCAGAAGTCCGGCGCGAGCGGATGATGCGAGACCGTCCGCACGACGCGGTACTCGAGCGTATCCCCCGGCGCGAGGCCGAGAATCCGCACGGACTTGACGCGAACGTCCTGATACGCCGGGGCGTTGACCACCGCGGAATTCGGCTGATCAGTGATCGCGCTCGGCAAAATGTCCGCCGTTCCGCGGGCAGCGTGCGTGATGCGGACAAATGGAATCTCCACTGTTTCGAAGGAGCGGTTGAAATCGAATGTCAGCCGCGCGAACTGCCGCGCGCCGACTTCGCTGTTGATCTTCACGATGGTGTGTACTTCCTTGCGGCTGTCGCCGTTCGACTCGAACCGCACCTTCGTTTCCAGAAGCTCAATCTGCGCCGGATTGACGATTTTCTCTGGCGCGGGTGATTTTTCAGCGGGCTTGACGGCAGGCTTCTCTGCCGGTTTTTGCCCCGGCTCTTGAGCCAGAGCCGGCTTGTGGCAAAGCGCGAGAACGAAGATCCCGGCGGCGAGTAAGCCGCGAAACGTTCGCAGCTGGGGAGAATGCTTCATCCGAATCACCAAGGCAGTGTAGAGGGCACAGAGGCGCGCGGTAAAGCCACCACTGAGAACGAGTTGCCGCAACAACACGGGCTACCACCTTTGTGAGACGCTTGGGCGGCACGCGCGTCTGAGTGCGTGATAGCCTTGGTGTGCGCAAAGAGCGCAAGGAGAGAAGAATGCCACGTGTGCTGAGTGGGCTGATTGTTGTTGCTGTGAGCCTGTGTTTTGGGGCGTTGCCCCTTTGCGCGCGGGACAAGTCCGCGAACAAAGGCCCCGACGAGGACGGCACCAAGCCCGCGCTCGTGAAAATCGCCGGCGAGGGATTTATGAATTCGCACGCGTTTCAATATTTGACGGAGTTGAGCGACGACGTCGGCTCGCGCGTCACCGGGTCTGCAAGCGAACACAAAGCCGAAGAGTGGGCCGTCGGCAAAATGAAAGCCATCGGCCTGGAAAACGTGCACACCGAGAAATACACCATCTGGAAGGGATGGACGCGTGGCTCCGCCGAAGCGGAAATGCTTTTGCCTGTGCACCACAAGCTGCACGTGGACGCCATGGGATGGACCGGCTCAACTCCCGCTGGCGGCGCGGAAGGCGAAGTCGTGACCGTCAACATGTTCGACATCGACAACGAAATCAAGAATGTGGCCAGGCTGAAGGGCAAAGTGGCGTTGGTGGTGATGCGAGGCAAGCCGAACAAAAGCGGCATCATGCTTTTTGCGCAGTTCGGCGATTTCCTGAGGGCGGCCGGGCCCGCTGGCACGGTCGCGGTCATTGGTGGGCAAGGTGGCGGGAAGTCCACCGGCATGAACCTGACGCACACGGGGATTCTCGGCTTTGACGCGGACTTTTCTGTCCCTGTGGTTTCCATGACCGCCGAAGATCAAGGGCAGCTCGAGCGGTTCTTGGAGCGCGGCATCACGCCGCGTGTGCGATTTAACATAGAGAACTCCTTCACGAACGGTCCCGTGGAGACGGCGAACGTTGTCGGTGAGATTCGCGGGCGCGAACATCCGGAGGAAATTTTCGTGGTTGGCGGACATCTCGATTCCTGGGATCTGGCGCAGGGGACCACCGACAATGGCTCGGGAACCGCCACGACATTGGGCGCTGCGGATGCCATCGTGCGCTCCGGTCAGCGGCCGCGACGGACGATTCGTTTTGTGCTGTTCACCGGCGAAGAGCAGGGCCTCGACGGGTCATTTGCATACGTCAAGCAACACCAAGCGGAATTGGCCAATCATCTCGGCGATTTGATTCTGGACTATGGGCAGGGCCAGGTGAAAGGCTTTCAACTGGGTGGCAGGGATGATCTGCTTCCCGTATTCCAGCCTTTTGCCGATGCAATTTCTAATGTGCGTCCGGTGCAAGTGGACGACCACGTGGAGTCGGGCACGGACACCCTGCCTTTCTCGATGGCAGGTCTGCCCGGCATTAACATGAACCAGGATACGACCGAATACGAATTCACGCATCATAGCGCCGCGGATGCGCTCGAAGCGCAAAAGCCGGACGTGCTCACGCACAACGCCACGCTGATGGCCCTGGCGGCGTTCTGGATCGCGGACCGGCCCGAGCGCTTCGCTTCGCCGTGGCCTGCCGAGCGCACAGCCAAAATGCTCCGCGCCAAGCATGAGTACGAAGAATTGAAGGCGTTTAATATCTGGCCGTTTGGCGAGCTCGGAGCCGAGGAAAAGGATAAAGACAAGAACTGAATCCCTCAGGGCCGGTCAAATAGTTCCGGCCTTCATTTCGCGGCTGATATATTCGGCCTGGCGCAGCGCCAAAGCCACAATCGTGAGCGTCGGGTTTGCGGCGCCGGGCGTAGTCAAGGCGCTGCCGTCGGAGACGAAAAGATTCTTGATGTCGTGCGTCTGGCCCCACGCATTGGTCACGCCGTCGCGAGGATTCGCGCTCATCCTCGCCGTGCAGAGATTGTGCGTTGCCGGCGGAATCGGCCCGTTGAGGATTCGCTTCGCGCCAATCGCGTCATACATTTTGTGCATTTGCCCTTGCGCGTGAGTGCGCATGGCTTGATCGTTGGCATGTTCATCGACGTGAACGTTCGGCACCGGCAGGCCGAAAGCATCCTTCACGCTGCTGTTCAGTGTAATGCGGTTGTCTGAACGCGGAAGGTCCTCGCCGTTGATGAACATTCCGGCTAGATTGCGGTAATTGTCCAGGATGGAAGCGAAGTCGCGTCCCCAGCCGTACGGCAAACCCACCAGCGGAAACGTCGGCAGATCGAGCGTGACCAGTTCCATCCGGTACCCGCCCGCAAAGCCGCGCTTTGGTTCGTGGACGACTTCATCTTCCACGACGCCCGCAAGCGTTGCGCCGCGCCAGGAATAAACCGGGTTTTCAAAAATTCCCCACACGAATCCGGTGATCTGGTGGCAGTAGTTGCGGCCCACCTGGCCGGAAGAATTGGCGAGGCCTTGCGGAAACTTAAAAGATTCGGAGAGGAGCAATAGCCGCGCGGTTTCGATGGCATTGCCCGCGACGCAGACGATGCGGGCCTTCTGGCGTTGCTCTTTTCCCTGCGCATCGCGGTAAAGAACGCCATTCACCCGGCCATCGGTGCCATGTTCGATTTTTGTGGCGGTGCATTCCACGCGCAAGTCGAGATGCCCGGTGGCTTCCGCGCGCGGAATTTCCGTGTACAACGTGCTCCACTTCGCTGCCATCTTGCAGCCTTGCACGCAGAAGCCTTGCTGGATGCAAAAGCCGCGGCCATCAAACGCGCGCGAATTGATGGCCAGGTGGCCCGTGTGCACCTGCTTGTATCCGAGTTTTTTCGCTCCGGCGTACATCACCTTGAAATTATTGGAAGCCGGCAGGCCAGGAACACCGTTGCGGCGCGTCACACCCATGCGGCGCTCGGCGATTTCGCAATACTTCAGGAGCTCGTCGTAGGCGATGGGCCAGTCGATGAGCGAAGCGCCGGGGATTTCTCCGTAGGTGGTTCTCGCGCGCAGCTCCCACGGCTCAAGCCTCGGAGTTGAAGCCGTCCAGTGCACCGTGGTGCCGCCGACGGTCTTGCAATGCCAAGCCGGAAGGGTGGGGAAGTCGCGCGCTACGCCCCAGTTGCCGCTCTGTGTGCGCGGGTCGAGCCAGGTCAACTGTGCGAAGGCTTCGCCGGGGACCTGCGAAAACGTCTCCGTGGACTGCCGCTTTCCTGCTTCGAGCAGAACGACCTTGATGCCGCGGCGTGTCAGTTCGTGCGCAAGCGTGCCGCCACCCGCGCCGCTGCCGATAATCACCACGGCCGAGGAATCATTGAAGTCGATGCGGCTCATCGAACCATCCTCCGCAGCCACGCTTATCCGGGCATGGGGCCGCTGTCATCCGCCGGAACTTCGGGCAGCCAGCGCAAGTCATTGAAGCCGCGACGCAAATACCCGCCTTTGGAAAAGGCTTCGCCTTCGTAGCCGAAATAGGCGTAGGCAATCGGATTCGAGTACAGCACCTGAAGCGTCTTCAAACGAGTGGTTTGGAAAAAGGGCGAGGATTCGATCTTCTTGAGCGCCGCAACGCGGTCCTTTTCCACTGCCGCTGCAAATCCCGCGCCAAGCTGTCCGAGGCCTTCTTTCAGCATTGCCCGCGTCTTTTCATCTTTTGCGGCATCACCATCGAGCGCCTGTACAACGAGAGCGTAAGCCGCATCGTCGAGCTTGTCGTGCGGCGCAATCGTGCGCGCTACGACCATCAGCGCGGCGCCTTCCGCGCTTGTGAAAGCGGAAAGGTCCACGCACCATGCACGCCCGCGGGCAAGCAGCGCCAGTGGGCTTCCCGCAACCGCGAGCCCCGTCAACACACCGCTCGTGGCCTTGAGCATTTCGCGGCGATTCAACTGCACGAGGGGTTGCATGACTTGCCTCTTCTCAGCTGTACTTCGGCGGGTTCACGGACTGATCCATGCCCATGCACTTTTGTCCGCCTTTGGCGACGTTCACGCTGATCAATCGCGGCCGGCGCGAAGCAAACGCTTCCTGCAACACCGCCTCGAGCGCCTCGGGACGGTCGACTTCCGTCGCGCTTATCCCGTAGCCCTGCGCGATTTTCACGGCATCGATTCCGGGGATGTCCATGCCCGCGACGTTGCGCCCTACTTGCGTGAAGTCGCAAAAGCCTTTCAATGCCGAGTAGTCGCCGTTGCGGATCACGATGAAGATCACCTCGGCGCTGTTTTGCACCGCGCTCCAGAGCGCTTGCACCGAATACTGCAGCGAGCCGTCGCCCACGGGGCAGACGACTCTGCGCTGCGGGTTCGCCAGTTGCAGGCCGACGGCCGCGGGCACGCCGAAACCAAGAACGCCGTTGGGAACGGAATAAAACGAGCTGGGTTCATCCAGCAAGAGATAGCGGTCGAGATCGCCTTTTGACGAAGGACATTCTTCGCAAACGATGGCGTCGCGCGGCATGACGCGGTTCAATACGCTGAAGAGAAAAGCGGCTGTGATGGGATAGTCCGGAGCCGGTGGCTCCGCTGGCGGCTGCGGAGAGACACTGTCACGCGTATGCGCTACGGCGCGCGCGCGTAAATATCGCGCAGCCGCGGCGGTGTTTCCCACGATGCTCGTGCCGGCGAGCGCCGCGGAAGCGTAGTAGGGCGAATTCGTGATTTGAAATAATTGCGTGCCAGGCTTGACCGTCTTTCCGGGAACGTACGCGTAATACAGAAAGATCGGCGCGCCGAGGACGACTACCGTGTCGTACGCCGCGAGTTGATCCGCCAGAGGTTGCTGCGCGGGAAGCAAGCCGCCGCGAAACAACCGATGCGTTCGCGGAAAGGTCCAGCGCGGCGGAATCGGCTCCTGAAACACGTCGGCGTTCAAGTGTTCCGCGAGCGCCACGGCATCCTGCCAGCCGCGGTCCTGCTCCAGTTGTGAGCCCACAACAATCGCGGGATTGCGGCTCGCATCCAGCGCGCGAACGATTTCGTCGAGTGCGTGCGGATTGGGCAGCACGGTTTGCTCGATCTTCCGTACCTCGACCGGCTCGCATTCGTGCGTCCAGTCGTCCATGGGGATGGAAAGAAACACCGGGCCCATTGGCGGCTGTGTAGCGAGATAATATCCGCGCGCGATGGCCGCGGGGACGTCTTCGGCGCGCAGCGGCTCGTACGCCCACTTCACATACGGCTTCACGACGTCCACTGCGCGGCTTGCGAGAAACGGTTCCGCAAGAAGATGGCGTCGATCCTGCTGACCGGTAGTGATGACCAGCGGCGTCTGGTTGTAGTGCGCGTCCACAATCGCGGAGAGGCCGTTGCCGGCGCTGGCGATGGAATGCAGATTCACGAAAGCGGCCTGGCCTTTGCCCATCGCGTAGCCCAGCGCCATGCCGGCCGCCACTCGCTCGTGCAATCCCAGGATGTATTGGAAATCCGCGGGCATGTCGCGCAGGAACGGGAGCTCCGTCGATCCCGGATTCCCGAAGATTACATTCAAGCCGAGCTGTCGCAGCACTTCATAGGTGACTTCCCGAACCGTGCTCAAGATCCGTTCTCCCGAGCTGCTGAATTAGAAATTGGGTGAAGGGAGCTTATACCATTTTCGTAAGAATCAAGCGAAAGGAGCAGTCGTTTTGCGCGGGTCACCACAAACGATTCACTGCGCGCCGCGCGGCAAATTCAGCCTGCGCCTTGAGCAGAAGGGCTTCGGCCTTCACGGCCGTGGCTGTCTCCGCTTCCAAATCTCCCGCAGGCACGGGAATGTTCAAGCGTTGTGTGATGCCCTTCACTAAGCTTAGCTGAAGATCGGAGAGCGGTTTGGAATTTGCCTGAAGAATGGCATTGCGCGCGGCCATGGTGCGTTCCATGAGACTGATCTGTTCGACCGGCGCTGCCGGAATCGGGGGAAAATCCGTGCGCGCGTTGCTAAGCGAAAGGGCCTCTCCCACGTCGGGAGCCTTGGCCTGACGCGCGCCAAGCCTTTCCGTCGGCAAGCCAAAGCAGTTCACCACCGTGCTGAGCGCGCTGGTGTGGTCAAACACGGTGTTCACGATGGTCTGCGGCGGGGTGTACGCGGAGACGACGATCGCCGGAACGCGCACACCCAGGCGATCGAACTGGAAGCCCGTTCCACCGGGCTGATCCGGTGGAATGACGACGCCATCCGGAGAAACGGCAAAGTTGCACGTCTGCGACGTTGGCGGACAAACATGGTCATAGCATCCGCCGTGCTCATCGAAAAGAATCAGGAACAGGATCTTGTCCCAATCCGGACTGTTACGAATCGCAGTGTAGAGCTGGGACAGCAACTGCTCCCCGCGCTCCACGTTGGAAAGCCCGAATAGCTGCATCTTGTGCGATTCTGGATGCATGTCGTTTTCCGGGCCATGCAGGATCGAATCGATGTAATTCGGCTCGAGGAAGGAATACGCCGGAAGACCACCGGGTTTCGCAGCGTCCGAAAGGAAGTCGCTGATGTGCCCGCCAAAGTGATCTCCCTGAAGCGCAAACGGCCACGCCTGCTGCTGCGTGAGCAGCACTAAGCTGCTGACGGTCCATCCGCCGCAGTACACCTTCCAGGATTTCCCCGCGTCTGAGAGCACGTTGTAGATCGTTGGCGATTTGTTGACGAAAAGTACGCCGTCGCTCCCGTCGTTGTTCACATAACCGGTAGAAGTCCCGGCATGGACAAACGAGCGATTGCACAGAGTCTGCGAAGGAATGGAAGAAAACCAGTGGTCGCAAAGGCCGTAGTAGTAGGCCAGGCTGCAAAGCACGGGCACGGACGCGGGCGTGAAGCAGTTCATGATCGTCGCGGCGTTCGCGAGATTGCTGGCGTTCTTCAGTTCATAGTTGTAGACGAACCCCTGCATGTTGCACGGCGTCGGTGGCACAGGCGGAACATCCTTGGCATACAGCGTCTGTTTCTGGCCGTAGATTTGCGCGTACACGTCCTGATAAGGTTCCCCGGGATCGGGATTCGGTGCAGTGAGGTCCGTGCCTTTTCCTGCGGGGATGGTCCGCCCGTCGGACGTTGGGTTGCTGAGGTTTTTTCCGTAAAGGCCTTCGAAGTTGGCGGGTGGTGGCTGATTGAACGGTGCGGGATTTGCCGGATCGTACAGCCAGCCGAGCAGATTGTCGAACGACCGATTTTCGAGCATCAGGACGACGATATGTTCGATGCGTCCCAACTGGTTTGCCATGGAGCCTCCGGGGATTTCTGGCGCGGCAGGGTTTTGCGATAATACCACTGCCGCACTTCACCCGGCCGTGAAGCTGCGGCGGCGCCTTGCACGGTCTTCCAGGTGCGGCGTATTGTGGCGGGAAGTGCTCGAGCCGTAGAGCACGAGGGAAATGATCGTGGCCACGTCGTCGTTGCATCAAGCACAAACCGGAATCGTAGAGCCAAAAACGGTCCGCATTCCCGAAGGCTGGTTTCGCATGGGATGCGAGCGCGGACGCGATGATGAGAAGCCCGAGCATCGCGTGTGGGTGGACGCATTTGAGCTGGCCATGCACCAGGTGACCAACGAAGACTACAGCCGGTTTCTCACTGCTACGAATGCACGCGCGCCGCTGTGCTGGGGTAAAGAACATTTCTGCGATTCCCAAATGCCGGTCGTCGGAGTCTCCTGGTTCGAAACCGTGAGCTACTGCGCTTGGCTCAGCCACTCGACTGGCAAACGCTACCGCCTTCCCACGGAAGCCGAATGGGAACGCGCCGCGCGCGGCGGGGCGGAAGGTTTGGCTTATCCGTGGGGCGACGCCCCTCCGGAATCCCTTCCGAACTATGCCAGCCGCTGGAAGAACGGCCCGGAGCCAGTGGGGCTGTACTCGCCCAATGCCTTCGGGCTCTACAACTTGAGCGACAACGTCCACGAATGGTGTGCCGACTGGTACGACCCTGAGTATTACGCGCGATCCCCAGAGCGCAATCCGCCCGGCCCCGTTGACGGTGTTCGCCGATCCTCGCGCGGCGGCTCGTGGCGGCACCACATCAAAGTGACGAGGACGGCGGCGCGCTCGAGCATTCCCCCGGAATTTCAATACGCCGATTACGGCTTCCGCGTGGCGCAGGACTTGAGGATCAAGGACGGCGAGTGAGCGCCGGACCTGCTCAACAAAGACCTTATGCCAGAGCCTCATGAGTCTCTGTCTGCAAGACAAACCCTGCTGCTGATCCTCCTTCCCATGCTATTCGTGTTTGCGGCTTTGCGGTCGTATCTGCATCTCGTGCATGTGCGGCATATCTACCCGGGCGGATACCTGGTGCATCACCTGTTTCTGGGCGTTCTAGTTGCGCTGCCTGCGGCATTTGTCCTCGCTTTTGGACCGCGGCGGCGCCTCGCAAAGCTCTTGGCCCCCGTGGCATTAGGAATAGGCAGCGGCATGATCCTCGACGAGATTACATATCTGGTGGCGACGGGGGCCAGTGATCAAGACTATGTCTCGCGGGTTTCTCTTGTCGGCGGGATTGTTTTCATCGCAATAGCCACGATCCTGCTACTGGTTCTGTACGCATACCATCGTGATTGAAGGGTTGAGGTCTAATCCCTGACCGTCACCTTCGAAGGCGGTTGCCGGACCGGGGTATAATGTTCGCACCCAGTACCTTGGTACTATAGCGAGTGGTTCAGGCACGATGAAAACATATTAAGGTTGTCTGGGCCGCCTGCTTTGGGTGGCCTTCTGCAGCCTGGGGCTAATTTTCGCTGGGTTTTTCTCCCGAAATCCAGCACGCAAGGGACAACTCGCTTGTCTTCCGCAGAAGACACAACTCCTTTGACCGCGTCGCCATCGGCGAACGGCACGAGTGCAACCGAAGAGTTCCGCGTCGAGCCAGGTCCGGACACGGCGAGCGCGTCCGCTTCCTCGAGTTCCGCATCTTCTTCGTCTTCCGATTCTGGATCCCACGCGCAGACAACTCCTCCTCCCTCCGAGCAAACTCCCGATGAGCCCGCCGAGGGCGCGGTTCCCGAACCGAAGACGAAACCGCTTCCCAAGGTAAATGCGGTAGCGCACGAAGTGCGCGTGAAGGTCACCGGCGCGCGCCCAGGAAGCAACCCGGTTGAGCGGGAGCTGTTCGCCGAGGACACCACCACGGTTTTGGTCTTTGAAAAAGGTGGCGTCATCCGTCTCGTTGCGGCTGTGGCTCCCGGACAATTGCTCTTCCTGACCAACGAAGAATCCAAGCGCGAAGTGGTCGCCCAGGTGACGCGCAAGCGTGCCTACAAGCCGACCGAATGCTACGTCGAATTGGAATTCACCGAGCCTGCTCCCAAGTTTTGGGGTATGGAATTTTCTGCGGCGACCGCCCTCCTTCCAAAGGATGCCAAGCAAGTGGAAGCCGCGGCGCTCGTGGCTTCCGCGGAAACCAGCGAAGACGATCCGGCCGAAGTGACCCCGGCGCCGAGTGCGGACGACGTTGCCGCGCTCAAGAAAGAAATCGATGCGCTGCGCAGCCGGCTGAATTCCCTGCAGACACAGGCCTCTGCACCGACACAAGATTTTCCAACGCCCGCGCCGCCCCAAGCTGCCGCCCCGTCACAACCCGCTCCCGAGGCCGTGTCACCTACCCCGATGCCGCCTCCGACTCTGGTCGAGACGCTCTCGGGGCCTGAACCAGAAGCCGGAAACGCGAAGCCGGAAATCGCGCCCGCTTGGATGCCCGCTCCGACGAGTTCGCCGAGCCCGACCCAGGAACTGGCCGAAGCTACTCAAGTGGCCTTCAGATCGTTGCCGGTCGAGCCGGAACCGCGCCGCTCGGTCATGACCCCGGCGGAACACGCCATGCTGCCGCAACCGGCATTGGACTTCAGCGCCTCCCTGCCGAAGAAGCGGAAGCGCTCGTTCCGCGCGCGTGGCAACTTCACCCCGGGATTCCGCTCCGGAGTGCTGCGGCTGGCGTTCCTCTCGGTCGCTCTGGTGGTCACCATCATTGGCGCGGCGTGGTACAAGCAGTGGCTGCCGTGGAAGCCGGCAGCGAAAAAGATTTCTGTTGCCACCTGGTCCGGTTCGGTGTCGCAGACGCCGCAGTCGGGCGCGGGCACCATCGCGCCAACGTCCGTTAATCCGGCGGCTTCGACCGGAAGCGGAAAACCTAGCACCACCACGTCCGACCCGCCCCCGGATGCTTCGACGGGAAGCGCCAGCACGGGCGGTTCAGAGACTTCCGGTGTGCACGTGGTGGAACCCACCACGTCGCCCATCCAGCCGAGTGGCCACGGCAAAGCCACGCCAGCCGTTTCCAGCGTAAAGCACTCCACTGGGCATTCTTCCATTGCAACTCCGGCGCGCACCGAAACCGTTTCCGTTTCCGGGGCGGAAGGGAAGATCGTTCCTCCGAAGCTCCTCAAATCGGCGAGAGCGGTGGCCTCGCTCGAGGATCTGCGCGATTTTGAAACCGGCGCCGTGGTGATAGACGCTCTCGTCGATACGTCCGGCATCGTCACCAACATGAATGTGCTCTCCGGCCCTCCTTCGCTGCGCGAACCGGCCATGGCTGCGCTCCGCGACTACCGCTACGAGCCCGCCACGCGCAACGGCATGCCCATTCCCGCCCACGTCACCGTCCGCATCCAATTCCACTTCGAGTAGCGTCTGCTATTTCGTACCGCCGACTTCCAGCCGGCTCATGTAGGCGTGGGCTTCAGCCTTTCCCTCTCTCTTTGTAGGGGCACTAACTAACATGTCGTGCCCGTCCTCCCGCCGTGTTGTTGTCTTGGCACCACCTCTGGAGAAGCAGATCCCTCACCGCCGTTCGCGAACGGCGCGACCGGGTTCGGGATGACAGAGCGGGTCTTCGCGTTGAGCCAGGCTGAAGCCCGCCCCTACATATGAACCTCTCCTGCTGTCTCTCCGCGTGTAGGGGCGCGCAACGCGGAGAAGCGGTGGTGTCCGCGTGAACCGCGGGAGGGACGGCGAGATCGATGGCTAGCTCAGCAGGTGAAGATGGGGAGGTTTGCGTTTCTGGATTCATGATTTCCTCTTTTCGTTTGGGTAGGGGGGTAGGGAGCAGTTCGTAAGGCGATGAAAACAAGAGAGTTGCAAATTGGCAGTTTGTAAGTGGTTGAAAACAATGGCAATGGGGCTGGTACCGGGACCGTGGAAAAAGCAGACCTCTCCGCCTTGGGATTCGCAAGAGCGAACCGGGGGGTCGGAATGACACGTGAGTTGAAGCAGCCGTGGTGGAGGCGATAATTCACGGCACACGATAGCGCAAAATAATTATTATGTTAAGTTAACTAATAGTACTAGTATTTGAAGAAAAGGATACATTCCATTCGAACGGGCGCGTAAGAGAAAGAAAAGAAAGGGGTAGAGCTCACTGGGAGTGGTGGCTCGTGATTGCTGGGAGGGAGCGAATCCCTGGCTGTGAGGTCAGAGGGGCTGCGCGAGGAGACATTCGAAGTTTGTGGGTTTGGGCGGGGACAAGAATCCTCGAAGCGTAGTCAAGGAGGGCAAGTCGGCGACCATTGAATAACTTCCGGGTTGCCGTCATCTGCCCACAATCTACTGCGAGCCCCTGCCGTTCCCGTGTAAATTAGGGCGTAAATGCCGTCAGAGTCTCCTATCCCCGGCAGCCAGGAAGCAATGATAAGGCGTTATCCTGTTGTCGCGTACTTTGCGCTGACGTTCTTGGTCTCTTGGACGGGTGCGCTTGCCGTGGCTGCGCCGCACCTCATCCGCCACCAACCTCTGCCGAAGATGACCGGCATTCTGATGTTTCCGGTCATGCTTCTCGGCCCAAGTTTTACTGGCGTTGCCTTGACGAGGGTCGTAGACGGGAAAAGCGGTCTACGGGTGCTGTTCTCCCAAATGTTTCGAGCGTGGGTTCCACCGGGATGGTATACGGCGCTGCTCATTCCCCCAATCCTAGTCTTGACCGTTCTCCTCTTTCTGCAGAGATTCGTCTCCCCGGTTTATGCTCCCAACCGCTTTTTCATGGGGATCCTATTTGGGATTCCTGCTGGTTTCTTGGAAGAAATCGGCTGGATGGGCTATGCATTCCCGAAAATGCGTTCCCAAGGCAATGGGCTGGCCCCGGGCATCTTACTCGGGCTGTTGTGGGCCCTTTGGCACTTACCTGTTATCGACTATCTTGGGACCGCTACTCCACATGGCACCTATTGGCTGCCGTTTTTTCTTGCGTTCAGCTTGGCCATGACGGCTATGCGAGTGCTGATCGCGTGGATTTATACGAACACGAAAAGCGTGTTGTTGGCGCAGCTCATGCATGCAAGTTCGACGGGCTCTCTTGTCCTTTTCAGTGCAGCACGTGTGACAGCCTTGCAAGAAGCGATGTGGTATGCGCTGTACGGAACTGTCCTCTGGGTTGCCGTAGGAATCGTTGTCAAGACATTCGGCAGACGGTTGGGTGGGCACGGAGGCTAGGAGCACAATCAGATTGACTTTCGGAGGTTCCGCCGCATTCCAGCCGGGCGAGATTACGGCGGATGGTCGGCAAACCGGAAGTGTGTGCTGAGCAGTGCGTTGTTCTGGAGGGTTAAAGTCCCTCTGGCGCTCAAATGAGGGGCGCCATATCCAAAAGCGGGGGGTAATAGCCTCGCTGGCCGGAGGAAGCAGAAGGTATGGAGACGTCTAAACGGGCACGAAAGCGAAAGCTGGATACTGCCAAGACTGACCTGAAGCCACTGCTTGCTGTACTCCGGAGGGCAGGGTGTCCACCGTAAGGCGGAATCCGAAGGGCATGAGGAGAAGTGCCGGGCTGCAATCGATGGGGACCATCCCCAAGATGAACCGGTCGGCCAAAGGTGGGGCAAGGTCGAGTCTGCACTTCTGGGACGAAGGCGTTCTCATTCACCCACCGCACCAAGGTGATTGCGGGCAGCACGGCACGGAAGAACAGCGCGTGACCTCAGGAGGACTGACAGAGTCTCCGGGTGGCACCGGAGTAAGCGGACCTATAAGCGAAAGCGAAAGGGCGAGTGAAGCTCGGTCAGTAGTCGGACGGCTGAATAGTACCTGAAGCGTGTCGAAAGACACGTGACCGAGAAATCGGCGACGGAAGTGGGTCGGGGAAGGCAGCCGGCGAAGATGGTCGGGAAGAGAAAGGAAGCCAGCGGAGTAAAGGCGAGGATGAGGAACAGTTCCATGAGTGAAAAACCCGTACGTTCTCGTCTGAGGAGACTGGTGGACTGGATCAACCCGACGGGGGCCAAGAAGGTCCATTCATTAATCGACAAGGTGTACAAGCGGAAGAACCTGGAGATGGCCTGGGAGAAGGTGAAGGAGAACCGGGGAAGTGGAGGTATAGATGGGCAGAATCTCACGGCTTTTGAAGCGCAGCTGGGTCCGCAGTTGGCTCGGCTGCAGCGGGAGCTGGAAGAGGATACCTATCAACCTCTGCCGGTGCGACAACACCCTATTCCGAAGAGGGACAAACCAGGAGAGTATCGAATGCTCGGCATACCCGCGATCTATGACCGCGTGTGCCAACAAGCGCTGCTCAATCGGTTGGAGCCCATCTTCGAGCCGATATTCGATGACGCCAGCTTTGGATATCGGCGAGGGCGATCGACGAAGGACGCGCTGCGCAAGATCTGGAAAGAGATTCAAGGCGGGTCGGAGTGGATTGTGGATGCAGATCTCCGAGACTTTTTCGGATCTGTGGATCACGAGAAACTCCTCACGCTGGTAGCCCAACGAATAGCGGATGGCCGAGTGCTTCGCCTCATCAAGGCGATGCTCAAAGCGGGAAGCTACGGAAATGGGCAGCTCTTTCCTACGGAGCGCGGGACTCCGCAGGGAGGGGTAGTTTCGCCCACTCTCAGTAACATACTTCTGACGCCGTTTGATCGGGAGATGCGGCTGAGAGGATTTCAGCTGACGAGGTATGCCGATGATTGGGTGATTACTTGTAAATCGGCAGCAGAGGCACGCTCTGCAGTGGACGCGGCCCACCAAATCCTGAAACAACTGGGCGTGGAGTTGCATCCGCAGAAGACGCGGATCGTCCATGTCCGATACGGCTTCGAGTTCCTTGGCTACAAAATCAAGCGCGGGTACAGAAAGCTTCATCTGCCCGAGAGCAAGATTCGTAGTCAGGCCCGACAGGATGCGCTGTATGCGTATCCCAAAGCGAAGTCGATTAGTCGCTTCATGGACCAGGTACGGCAACGAACCAAACGGACGATGCCTTTGCAAACCAA
>CAZGFL010000094.1:0-74477 GCA_964524985.1 uncultured Acidobacteriaceae bacterium
GGAGATGGTGATGCCGGGAGACAACGTGAGCTGCGAAGTGACCCTGATCACGCCGGTGGCTTTGGAGAAGGGCTTGCGCTTCGCGATTCGTGAAGGCGGCCACACCGTAGGCGCCGGCGCGGTAACGGAAATCATCGAGTAGATTTGGAAAACTAAATGAGACAAGGCGACAAAATCCGAATTCGTTTGAAGGCGTACGACCACCGCATTCTGGACCAGTCCACGCGGGAAATCGTGGAGACGGCGAAGCGCACCGGCGCGGACGTGGCCGGGCCGATTCCGCTGCCCACCACCATCAACCGCTGGACGGTGCTGCGGTCGCCGCACGTGGACAAGAAGTCGCGCGAGCAGTTTGAGATGCGCACCCACAAGCGGCTGATCGACATTCTGGAGCCGACCCCGGATACGGTGGATGCACTGATGAAGCTGGATTTGCCGCCGGGCGTGGACGTGGAAATCAAGGCTTTCGGCCACGCCGCGAAGTGACGGAGGATCTCTCAGGAGTGGAAAGTGGTTAGGGGCCGGGCTTTAGCCCGGCGAGCTTAGCAGGACGCAGCCAATATCCGGTAGTCAGGGGTGGACATGCTGCGAAAGCGAGAGATGAGAAAATGGCAGTCAACGGAATCATCGGAATCAAGCTGGGAATGACGCAGGTGTTTGCCGCCGACGGCACGCTGGTTGGGTGCACCGTTTTGCAGGCCGGGCCGTGCGTCGTGGTACAGCGCCGCACGAAGGACAAGGACGGCTACGAGGCCGCGCAACTGGGACTCGTGGAATTCGTCAAGCCACAGCGCGTGAACAAGGCCATGACCGGGCACTTCAAGAAGGCCGGCGTCGCGCCCATGAAGGTGTTGCACGAAGTGCGCATCGAGGAGTCCAAAGGGGAATCGAAGGATGAGACCAAGATTGGCGACCGCGTGCTGGTCGAGAACTTTAAGACCGGCGAACTCGTGGACGTGAGCGGCGTCAGCAAGGGCAAGGGCTTTCAGGGCGGCGTCAAGCGCTGGCACTACGCCGGCGGCGACAATACGCACGGGTCGATGTTTCACCGCGCGCCGGGCGGCATCGGCGGCAGCTCGTTTCCTTCACGTGTGTGGAAGAACCAGCACTTCCCCGGTCACATGGGAAACCAGAAAGTGACCGCCAAGAATTTGAAGGTCGTGAAAGTGGACACCGACGAGAACCTGCTGCTGGTGCGAGGATCGGTGCCGGGGCCGAGTGGGCAGTACATCTTCATCCGCAAGGCGTCGGCTGCCACGCGGCCGCAAGTGAAGAAGGCTGCGAAGTAAGAGACTGAGAGAAGGGCGAGAGATCATGCCGGTCGTGGATGTAGTCAATCTGGATGGCAAGAAGGTGGGCCAGGTGGAACTGGCGGACGCGGTCTTTGGCGCGAAGGTGAACCAGCACCTGCTGCACGAAGCTTCGCGATGGTATCTCCGCGGGCTGCGCCGGGGCACGCACAAAGTCAAGGAAAAGAGCGAAGTCAGCGGTGCGGGTCGCAAGCTCTGGCGGCAGAAGGGCACCGGGCGCGCGCGCATCGGCTCGATTCGTTCGCCGCTTTGGCGCCATGGCGGCACAGTCCATGGACCGGAGCCGCGCGATTACAGCTACGCGCTGCCAAAGAAGATGTTGCTCGGCGCGCTGCGCTCAGCACTCTCGTCGAAGCTGGCGGAGCAGAAGCTGACCGTTGTGGATGCCTGGACGCTCGAGACGCACAAGACGCAGAACCTCGTTGCCGCGCTCGGCAAGCTGAACCGCACGAAGTCGGCGTTGCTCGTGTCGCACGGGGAAAACCGCAACCTGGAATTGGCCAGCCGCAACATTGAAGGCGTGAAGCTGGCCGCGCCTAACGTTTTGCAGCCGTACGACGTGCTGAAGCACGACTTGCTGGTGCTCTCGAAGGATGCGGTGGCGCGGTTGAGCCATTCACTCGATCCGGAGAAAAAGCCCGTGGTTGTGCCGGATGTGGCGGCGATTGCTCCCGCAGCCAAGCCCGCGAAGAAAGAAGCGGCGCCCAAGGCGGAAGCGAAGAAGCCGGCGGCCAAGAAAGCGTCTAAGCCGGCCACCAAGAAGGGGAAGGGATAAGCCATGTCAACCCCTCACTATCAGATTATTCGCCGGCCGATCATCACGGAAAAGGGCCTGGGTGTGAAAGAGCTGCAGCACACCGTGGTTTTTGAAGTTTCCGCGAGCGCCACGAAGACGCAGATCAAGGAAGCGGTGCAGCAGATTTTCAAGGTGAAAGTGGACACGGTACGCACCGCGAATTTCGTTGGCAAGATGCGGCGCCGCGGCCAGAACGAAGGCTACCGGCGCGACTGGAAGAAAGCCTACGTGAAGCTGGCGGAAGGCGAAAAAATGATCGAGTACGCGGAGAACCTGTAAGACCGGGACGGTTGAAAGAAACGGATTCAAAAGGTAAGAGGCAGCGATGGGACTGAAGAGCTTTAATCCATACACGGCGTCGCGGCGGTTCATCACCGTCGTGGACAAGAGCCACATCACCAAGCAGGAGCCGGAGAAGGCGCTGCTTGAACCGAAGAAGCGTTCGGGCGGGCGAAACAATCACGGAGAAATCGTGATCTGGCACCGCGGCGGCGGCCACAAGAAGCAATACCGCAAGGTGGACTTCCGCCGCGACAAGGCGGGCGTGCCCGCGAAAGTGGCGGCCATCGAATACGACCCCAACCGCAGCGCGAACCTGGCGCTGTTGCACTATGCCGACGGCGAGAAGCGCTACATCCTCCATCCCGTCGGGCTGGAAGTGGGCGCCACCGTTTCGACCGGGGACGGCGCGGACATCCTTCCCGGGAATGCGCTGCAATTCAAGCATATTCCGCCGGGCACGATGGTGCACAACCTCGAGCTGTATCCCGGGCGCGGAGGGCAAGTAGTTCGCTCGGCGGGCGGCTCGGCGCAGCTTTTGAGCAAGGAAGGCGATATCGCACTCGTTAAGCTGCCTTCCGGCGAAACGCGCAAGTTTTCCGTGGAGTGCATGGCGACGGTGGGCCAGGTCGGCAACCTCGATCACGAGAATGAAACGTTCGGCAAGGCTGGCCGCACCCGCTGGCGCGGCAGGAAGCCAACGGTGCGCGGCGTGGCTATGAACCCAGTGGATCATCCGCACGGCGGCGGTGAAGGCAAGGTCAAGGGCAATCATCCGCAGACCCCTTGGGCTTTCCCGACGCTGGGCAAGAAGACGCGGCACAACAAGCGCACCGACAAGCACATTGTCGAGCGGCGCAAGTAAGAACGGCAAGGACTGAGGAGAGAAACCGGGCGGTGAACTGAGAGCAGCCCGGTGAGAGCAAACGAATGCGAGCGACACGCACAACCAGAACAGCAGGACGACGTAGCCGGCTGGTCAAGCGCACAGCAAAGCGCGCCATTTCCAAGGCGGCGAAGCCGGCCCGCCCAGTGAAGGCGCCCGTGGCTCCGCCGGAGCCGGTGCTGTACAAGCTGTGCAAGCCCGGCTGGGCGGTGATTGTCGAGCGCATTCCGAACGCGCTGGGCACACGGTTTGTTTGCCCGTTCTGTCCGAAGTCGCACCGTGTTCCAGGGCCAGTGCGGGGTTTCAAGAAGATGCGGCGGGCGCAGTGGAGCCGCTTGCGGCGAGTGGAGGAATAGGCAGGCATGGCACGCTCATTGAAGAAGGGCCCGTTTGTGGACGGCCATCTGCGCGAAAAGGTCGAAGGGCTGAACACGCGCAACGAAAAGAAAGTGGTGAAGACCTGGTCGCGGCGCTCGACGATCGTGCCGGAAATGATCGGGCACACCATCGCCGTGCACAACGGCAAGAAATTTATTCCGGTGTATGTGACCGAGCAGATGATCGGGCACAAGCTGGGAGAGTTCTCGCCGACGCGCTCGTTCAAGGGCCACGGCGTGAAAGCGGCGCTCGAGAAGGCGGCGGGCGTGGCACCAGCAGGAGGCGGCGCAGCACCGGCGGCAGCAGCACCCGCGGCGCCGAAGGCATAAGACATGGCCAATGTGCAGACAGTTTCGGGATCGATTGAAGCCCACGCGCTCGCGCGGCATGTGCGCATGTCGCCGCAGAAAGCGCGGCTGGTGATGGACCTGATTCGCGGTCAGCGCGCGCAGGATGCGCTGCAGACGCTGAAGTACGCGCAGAAGCGCGCCGCCAAACACATCGAGAAAGTCCTGCGCAGCGCCATCGCCAACGCGGAGCGCAAGGCCGATGAGGCCGGTGCGCCGCTGGATGTGGACGAGCTGTATGTTCACAACTGCTTCGTGAACGAAGGGCCGCGCTGGAAACGGCTGCGCCCCGCGCCAATGGGCCGGGCGTTCCGCTACCAGAAGCGCACCGCGCACCTGTGGGTGGGCGTGGCCGAGCATCATGTGGCCGCCGCGGAACGCGTCGCGGCAATTGAAGCGGAAGCTGAAGCGCAGAAGGGCGTGCGCGGCACGGCGCGCCGTGTGCGCAAGGCTCTTACCGGCCGGCAAACGCCGCCCAAGAAGGGAAAGAAGTAGCCGGCCCGGCGAGGGCCGCCTAAGGAAACGCCATGGGACAGAAAACGCATCCGTACGGATTCCGCCTCGGCTACAACAAGCCGTTCAAGTCACGCTGGTATGCTGACAAGGAATATGCCGACCTCCTCCATGAGGACGTAAAACTGCGCCGGGAATTGAAAGACAAGTTAAAGAGCGCGGGAGTCAGCTCGATCGACATCGAGCGCGCGGCGAATAAGCTGGTCGTGCGCATCTACACGGCACGGCCGGGCATCATCATCGGGCGCAAGGGCGCGGAAATCGACAAGCTGAAGCAGGACGTCCAAAAGCGCACCAAGCGCGAAGTGCACATCGACATCCAGGAAGTGCACCGCCCCGAACTGGACGCGCAGCTCGTCGCGGAATCGATTGCGCTGCAGCTCGAAAAGCGCGTGGCCTTCCGCCGCGCGATGCGCAAAGCGGTGGACTCGGCGCTGCGTTTCGGCTGCAAGGGCATCAAGGTGCGCGTGGCGGGCCGGCTGAACGGCGCGGAAATCGCGCGCAAGGAATGGTACCTGCAGGGGCGGCTGCCGCTGCAAACGCTGCGCGCGGATATTGATTTCGGCTTCGCGCAGGCGTACACGACCTACGGCGTGATTGGCGTGAAGTGCTGGATCTATCAGGGCGAGAACGTGCCGAAGCGCGCTTCGAAGATTCAGCAGGAACGCGAAGCGGCCGCGGTGGCGTAAGCGGAAAGAGTTTAGGGAAGCGAGAACAGAACGATGTTGATGCCGAAGAAAGTGAAGTACCGGAAGCAGATGCGCGGGCGGCGCCGTGGCAAGGCGTGGCGCGGCGGAGAACTGTCGTTCGGCGAGTACGGGTTGAAGGCGCTCGAAAACGCCTGGATTACCGACCGGCAGATCGAAGCTTCGCGCGTGGCCATTACGCGTTTCATCAAGCGCGGCGGGAAGCTGTGGATCCGCATCTTCCCGGACAAGCCGTTCACCAAGAAGCCGGCGGAAACGCGCATGGGCAAGGGCAAAGGCGCTCCGGAAAAGTGGGTGGCGGTGGTGAAACCGGGACGCATCATGTTTGAGATGGCGGGAATCGACGAAGCGACGGCCAAAGAAGCGCTAGGGCTGGCGGCACACAAGCTGCCTATCCCCACGAAGTTCGTCACCCGCGCGGGAGGCTTTTAATCATGCCGCGGCGCATTGAAAAGATCCGCGAGGCGGGGAGAGAAGAGTTGCAGGCGCAGCACAAGGACCTGACCGAGCAGATTTTCCGGCTGCGGTTCCAGCTGACTACCGGGCAGGCGGAAGCGCTGAAGCGCTTGCGCGAAGCGAAAAAAGATCTGGCGCGGGTGAAGACGCTGCTGCGCGCCCAGGAATTGAGGAAAGCGTAATGGCCAACGAGACGCAAAACGCGGCGGCGGACCAGCGCGGCGAGCGCACCGTGCTCACCGGCAAGGTTACCAGCGCGAAGATGGAAAAGACCATTGTCGTGGAAGTTCTGCGGCTGGTGCAGCATCCAAAGTACCGCCGGGTGGTGCGCATCGCCAAGAAGTTCTACGCGCATGATGAGACGCGCCAGGCCAAGCCCGGCGACACCGTGCGCATCGTGGCGACGCGGCCGCTTTCGAAATTGAAGCGCTGGCGTTTGAAGGAAGTGCTGACGCGGAACGCGTCGGCGTCCTAAGAGAGACAGGGGAGCAGGCCGATGATTCAGATGCGAACCTGGTTGACGGTGGCCGACAATTCCGGCGCGCGCAAGCTGACGTGCATCATGCCGGTGGGCGGCGACGCGGGATTGCAAGCCGGGCTCGGCGACGTGATTACCGCCGCGGTCAAGGAAGCGACACCGGAAAGCCAGGTCAAAAAGGGAACTGTGGTGAAGGCGGTGGTGGTGCGGATGCGCAAAGAGCGGCGGCGCAAGGACGGCACGTACATCCGGTTTGACGACAACGCCGCGGTGCTAATCAACGACGCAGGTGAGCCGATCGGCACGCGCGTGTTTGGCCCGGTGGCGCGCGAGCTGCGCGAGAAGAAGTTCACGAAGATCGTTTCGCTGGCTCCGGAGGTTTGGTAAGCCATGGCACTGACACACGCAAGACCCGAGCGGCTCATCGTACAGATCCGCAAGGGCGACAACGTCAAGGTGATCGCCGGCAAGGACGCCGGGAAGAGCGGGCGCGTGCTTTCGGTGGATGCCGTGAAGAACACCGTGGTGGTCGAGCACGTGGGCATCATCAAGCGCCATACGCGTCCCAACCCTTCGAAGAACATCAAGGGCGGGATCGTCGAGAAAGAGGCGGGGATCAACGCTTCCAACGTGATGGTCATTTGCGGAAGCTGCGGCAAGCACACCCGCATCGGCCACACGATTCTGCCGGATGGCTCGAAAGTGCGCAGCTGCCGGCATTGCAAGTCGACATTGGACAAGTAAAGGACGGACGAAAGAAGGCCATGAAGAGCCGATTGCAGGAAAAATACCGGAAGGAGACGGTGCCGGCGCTGAAGAAGCGCTTTGGCTGGTCCAACACCATGGCGGTGCCGAAGCTCCAGAAGATTACCGTGAACATCGGGTTCGGCGAAGCCAGCCAGAACGTCAAGCTGCTGGACACCGCGGCGGTGGAACTCGGTCAAATCACCGGGCAAAAAGCGGTGATCACCCGGGCCAAGAAGTCCATCGCGAACTTCAAGATTCGCAAAGGCATGCCTATCGGCTGCGCGGTGACGCTGCGCGGCGATCGCATGTACGAGTTTCTCGACCGCTTGTGCAACGTGGTGCTGCCGCGCGTGCGCGACTTCCGCGGCTTGCCCTCTAACGCTTTCGACGGCCGGGGCAACTACACGCTGGGTTTGAAGGACCAGCTGGTGTTCCCGGAAATCGATTACACGCGCGTGGACAAGATCAAGGGTATGAACATCACGCTGACCACGTCGGCAAAGAACGACGAGCAGGGCCGCGAGCTGCTGAAAGGGCTCGGGGTCCCGCTTCGCGAAAAAGGGGCGGCACAATAAATGGCACGCACAGCAAAAATCGCCAAGACGCGGAAGAAGCCGAAATTCAAGGTGCGTGTGCGCAATCGCTGCCGCTGCTGCGGCCGCGCCCGCGGGTACATCCGCAAGTTCCAGATGTGCCGCATCTGTTTCCGCGGGATGGCGCTGCGCGGAGAAATCCCCGGCGTTGTGAAGGCGAGCTGGTAGTCGCCGCGGTAAGTGGCGCAAGGACAGAAGACACAGGAGAACCATGCAGACCGATCCCATAGCCGATTTTCTGACGCGCCTCCGCAACGCGACGGCCGCCAAGCACCAGCGCGTGGACGTGCCGGTGTCGAAACTGAAGACGGAGATCGCCCGCATCCTCAAGGAAGAGGGCTACATCTCGACTTACAAGCTGGTCGAGGAAAACAAGACCCGCAAAGTGCTGCGCGTCTTCCTGAAGTACACGCCGGACCGCCGCAGCGTGATCAGCGGCTTGAAGCGCATCTCCCGGCCGGGCGCGCGCGCCTACCGCGGCGCGCATGATATTCGTCCCGTGGTGGGCGGATTGGGGATCAGCATCCTGACCACGCCGAAAGGCCTGATGAGCGGCCGCGCCGCGCGCAAGGCCCACGTGGGCGGCGAAATTTTGTGCGAAGTGTGGTAGTTGGACGACTAACAGAAATCTTTTGATTTCCTGGGATTTGAGGTTGATCGAAAAATGTCACGGATCGGAAACAAACCAATTCCCGTGCCCTCGGGCGTGAAGGTTGGGCTCGCGGGCGGCAAAGTCGATGTGCAAGGACCGAAGGGCAAATTGTCGGTCGCGGTGCCGCAGGGCATTACTTTCGAGCAGAAGGACGGCGTCCTGACCGCCAAGCGCGCCAGCGAAGATCACCGCGCGCTGCATGGCTTGGCCCGCGCCCTCGTAGCTAACGCAGTGCACGGTGTCACTTCCGGCTTCAAGAAGGAACTGGACATCGTCGGCGTCGGTTACCGCGCAGAACTCAAGGGCAAAGTCGTGGCTTTCGCCCTCGGCAAGTCGCACCCCATTGAGTTTCCGATTCCGGAGGGCATCCAGGTAGCCGTGGAAAAGCAGACTCATCTGATCGTCAGTGGCGCCGATAAGGGCCAGGTCGGCCAAGTGGCTGCGGATATGCGCGCGCTGCGTCCGCCCGACCCGTATAAGCAGAAGGGTGTGCGCATCACCGGCGAGCGGCTGAAGAAGAAGGCCGGCAAGGCAGGCGCGAAGGCCGGCGGCCCGGCATAATCGAATTTGTAGGGGCGCAATGCTGCGCCTCTGCTTGGCGCGAACTGCAGTGGAATCGCACCAAGGCTGAAGATTAGGAGAAGAAACAGTGGCATCGGCACGAGTCAGCAGATTGTCGAAAAATCAGCACCGCCAGCGCGTGCATCAGCGCGTGCGCACGCGCATCGAAGGTACGCCCGAGCGTCCCCGACTGTGTGTGTACCGCTCGATTGGGCATATTTACGCGCAGGTGATCGACGACCGTTCGGGCGAGACGCTGGCCTCGGCCAGCTCGATCGATGGCGAGACGAAAAAGAATCTGAAGGGCGGCGGCAACGTGGCGGCGGCCAAGGTCATCGGCAAGGCCATTGCCGAGCGCGCCAAGTCCGCTGGAGTCAGCAAGGTAGTGTTCGACCGCGGCGGGTACAAGTATCACGGCCGCGTCAAGGCGCTCGCGGATGCGGCGCGGGAAGCGGGGTTACAGTTCTAAGCCTATGTCGAAGCAAATTTTGCGGGAAAGTCTGGCGGTTCGGCGGCTCCTCGAAGTCAATCCTTCGGATTTGAAGGATGACGTAATTGCCATCAACCGCGTCACCAAGGTGGTCAAGGGCGGCAAGAACCTGAGCTTCTCGGCGCTTGTGGTAGTGGGCGACTCCCACGGCCACGCCGGTTTCGGCATGGGCAAGGCACGCGAAGTGCCCATGGCCATCAAGAAGGGCATCGAACAGGCCAAGAAGAATTTGATCAAACTGAACCTCAAAGGCTCAACCATTCCGCACCAGGTTCTGGGGCGCTATGGCTCGGCGCAAGTGCTGCTGAAGCCTGCCGGAGAGGGCACCGGCGTGATCGCCGGCGGTCCGGTGCGCAAGGTGATGCAGGTTGCGGGAATCACTAACGTGCTGACAAAATCCATCGGCACTTCCAACCCGCACAACGTGGTGAAGGCCACGTTCGCGGCGCTTCTCGGCTTGAAGGATGCGGCGCAAGTGGCGGAGACGCGCTCGAAGACCGTGGAAGAAATTAGCGGCAGGCCTCCCAAAGAGAAGGCTGCCGCCAGTGAGAGCAACGCATGACGACGCAGAAGAAATCCGCTGGGAAAAGCTCCGGCACCGTGAAGATCAAGTGGGTAGTCAGCTTCATCGGCTGTACCGATGACATGCGCCAGACCATTCGCGGCCTGGGCTTGCGGAGAATGCATCAGGTGGTCGAACGCCAGGACACGCCTGCGGTGCGCGGCATGATTCACAAGGTGCGTCACCTCGTGGAAGTGGTGGAGTAGACGATGGCCAAGAAAACATCCAGCGGCTCGCGCAAGCGCGGCCAGCACAAGCCGGCCACGCCGGCGGCGAAGGATCGCCGTTCCGTTTCGCTGGCGAATCTGCATCCGCCGGCAGGCTCGCGCATTCGCAAAGTCCGCGTGGGCCGTGGCATGGGCTCGAAGCTGGGCAAAACCGCCGGCGCCGGCAACAAGGGGCAGCAGTCTCGTCGCGGCTATTCGCGCCGTCGCGGCTTCGAGGGTGGTCAGATGCCGCTGCACCGGCGCATGCCGAAGCGCGGGTTCCACAATCCGTTTGGCGTCACCTATTCGGTGGTGAACCTCGCGGAGTTGAACGTTTTTCCCGCGGGAGAGACCGTTACGCCGGAATTGCTGCGCGCGCATGGCTTTGTCCGTCGCCCGAAGGACCCCATCAAGGTCCTGGGCGACGGCGAACTTACGACCAAGCTCGCCATTCACGCGCATGCGTTCAGCGCGTCGGCGAAAGAGAAGATTGCCAAAGCAGGGGGAACATTCGAGGTGGTCGCGTAAGAGGAATCGCAGGGAACCGTTATGAACCGATTCATCGAAGCCTTGAAAAACATGTTCCGCATCGAGGATTTGCGGAACCGTGTGTTGTTCACGCTGGCGCTGCTGGCGGTGTACAGGATTGGTGCGCACATTCCCACTCCCGGAATCAACGTTGCGGAGCTGGAGCGCATCTTCAATCAGGCGCAAGGCTCGGCTCTCGGCATCTTCGATCTGTTCAGCGGCGGAAACTTCCGGCGTCTCACGATCTTTGCGCTCGGCATCATGCCGTACATCACGTCGTCCATCATCCTGCAGTTGATGACCGTGGTGTTCCCGTATCTCGAGCGCCTGCAAAAAGAAGGCGAACTGGGACGCCGCAAGATCACCCAGTACACGCGCTACCTGACCATCCTGCTCAGCATCATCCAGTCACTGACGATTGCCGGAACGCTCCAGTCGCAGCCGAACCTGGTCTACAATCCCGGCCCAGCTTTCATCCTCATGACCATCCTGACCCTGACCACCGGCTCGGCGTTCATCATGTGGCTGGGCGAGCAGATCAGCGAGCGCGGCATTGGCAACGGCATGTCGCTCATTATTTTCGTCGGCATCGTGGTGGGCTTGCCGCGCGGCATTCAGGATCTGTACGAAAAGGCGCACACGCAGGCGTTTGGCCCGCTCACGATTCTGGGCTTGATTTTCCTGGTCGTGCTGATGGTGGCGGTCATCGCTTTCATCGTGTATGTCGAAGGCGGCCAGCGCCGCATCCCCGTGCAATACGCGAAGCGCGTGGTGGGGCGCCGCGTCATGGGAGGGCAATCTTCCTATTTGCCGCTGCGCGTCAACTCCGGCGGCGTGATTCCGCCGATTTTCGCGAGTTCGCTGCTGGCTTTCCCCGCGACGATTGCCTTGGCGCTCAATCACAAATACGCCTTCGTGGACTCCATCAAGACGTATCTATCCTGGGGCGAGCCGCTGTACACCGTTGTGTACATCACGCTGATCATGTTGTTTTGTTTTTTCTACATCGGCATCGTGTTCAATCCTACGGAGCTGGCCGACAACATGCGCAAGAACGGAGGCTTTATTCCCGGCATTCGTCCCGGGCGAAGCACCTCCGATCACGTGAGCAAGATTCTCAAGCGGCTGACATTCATCGGCGGGGTTTACCTGGCGGCGGTTTGCCTGCTTCCCGAATGGATGATCGCCGGCATCCACCTCGATCACCTCGGCTGGGGCATCGGCTCGTGGTTTGACCGCCACTTCCCGACGTGGTTCCTGAAGGGCTTGGGCGTGAATTTTTATTTTGGTGGTACTTCGCTTTTGATCGTGGTGGGCGTGGCGATGGATACGGTGCAACAGCTGGAAGCACAGCTCGTCATGCGGAACTACGAAGGGTTTGCGCGAAAGGGCCGGTTGCGCGGCCGGCGCTAGGGAGACACGCGGAGTGGCTCCGGATAATCGGGTCCCGGAGAGGTTGGACCGCGCGGTGATTTTTCTCGGCCCTCCGGGCGCGGGAAAAGGCACGCAGGCGAAGGAATTGGCGAAGGCCTATCGCGTGCCGCACCTGTCGACCGGCGACATGTTTCGCGAGCATGTCAGCCAGGGCTCGCCGCTGGGCATGCAGGTGAAGCCCATTATGGCGCGCGGCGAACTGGTTTCGGACTCGCTGGTGCTGAAGATGGTTCGGGAGCGCATCGAGCGGCCAGACTGTTCGCACGGATTTGTTTTTGACGGGTTTCCGCGGACCGTCGCGCAGGCGCAGTACTTGAGCGTGCTGCTCCGGCAGAATGGCTATCGGCCGGCATTGGTCGTGTATTTCGCGATCGATCCGGCGCTGGTGCTGCGGCGCATTACCGGCCGGCGCATGTGTAAGGTGGGCGGCGAGATTTATAATATTTTCGACCGTCCTCCGAAGGTCGAAGGGCGCTGTGACAACGACGGCGGCGAACTCGAGCAGCGGCCGGATGACCGGGCGGAAATCGTAGGGCCGCGGCTCGAAGCGTACGAGAAGCAGACCGAGCCCCTGGTTTCGTACTACCGGCGGCTAGGGCGTTTGCATGAAGTGGACGCCGCGAAAGATGTGGAAGAGGTCCGGCAGCGCATGTTCGAGATTGTGCGGAATTCGCGCTGACGGCGCCGCTGATGGAAGTTCGGCCCGGTAAGGGCCGGTTGAATAAAGGGACGATGGCGATTTATCTGCGAAGTGCCGATGAGTTGCAGAAGATGCACAGCGCAGGGCTTGTCGTTCATGATGTTTTGAACGCGCTGCGCGCCGCGGTGAAGCCGGGCATCACGACGATGGACCTCGAGAAGCTCGCCGAGGAAAAAATCGCCGGAAGGCCGGGGCACGCGGCGTTCAAAGGGTATCGCGGGTATCCCTGCGTGCTGTGCACTTCGGTGAACAGCGAGATCGTGCACGGGATTCCGTCGCCCAAGCGGAAGTTGCGCGAAGGCGACATCGTCTCGATCGATTTCGGGATGGAAGTCGGCGGGTACTACGCGGATTCGGCGGTGACGGTTCCGGTGGGGCAGATTCGGCCGGAAGTGCAGAAGCTACTGGACGTAACCCGCGAATCGCTGGACCGCGCCATTGACAAGATGCGCGCGGGCAATCGGCTCGGCGACGTCGGCCACGCGGTGCAGAGCTGGGTCGAGCAGAATGGCTTCTCGGTGGTGCGGGAGTTTGTCGGGCACGGTATCGGCACCAAGATGCATGACGAGCCCAACCTCCCGAACTACGGCGAAGAGGGCCGCGGGGCACGCTTGCAGGAAGGCATGGTCATAGCCGTCGAGCCGATGGTCAATGCCGGGCGCCCGGAAGTGCGAATGCGCGACGAGTGGACCGCCGAGACGGCGGACGGCAGCCCCTCGGCGCACTTCGAGCACACCGTCGCGGTCACGGCCAACGGTCCGTGGATTTTGACGCGGCCGAAGGAAATGACCGGGCCAGCGTGGTAGGGGATGAAGAGGCTGGGTTTTTAGCCTGGCAGCAGTAAACAGGAGAATATGGCGAAGCCGTTCGAAGAAAAAAAGAAAGGCGACTCGGGTAACCCGAAAGAGGACGCCATTGAAGTGATGGCCACGGTCATCGAGCCGCTGCCGAACGCCATGTTCCGCGTGGAGCTGGAGAACAAGCACCAGGTGCTGGCGCACGTCTCCGGCAAAATGCGCAAGAATTTCATCCGCATTCTGGCGGGAGACAAAGTGGCGGTGGAGCTTTCGCCGTACGATTTGACGCGCGGACGCATTGTGTACCGCTACAAGTAATCTGGTTTGTAGCGGCGGCTTTAGGCCGCCATCTTGGGAAGTTGTAGTGGCGGGTCTTTAGACCCGTTCTTTAGGAGCAGGCATGAAAGTACGGGCATCGGTAAAAAAGATTTGTGACAAGTGCAAGGTAATTCACCGGCGCGGCGTGGTGCGGGTGATTTGTGTCAACCCGAAACACAAGCAGCGCCAGGGATAAGTTTGCAGCCGGCAGGGGTGCAGCATGCTGCGCCCCAATCGCCGAGGCCCCTTTTTGGAGCAAAGGTTTAGGAGAAAAGCATGGCACGTATCGCAGGTGTAGATCTTCCGCCGCAGAAGCGCCTTTGGATCGGGCTGACCTCGATCTATGGCATCGGGCAGGAGCGCGCGCGCAGGCTCGCCGCCAAGGCCGGCGTCGATCATACGAAAAAGATTCGGGACCTGACCGAAGATGAAGTGAATCATCTCCGCCAGGCCATCGAGCAGGAAGGCCGCGTCGAAGGAGATCTCCGCAAGGAGATTCAGATGAACATCCGCCGGCTGATTGAAATTCAGGCCTATCGCGGAATCCGCCACCGCCGCAATCTCCCGGTGCGCGGGCAGCGCACGCACACCAACGCGCGCACCCGCAAGGGTCCGCGGCGTGGTGCGGTTGCGGCGAAGAAGAAGACGGTCGGCAAGAAGGGCTAACGGAATTTCGTAGGGACGCAGCATGCTGCGCCCTAGTTAGCAGAATTTAAGGACTGGGTTGAAGAAAGAAATGGAGTGAATCGTGGCAAAAGAACCAAAAGCCGCAGCGGGCGCCCCGGAAGCGGGCGCTCCGGCAAAACCGGCAGCGGCGGCAAAGCGCAAGAAGGAATTCAAGAAGAAGCGTGAGAAGCGCGTGGTGCCGCACGGCGTCGTGTATATCGCGGCGTCGTTCAACAACACGCAGATCACCATCACCGATACCGACGGCCGCACCATGTGCTGGTCTTCGGCCGGGGCGATCGGCTTCAAGGGCTCGCGCAAGGGAACGCCCTATGCCGCGCAGCAGGCTTCACTTGCGGCCGCGGGAGCCGCGCGTGACCAGTATGGAATGAAGAGCGTCGAAGTGCGTGTGAAGGGGCCTGGGTCGGGACGCGAGTCCGCCGTTCGCGCCTTGGCCGCTGCAGGATTGCACATCGTGGCCATCCGCGACGTCACGCCCATTCCGCACAACGGTTGCCGGCCGCCCAAGCGCCGCCGCGTTTGATGTTTATGACCATGAAAAAAGTTTGCGAGAGTTCTGGGAAGGGAGAATAGAAGTTGGCAAGACACCGAGATGCAGTCTGCCGCCTGTGCCGCCGGGAAGGGCAGAAGCTGTTTTTGAAGGGCCTGCGTTGCTTTACGGAGAAGTGCGCCATTGAAAAGCGCAACTTCGTGCCGGGGCAGCACGGCCAGTCGCGGCGCCCCAAGGTCGCGGGTTACGGCCTGCAGTTGCGCGAAAAGCAGAAGGTGAAGCGCACCTACGGCCTGCTCGAGCGGCAGTTCCGCAATTACTTTGAGAAAGCCGCGCGGAGCAAGGGCCACACGGGCGAAAACCTCATCATCACGCTCGAACGCCGCCTCGACAATGTCGTGTGGCGGGCGGGCCTGGCCTCCTCGCGTTCGCAGGCGCGCCAGCTCGTGTTGCATGGACACGTGCGCGTGAACGGGCGCAAGGTGAACATCCCCTCCTACCTCGTGAACGTGGGCGAGGAAGTGGGCATCAAAGAAAAGATGCACCAGAACGCCATGGTGCTCGAAGCGCGTAACGTCGCCCAAAGCCAGAGTGCCGTACCCTGGCTCGAGCAGCAGCGCGAACAGTTCAAGGCCAAGGTGGTGGCTCTGCCTAAGCGCGAAGACGTGCAGACGCCGCCGATCAGCGAGCAGCTCATCGTCGAGCTGTACTCGAAGTAAGGCCAACGCCTCCGTGCCCGGCGGTCCCGGGAGAGTTTCAGTCTGGTTTTTTGGGCCGATGCCATCGGCCCGGAAGGAAGGAAACACGATGTGGAAGGGTTTTCAGAAGCCGAAGCATCTCGCGTCCGATCTCGAATCGTTGACCGAGAAGTACGGTCGTTTCTCCGCGCAGCCGTTTGAGCGCGGTTGGGGTACCACCGTCGGGAACGCGCTGCGCCGTGCGCTGCTCAGCTCTATCGAGGGCGCCGCCATCACCGCGGTGAAAATCGAAGGCGTCCTGCACGAATTCTCTTCGATTCCCGGCGTCGTCGAGGATGCCACGGACATCATCCTCAACCTGAAGCAGGTGCCCATCAAGCTGAATACCGATCTGCCGAAGACGATTTATCTCAACGTCGAGCAGCCCGGTCCCGTGACCTCGGCGAACATCGAGGAAGACGCGGACTTTGCCGTGCTCGACAAGAGCGTTTATATCGCCACCGTCAGCGAGGGCGGCAAGCTCCAGGTCGAGATGCGCGCCAAGAACGGCCGCGGCTACGTTGCCGCCGACCGCAACTACGACGAAGACCTGCCCATTGGCTACATTCCCGTGGACAGCGTGCATTCGCCGGTGCGCAAGGTCAACTACTCCGTCGAAGCCGCCCGTCTCGGCCAGATGACCGACTACGAGAAGCTCATGATCGAAGTGTGGACCAACGGTGCCATCACGCCGAAGGACGCCATCGGCTACGCCGCCAAGCTGGTGAAGGACCACATGAGCATCTTCATCAACTTCGAGGAGCCCGTGGAAACCGTCGAAGCGCCGCAGGACACCAGCGCCGACCCGCGCCTCGAGCATCTGGACCGTTCCGTCGAGGAACTCGAGCTTTCCGTGCGTTCCTACAACTGCCTGAAAAACGCGAATATCCAGACCATTCGCGAACTCGTGCAGAAGAGCGAAAATGAAATGCTCAAGACCAAGAACTTTGGCCGCAAGTCCCTCAACGAGATCAAGGAGATCCTCGTCAAGATGGGGCTCTCGCTGGGCATGAAATTTGACGAGCATGGCCGAATCATCTGGCCGCCGCTCCCGAGCCAGACCGCCGCGCCGACCTCGGAAGATTCGGTCGGACTCTAAGACCACAAAGGGAAACAGGGACGATGCGACATCTCAACTCAGGATCGAAACTCGGAAAGCAGCCCGCGCATCGCCGCGCCGTGCTGCGCAGCCTGGTCACCAATTTGTTCGAGCACGGGCGAATCACCACCACGCTCACGCGTGCCAAGGCGGCCCGCCCGCTGGCCGAAAAAATGATCACCCTCGGCAAGCGCGACACGCTCCAGTCGCGCCGCCAGGCTGCTTCCTACATTTTGCTGCCGGCCATCACCCAGAAACTCTTCAGCGAAATCGCGCCGAAGTTTGGCGACCGCGCCGGCGGCTATACGCGCATCATCCACGCCGGCAACCGCGTTGGCGACAACGCCAAAGTCGCTATCCTGGAGATCGTCGGCTACGAATACAAGGAAAAAGAGAAGAAGGAAAAGCCCAAGAAAGAAAAGGAAGCCGAACCCGCCGAAACGAAAAGCTAACGCTGAATCACTTCTTGAATTGAAGGCGCCCGCTCTGCGACAGGCTGATCGGGCGCTTTCTTTTTTGTTCCAACCTCATCAGGGCACCAAGCCGCCAGCATGGAAATCAATTGGAGTGTATTGGAGCCTAGACGGTTGAAGCTGAGGGAAGAAATTACGCGACAGGGAGTCCGGCGGAGCCTCCAGCGTATGCCGTTGCGCAGGTGGAATAACCTTTCGAGGATAGGTGGGATGGTAATTTGCCAGGGTAATTTCGCCCAGATCGATTTCCTCGCGAACTCTGTACTGGAATTCCGGTTTGCTCACGAATAATCGAGTACCCGAGCATATGGGAAGGCGAATTTCGTGATCCTCGTAGAAATAAAATCGTGAAAGCCCCACTGAGAAATTCTGAATCGGGCTGAAATCAAAATCTGGTCCCGAATCCGGCCCCAGATCATAGTAGGTTGCTGGTACCGATGCCCATGGCTCCTCGGCAGTCGCTTCCTTGGTGACCCGGCACTCGGAGTTAGGAAGCTCCGCCATGATCAAGATTGGCTTTGGGCGCCGTAGAGCCGAAAAGCACTGAAGCCAGTCCTCCGACACCTTGTCGACACATTGCGCGTCGCCCGGCAGACTTGTTCGGTCGCCGGCCACAGTTATGGTCGTTGGAGTATCAAGCTTAAAATAACGCATTCCGAGGAGAATCTTGGCTTTCACTGATGTGTCCTTGATGCCGTCGTAGAACTTCGTCTCGATGCTAAGGGAAGGCCAGGTACGCGCGCGGCCATAGAAAATGACATTCGAGAGCGAATGCCAGCGAGAGGTCCACTGCTGCCCCCCGGGCAGCTCCAGTTCGAGCCGAATCATCTCTAACTGGACAAGGGATTTGGCGTCCAGGTCGCTCACCAGAAAAGGAAATTCCAGCGAAGTTTCATCAGCGACCCATTTCGACGGCGGTCTTCGTTCATGCGCAAACGAGAGAGTTCTATCGAAAGTGAATTTTGCCTGCAACGGTTTGTCTTTAGTGGAAAGTGGAAAGTTGTGCCGGAAAAATGCTTCGTAAGGCGCAAATACTATAATCAGGGTTACAAGCACGACGGTTCCAAGAAGGATCAGGCGCGAGAGCAGCGTCTTTCGAAAGGCATACTGGATCAGAACCACCGTAACGCTGCAAAGGATGTACAAAATCGCGTCAATCGCATCAGGGTCATCTGACGCCCCAGAATTAGGAACAATCGAGTTGATTTCAGCCATCCCGAAGATCAGCAAAAAGACCAACAAGAGGGCGAGCGCGGCTTGGCCGATCCCAGCCGTAACCACCGAGAGGGCCAGCGCACCCGTCAAGAAGATGGTCACGAACATCAGGTGAATCAGGACAAGCCCCCACAAGGAAGACACCACAGAGAAATGCGCAAGCTTCAATAATACGATTTGTCCGATGAACAGTGGAACGTGGATGAACGCGACGATGGCAAGCAATTTAGCTGCCAGCAGTTTGTGCCGCTCGTAGGGGCGCGTGATCCAGAATTGGCGGTCACCGACCAGCGATTCGCCCTGGATTATGCGCGCAATGAGAAATGTCCAGGAGAGAATCATCAGCGCCGGAAGTGCATTCAGAAGACCGCCTATGAAACGGATGTGGACAGTTTGGTCTGCCCATTTTCGTGGCTCATACCACACGTAGAGTGCGATAAGGGCCCAGCACACTAGAATTTCTGGCCAGTGGTGGCGTGCGTCCTTTCGAAAGATGTGAAGAATTTGGCTCATCGCTGGGTCCGAATCACGATAATCGCCTCCCGCCTCTCGCGAGCGCCAGAAAGATGGCGCGCAAAGTCATCGGAGTGTATTTGGTGTTTTGAATTGGACTGAACCGACGCACGATTTCACCCGGCGTGTCTTCCGGATGAAATTGAGAGTCAACAAAGCGAATTGTCGAATCACTCGCGGCGACCTGCACCCATGTTTGTGGCAGATCGGCCGGAACCGTTGCGGGGGCATCCAGCGTAACTTCTACTTCGCGAAAGCGCGTCATGAGCAACGCCATCTCCTCCGATAAGCGCAGGCGGCCGGAATCCAGGAAGGCAACGTGCGTTGCGAATCCCTCGATTTCCGCCAAGTCGTGCGAAGAAATGAAGACGGTCGAATCTCCGCTGCGGTCTAGCAGGGCCTTCCCCAGTTCATCGCGAACCATGGGGTCAAGCCCGCTGAACGGTTCGTCAAGGACGATCAGTTTCGGGCGGAACGCCAGCGCGCTCGCGAGCGCCGCCTTCATGCGCATGCCACGCGAAAGCTGCTTGAGCTTGCGGTCCATCGGCAAGTCAAGCATCTGTACAAGCTGCGCTTCGAGTTGTGTGTCCCAGGTGGGATAAAACGGGCGCAAGTATTTCAGGAATGCGCCGACGCGCATCCAGTTGGGAAGTTGCTGGTTTTCTGAGACGTAGCCGATGGATGCGAAGGCCTTACCAGAAATCTTCCTTGAGTCTGTCCCAAGAACGCACGCAGTCCCGCCGGAAGCTCGGAAGATGTTCATCAGGATCTTAATCAGGGTGGTCTTTCCCGCTCCATTCGGGCCAACTAATGCGTGCAAAGCTCCCTGTGAGACGGAAAAACTGAGTCCGTCGAGTGCCTGGACGCGTCCAAATCGCTTGCTAAGGCCTTCAGTCTGTATCGGAATCACGACGTGTACTATAGCAGGTACTGACACATCCCTATATGAAGATGTGGGAATCAAAAATCGATCCCATTAAGGGTGCCCCAAACGCCGGGTTTGGCTGCCTGCCCCAGGCAGGCGTGTGGGGATCTTGCCTTTTTCTGTCTACCCATCCCCGGCCGTCAAGCTATCCCCTAGCATCCAAACGGCTCGCTGTTTTCGGCTGCGCTTTATCGATCCACTGCGCTTCGCAGTGGCAGCCCAGGGGTTCCTGCGCTATCGTAGCGCCCAACGGAGGCGCACGGCATGCAACCAAAAGACTTTTTCATTGGGCCAATCGGGCTGCGTTCCGGCTGGCGCCTGCTCATCTTTCTTGCCATTACCATCGCCTTACAGATAGGACTTGGGGAGTTGGTGGAACTGCTTTTGAAAGCGCGCGGCATCGCCCCGCCAAACGGACTGCAAGCAGTTGTATTTCTGGTTCAGGACGCAATTACCCTGATCGCCGTCTTGGCAGCAACTTGGATCATGGCCCGCTGGGAGCGCCGCAAGCTGACCGACTATGGCTTGCCGGGGAAAAACGCCTTCGGCCGCAGATTCTGGGAAGGCTCGGCCTTCGGTTTCGCGGGCGTCTCTCTTCTGATCTTGCTGATTTTTCTTGCGGGTGGATATTCGCCCGGTGCGTTAAACCTTCATGGCGCTGCCCTTGTGCGGGCGGCTCTGCTTTGGCTTCTGGCTTCGCTGGCCATCGGATTCACCGAGGAATCTCTGTTTCGTGGCTACCCGCAGTTCATCCTGGCGCAAGGGATGGGCTTCTGGCCGGGCGCGTTTTTCATTTCCGTTCTCTTCGGCGCGCTTCACTACTTTACAAAACCCGATGAGCGCTGGCCGGACTGGGCCTCCACCAGCTTGCTCGCGTTGCTGATTTGTTTGACTTTGCGCCGCACCGGCGATTTGCGATTCGCCATTGGCTTCCATGCCGCATTTGATTTTGCCGCGATCTTTGTCTATTCCGGACCCAACGGCGGACAACTTGCTCCCGACCGTTTACTCAACGCCACGTTTCACGGCAGCGACTGGCTCACCGGCGGAAAGCTCGGGCCCGAAGCAAGTTTGCTCGTTTTTCCGGTCATCGCCGCGATGTTCCTCGCGGTTCACTTTCTCTACCGCACTCCCATCGAGAGCCCCGGCAAGTCATCGTAGTGTGGATTGGCAACTCACAACGGATTGCTAGGAAGCAGAATCAAGAGAAGCGTCAATGGGGTCTGTTGCCTCAAACGGCTGTTCCTATCGGTTGTTTGCTGACTGGGCGCGTTCCGCCCCGCATTCCTTGACCCCCCAAAAGCCGCAGCCCTAGACTGAAATAAATGATGCTTGGCAAGTGGCTTCCCTCGAAGTCTGTCCTTTTCTGGAGCGCGCTCGGCGCCGTTGCGCTTCAAGTAGTGGTGTTGGCTCTTCTGGGGACCCATTCGCCGGGTCCCGTACTGTCCCAGGCTTTGCAGGGGGGCGCCGCCTTCCTCGCCGCCTGGGCGTGCTTCCGGGCCAGTCTACGTGGGGCATCCTTTGCCCGATCCTTTTGGCGGCTGGCTGCTTTCGCGTTTCTTACCTGGGGTGCGGCCCAGGCGCTGGGTACATACAATCTTTATTCCGCGACGCTTCACCCGCAGCTGGGACCGCGCGGCATCATCCTCTACTTCTTCTCGTTTACGCCGCTCTTTGCCCTGTTATTTCTGACTCCCAGCGCCACTCAAAAAAACACGAGGTGGGAGTCCTACCTCGACTTCCTGCAGATTCTCATCGTCTCCGCTGTCTTTTACCTGCTCTTTCTTCACGTTCCTTGGTGGCACTTGACCGAAACAGAATGGGTTTCGCGCCGGGCCGCCACCGTTAACCTCCGCAACATTCTGCTTTGTGCGGGCTTCGCATTGCGCATTCTGAGCGCTCCTTCGCAGCGGTACCGTCAGCTCTACCTGCGTCTTGGCGGCCCGATGGCGCTGTACTCTCTCGGATTCTGGCTGGGGAAAAGAGGACTTACTTTTTGGACGGTTCGTCTTGGGAGCTGGTTCGACTTGGGCTGGACTATACCGTTCCTATTGATCGTGCTTCTTGCGGAAAGTTGGGAAGAGCAGCCCGCCGAAAAGGAAACCGGGAAAGAGCGCGGCTTTGTTCCCATCGTGCTGACCTTTCTTTTGACTCTGTCTCTCCCGGCTATCGCTGCCTGGCTCACGCGCTATCGCGGATACATTTCGGATCCCGAGGTTTATCTTCTCACCGGCTCAGCGGCGGCCACGATTACTTGCTTCTTCAGCCGGCTGGCCCTGACGCAATACCGCCGGCAGCGAACCTTCGAGCAACTGCAGAGCTCCGAGAGGCGCTACCGCTCCCTCTTTGAAGGCAATGTCGCGGGTGTGTTTCGTACGGCCCCCGATGGCAGATATCTGGACTGCAACGAGGCTTATGCCCGGACGTACGGCTACGCTTCACGCGGGGAAGTTCTCGCCGACACTTCCTTCTCACGCTATGCGAATCCCGCGGACCGCGCCCAACGCATCGCCATGCTCCGTGAGCGGCGCATATCCAGGAACATGGAAACTCTTCAGCGTCGCAAGGATGGAACTTTCATCTGGGTGTTGCACAACCTGGCCATGCTGAAAGACGAGCAGGGGAACGAATTCATCGAAGGCACCGTCCTCGATGTGACGGAGCGCAAGCGGGCGGAAGCGGAGATCCTCGAATGGAAGAACCGCTACGAAGCCGCCGTGCTTGCCAGCGGCCAGATTATTTATGACTGGAATCCGCTTACGAACGAGGTCAAGTTTGGCGGCAGTTTCGAGCGCCTCCTCGGGTATTCAGTTCAGGAGATCTCCGAGGGGAAGAATCTCTGGAGAGAGCTCGTTTGTTCCGAAGACCTCGAGCGTTACACGAAGGAAATGGATCGTGTTGTGGCCGCGGGCGAACCGTTGCATATCGAATACCGCGTGCGCAAGAAAGATGGGCGCATCTTGACGGTCAAAGATGAAGGCCAATTCTTCTTCGATGGATCCAACAACGTTCGTCGCATCGTTGGCTTCATTACCGACATCACCGAACAGCGCGCGCTCGAGGAACAGCTTCGGCAGTCGCAGAAAATGGAGGCGGTGGGCCGCCTCGCCGGTGGCCTGGCGCACGACTTCAATAACCTTCTGACGGTGATCAAGGGTTACAGCCGCATGGTTCTGGATGACCCGCGGCGCGCGGACCGCGTCCAGGCAAACGTTGAGCGCATCGATGCCGCCGCCGAACGCGCCGCCGCCTTGACCCGCCACCTGTTGGCCTTCAGCCGCAAGCAAGTTCTTCAGCCCGAATTGATCAATCTCAATGCGCTTGTGGACAACCTGGACCATATGCTGCGGCGCCTCATCGGCGAGGACATCGAGATTGTCACCGTTCCTGCGCCGAATCTCGGTTCCGTGAACGCCGATCCCGGCCAGATCGAGCAGGTCATCATGAATCTGGTGGTGAACGCGCGCGATGCCATGCCGCAGGGAGGCAGGATTACGCTGGAGACCGCCAACGTCACGCTGGATGCTGCGTATGCCCGCGAGCATGAAGGCGTGGTTCCGGGCAGTTACGTCATGCTGGCGGTCAGCGACACGGGTACGGGCATGGATCCGCAGACGCAGGCGCGCATCTTCGAGCCGTTCTTCACGACGAAAGAGCTCGGCCGTGGAACTGGTCTGGGCCTTTCCACCGTCTACGGGATCATCAAGCAGAGCGGAGGCCACATCTGGGTTTATAGCGAACTGGGCCGCGGAACGACTTTCAAGATCTACCTCGTCCGAGTCCAGGATGTCGCGGCCGTTACCGCTCCTGCGGCACGCAGTTCGTTTAAAGCTCAGGGCGATGAAGCCATCCTGCTGGTCGAAGACGATGAGCAGGTGCGGATCCTCACGCAGTCGATCCTCGATACCTGTGGTTATACAGTGATGGTTGCGGAGAACGCGCAAGCGGTCGCCAAAATCTGCACTCAGCATCGAGGCTCGGTCGATCTCTTGCTGACGGATGTGGTTATGCCCGGCATCAGCGGCCGCGAAGTCGCCCGCCGGGTTTCCGCCCGTTGGCCCGGTATTAAAATCCTTTACATGTCCGGATACACGGAAAACGCCATCGTGCACCAGGGGATTTTGGAGCCCGGCACTTTCTTCCTTGCAAAGCCTTTTACCCCCACGATCCTCGCGAACAAAGTCCGCGAAGTGCTCGACCACGTGGCCGCGGCGAGGTGAAGTTTCGTCTCTCTGGCCCAGGCTTTCTAAAGGAAGGAATCCTACGGAGCCGGAACAGAGGAAACTTTGGGCTGTCTCAGCCGGAACCACAGCCATAGGACGCCCATGGCCACAAACGCTCCCGAAGAATCCAGAAGGGAATCGTAAACGGACGCGGTCCGGCTCACGACAAACGCCTGATGAATCTCATCCAGCGCGGAGTACGCCGCAGCAAAGAAAAGCGCCTCGAATCCCCAGCTCCACCGCCAGCCGGTTCGCCGGCCGCGTATCCCGCGATAAAGCAGCACACAAAAAATGAAATACTCGCTGAAGTGCGCGCACTTCCGGATGAAGTAATGAATCGCATGGAACTGTTCTTCGCTGAGGTTGGGCCGCAGCCATCGCAGGATAGGACTGAGGATGGCCCCCGTGTGCTCTGCGGAAAACGTGTCCGTCGACAGCGCAAAAATCACGGCTGCCCACGCCATCGCCGGCCACCATGCTGATAACCACGCAAGTGCGCGAGGCATCGGGGTTCTCGCTTGCATTTCGCTCAGATTCGGCGCAGGGCGCGGGTTGCGCCACGGCTGAGGCTCGGCCAAGGGGAATCAACTCCTTCAGTGCAATTCTACTTTGGAATCGCGCCGGGTTCGCGCCGGTCTATTCCATCCGCCCTTACTCCATGCGATAGTTCGGCGCTTCTTTGGTGATCACGACATCATGCACGTGGCTTTCGCGCAGGCCCGCCGCAGTAATGCGGATGAAGCGGCTCTTTTCGCGGAACTCCTTCAACGTGGCCGCGCCGACGTATCCCATGCCACTTTTCAGTCCGCCTACAAGTTGATCGGTCAGAGCGGCAAGAACGCCTTTGTAGGGAACCCGTCCCTCGACGCCTTCCGGTACAGACTTGCTTCGCTCGCCGGTATCCTGGACCGTGGCGTAGCGATCGGAGCCGGCCTCCATCGCGCCCGTCGAGCCCATTCCACGGTAGGACTTGAAGGTTCGGCCCTGATAGAGAATGGTTTCGCCGGGCGACTCTTCGGTGCCGGCAAACAGGCTTCCGATCATCACGCAGGAGGCACCTGCGGCCAGTGCTTTGGCGATGTCGCCGGAGTACTTGATTCCCCCGTCGGCGATGATCGCGACGTCTGTTCCTCTAGTGGCTTTTGCCGCTTCCATAATTGCCGTCAATTGCGGCACGCCTGCTCCCGTCACCACGCGCGTCGTGCAGATGGAACCCGGCCCGATGCCGACTTTCAATCCATCGATTCCCAAAGAAACCAGTTCTCTTGCGCCATCAAACGTGGCTACGTTTCCCGCCACTAATTGCATCTCCGGCAATCGGTGACGAATCACTTTGATCGCTTCTATCACGCGCAGCGAGTGCCCGTGCGCCGTGTCGATGGCCAAGACGTCTGCTTTCGCTTTCGAGAGTTCGACGGCGCGCTCCAGAAAATCTCCCGTGGCGCCCACCGCAGCGCCCACGCGCAGGCGCCCGTGTTCATCCTTCGCCGCTCGTGGATACTCCAACTTCTTCTGAATGTCTTTGACCGTGATGAGCCCTTTCAAGTTGAAGTCTTGGTCGACGACCAGCAATTTCTCGATGCGGTGCTTCTGCAGGATGCGCTCGGCCTCTTCCAACGTAGTTCCCACTGGCACCGTCACCAGATTCTCCTTGGTCATCACCGAACTGACCAGCTGGGAGTGATTCTTTTCGAAGCGCAGGTCGCGGTTGGTGAGGATGCCCGTGAGGCGGGAGCCGCGCGTGACCGGCAGACCGGAAATCTTGTACTTGTTCATGATTTCCAGAGCTTGGCGAAGGGTGATGTCCGGCGAGATGGTCACGGGATCGACGATCATGCCGCTTTCTGAGCGCTTCACGCGGTCGGCTTCTTCGGCTTGCCTTTCAATGGACATGTTGCGATGGAGGATGCCGATGCCGCCTTGGCGGGCGATGGCGATCGCCAGGCGCGATTCCGTGACGGTGTCCATTGCCGAAGAGGCCAGCGGAACATTCAGTGGCAGCTTTCGCGAGAAATTCGTAGTGGTATCCACTTCGGTTGGCAGCACCGACGAGCGGCCCGGCTGCAGCAAAACATCGTCAAACGTAAGACCTTCGGTTATCGGCGCTTCATTCATTCCTGCCTCGCTTCAGGGGATTCGCCGCTTGGCGGCAGCGGCCATAAAACAGCGCAGCCCAGCGGGTGCCCGCTGGGCCGGCAAAAGAACTCATCAAATCGAAAAAATCCGTCACGGTCAAACTTATATTCTAGGGGTAGCCGTATCTCCGGTCAAGTTAGGCCAGCGGTTGTCTGTTATCCTCATACTCATATTTCACGTTCATGAGCGCGATCCATTCGCAGTTTGAACCTCACCCGCTCCTGAAGAACGGCCACGCCATGACGATCGTGGCCGCGTTCGTTCCTCGGCGCTTCGATCTCCCGCCAGCAGAGCCGCGCCTTTTTCAAGTCGAACCGGAATCACGTTTATTGGGCCATTGCCATTGGCAGCCAGGCAAACGAAAAGACGCTCCCGTTCTCGTCCTTGTCCATGGCCTGGAGGGCTCGAGCGAATCGAACTATATGCTCGGCATTGCCGAGAAAGCGTTCCAACGCGGCTTTCATGTGATCCGCCTGAACCAGCGCAATTGCGGGGGCACGGAAACTCTGACGCCGACGCTGTACAACTCCGGGATGAGTGGCGATTACCGCGCGGTTCTCGAAGAGCTTTCGCAAGGCGACGGCTTCCAGCAGATCTTCTTCGCCGGGTACTCCATGGGCGGGAATCTCGTTGCCAAGATGGTGGGTGAGCTAGCCGACTCTGTGCCTGCTGCCTTGCTCGCCGTTTGCACCGTTTGTCCTTCCATCGACATGGCGCCCTGTGCCGATGCGCTCGAGCGCTGGGACAACTATCCTTACCAGCGCCATTTCGTTTCCGGACTGATGGCCCACTATGCGACAAAGCAAAAGCTGTTTCCGCAGCTTTACTCCACCGATGGCTTACCCCCGATTCGCACCGTGCGCAATTTCGACGACTACATCGTGGCGCCGCGGTTCGGCTATCGCAACGCACAGCATTACTACGAGAGCGTCAGCGCCAAGCGCGTCGCGGCACAAATCCGCGTGCCGTTCCTGCTCATCACCGCGCAGGACGACCCGTTTGTGCCCTATTCCCTGTTCCTCAACGCCAAAGTCGCCGACAATCCTGCGATTCAGTTTGTTGCGCCGCGCTACGGCGGCCACTGCGGATTTATTTCCAGATACGCGGGACCGGAGCGCTTCTGGGCGGAGCAGCGCATAGTCGATTTCTGCATTGCCCACTGTGTTCAGTCTTAGTGCGGATCGATTCTGAATCATTTCCGCGTGCCAAAAAAGAAAAAGCCCTGACGTCCCGGCAGGGCTCTCTTTCGGTGTATACCGTACTCAAATCGAAGTTGTGACGGACTTACTTTCCACCCAGGGTCACACTGCTGCCTATGCCCGTGCAGAAATCCCAACCCGGGGTGGCAAAATTGCCGATGTTGATCCCGCAATTCCCGAACACGATGTCCCGGAAATCATCGCGATCCTCAAAAATGTGCCGGTAAATGATCGCATTCTCCGCCTGGCTGGATCCCGCGAATTTGCCGGCGTTATTGATGATGCCGGCTAGCGCCGGCGACGAGAGGCTGGTGCCGCCCACAACGAAAAGGAAGACTTTCCCTGGAGGAGGTGTCTGCCCCTGAAAGGTATTGGAACTGATCACCCACGCTCCCGTGCTGGGATTCGCGTCAAACGAAAGATCGGGCGTGCCTCTCGCAGCTCCCACGATAAATGCTATGCGGTCCTGGAAGGGAGGCCGCGGCTCGAACAGACTTGGTCCTCCTCCGGCATCTTGCCAGGTGTTCTCCAGAATGAAGTTTCCCGTAGAAGAGTTGCGGGAGATGGTTGTTCCGCCCGCGGCAACTACATTCGGTGAGGTTGCCGGCCAGTTCGCGCCTGGCGCATCCCCCGTAGACGCAAAGTAGACGACTCCCGGCGCGGTGAAGAATCCATCGAGTTGCGTTTCTTGAGGGAATTCGCCAAAGGAAAAGCTCATGGTCACTTCGCCTCCACCGTTGGCGGCCACAAGAGCGCTTGCCAGGTTGATGGCTTGGAAAATGTCGCTTCCCTTGTTCGTGGCGGCTTCCACGAGAAACAGTTTCGCGTTCGGCGCCATGGCATGGGTGTATTCGATGTCCAAAGATTCTTCGAGTTCCCAGCCGCCGGTGGGATCCAATCCGGGTTGTGTGCCGCTGGCGAAGACCACCGTCAGATTAGCTGGCGGAAGATTGAAGACCGCCGAAAAGAGCGCCAAATCGCTGACCGCGTTTGGATCATCAAACGCATCCACGATGGCGATGGCTCCCGACCCGCCGCTTGCCGTTTCGGTTGTGTTGTCCGAACTGCAGCCCGGCACGGGATGCTTCACGAGCCTATAGAGGCAAGCAAATGAAGCAGGAGTTTCAAAAAAGAGCCCCGGAATAGGCTCCTGACCTGGAGTAAAGCCCGGAGCACTCGCATTCATCGAGATTGGGCCACCCTCTGCCATCGAAACGAGCAGATGTGTGTGCGCCATTACGCCCGTGTCTCCGGGGTGAACGACGCTTGATTCTGGTACCACGATATGGTGCTTGGGAATCTGCGCTGCGGTATTCCCCGCAGACACGAGAATCACAACCACCGACACCACCATCATTGAGAACCACCCCGTACGTCTCATGCAACCTCCTTGCTTGGTTTAGACCTGGCCTTCTGCCACAGGCGGGTAGGCAACATACACTTAATCTCCGCATTACTCAAATCATTGTTAGCGCGGACTACCAACAAGAATGTCAGGAATTACTATAAGTTTTAGAAGTTTTATGTGTCCCGGTACTGAGGCAGCCTTGAGCTGCTTTCTGTTTGTCACCCTAACGGCTTCTCCAGCGACACGGCAAAACCCTGTGTCAGCAATTGCGCCGGGCCGTCGCCGGCAATCACCATATCGTCTTCGCAACGCAATCCAAATTCTCCCGGGAGGTAGATTCCCGGCTCATTCGAAAACGTCATGCCCGGTTCGAGCATGGTCTTGCTTCCTCGCACGAGGTAGGGATGCTCGTGGCCGTCTAGCCCGATGCCGTGTCCCAGCCGGTGCGTGAAGAATTTGTAGTCCGGGCCGTACCCCGCATCCGCAATCACTTTCCGCGCCGCATCATCGACCGTGCCGGAGAGCCGCCCCGCCCGCGCCGCGTCCAGCGCCGCATTCTGAGCCCCGCGCACAATTTCGAATGCGCGCGCCAGTTTTTCCGATGGTCTGCCCAAGATTCCTGTGCGCGTCACGTCCGAAGCGTAGCCTTCCACGCTCGTGCCACCGTCGATTAGGATCACGTCGCCTTCCTTCAGCTTTTGCGGCTTGATCGTTCCGTGGGGCAGCGCGGCCGAAGCTCCCAGGAGAACAAGCGCCCCTCCGCGCAGCCCCATCTTCGCGAACCCACCCTCCACGAGCTTGTTGATGTCGTCCTGCGACATTCCTTCCTTAATGGAGGCAAACACCGCGCGGAAGACATCGAAAGTCGCCTCGCAGGCCAGCCGCATCAGCTCCAGTTCGTGAGCGGACTTGTGCCCGCGGCAGGCAATCGTTACCGGATCTGCGGAAACGCATTCAAGCCCAGGCGCTGCCGCGCGCAGATGGTCGAAGAAAGTAAATGGCGCCGTTTCCTCCACGCCGATGCGGCCCGTCCGAATTCCGCGATCCTCCAGCGCCGCCGCTGCAATCTTCGTGGGACTCTGGTCTTCCTGCCAGATGCGCACGTCCGCGGGGAATTGCAATTTCTCGCGCATCCGGCCCTCTTCAAACGCCGGCACGACCACAATGGGATCGCCCTTGCGCGGCAGCACCAGCGCCAGCAGCCGCTCGCTCATTCCCCAGCGAATTCCCGTGTAGTAATAGAGCGACGTACCCGGCGCCACAAACAGCGCGTCGTAGCCTGGCTTCAAATCGGTCATGTATTTTTGGGCGCGCGCGAGCCGCTCGCGGTACTCGTCGGTTGTGATGGGATGCACTCGTGAGCCAAGCGGCTTGAGGTTGGAAAACGCCTCGGGAAGGGAATCCGCTTCCTTCTCAGCGGACGTCTTGGCGAGCGGCGCCATTCCTGCCGCAGATGCCGCTGCAATGCCTTTCAGGAATTCCCGCCGCGCTGGACGAACTGGAGCATTCTGGTTTCGCATGGCAGGGAAGAGGTTTATCTGCGAGGCAGCGTCTTGTCAAGGCAGATGAGGAACTAATGCTATATTGTACCTCCAACAAAAGAAACGAGGGAGCTTCTCAGCTCCCTCGTCCGTCATTCTTGTTCAGGTACTGTTTACCAGATGAATCGCAGTCCCAGCTCCATCGTCCGACTGCCGCCATTGAAGACGAACTTGTTGAGGAACTGTGACGAGTCGACAAAGATGTAGCTGGTGTTCAGCGGGTTGGTGTTGGTGGTTTGGTCGAGCGCTCCGTTGTTGCTTGGCAAACCGATGCTGTAGTTCTGATGGTTGAAAATGTCGAAGGTCTGGAAGCGGAACTGCAGCGAGGTGCGTTCCGTGAACTTCATGGTCTTGAACAACGACATGTTCCAGATGTTGAGGCCTGGTGTGCTGACAGTATTTCGGCCAACATTCGCTTTTGCTCCAAGCTGGGCCTGGACGAAGCGCGCCTTGGGGTTGATCGTGCCGGCGTTCGTTCCAACTGCTGCCGGGGCCACAACGTACCCCACGATGTTTGCGTCGTTTTTTGAACCGCAATCCCACGCGCCTGAGGCGTCGAGGCCAACGATTGTCGTAGCTCCGCCGGGGCCGGCGTTACAAACGGCGTTAACCACCGTGCCGCTGAGTCCCACTCCGTTTGGATTGAAAATTGTACGATCGCCAGCCGAATCACCGTTGGCATTGGCGTCGGCATCGGAGAGCGCCGTTACAGGCTGGCCGGATTGCGCCAAGTAGGTGCCGCTCCACTCCCAGTTGTGAGCCAGCCCGCGAACGAAGCGGTTGTCGGAATGGATGTTCGGGAAATCATAGACCCATACCATCGCAAACTTCTGCGGCAGATCGAGGGCCGAGCGCCCGCGCTCCGCGGCGAAGTTGAAGCCGTCTTGTGCCCTGCGCGGGTTGACGTAGCTGCTGAACAATTCGTTGGTGGAATTGTCAATGTTTTTCGAGTAAGTATAGTTCGCCCGGAAATAAAGCCCTTTGGCGAAACGGTGCATGAAATCCACCGAACCGGCATGATAAATCCCCGTGCCAATCGGCGGATCTGTCGTCAAGTTCCCGGCGAAGTTCTCGGTCAACAGCGGCCTGTACTCTTTCGTAGCCACGAAGTTGTCGAATTGGGAGAGCGTGCTCGTGGGAGTTGCGACGGTCGCGGGAACCGCCGACGCGCTCAAGTACGTTGGCAGGGGTGCGATGCCCCCTCCGGGGACGTTCGGATCAAAGGCCGAGGCCGAGTTCAAGCGTTTCTGCACCGGCAGTTCCAGGCTGCGTGTCCCTACGTAACGCACCTCGATGCTGGTGTCCTTAAACAGTTCGTGCTGCACGCCAAGCGACCAAGTGATCACCTTCGGGTCCACCATGTCCACTATCAACGCCTGCGTGGCCTTTCGAGCATCAATTGTTGTTGTTGGCGGCACGTTGACCTGCAGGAGGCCGCCGCCCGTGAGGAAGCCAGGGCCCTCTGTTCCGCCAGGGCCAGAAGTGCACCAGGCAGGCGCCCCGGATAATGCGCAAGTCAGAGTCGAGTTCTGCTCGGTCTGCAATTCTGGGGGAAGGCTGTTGACCGCAAAGTTAGTGGGAATCACATCGTACGAAATCTGGGCGCCTCCGCGGATGGACCATTTCCCACGACCTGTGGGATCCCACGCGAAGCCAAGGTGGGGGCCGAAGTTGTTGGTGTCGGAATTCGGCTTGCGGAAGATCAGGCCAACGGCCGGATCATTCGCAATCGCGTTCAGCGCCTGTTTGCCTTCGTCACGCGGAACCCCGGACCATTCGTAACGCAGCCCAAGATTCACTGTGAGCCGCGGCATAAGCTTCCAATCGTCTTGAACGAACCAATAGACGGCAGGGTTGTTGTTAGCCGAAGTTCCCGTCCCGGCGCCTCGGAGCGCTCCATTCCCCCCGTTCGGCACAAGGTCATTGATGAACGTACTGAGGGTGGCGTAGTCCCATTCCCCGCGTGCCCGAGGCAGAGAATCGGTCTCAGTGATATAGTTCCGGCCTTCAATTCCTGCCTTAAACGTGTGCTTTCCGCGAATATAGCTGACGTTGTCGACAAGCTGATAGATGTTCTGGACGTATCCTTGCGGAGCCAGGCTGTAGGGACCAAGATTGCTCCCAAATTCATCGATTTCTACGTTCGGGAAATTCGCAAATTGGCCGGGGGTTACAATGTTCGGCCCGTTCAACCTGGAAAAGGAAAGTCGAAAGTCGTTGATCACCCTGCTGCTTAGAGTCCAGGCGTCCGTGAGAATGTACTTCCGGGCGTCGGACTGGTTCGCACCTGTAAATTGGCTCTGCGGCTGAACCGGGTTCACCTGCGGCTGACGCTGACGGTCGTAAAGCACGCGTCCGCGGATTTGATGCTTTCCCAGGTTTAAATCGCCGTTGATCGTGAAATCGTGCTCCCGGAAGTAGCTGGGAGCAACGCCGGCAAACTGGCCGATATCAATTGCGGTAGTGGTGTTGTTAAAAGTCACGTTCGTCGTGCCGCTCTTGGTTGCCGCGATGGGGAATTGTTTCAATATGGCCACGACCGCGGCATCGGGATTGAGCCCCATAAGCTGCGTCATGCCGTTTGCCGTCGGCGTGAGTACCGTCGCACCTTGTGACCCCAAGCCCTCATTTTGGAATTCATAGGCGCCATAGATGAAGAATTTGTCCTTTAGGATGGGCCCGCCAGCGCTTGCGCCGAGACGGTTATAATCAAAACGATTCTTGACATCCGCAGGTGGAGTTTTTAAGCCAGCGGCAGCAGCTATCTCTTGGTTGGTTGCCGCGTCGAAATCCCGGTTGCGATTGAACCACCATCCCGTCCCATGCCAGCTATTGGTGCCGGACTTGGTTACGATGTTGAATTGCCCGCCGGAAGAATGTCCGTATTCCGCGCTGTACTGATTCGTCAGCAGCGTGAATTCAGCCACCGACTCTTGAATGACGGGTTGCGTTGGACCGTTTACATCCACGCGGTTATCATCCACTCCGTCAATCGAAAAACCGTTGAAGCGCGGCCGCGTTCCCCCAACCGAGCCGCCCGAGCCTAGCACCCCGCCCTCCTGCGTCGTCGTGCCGGGGACGAATACGGCGAATTCCTTCACGTCTCCGCCCAAGGTGTTTACAGGAAGATCGTTCACAACCTGGTTGCTGAACGTGGCACCGAGTTCCGAGGACTCCGTCTTAACCAACTCCGCACCCGCCGAGACCTCTACTACCGCGGAAACGTCCCCTATCTCCAGAGTCGACGCAACCTCGGCAACCTGGTTGGACTCTACCGTCACGCCTTTGTTCACGGACTTCTTGAACCCGGTTTTTTCGACCGTGATCGTGTAGCTGCCGACCAACAAGTTTGGAAAGACATACGTCCCCGCGCTGGAAGCGGTGGCCGTCGCGGAGACCTGCGTGGCCTCGTTCGTCACCGTTACCCGCGCATCCAGAATGCCGGCGCCCGTTGAGTCGGTAACGGTTACGCGCAGCGTTCCGTCCAGTCTTTGTGCCTTCGCTGATCCTGGTAAGAGCGCGACTCCTAGCAGCAAAGCCACAACCATGACCCAGTTCCTTCTTCCGACTAGGCCACTCGTCCATCTCGCTACTCTGCTTCCCCACTTCTTACTGATGACAGCCCTCTCACAATTCATTTGCCCCCTCCATTCGAATGAAGACCGACTCGCATTTCGTGCATCGAAGCCGGGAATTCCGAAATGAAGAGACAGAACGGACGTTCCCGCGCGAATGAGGAATGCAGTTCTTTCGCCATTGGTTCCAATATGGCTATGTGTAGTTTTTTCAGCGACTTAGCGGCCAAATTGGCAGGGAGAAATCTTAAGCTTCGATACTTCTGGACAGTTTATCTAATTTAGATTCTGGTATCTGTAGATGCGAGCCGTCGACAGTATGCCGTTTACCGATGGCTGTTTCATTTTCTACTTAGAGTTGATACTCGACTTGCCACCATTGAGGTATTCGGATCTAAAGTTAGCTTATTCTCGAGCCCGTCCGTCAGGCGCGACCCGCAAACAGCTCACGACCACCTTCCGAGGGCAAACTGCGAACGCCAAACGGCTCACGGTTCGTTGTAAACGGCACAAGTCCAAACCGCGAACGGCGAACGGACCCACTACCCACCTCAAAACTATTCGGCGCGAATCGCCAGTATATCTTTCCCGCGAACCTGGATCTCGACTCCAAGCGGCGGCCGCAAATCCGATCCCTGCACAATCGCCCCACGCACCCAGACGTCGTTGCCCGGCAGACTGACGGTCTTGAGCGGGTCGAACACTGTCCGGCTGCACGGGTTTCCCACCATCGGATGCCTCGCCGCGGCAAATTCGTAGTCGTTCTTCAATTTGTTGAGGTCGGTGACGTATTCGAGCTTGCAGTTGCCGTAGGGCGACTTGACGGCAAAAGCCCAATAGCCGCTTGCTTGCGACGCCGAGCCGGTCGGCAGGCGAATCAGGATCGACGCGATGTTTTCGCCGGTAAGACCGTCGCGCACGAAAAACGGCTTCGACGACCACGGCTTGGCCATTTCCGCCGTCGTGGCGATGCCCGGCGCTTCGTCGGTTGCGTGCGGGAGAAGCGTGCTCGGATCGGGCGCTGGCGCTGGAACCTCGATCTGCGGCTGTTCTTCCGCCGCTTTGCTTTGCGCCTGCTTGGGATGCAAGGCCCAGCGCGCTCCCACGAACACAATCAGAAGAACGGCGAGTAGGCCAATCACCATCTTGACCGCAGGATTGCCGCCCGTCGCGCGCGTCCCCGGTGGAGGCACGCCGGGGATCTGCGGCGTCTCGCTCTTGAAGCGATCCGATGGGGGCTGGTCGGTCATAAGCTTCTGCCCTGATTCTATACTCAATAAAACAACAGGAACAACCTGCAGTTGCGAGATGCGAAACGGGAAACTCAAAAAGTAAACACACTCCGAGGTTCCCTTCCAAAATGGTAAGTGTAGGTAAAGAGTCTCCATGCAGACGAGATCGAGCAGTTTGCAAGGGACGGAGGAAGGCGATGGAAGCGGCCTTTGTGGAACTCGGCACTAGCTTTGCGAAAACCATTCTTTCCCGGGATGTAGAATCCGCTCGCGCGTGCTTGGCGCCGTGGCTGCAGGCCGACTTCTCTCCCGAGCGCCTCAAGCGCACTCTCGATCCGCGCTACGACGGCATGCCCGCTCCGAAGGAATTCACTTTGGATGGCAACTCCTGCGGCCTGGAAGACCTGGAGCCGAATGAATTCGGGCCGCTCACGCAGCCGCTTCCTTTCGAAATTACAAAAGAAAATTATCGCAAGTGGATGGTGATCGAATTCAAGCCGGACCCGGGAGAAAACACGGGTTTCGATGCTTGCCTCGACCTGTGGATGGCCGTGGTCGAGATCTCTGGCGCACTGAAAATCGGCTACTTCGAGCCGGCCGACCCGGACTGAACGCGCCGGACAGTACAACCACAAGAAGGCTTGAGAGCCCCCGGGGGATCCTGAGGATCGAATGTTTCCAAAGAGGCAAGGGAATCTGTTATTGAGAAGGGTACAGGGAGCGTGGGGAGGCTTGTTTCGCAAGAGTGGGAAAACTAATGTAGGGAAATACGGGTGTAGGAACGTCTGAACGTCGGAACCGTTGAAATGTGGGAAGGACCAAGAAACACAAGAGAAACACGAGGAATATATACTTAACCTAGCGCCAAGTCGTGGGGACTGGCGTCGCGCGCGTTGATGAAAGTGGGCAGCGACGTAAGAAATTTCTTTGCAGAGTATGAGGAGGAACGGTCATCCTGACCGGTGGGAATGGGTCCTGAAGCCAGAGGCGGCGGGGACGCGCGGGCGTTTGTCCGCAGCCTGAACATTCTGCTGAAGTTCGCGCGGCTCTACGAGTTCGGCCACGTGCGCACCGCGGCGCAGTTTGAAACCACATGGACCGAACTGCGCCAGGCGCTGGACAACAGCGGCGGGAGCGGTCTGCTGCTGGGCGCGTCGGGAACGCAGATCCTGCTGGACGGCGTGCCGCTGGGCTCGGCCGCCGGTGAAAAAAGCTTCGCGCAACTTCTCACTTCTTCGGGGATTGCCAGCATCCACTTTTCTCCGGGATTGTCGCAGCCGCAGTTCGCGCGATTTGTGCGCGCGTTTCCAAGCGGCAACGCGAAGCCGTCCTCGCTCGCAGAGCAATTGAAGTCCGCGCTGGCTGGCGACACCAACATCAAGGTGAATGAGATTCGCTACGTCGCCGAAGATTCTTCGGTGGCGGGAATCAAGGTCGCGGCACAGTTAACGGCGAAGGCCCTCGGCGCTCAGGGCGACAAGTTTAAGGAATTTTTCGAAGACCCCAACAAAATGCTCCAGATGATTCTGGCCGCTGAGGGCGCGCGTGGCGGCGGCGGTGGCGGTGGAATGGGCGGCCCGGGGCATGGTCCCGGAGGGTCTGGCCCAGGATTTGGATTGAGCGGCGGCGGAATGGGCGGCGGCGGTGGCGCTGGTGGTTCGGGCGGTGGCACAGGCACTGGTTCTGGTGGATCAGGTGGGGGCGGTGGCACTGGCGGCCCGGGCGGCGGTTTGTGGGAATCTGGCTCCGGCGGCGGATCAGGTGGAGGAGGTGGCACTGGCGGCCCGGGCGGCGGTTCGGGCTCTGGTGGTGGCGTGGGTGGAGGCACGGGAGGATCGGGCGGTGGTGGAGGAGGAACGGGTACAGGAGGAGGCGTCGGTGGTGGCGGAGGATTTGGAGGGGGTGGCGGCGGTACGGGCACGGGAACCGGAACCGGCGGTGGAACGGGAGGGCAGGCGCCGGGCAAGTGGCTGACGGCGTCCGCGCTGCTCCGCGGCGAAAAAGGTGGCGGAGCAGGTTTGCCCGGTACCGGCGGCGCCGGCGGCAGCGGATACATGGTCGAGGAAGAAGACGTCCGCTCGATGCTCGGGCTGTTCGCGCAATTAGGCAAGGCGCGCAAGGACCCCGAAAGTGGGCGCATGGACCAGGTAACCTTCCAATCGCGGCTGAGCTCCATGCCGGTACGCGCGCAATTCACTTTGCAACAGGCTCTCGCGGGGCTGGCCGCGCAGGCGCCTGACGCCAAGCCCGACAAGCCCATGCTTCTGAAACTGGCCGAGCACGTGGCCATTCGCTTCGCGCTGGACAGCTATGAACGCGGCGAGCTGCGCGTGAACGCAGTGAAACAATTGCTCGACCGCATGAACACGGAAATCGAAGCGTTGCGGAAAATTCTGTCGACCCAGGAAGAGATGATGGCCCAGGCCGGCCTTTCCGTGCAGTCGTACACCGAACTGCTGGACCAGGAATTCTGGGAGCAGGTGCCGGAAGAGAACAAGAAGGAAGTGCTGACTTCGGACGAGGCCTGGTGCGTGCCCCCGCGCAACGTGCGCGCGTTCCTCGAAGAATGCTTGCGGCGAGGCGAATTGAAAATCGCCAACGAGATTTTGATGAAATACGCCTCGTGCGTGGCACTGGAAGCTCCCGAAGCGCGCCGCACCACGGCCATCGGTCTTTCGGATTTGGGCGAGCTCTACGGAAGCGGAGACGGCAGCGCGTTGATGGAAGCGATTCGCCGCCTGGGAAATCAGCTGGCGGTGGAACGCGAACCGGAACTGCAGACACTGATCAGCGCGGCGTTTGTGCGCTTGAGCCAGGAAGCGGCGTCGAAGCGCTGCTATCCCGCAATGCAGCAAGCCCTGGCTTCGCTCGAAAGCGTGGAAGCCCAGCGGCCCGGCGCCACGCAGAGCCTGCGGCCGCGCATCGGTGCGGAAGAGCGCCTGCCGGAATTCGTGGAAGAGGCCATGCGCAGCGGGCAGATTGCCGACGGCATGATGGACATCCTGAGCCTCATGCCCAAGGCGACGATTCATTACGTGACGAACCGCTTCGGCCAATGCGGCTTCCGCGAAGATTGCGAGCTGCTCTGCACCATCGTGCGCAACCTCGGCGAAGATGCCATGCACCGGCTGGTTGAGACGTTGCAAGCGGCGCCTCCCGCCGAAGCCGCGGAGGCGGTAGGCCTGCTTAGCCAGATTTCGCCTGACAGTATCGAGAAGATCCTGCCGGCTCGCCTTTCGCAGTGGCCGCGCACTTCGCACGACCGCGTGGTGCGCCAGCTTTCGGCGGCACCGCCCGAGCAACGCGCCCGGCTCTTGGCCGCGGTGTACGATACCCTGGATCCTTTGATCCGTCCGCTGGCCATCGATGAAATGGGCATGAGCGGGCAAGGGGAATGCATCCCGAAACTGATTTCGCTGGTGCAAAACGACGACACTCCCGGCTTTACCCGCGTGAAGGCCATTGAGGCGCTCGGACGCTTGCGCGCCTCCGCTTCCAGTCCGTTGCTCCAGCACATACTGGAAACCAAGCAGGTCTGGCGCTGGGTCTATCCCAACGAAATGCGCATCGCCTCCGCGCAGGCGCTTGTGCGCGTCGACCCCAGCGTGGGCATGCAGAAAGTAGCGGCGAGCGGGATCGACCGCAAAGAAATGACCCTCGAGCCTACCGATCCCGAAGCCAATGCCTCCGTCATCAGGCAGAGACGCTACGCGCGTTTGAAGCTTTCGAAGAACCTCGTCGCGGTGACCACCAACCTGCGCGAGAACTTCCGGCTGAATATTCCGGAGTTGAACCTCGGCGGCGGCATTGGGTCCGGTGAACGGCACCTCGCGCCCGGCTCGCTCCTCAACCTGAAGTTCACGCACGGCGTGCGGCACCTCAAAGCCCAAGCTATGGTGCGCGGCGCGCGACCTCAGGCCATGGCCTTTGAGTTCGTGGATATGGATCTCGAAGAACGCTACCGCATGCGCAAGATGCTGCTTGAATTGGGAGGCATGCCCATGGTGGCGCAAGTCACCAATCGCAGCCGCCGCCGTGGCCGCGTCGCCGTAGCCAAGACGTGACGGCGGCCCAATAAGATTTTTCTCATCACAGGTAGGTTCCTCTTCCTACCTGTCCCCTTCCCAAGAGCGCCCGCTCGTACGGTCAGGAAACCTGCCCGTCCGAATGGCGGCTGACCTGTGGAGCACCATGGGACTCCTGTACCATTGCGAGCTACGGCCAATGCTCCTAGCGTACTAGTGAGGGAGTCCTACTCCCGGCTAGTGAGATAGTCCTACTCGGGGACGACGCGGAGAGGGATGAAAGCAGACCCCAAAACAGCGGCCGGACGCGCTTTCGTAAGAAGCCTGAACATCCTGTTGAAGTTTGCCCGTCTGTACGGGTACGACCACGCTCGTACAGTAGAGCAGCTCAAGATCGCATTTGAAGAGCTGCGCACTGCGATTCCTCCGGGATCGGAGGGTGGGCTGCTGCTGGGAGCCACCGGTTCGCAGCTCCTGCTCGACGGCGTTCCCTTGGAGGGCGCCCCCGCTGAAAAACAGTTTGCGCAACTGTTGTCTGCGGCCGGGCTGGCCAGCGTCCAATTCTTCGGCAACGTCAATCAGGAAGAACTCGCGCGGTTCGCGCTCGCGTTTCCCACTGGAAAAGCCAAGCCCTCCGAACTCGCGCAACAGTTGAAAGAGGCCTTGGCGGGCGCCCAGGGCATTCGCATCAACGAGATTTGCTTCGTTGCCACCGACTCGCGCCTGAAGGATGCGAGCATGGCGGCGCAAATCGCCGCCGCTTCTCTCGGCGACGACCAGGATCAATTCAAGAAGTGGCTCAACGATCCGCAGAAGCTGCTGGAGTTGATTGCGGCCGCCCAGGGATCGCAAAGCGAAGGAACAGGACCTGGCGGAGACGGAAGCGGGGGAACGGGCAGCGGCATTGGTGACGGCTCTGGGAGCGGCGGAGCATCAGGCACCGGTGGCGGATCGGGGAGCGGCTGGGGAACCGGTGCGGGCACGGGGACCGGTGGCACCGGCACTGGACCAGCCACTGGGGGCGGCAGCGGTGGAGGAGTAGGCGCACCAGGATACGGTCCTGGCGGCGGCAGCGGGGGGAATGGGGTCATTGGCGCGGGCGGTGGAGAAGGTCAGGGGCCCGTCGCGGCTGGCCCAGGTCCTGGAGGAATCCGCGCGGGTGCAGGGACGGCGAGCGCTGGAGGAGGCGTTAGCGTTTCGGGCGTTGTGGCGAGCCTCGCGGGCGCGGCGGGTGCAGGAGGCGTTTACGGCGGAACGGGAGGAACGGGCGCTGGCGGTATTGGACCTGGCGGAGGAACGGGCACAGGAACTGGCGGCGGCGGGCGCTTTCGGCCGCCCAGCGAAGACGAGATTTATGGAATTTTGAGCGCGCTCACCAGCTTTGGCCAAATCGGCAAAGGCCAGGGCGGAATCGCCGCCACGGTTGCGTTCCAGGAAAAAGTCACGCAGCTGCCCGGAACCGCGCAGGAAACGCTGAAGCAAGCGCTGTCGGCTCTCGCCGCCCAAGCACCGAGCGCCAAGCCCGACGAAAATGTCATCGTGCAGCTCGCCGAGCACCTGGCGATCAAATTCGCGCTCGAGCGATTCGAACGCGGCGAAGTGAAAGTCAACTCCGTGCGCCAGATGCTCGACCGCATGAACCAGGAGATCGAGAATTTACGCAAGATTCTGGGCGCGCACGAAGACAAGATGAGCGAAGCGGGCATGCTCGTCGAAACGCACCGCGAAATCCTCGACCGCCAGTTCTGGGCGGCGGTGCCGGAAAGCGGAAAGAAAGAAGTGCTGCTTTCCGGGGAGGCCTGGTGCATCCCGCCGCGCAACGTACAGTCTTACGTGGGCGAACTGATCGCAAACGGAAAAATCAACGAAGCCATCTGCATTCTGGAGAATTACGCTTCGTGCGCGGAAAGCGAGGAACGCGACGCGCGCAAGAAAACCGCCGTCGGCCTTTCGGAAATGGCGGAACTCTACGCCAAGGCGGACCCAAAACTTTTGAGCGAAGCGTTGCGGCACCTGGGTCTGCGGCTGAGCATCGAGCAGGATTCGGAAGTGCAGACCCTGGTCAGCGCCGCATTTGTGCGGTTGAGCCAGGAAGCCGCGACCACCCGCTCCTTCCCGGCCATGGAACAGGCCCTCGACCTGATCGCCGGCGTGGAGTCGCAACGTCCCGGCATCGCCAGCAGCTTGCGTCCGAAGATGGGCATCGAGGAGCGCGTCCCGGATTTCGTCGAAGAGGCGCTGCGCGCGCGCCACGTCGCCGCCGGCCTGACCAACGTTTTGAAAATGCTTCCGCAAACCACCATGGAGCAGCTCGCGACGCGCTTCAATCGCTGCAGTCTGCGCGACGATTCCGAGCACGTGGCCAATCTCGCGGCCGACCTCGGCGAAGAGGCCGTGCAGTATCTGCGCAGCACGGTGCGCGGCGGGCCGGTGCGTGAAGCCGTCGAAATGGTCGGTCTGCTGAGCCGCCTCGACCCGCAATCCGTGATGGTTTTTCTGCCGGGCCGCATGAAAGATTTTCCGCGCGCCGCGCAAGACCGTGTGGTGCGGCAAATTTCCGCGAGCGGTGCCGTCCGGCGCTGCCACATTTTGCTGGAGGTACTGGACCACGTCGATCCTCTCGTGACGCCGCTGGTGATTGATGAAATTGGCGTCACCGGCGATCGTGAAGCGCTTGGCAAACTTCTCACCATCGCCGACGGCGACCTCCCGAACGGTGGCGGCGAATATCTGCGCGTGAAGGCGATTGAAGCGCTCGGCCGCATCCACGCGCCCGAGACTTCCATTTCGCTCAGGCGCTTCGTCGAAGCCAAAAAAATGTTCAATTGGGTTTATTCGCAAGAACTGCGCATCGCCGCGATGCAGGCGCTCCAGAAGACGGACCCCGCGTGGGTGCAGCATTTCCTGCCCAAGAGCGGGATCCAGCCGGAAGACCTGCTGCTTGCGCCGCTGGACATTCCTATGTCCTCAAAATTTGTGCGGCAGCGCCGCCACATGCGCGTGCGGCTGCAGAAGCCGGTCCGCGCGGTCAGCACCAACCTCAAGGAAAACTGCTCGCTGGAGATTAAGACCGCCAGCCTGAGCGGCGGCATCGCCACCATCAGCCGTCACCTGGCGCCTGGCACGCCCGTGCAACTCAAGCTGCAAGTCGGCATGCGCCACCTGCAAGCCACCGCGCTGATGCGCGACTACCGCGCGCAGGATATGGCTTTTGAAATTGTGGACATGAACCTCGACGAGCGCAGCAAGTATCGTCGGCTCCTGGCGGGAAACTTGCCGTACGGAAACTCGACTCCTGAAAATGACGCGCCTTCGGTTCCCGCGGAGCCCGTCGTCGCCACGAAGTAGCAGCCATTCGCTAAGCCTCTAATCCGCCAGCATGTGCAGGACGACGATCAACAGGATGCCGCCTGCTGTCACCGTGGCCGCTGTCACCACCAGCATGGCAAACTGCGCGCGGATCACGGTAACCAATTGCCGCGCGGCGCTCGGCAGTGCCGAATCGCTTTTCCATCGACGTAGCAACGTGGCGCAACCCAAGACCAGCACGGTAATCGGCAGAGCCAGCAGCAGAATCCAGAGCGTCCAGACCTTTCCGGCATACAACATCACCACTTGCTGAGCGCTGTGCGCCGGGTCGTACTGCTGCGGCTGAAGCTCCCGCAGGATCAGCGCCGTCATGAAGAGCACTGCAGGGAAGATCAGGACAAGTTGTAAAGCGGCGATAATTCGTGTGCGCATAAAGAGCTTTATAGTGCAAAGTATTACGCCTGTCAAGTGCGAATAGTGACCGCACGTCTAACCCTGGCAGGGGCAAGTCGCCGCCTCTCAACCCGGACGCAACCGGCAACCGCTTGAAAAATCAGGCGCCGCGCGCCGAGGTCAAGAAGAGCTAAAGAAACAGAAACAAAGGCAAAGGCCGGCTTCCGCGAGCCATCCAAACTGCGCAGGGAAGTTGTTTCAGGTCTTTCCATCTTTACTCCACGGCCTGGGATCTTATTTTCCGGATCGAGATTGCGATTAGAAGAAGATTTTTTCAAATACGAAAGGAGTTCCTTGTGCATCAAGTTTCTCTCGTTTCCTCGCAACAAATGATACGTATCCTATCCAAGAATCTCGTTCGTCTGGTTCTTGGCTTTTCGTTGTTGTTCCTGACGGCCAGCCAAGCGGCCGCGCAATATGGCGGCGGAGGCGGAACGGGTGGTACGGGCAGCTCGGGCGGCGGCACGTACGTCCCACCCAAGGGAGGTTACAGCTCGGCGACTGGCGCGGGCATTGGCGCAGGCGCAGCAGCGGGAGCGACAGCGCTCTTTCTGGTAATTCACTATCACGGTCGCGTCACCGGTTGCGTCCAGCCCGGCGACAACGGCGCTCTGCGTTTGCTCGATGACAAGAACAATAAGTCCTACGCCCTGGTCCCGGGTGATGTGTATGTGAAGCCGGGCGAGCGTGTGCTGCTGAAAGGCAAAACCTCCAAGGACGACGCCGGTACCCAGACTTTCGCAGCCAAGAAACTCATCAAGGATCTTGGCTCCTGCGACGCTTCGTCGGCAGCCAGTTCGGGCAAGCCAGCTTCGAAGTAGCGCAACCGCTACCGGGCGCGCCACCGACCTACGGACACCAAACTGGCCACGGTCGCCCTCTGTAGGGGCGGGCTTTAGCCCGTCCCTCCCTTCCTGCGCGGGCCTGCCTGCCGCAAGCTGGCTTCCGGCCGGCCCTTTTTTTGGAGTGCGGCGGCTTGCCGCCGCACTCTCCTCGCGCATCACCGCCAATCCGTTCCGAGCGCAGCGAGGTACTCTGCCCAATCGAGCGTCGTTTGCTCGATGAATCCTTCTGCTACTCGCCACTCGTTTACTTCGACCGTTTAATTGGTCTTGAACCGGGTGAGCGGCGGGTCTAAGCTTTGGATAGTCTTGGGGTGAGTACGGCATAGGTTCTCACCGTTTCTCTGTCCTGGGTTCGGCCGAAGGCGAACGGTGGCAGGCCGAGCCACGTTTCTCACCCCCTTTACGATCTTTTTTCTTCCTTTTTGATTTCCGAAAAACAACTCACGTCGAAAAGCGATGCAGGCAGCAGCAGGAGGATGGCGACATGATTCCGTTCCAGACGAGAGTATCCGTCCAAATACCAAACAACGGGAACACTGCGGAAGTGAAAGTTGCAACCGTGCCGAATAACCGAAGACTGGTCATCGAATACGTTTCTTGTGATATCACGCTGCCGACAGGCCAGCAGCCGTTTGTGTTTATCGCGACAAACGTCGTGGGTTCGGGAGCGCTCATCCACCGGCTATTTGCCGAATTCCAGGCGACATTTGATCCGGGGGATTTCTTTGTTGTAAGCCAGTTGACGCGCCTCTATGCGGATGCCGGCACGGATGTGATTTTCGGGGTTCAGCGCAGCGCGGTGCTGTCTCCCATCCAGAGCGGAGCAAACGTGACAATTAGTGGATACCTGGAGGACGCGGTTTAGCAACGCGTCACCGCCTGCTTCTTTGCCGCTTTTGCCCTGCGGTTTTTCTCTTCACGTTCGGAGCGCCGGCTTCCCGCCGGCTCTTTCCCCTGTAGGGGCACGATATATCGTGCCCCATCTTCGCCTTTTTGGAGTGCGGCGTCTTGACGCCGCTTTCTCAGCGCTTTGTAGAGGCCGGGCTTCAGCCCGGCTCCTTTTCTCTTCACTCGTGGGCTTCGGCGTCGTATTGCGAGCCTCGCAGGGTTGGCTGTAATATGCTGGTCGTCCTACTACGAGTTGGGCGAATCGGAACCGGCATGACCAAGACAGCCGTCAGCGAGCAAATCACTCACCGCTGGTACACGCGTCCCGTGCTCTTCGTTGCTGACGTGAACCGTGCACTTCGCTTCTACATCGACATGCTCGGCTTCGAGAAGAGTTGGCATGAGGGCGATGGCGCGGGCGGGGTCTGCCAGGTCAATCGCGCGGGAACCGAGATCATCCTTTGCGAGGATGCCACGCGAAGCGACAAGGCGCGCTTGTTCGTGGAACTGACCGTCGATGGACTCACCGCACTTCGCCGTGAAATCGTCGAGCGCTCGGTTCCCAGCGAGAAGTCCTGGTGGGGTTATGACGTGATCAAGATCGTCGATCCCGACGGAAATGAGTTGTTGTTTCCCGCGGAGTTTCCCGCGGCCGAGTAGCCCAAGCAGTGCGATGCCGGGGGGCAGTTTCCCGAATCTTCTTGTGGGGCGCAGCACCGCTGCGCCCCTCCTAAACGTAGCCCCCATCAAGAAACTGATCCCGCCGCATCCGCGGCGAACGCTCGAACCGCCTTGGGCTGAGGACGCAGCAGCAAGTAGAATGCGACGACGTGCGTGATCATCAGCACGGGCACGTAGAGGATCGGGATTGCGTACGTGGCGCCCTGCCACACCGTGCGGTTTCAGGACGCGGATCTTGATTTTCTCATGGCGCGACTTTTGTTCGTCGGGCGCCGGGGGCAGACGGGAAGTTCCCTACCCATGATTACTCCTCCAGCCACTCGCCACTGCTGTTTCTTGGCGCTGATCCACCCAACCAGCCTTCGCTTTGCGCTCATCGGACACCCGTACGCCCCAGGGCTGTCTTGGTGGCGGCTTCGCGGATCTCGCCGCAACTCATCTTCTTGCCCTTCTTGCTGGCCAGCGCACCCTTCAGCGACCGCGTGCCGGGATGCACGCGGATCGTGGCATGGTCTCCTTCCACCACGTACTGGCGCTTATCGCCGGGTTTGATTTGGAGCGCCTTGCGAATCTTCCCTGAAATTGTTGTTTGTCCTTTCCTGGTGACCGTGGAATGGGTCATGAATCGCTCCTTACTCTACATCTGCTCCTTGCATCTCAATTATGCCCTTACCTGGTCACTCGCTGGCAAAGAGTCTCATCTCCAGCGCCTCCCGGCGCAACAGGGCGCGCTTCAACGTGTCACTCTTTTGGAGTGCGGCGCCACTCGCGTTTCTTGGCTGTTCCGCACCCCACCAGTTACAATAGATTGTTTGCATTTCACGTAAGAAAGCGGCCCTTGCGGACGTACTTCTTAGAGACCGTCAGGAGACGGCGAAATCACCCATGGATGTAGCCAAGGTCGTAGATAGCGTTGTCGCGCGCTTTATCGGCACCAAGCACGAGCGCGACATCAAGAAGCTCCAGCCCCTCATCGCGGACATCAATTCGCGCGAGGCGGAGGTGCGCACGCTGAGCGACGACGGCCTGCGCGAGCGCTTTGCCGAGCTGCGCAAGCAGGTGCAGGACCAGTTGAAAGACGCCGATCCCGCCGAGTCCGCCTACAAAGAGCAGTTGCAGCGCGCGCTGGACCCGATGATTGGCCCGGCGTTTGCGCTGGTGCGCGAGGCCGGCCGCCGCTTCCTGAACATGCGGCATTTCGACGTGCAGTTGATCGGCGGCATGGTCCTGCACGAAGGCAAGATCGCCGAGATGAAGACGGGCGAAGGCAAAACGCTCGTGGCCACACTGCCCGCGGCGTTGAACGCGCTGGCTGGGCGCGGCGTGCATATCGTTACGGTGAACGACTACCTGGCGCGGCGCGACGCGGAGTGGATGAGTCCGCTGTACAAAGCCCTGGGATTGACCATCGGCGTGATTGTGCACGATCTCGATGACGACCAGCGCCGCGCGGCTTATGGCGCCGACATCACCTACGGCACCAATAACGAGTTCGGGTTCGATTATTTGCGCGACAACATGAAGTACGACCTCGCGCAGTGCGTCCAGCGCGGGCACCAATTTGCCATCGTCGACGAAGTCGACTCCATCTTGATCGACGAGGCGCGCACCCCGCTGATTATTTCCGGTCCGTCCGAAGAGTCCACCGACAAGTACGCCAAGATCGACAAAATCATTCCCAAGCTGATTCAGGACATCGACTACACGCTGGATGAAAAGCATCGCACCGCCACGCTCACCGAAGAAGGCGTGAGCAAGTGCGAGCGCCTGCTGAGTCTCGGGAATTTGTACGATCCCGCGCACATGGAGACCATTCACCACGTCTACCAGGCCTTGCGCGCGCACACGCTGTACAAGAACGACGTCGATTACGTCGTGAAAGACGGCGAAGTCATCATCGTGGATGAATTTACCGGCCGCCAGATGCCCGGCCGCCGCTGGTCGGATGGATTGCACCAGGCGGTAGAAGCCAAGGAAAACGTGAAAATCGAGCGCGAGAACCAGACCCTCGCGACCATCACCTTCCAGAATTATTTCCGTATGTACAAGAAACTTTCCGGCATGACCGGCACGGCGGAAACGGAAGCGGCGGAGTTCGGCAAGATTTACAACCTCGATGTGACCGTGATTCCCACGAATCGCCAGCTCATCCGCATCGAAAATCCAGACATCGTATACCGCACGGAGAAGGAAAAATTCACGGCCGTGGTCAACGGCATTCTCCAGGAAGATGATTCGCTGGCACATGGCATCAGACACTATCACGAGCGCGGACAGCCGGTGCTGGTCGGCAGCATTTCCATTGAAAAATCGGAAAAAATCGCCGAGCAATTGAAAAAGGCCGGCATCCCGCATCAGGTGCTGAACGCCAAGCAGCACGAGCGTGAATCGCGCGTGGTGGCGCAGGCCGGGCGCAAAGGCGCGGTCACTGTCGCCACCAACATGGCCGGGCGCGGCACGGACATTTTGCTGGGCGGCAATCCCGAGCAGATGACGCGCGACCATTTCTTGAAGAACAAGCTGGCCATGCCTTACGCCGCAGCGCCTGCGGTGATTGGCGCTGATCCCGCCGGCGGGAACGGCGCATCCTCCGGCGTGCAAATGGTTTTGTTCCAGCACGAAGGCAAGATTTTCCAGGTGCCCTCCGACCAGTGGAAGCCGGTGTACGAGCAGTTCGCGGAGCAGTGCAAGGCGGAGCACGACGAAGTGGTCGCGCTCGGCGGCCTGCACATTTTAGGCACGGAGCGCCACGAAGCCCGGCGCATCGACAATCAGTTGCGCGGCCGCGCGGGCCGCCAGGGCGACCCGGGATCCTCGCGCTTCTTCCTTTCACTGGAAGACGACTTGATGCGCATCTTTGGCGGCGAGCGTGTGAAGCAGCTTATGTTCCGCCTGGGCATGACCGAAGGCGAGCCCATCGAATCGAAAATGATTTCGAACCGCATCGAAAACGCCCAAAAATCCGTCGAAGCCCAAAACTTCGATGCCCGCAAACATTTGTTGGAATACGACGATGTGATGAACAAGCAGCGCGAGACGATCTACGCGATTCGGCGGTCCGCGCTGGAAGGAAAAGATCAGCGGGACTACGTTCTGGGAATTGCCGAGGACCTGGTGCGCGAGATGGTGGAAACGTACTGTCCGCGCGAGCAGCATCCGGACCAGTGGAACGCTACGCAATTTCTGGTCGAAGCGAACGCGCAATTCGGCGTGGACATGAAAGCGGCGGGCGCGGATCCCGGCGCGCTGGGTCACGAGGAGTTGGTTGAAAAAGCGATCGAAGCGGTCACCAAGCGCTACGAAGAAAAAGAAAAACAGTTTGGCGTGGAACTGATGCGCTGGCTCGAGCGCCGCATCATTCTGGACGTTGTCGATGGCCAGTGGAAAGACCATTTGCTTTCGCTCGACCATTTGAAAGAGGGCATCGGCCTGCGCGGGTACGGGCAGAAGGATCCGCTCGTTGAGTTCAAGAAGGAAGCGTTCGTGTTGTTCGAAGACATGATGGGGCGCATCGACAACGAAACGATTCGCTATCTCTATCACATTCAAATTCAGCAGAGCGAGCAGCCTCCGGAAGCCCGCCAGCCGCGCCCATCACTGCCGCGGACTTCTCCGCAGAGCGCCGCCGCAGCCGCGGCAGGCGCCGCCGCAGCACGCGCGGATGAACCCCAGCACTTGCCGGCGGTCGCGCGCGAAATCGAGCGGCGCCAGCAGAGGCAACAGAAGGATTTGCAGTATCAGACCGGTCCGGCGCAGGCGGAAGCGCCGAAGCCGGTGCGCGCGGGCGCGAAGGTTGGGCGGAACGATCCGTGCCCGTGCGGGTCGGGGAAGAAATACAAGAAGTGCCATGGGGCATAGGGAAGCAAGGAAGTAAGGAAGTAATGAGGTAAAGAGGTCGGGGAATCGAAATTCGAAGCGCGAAATTGGAAAGTGGAAGATCCTGTGATGAGTCAGGGTGAATCCATCGGGTTTATTTGAGGTCGCAACGGCACCAGGATTCCTCGCTTCGCTCGGAATGACACAATTGCAGTTGTGGCAGTCCACTTGGCTAATGCTGACCGTATGATTCAGTCTGAGTCTTGAGGAGAAAAGCGAATGCCGCCAGGCCCAGCACCGATGCAGCAGCCGGAACGCCAGCCGATTCCCGGCGTGAAAAATCTTGTTGCCGTCGCCAGCGGCAAAGGCGGCGTGGGCAAGACCACCGTTGCGGTGAATCTCGCGCTGGCGCTGCTGAAGCTCGGCCACAAAGTTGGCTTGCTCGACGCCGACGTCTACGGCCCGAACGTGCCCATCATGCTCGGCACGTTGCAGGAGCCGCAAGCCACCGCCGAGAAACGCATCATCCCCGTGCAGGCGCAGGGCCTGAAAATGATTTCGATGGGGCTGCTGAATCCCGGCGACAAGCCGATGATCTGGCGCGGGCCGATGCTGCACAGTGTGATTACGCAATTCCTGCGCAGCGTCGAGTGGGGCGAGCTGGATTACCTGATCATCGATCTTCCTCCGGGTACAGGCGACGTGCAGTTGACGCTGATTCAGACGGTGGCGGTCACCGGCGCGGTGGTGGTCACCACGCCTTCGACCGTGGCGCTTGCCGACGTGCGCAAAGCCATTGAAATGTTCCGCCAGGTGAACGTCGAAGTGCTCGGAGTCGTCGAAAATATGAGCACCTTCGCCTGCCCGCATTGCGGCAAGGCGATTGACATCTTCGGCCACGGCGAAGGCACGAAAACTGCCATCGCCTATGGCGTGCCGGTGCTGGGCGAAATCGAAATCGATCCGCGCATTCGCGTCGGCGGCGACACGGGCCAGCCTGTGGCCGCTTTGGGCGAATCGACGCCTGCGGCGCAAAGTCTTTACAAGGTCGCACGCGCCGTCGCCAAGCGCCTCGAAGAAGTTGCCGCCACCGTGAGCGGCCCCTCCGTTCAGATCGATTGAAATTTCAGGCTTCTTTTGTTTTCGCGGGATTCTGCATGGTTTCGATTTTGGCGAGAAGGCATTTCTTGCAAAGGCATCCTTTTGCATCCGGCAGAGGGACGCACGGCGGCAGCTCGGCGCACCAGCAGCCGCCTTCCGGCTGGCAAGTCATCGCAGCTCCGCACTGGGCGCACCGTGTTTGCACTTAAGGATGATGGCGTAAATCGTTGCGACACGTCCAGAGCCGACACAGAGGGGTAGTGGGTCAGTTTAAATTTTGGCACCCATTGTGTCACGAACCACAAAATTAAAACTGCCCCACTGCTCACAGAGGGCTTCCTTGTCAGTGGTGTGAGGCGGATGTTATCTTGGCGTGATTGCATGTGTGCGCGGTCGCAGCCCGATGCGTGCGCTATCTCGTTGTAGGCACGGGATATATCGTCCGATGGCGGGAGGGGCAAGCCCCTCCCCTACACAAGACTTGGATTTTGCCTCAAGAAAAGGACTCGATTGGCACGACAACCAGACATACGACCGTACCGTGGGAAGCGCCCGCAGATTGCGGCCACTGCGTACATCGATCCTTCGGCGGTCGTCATCGGCGACGTGGTGATCGGCGAGGATTCGAGCGTGTGGCCGTGTTCGGTGATTCGCGGCGACGTACACTACATCCGCATCGGCGCGCGCACCAACATTCAGGACGGTTGCGTTCTTCATGTCATGAAGGATGAGTACGCGCTGATCCTGGGCGACGACGTGACCATCGGCCACTCCGTGACGCTGCATGGCTGCACCATCGAGTCGCGCTGCCTGGTGGGCATGGGCGCGGTCATTTTGAATGGCGTGGTGGTCGGCCACGGCAGCATCGTCGCCGCGGGCACCCTGCTTACCGAGCGCACGGTGATTCCTCCGGGGAGCCTGGTGATGGGCTCGCCCGGCAAAGTGAAGCGCCCGCTGCGCGAAATTGAAAAGCACACGATTGATGCGTACGCGCAGCGGTACGCTGGATACAAGAACATTTACAGAGAAGAAGTGGCGAGTAGCGAGTGATTTTTGTTTTGCAGGCATATGCAGCAGTGGGAAGAGAGATTCCTCGCTGCGAAGGCCGACGGCTTCGCGGGAGCGAAGAGGAAAGAAAAAAGTCGGCCTTTTCCGCTCGGAATGACAGTTGGGTGGTGGGGGAGCGTTCGGAGTGAGTGAAGGCGCAGCCAAAAAAGGCTTCGGCGAGAAGCCTCAGCCTAAAGAAGAAAAGCCGCGCAAGTTTCAGGCGATTCGCGGCACGCGTGATTTGTTGCCGCCGGAAACCGCGCTGTGGAATCGCGTCGAGCAAACCGCCAACGAAGTCTTTGCGACGTTCGGCTTCGGCGAAATCCGCCTTCCCATTTTCGAGTCGACAGAATTGTTTGCTCGTGCTGTTGGTGGTGAAACTGACATCGTTTCCAAAGAAATGTTCACATTTGTCGAACGCTCAGAAAAGCTGGAGCGTAGCCCCAAAATCGGTGCTCTTGGTAGCTTTTTAGAGAAGGTAAGGCGACTCTACGATGCAGGAGAGATTCCGGAGACGGATAGAAATGATCTTTACCTTGGGCGAGCGGAAGATGCATGGAGAAAAGTTGAGGGAGTGCTACATCGAGACGCATCATCCACAACTTTCGTCGATGATTTGGATCATCTTATCGTCTGCATTGATGCAATGCAGCTAGGAACCGAACTCTCTCTTCGTCCTGAGGCGACCGCCAGCGTCTGCCGGGCTTATATCGAACACGGAATGCAACAAGCGCCGCAGCCGGTGAAGCTGTATTACATGGGACCGATGTTCCGGCGCGAGCGGCCGCAGAAGGGAAGATACCGGCAGTTTTATCAGATTGGCGCGGAAGTGCTTGGCGGGACGGATGCGCCGGCCATCGATGCAGAAGTCATCGAAATGGTGATGGCGTTCTTTGAGAAGCTGGAGTTGCAGGGCGTGCAGCTGGATATCAATTCGATTGGTTGCCGCGAATGCCGGCCAAAATATGTCGAGAAGCTGCGCGCGGAATTGCTCAAAGTAAAGGACCAGTTGGGCGCCGACAGCCAGCGGCGCATCGAGACGAATCCGCTGCGCGTGCTGGACTCGAAGCTCGAACACGAGCAGGCGATCATCGAGAAGCTGCCACGTATCGCGGACCACCTCTGCGAAGAGTGCAAGACGCACTATGCCGCGGTGAAGCGAGAATTGGACTTACGAGGCGTGAAATATCACGAGAATTGGCGGCTGGTGCGCGGGCTGGACTACTACATGCGCACCACGTTTGAAATCACCGCGAAAGGACTCGGGTCGCAGAACGCCGTTTGTGGCGGCGGCCGCTACGATGGACTCGTGGAATTGCTTGGAGGTCCACCGACGAAGGGCATTGGCTTTGCCATTGGCGAAGACCGACTGATTTTGTCGTTGCAGGAAAGCGGGAAAGGCGCTGTGGCGCAAGGGCGTGATGTGTACATCGCCTGGATGGGCGAAAACGCACGCGCAACAGCAATTCGTGCGGCGAAGAGTCTCCGCGGCGCTGGCTTGAGCGTGGAGCTGCCGCCGGTCGAGCAGAAATTCGGTAAGGCGCTCGGCCAGGCGGACAAATTGGGCGCGCGCTATGCGCTGATTCTCGGCGATAATGAAGTGTCAAGCGGCGAGTGGACGCTGAAGACGCTCGCAGACGGCTCTCAACAGAAACTCACCGAATCCGCTCTGCTAGAATACTTGCACAAGTGATAGTGGCACAGGCTTGGCTGCGGCAGGCAGGCTTCGGCCTGTGCAGAGCACTTGATTTGGCAGTAAGAAAAAAGAGCACAGGCTAAAGCCTGTGCCACCTGAAGAGGGAAGTGACTGTGCTGGATTTTCTGGGAAGTTTGAAACGGACACACTACTGCGGCGAACTGCGCGCCAAGGACGAAAACCGCGACGCCATCGTGATGGGCTGGGTGGCAGGGCGGCGCGACCTCGGCAGCCTGCTCTTTCTGGACGTGCGCGACCGCACCGGCATGGTGCAGGTGGTCTTCAACAAAGAGACGCAACCCTCCGCCCACGCGAAAGCGGAACAGGCGCGGAGCGAATTCGTGGTCGCCGTCGAAGGCAAAGTTATCAAGCGCGGGAAGGCGAATCCCGCGCTGGCCAGCGGCGAAATCGAGTTGGTGGCGACGAAGCTGCACATCCTGAACAACGCGAAGACGCCGCCGTTTGCGATCGAGGACGAAATTAACGCCGAGGAAGTAACGCGCTTGCGCTACCGCTACCTCGACTTGCGCCGCCCGAAGCCGCATCGCAACCTAGCGCTGCGCCACAAGATTATTCTGGAAATCCGCAAGGTGATGGATGAACTGGGCTTCTTGGAAGTCGAGACACCCATGCTGACGCGCTCGACGCCGGAAGGCGCGCGCGATTTTCTCGTGCCCAGCCGCATCCATCACGGGCAGTTTTACGCGCTGCCGCAATCGCCGCAAATCTTTAAGCAAATCCTGATGATCGCCGGGCTCGACAAGTATTTCCAGATCGTGAAGTGCTTTCGCGACGAAGATTTGCGGGCCGACCGCCAGCTGGAGTTCACGCAGCTCGACCTGGAGATGTCTTTTCCGCGCCAGGAAGATATTTTTCACGTGATCGAGCAGGTGATGGTGCGCGCGTGCGCGGTGGCCGGAATCACGGTGACTGCGCCGTTTCCACACATGCTGTACAAGGACGTGATTCGCAAGTACGGCAGCGACAAGCCGGATATGCGGTTCGGCATGGAATTGCACGAAGTGACGCAGTGCTTTCCCGAAGAGGCCAAGCAGAAGCTGCAGATTGAAGGAAATGTTTTTGCGTTGGCGGCGCCGGGAGCGGCGGGCTATTCGCGCAAGCAGCTCGACGACTTGACCGAAAAAGCAAAAGCGCTGAAAGCGCGCGGCGCGTATTTTGTGAAAGTGACGCCGGAAGGATTGACTTCGACGGTGGAGAAGTTAATCAATGCGGAACGTGTGAAGAAGCTTGCTGAGGCGTGCGGCGCGAAGCCGGGCGACTTGGTCGTTGCGGTTTCGGCGAAAGAACAGATCAAAGGCACCGAAGCAGCCGCGCTGATTGCGGGACAGCTTCGGTTGCAACTGGGCGAAGCGCTCGGCGTGATCGACAAATCGCAATGGAAATTCCTGTGGCTGACCGGGTTCCCGCTCTTTGAATGGAGCGAAACGGACAAAACGTGGGTGAGCGCGCAGCATCCGTTCACGGGCATCGTGGACGAGGATTTGGAGAAGCTTGAATCCGCGCCGTGGGAAGTGCGCTCGAAGGGCTACGACCTGGTGCTGAATGGCTACGAGCTTGGTTCCGGGAGCATCCGGATTCATCGCCAGGATATTCAGGAGCGATTGTTCAAGGCTCTGGGTCTGAGCGAAGAGCAGTTGCGCCGCCGGTTCGGGTTTTTCCTTGACGCGTTGACGTACGGCACGCCGCCGCACGGCGGCATCGCGCTGGGCATCGACCGCGTGGTGATGCTGCTCGCGGGCGAAAAGTCGATCCGCGAAGTTATTGCCTTCGCGAAGACTACCGCCGCGCAGGATTTGATGGCGGATTCGCCAAGCGAAGTGGATACGGCGCAACTCGACGAGCTTGGCCTGGCCATCAAAGAAAAGAAAAAAGCCGCCGAGTAAACGAGATGGATCGTCTCTGGGCATTGAGGAACGACTATGGTCCCGCACTGCACGGCAGCCTACTCACAGTTATTCGATGCACTGTCTACCGCTGCCCTTATTGCCGTTCGATATTCAAGGTGACTTGGGGACCGTCCAATGTATTCCTCGGTAACGGCGAGCGTTCTTGTTGGAAATGCAAAAAGATCTTTTGGGACAACTCGAATGAGTGGCCAGGAATGACCGGAAAAGAGCGTTATTTGTTCCTGGTCCCGATTACGATAGCTGGTTATCTCGGGGCCTTTCTAATACTCGTGGGAATTGACGCATTCACGTCCGTCTATTTCAAAAAGTCGGTAAATCATGGTGACTTGATTTTCTTCATTGCGTTCATTGTGCCTATCGCGGGCTGGTTTGCATTCCGTTTTGTTCAGGTGACTCGTTCTATCCGTCGCTATAATGGGCGGGGAGAGATGCACGCTTAATGAGTCGCATACGCATATTAGCGGAGACGGTGGCGAATAAAATCGCCGCGGGCGAAGTGGTCGAGCGCCCGGCGTCGGTAGTGAAGGAGCTGCTCGAAAACGCGCTGGATGCCGGCGCGAAGACGATTCGCGTCGAGGTCGAGCAGGGCGGCAAGCGCATGATCCGCGTGACCGACGACGGTCACGGGATGACACATGACGATGCGCTGCTGGCATTCGAGCGGCACGCCACCAGCAAACTCAAAACCGCTGATGATTTGCTCTCGATTGCCACGCTGGGATTTCGCGGCGAAGCGCTGCCGACGATTGCGGCGGTTTCGCGGCTGCTGCTGGAAACGCGCGACGAAGCGGAGGTCGAAGGCACGCGCGTCGAGTTTGCAGGTGGCAAACTTGTGAACGTGAAGCCCGCCGGTTTGCCGGCGGGAACGACGGTGAGCGTCGCGGACATTTTTTATTGCGTGCCGGCGCGAAGAAAATTTCTGAAGTCGGACACGACGGAGCTGGGCCACATTGCGTCGCTGGTGACGCACTATGCGCTGGCGAACCCTGGGAAGCAATTTCTTCTGGCCACACCCACGCAGGAGATCATCAACTGTCCGCCCGCGGAGAAATTGGCCGACCGTGTCTATCAGTTGTTTGGGCGGCAAGCGCTGGACGAGCTAGTCGAAATTCCCGTGGCCATGGCTCCTTTCCGCGCGGCGATCACGGAGCCGGAGCTCGATCCCGAAGAGCAAAAGGCGTCGCTCACGGTCAGCGGATTCACCTCGCGGCCCGACGTGCAGCGCCTGAATCGCAACGGAATTTACATTTTCGTGAACGGGCGGCTGGTGCGTGACCGGCTGATCCTGCACGCCATTCACGAAGCGTATCGCAACATTCTGCCGCCGACGGTTTTTCCCGCGACGCTGCTGTTTCTCGAGATGCCGTACGAGGAAGTCGACGTCAACGTGCATCCCGCAAAAATCGAAGTGCGTTTCCGGCGTTCGAACTTCGTGCACGATTTTACGCGCGACACGATTCGCCAGGCGCTGATGAGCGCGCGGCCGGTTCCGAGTTTTGCGGCGGCGGCGGGTACTTCCGTTACACCCGGGTGGGACAAGGGCGCTTACTTCGGTGGAGTCACGCCCGCACCGGACGGTTCGGGCGTGCCGCGCGCCGTGATTCCACCGATGGAAGATTTTGGGCTGGGCTCCGGCGTTGGTTCCGACGGCGGATTCGACCTGGCGAACGCGCCGCTCCAGCCAGTAGAGCAACGCATCCCGTTTAGTTCGAGCACCGCGCTTGGCGCTGCCGCAACTGCCGCTGCCGCACAGATTTCCGCGGGTTCGACTTGGGCCGGAAATCTCGCAGCGCCGAGCGCAGATGCGCCCGCGACACTGCCGCGTCCGGAGCAGATTGCTGACTTGAAGCCGCTGGGGCAGGTCAACGCGAGCTTCATCGTGGCGGTGAACGGCGAAGGGTTGTGGATTGTAGACCAACACGTGGCGCACGAACGGGTGCTGTTCGAGCAACACCTCGAGGCGCGGCGCGCCGGGAAGATTGAAGCCCAGCGGATGCTCATGCCGCTGGTGATCGAACTATCGCCGCGGCAAATTGTCACGTTTGAAAAAATTGCCGACGAGCTTGGCGCGAACGGCTTTGAAGTCGAGCCGATGGGCCCGAAGAGCGTGGCGATTCAGGCCGTTCCTGCGGGCGTGGCTGCGCCGGACGCGGAGAAATTGTTGCGCGAGATTCTCGACGGGATCGAGCGTGAAAACGCGGCGATTTCCATTGAGACGTTGCAGGCAAAAATCGCGGCTTCGACGGCGTGTCATGCGGCGATTAAAGTGAACATGCCGCTCGAGCCGTCGAAGATGGAGTGGCTGCTGGATGCGCTGGCGAAAACGGATTGTCCGATGAGCTGCCCGCACGGGCGGCCGGTAGTGCTGCGCTATTCCGTGAAAGAAATTGAGAAAGCGTTTCATAGAATTTAGAAGAAGTGGCGAGTGAGGAATGGCGAGGGGGAAATGAGCGACACGCAAAAAACAGCGGTGATTTTCGGCTTGGCCAACAAGAGGAGCATCGCGTGGGCCATCGCGCAAAAACTGCACGCGGCGGGCTGGCGCCTGGCCATCACTTACATGAACGAACGCCTCGGCCTGGAGGCGAAAGGTTTGATCGCCGAAATGCCTGGCGCCACGGGATTCATGTGTGATCTCACCAAGGATGACGAAATCGCGCGCCTGTACGACGAATTGAAATCCCACTACAGCGTGCTGCATGGCGTGGTGCACAGCGTGGGATTCGCGCCGCCGGAGGAATTGAAGCAGCCGTTTCTGATGACCACGCGGGAGGGCTTCCGCATCGCGCACGACATCAGCGTGTACTCGCTGATCGCCGCAGCACGCGGCGCCGCGCCGCTGATGACCGAAGGCGGCGGCATTGTGACCCTCACGTATTACGGCTCCGAAAAAGTAGTGCCGAACTACAACGTGATGGGTGTCGCCAAGGCTGCGCTCGAAGCCACGGTGCGGTATCTCGCCAACGATATGGGCCCAAAAGCCGTGCGTGTGAACGCCATTTCGGCTGGGCCGATCAAAACGCTGGCTGCGCGCGGCATCGCGAATTTCACCGATATGCTCAAAGCGCATAACGAACGCGCGCCCTTGAAGCGCAATGTGGACGCGGGCGAAGTGGGCGCGACCGCGGCGTTTCTGCTCTCCGACGCGGGTTCAGGCATTACCGGCGAGACGATTTACGTCGATTGCGGCTACAACATCATGGGATTTTAGAAAAGTGCGAGTGACAGATATTGAGTGGCAAGAAGGGCACGATATATCGTGCCCCTACAAGTTTGTGGTGAAATGTAGCCGCGAATGCGAAGACTTACGATTGCGATTGACGGCCCGGCGGGATCGGGGAAGAGCAGCGTAGCGCGCCGGGTCGCAGCGCTGCTCGGATATCTGTATTTGGACAGCGGCGCGATGTACCGTGCGCTCGCACTGAAGGCGCTCGAGCAAAACGTTCCGCTCGGCGACGAATCGCAACTCGAAGCGCTCGCGAACAAGACGCACATTGAGCTGAAAGCGCCCACGCCGGAACTGGAAGCCGGTGGCGCGAAGAACCGCGTTTTTCTGGACGGCAGGGAGGTGACGCGTGAGATTCGCGCCCCCGAAGTAGCGCAAGCGGCTTCGCGGGTTGCGACGATTGCCGGCGTGCGGCGTGTTCTCGTGGCGGAACAGCAGCGCGCCGGTGCGGGCGGCGGCGTGGTGATGGAAGGCCGCGACATTGGCACGGTCGTTTTTCCAAGCGCGGAGCTGAAAATTTTTCTGGAGGCTTCGCCCACAGAGCGCGCCGAACGCCGCTGGAAGGAGCATCAGGAAAAGGGCGAAAGGCAGACGCTCGCCGAAGTGTTTGATGAAGTGATCGAACGCGACAAGCGCGACCGGGAACGCAAAGTCTCGCCCCTCGTGCGCGCCACGGATGCCGTGTTGGTGGACAACACGGCCATGGACGTTGAAGAAACCGCGCGGCTCGTCGTGATGCTGGCGCGCGAACGCGCGAGGGAGCCCGTTAAGGCCGCCACTTCCGAGCTGTAGAATAGCTTTTCCGCGAAACGGGGTTCGCTTCCGCTTCGTCTTACCGTTGACGGGGTGCCTGCAACCATACCTTAGACTCACATTGCCCGCTTCTGGAGGCCGCATGTCGAAATCTCTTGGCAAATCGTTTCTAACCAATCAGGGCAAGCTCTTTGGCTCGTTCACCCTGGTTTCTGTGTTCGTTGTCTGCTTTCTTCTTTCGCCGCTTCTCGACGCTCAGACGCAGGGGCAAACCCGCACGCAGGTTTCGTTGCCGGAAGGGGCGGGCAAAGAAGTGGTCCGGAACGCTTGCGCCTCCTGCCACAGCCTTGCGACAGTGGCCAACGCGGGGCACACGCGCGAAGAGTGGGATTCTGTGGTGCACATGATGATCAATGCGGGCGCGAAAGTGGAGAGAGAGCAAGTCCCCAGCCTGATGGATTATCTGGCAAAGAATTTTCCGGAAAAGCCGGCGCCTGCGGCGGTGGTGATTCCCGGTCCCGTGGAAGTATCGATCAAGGAATGGAAAGTACCGACGCCCGGCTCGCGGCCGCACGACCCCGCCGTCGCGCCAGACGGCTCGGTGTGGTACACGGGGCAAATGGCGAATGTGCTTGGGCGCTTCGATCCCAAAACGGAGCAATTCAAGGAATATCCGATCGAATTTCCGAGCTCCGGCCCGCACGGCTTGGTCGCGGACCAGGACGGCAACATCTGGTTCACCGGCAATTTCAAGGCGTATATCGGCAAACTCGATCCTCGCACAGGGCACGTTACGCAGTACCCCATGCCGGACTCCGGCGCGCGCGATCCCCACACCCTGCTGTTTGCGCCGAACGGAAACGTTTATTTTACAGTGCAGGGCGGCAACATGGTGGGGCGGCTGAACCCCAAGACCGGGGAAGTAAAAGTTGTGCCTTCGCCCACGCCGAAATCGAATCCCTACGGGATGGTGGTGAATTCCAAGGGCGTACCGTTTTTCGTGGAATTCGGCAGCAACAAAGTGGCGAGCATCGACCCGGATACGCTCGCCATTCACGAATCCGTCTTGCCGCACGAAGATTCGCGCCCGCGCCGCGTGGCCATCACTCCCGATGACGTGCTCTGGTATACGGATTATTCGCGCGGCTATCTCGGCCGGCTGGATCCGAAATCGGGCCAGGTGAGCGAATGGGCTTCACCAAGCGGCGCGAGATCGAAGCCGTACGGAATCACCGCGGTCGACAACATCCTTTGGTACAGCGAATCCAATACCATCCCCAACACGATCGTGCGTTTTGATCCGCAAACCGAGAAATTCCAGACTTGGACAATTCCGTCCGGGGGCGGAGTCGTGCGCAACATGGTGCATACCCCGGAAGGGAATCTGTGGCTGGCCTGCAGCGGCGTGAACCGCATCGCGTTCGTGGAAGTGAAGAGCGGAGAGCAGCGGGCCGGGAAGTGAGAAGCCAAGCCGAGGAGGCCCAAAATGTTCGCAGCTCCTTCGAGAAGGGCTTCCGGTTCAGCTAGATACTTGAAAATAAATCAGTTATGCAAAAAATCCGCTAAATTTGCGGTTTTCCAAAATAGTGCTTGACAGATTTTTCGCCTTCGTTTACTTTCGGGGTACCTCAGTCATTTCCCTGCTGCATTTTTGGTGCAGGGCCTCACTGAGCGTGAAGAGGCAGATTTGAGACACGATTATAAAAGCCAAGACGGATCGATAGTCAGGCCAACCGGTCTCGCACTCTGCTTGTTTGCGCGAGCCTGGTAAAACCGCCTAAGTCGTTTCGATCCAAGATAAGCCGTTGCCGTATTTTTCGCCACGGACTGGCCGCATTGTGCCAAAAAGTTCCGTTGTGGGAGAAGTATTCCCGGAAGGAGGTGGAGTTGTCCGACGAATTGTTCCTCTGCAACGCGAAGCCAAGACTACGCGGCAGGCGGTCGTTTCTAAGAACTCGCTGAGAACACGCTCAGGCCTCCCCGAATCGGGAAGTTGCTTTGTCCGCAGGGAAGGACAGGCGCGAGGATCTCAAACGCCGCCTGCTGCGTTGTCGGGCCGAGTTAGGATCAAGTAGTTGGGTTCGCTAAATCATCGAGGGCCTTGAGCACTCGAGGGCCAACACTAATTGCCCAATTTGACGCCCGGGTAACCGCTGGAATGTGAATTCCGCAGGTGATGGTGCGGGTGCGCGGCAAGTAAGCCAGCCTTCTCTGCCTGCTCCTCGGCTTTTTTCTTTTTGCCCTTGATTTCAGCGGTCTTTTACAAGGTGAATTCCCCGGCGCGCGCCGCGGCAGCCAGATAGCAGGCCGGAACCTGCTCCTCGATCGAGGTAAACCGCGCAATCGCAGAAGAAAGCGCGGCCCAATCCGCGCGTTCGTAGGCGAGCATGGTTTCGTACACGTCCCGAAAGCGATTGGGGCCGCCGCACAGAGCGGTGCGGACTTCTTCGGCCACGGGAACGTTGGCGAGCACTTGCTCGATAGGCCGGTCGAGCAGCGCGTCGGTAACCGAGAGCAATCCCATGAGAAAGAGGTCGGAGGATTGATGAACCATGCCGATCAAGCGCGAAATATCTTCGCAGAAATAGCCGCGCGTCAGCGCCGTATGAATCAACTCCGGCGTCTTGTCCGAGGCCATCGAGGCAACTGCGACGATGGAAACCCAGCGCCGGAACTCTCTTTCGCCAAGCAGAGCTATGGCTTCGCGTACACTGTGAATCTCAATGCGCAGGCCAATGAGGGGTGAGTTCATGTAGCGCAGCAGCTTGTACACCAGCGAGGGATCGTGCTTGAGGAGCTCTTCGATGCGGCCATAAGAAAGCTCCGGTTCCGCAATGGCCTTGAGCAATTGCAGGTAAGTCAGCTTGTTTCCGGGAATGTCCCGGCTCTCGACCATGGTGGGTTTACAGAAGAAGAAGCCCTGAAAATACCGGTAGCCGAGCGTGCGGGCCTGGTTCATTTCGGCTTGCGTCTCCACTTTTTCCGCCAGGAGCTGAATGCCGTTGGAGCGGTAACGGCGGGAGATTTCCCGGCATTTTTCTGCGTCGCTGGCGCGAAAGTCGACCTTCAGGAACTTGGCGTGATGCACGAGCGGATCCCACTTGGGATCGCCCGAAAAATCGTCCAGCGCGAGCATATATCCGGCGGCGCAAAGGTCCGCGCAGGCCTCCACAACCTCGCGGGTGGGCGGTACGGTCTCCAGAGCCTCCACTACGATGCGCTCCGCCGGAAGCAGGCGCGGGGCTCCGCGCAAAAGCGCTGATTCATCCGCGTTGATGAAGGCCTTGGCGTGGCCGGTCAGCGTCTGCAAGTCAAAGAGCGTCGCAGAATCGACGATAACGCTGCTGGAGGCTTCCTTGCGCGGCTGGAAGACGTTCTGCGGGCCGGCGCGGAACAGCAGCTCATAGGCAAACACTTTCAGCCGCTCGTCAAAAATGGGTTGGCGTGCGATGAATCGTTCGTACAAAAGCATTCCTCCTGGCGGCTGAACAGGGGCTCAGCCACTTACGCATTAAGCAGCGCAGCTTGAGAGGAAAGCTTGCGGGAAGGGAAGAGCGAGCGGCGCGATTCCCCCGAGCCGCTCGGCACGGCATTCAGCCCGTTCAGGCTGGAGAGGACATCGAGCTGAGAAACTCCGTGTTCGACTTCGACTTCGTCAGCCGGCTCAGCAGAAGCTCCATGGCTTCCACGGTCGAGAGCGGGCTCAAAACTTTGCGCAGCACCCACACGCGGCTCAGCTCATCGGGCGGCAGGAGCAGTTCGTCCTTACGGGTGCCGGAGCGCTGGATATCAATGGCCGGGAAGACGCGCTTATCGGCCAGGCGGCGGTCGAGGTAAATTTCCATGTTGCCTGTGCCTTTAAACTCTTCGAAGATCACGTCATCCATGCGGCTGCCGGTGTCGATGAGCGCGGTGGCGACAATGGTGAGCGACCCACCTTCCTCGACATTGCGGGCGGCAGCAAAGAAGCGGCGCGGCCGTTGCAGAGCGTTCGCGTCGATACCGCCGGAGAGCACTTTACCGGACGGCGGCGTCACTGCGTTGTACGCGCGCGCCAGACGGGTGATGGAGTCGAGCAGCACGACGACGTCGCGCTTGTGTTCCACCAGGCGCTTGGCTTTTTCCAGAACCATTTCGGCTACCTGGATGTGGCGCTGCGGCGGCTCGTCGAACGTCGAGCTGATGACTTCTCCTTTTACCGTGCGCTGCATGTCCGTCACTTCTTCCGGGCGCTCGTCGATCAGGAGCACGATCAGGGCCACTTCCGGGTGATTGGTGGCGACCGCGTTGGCGATGGCTTGCAGCATCATGGTTTTACCGGTGCGCGGCGGCGCGTTGATCAATCCGCGCTGGCCCTTGCCGACTGGGCAGAGCAGGTCCAGCACCCGGCCGGTCATGTTTTCTTTCGTCGTTTCCATTTTGAGCCGGCCCTGCGGGTAGAGTGGAGTCAAGTTATCGAAGAAGATTTTGTTGCGCGCCACTTCAGGATCTTCGAAATTGACCGCTTCCACCTTGATCAATGCGAAATAGCGCTCGCCATCCTTCGGCGGACGAACCTGCCCGGAGACGGTGTCGCCGGTGCGAAGGTCGAATTTGCGGATCTGCGACGGAGAGACGTAGATGTCGTCCGGGCCCGGGAGGTAGTTGTACTCCGGCGCGCGGAGAAAACCGAAACCGTCGGGTAGGCATTCGAGGACGCCTTCGGAGAAGATCAGGCCGTTCTTTTCGGTCTGAGCGCGCAGGATCTGGAAGATCAGCTCCTGTTTGCGCATGCCGCTCGCCCCGGGAATGTTCAACTCCTTGGCGATCTTGGCGAGGTCGGTGATGTTCTTTTCTTTCAGCTCGGCAAGACTGATACTCATCTGATTGTTTCCTTCAACGTTTGTTTCTTTTGGCATAGTTCCTTAACTTTGTTTGATTGTGAAAAAATTGACCTGAGAAATCCGGAATTTACTTGAGGTGGCGCACCGAACTGGCGGTTGACCGCTCCAAAGCAACGCAAAACCGAAGAGGTGAAACCGACCGAGATAGGCAAACCAGACTTCCTGCAACCGGAACAGCGCCGGCATCCCAAAACCTGGATTTCCGCCACGTGTGTTTGTGCTATGACCAGACCCGCGGGGCGGTCCTGCCGGAAAATCGCTGCTTAGTTGGTCAAACTCTTGTCTTTCTCTGTGCTGGCCATCAACGGTTCCGCAACGGGCGCAACCTCAGCATGCTCGAGCGGCACGGTAGGCCGCTCCAGCGCAATCTGCAGCACTTCATCCATGGTCTCGACAAAATGGATTGTGAGACTGGAGAGGATCTCCTGGGGGATGTCCGCCAGGTCCTTCTCATTGTCCTTCGGAAGCACCACGGTACGCAAGCCCATTCGGTGGGCGGCCAGCAGTTTTTCCTTGACGCCGCCGATGGGCAGAACCTTGCCGCGCAAAGTGATTTCGCCGGTCATGGTCACGTCACAGCGCACAGGATTCTTGGTCAATGCGCTCACGATCGAAGTGCAGATGGTGATGCCCGCGGACGGGCCGTCCTTGGGAATGGCTCCCTCAGGCACGTGCACGTGAATGTCGATGGTGCGGTAAAAATCCCGGGGCAAGCCGAGGAGATTCGAACGCGAACGCACGTAGCTCATGGCCGCTTGCGCCGATTCCTGCATCACGTCGCCCAGTTTCCCGGTCAGCGTCAAACGCCCCTTGCCTTCCATCAGCGTCGCTTCGGTAGCGAGCACCGAGCCGCCCACTTCGGTCCAGGCCAAGCCGGTCGTCAGGCCGATTTCGTTGTGTTTCTCCAGCCAGAATTCGCGGTACTTAAGGACGCCGAGGAAGTCGTTTACGTTCGCGGCGGTAATCTCGACGGAAGAATCCGCGCCTTCGGTAACCACCTTGCGCGCCATCTTGCGAGCGATGTTCTGGATTTCGCGCTCGAGGTTGCGCACGCCGGCTTCATGTGTGTAATGCCGGATGATGTGCAGCAGCCCTTCGTCCGTGAACTTAAGATTATTCTCCGTAAGACCCGTAGCTTCCCACGCCTTCTTCACCAGGAAGCGTTTGGCGATTTCCATCTTTTCCTGTTCCGTATAACCCGGGAGCCGCAGGATTTCCATGCGGTCCTGCAAGGGTTGCGGAATGGTGTGCAGCACGTTCGCCGTGCACACGAACATGACCCTCGAGAGGTCGTATTCGACATCCAGATAGTGATCCGTGAACGCGTGATTCAGTTCCGGGTCCAGCACTTCCATCAATGCCGCCGACGGATCGCCGCGGAAATCCGTGGACATTTTGTCTACTTCATCCAGTACAAAAATCGGGTTTACCGTGCCGGCCTTCTTCATCATCTGGATGATCTGGCCGGGCAAAGCGCCGATGTAGGTGCGGCGATGGCCGCGGATTTCCGCTTCATCGCGTACGCCGCCGAGCGAAACGCGCACGAACTTGCGTCCCGTGGCGTGGCCGATGGACATGGCCAAAGAGGTCTTGCCGACTCCCGGAGGGCCGACGAAGCAAAGGATCGAGCCTTTCGGGTTCTTGACCAACTGGCGAACGGCGAGGAACTCGAGAATGCGGTCCTTGACTTTCTCGAGCCCATAATGCTCTTCGTTCAGGACCTTCTCTGCCGCCTTGATGTCGCGGATTTCCTTAGAGCGCTTCTTCCAGGGTACGGCCAGCAGCCAGTCCAGATAATTGCGGCTCACCGTGGACTCCGCGGACATCGGCGGCATCAACTCCAATCGCTTCAATTCCTGGATGGCTTTCTCGTGGACTTCCTTGGACATCCCGGCGGTATCAATCTTCTTCTTCAGCTCGTCGATTTCGCTCTTTTCGCCGCGGCCCAATTCTTTCTGGATGGCCTTCAGCTTTTCGTTCAGGTAATACTCTTTTTGCGCGCGCTCCATCTGACGCTTCACGCGCGTGTTGATGTTGCGGTCGACGTTGAGCTTTTCCAGTTCGATCTCAAGGATATCCGCGATGCGGTTGAGCCGCTCCACGGGATCCACGGTTTCGAGCAAATCCTGTTTTTCATCGACAGGAAGCTGCAGGTTGGCGGCGATCGTGTCGGAGAGGCGGGCTGGATCGTCGACGCGCGCCGCGGCAATCATCGTTTCGTAGTTCAGGCTCTGCGAAAGCTTAATGAACTGCTCGTAGAGACCGGTCACTTTTTCGACGATCTGTTTGACCTGCGGCGAATCCTCGACGCGCGCGCCTAGCAGGCGCACGGTGGCGCGGAAGAAACCTTCTTCGGTGGCAATGGACAGCGCCCGAGCGCGCTCCACGCCTTCCACCAGAACTTTGATATTGCCGTCGGGGAGTTTGACGCTCTGCACGATGTTGGCGAGCGTTCCGACGGCATAGATCTCCTCGGGTTTGGGGTCGTCGACCGAAGCGTCATGCTGCGTCGACAGGAAAATCTTCTTATCGCCGGCCAGGGCCTCTTCGAGCGCGCGCACGCTGGCTTCCCGGCCGACGATAAATGGCGTCATCTGCTGCGGGAAGATGACCATGTCGCGCACCGGCATCATCGGCACGCGCTTCATTTCCTGTTTTTCGCGAGTGAACATTCGGGCCCCTGAACTTCTGCTGCTGCGGCCAGAGAGCGGCCGTCCCCTTGAAATGACTTTCGAGCCGGCTCACCCGGCCTTTTCGAGCAAGCTCCAGTTGATTTCGCGCGTGCGTACCATGTCTGCGCTCACCACGAAATCGCGCACCTTCCGTTGCATGGGAAGGTGATACATCACTTCCAGCATGAGGTCTTCGAGAATCATGCGCAAGCCGCGCGCGCCGACTTTGCGCTGAAGTGCCAACTCTGCCACGGTGTCCAGCGCTTCATCGGTGAAGCGCAGGCGAACGTTCTCAAACTCGAACAGCCGCTGGTATTGCTTCAGCAGCGCGTTTTTCGGTTCCGTCAGGATCTTGACCAGCGCGCCCTTGTCCAGGTCATTCATGATGCCGGCGACAGGCAGCCGTCCCACAAACTCCGGAATCAGGCCGTAGCGAATCAAATCGCCCGGCTGCACCTGTTCGAGAAGCTCCGTGTTCCGCCGCTGCGCGGTCGTCGGCGCAGAGTCGGTATGGAAACCCAGCGAGCGCCGCCCGGCGCGCTTTTCAATGATCTTCTCTAAGCCCACGAACGCCCCGCCGCAGATAAACAGGATGTTTGTCGTATCCACCGGCGTGAATTCCTGATGCGGGTGCTTGCGGCCGCCCTGTGGGGGCACATTGGCCACCGTGCCTTCGAGAATCTTGAGCAGTGCCTGCTGCACGCCTTCGCCGGAGACGTCACGTGTAATCGACGGGTTTTCGTCCTTCTTGGCGATCTTGTCGATTTCATCGATGTAGATGATGCCTTGCTGGGCCTTCTGGACGTCGCCGTCGGCTGCTTGCAGCAGCTTCAGGATAATGTTCTCGACGTCTTCGCCGACGTAGCCCGCTTCGGTGAGCGTGGTGGCATCGACAATCGCGAACGGCACTTCCAGCATGCGCGACAGCGTTTGCGCCAGCAGCGTTTTGCCCGTGCCCGTCGGCCCGATCAGCAGGATGTTCGATTTGCTGAGTTCCACTTCGCCCGGTTGCTTGTTCAGGAAAATCCGCTTGTAATGGTTGTAGACCGCTACGGCAAGTTTTTTCTTCGTGCGGTCCTGCCCGATCACGTAGCCGTCGAGAAAACGCTTGATTTCCGGAGGCCGCGGAAGCTGCCGCGCCGGAGCGGCTGCCTGTTCGCGCTTCTCGTCTTCCAGAATCGTCTGGCAAACGCCCACGCACTCGTTACAGATGTACGCGCGCGGATAATCCGAAGGCGAACTGATCAGCTTCTCGACCTGTTCCTGCGTCTTATGGCAGAAGGAACAGCGCAAGGGCTCGTCTGGATTGAATTTTTTCACTGGTGTGAAGGCCTCGTCTCCGCTGGGCTTCGACGGAGTCTCTAACGCCTATTCTAGGCCGAATTTTCCCCCGGACAAAAGAGAAAGTCGCAAGGTTGCTAACTTTTTGGAACCCGCGTTCCGCCGTGCTTCAAGCGGCAAAGTACTTCACGGCACCAAAAATCAGCGATGCTTGTAGATAATCTCGTCAATCATCCCGTATTCCTTGGCTTGTTCGGGATTCATGATGTAATCGCGCTCGACATCTTTTTCGATGCGGTCCACCGGCTGGCCGGTGTGCTTGGCAAGAAGCGTATTGATGGTCGTACGCATGCGCAGAATCTCTTTGGCATGCAAGTCGATGTCGGTGGCCTGCCCGCCGAGCCCGGACATCCAAGGCTGGTGAATCAGGATGCGCGCGTTCGGCAGGGCAAAGCGCTTCTTTGGCGCGCCGCCGGCAAGCAGCACGGCCGCGATCGAGGCCGCTTGGCCCACGCACGTGGTCACCACGTCCGGCTTCACGAACTGCATGGTGTCGTAAATCGCGAAACCCGCAGTAATCGAGCCGCCCGGAGAGTTGATGTAAAGCTGAATATCTTTCTCCGGATCCTCGGCCTGCAAAAAGAGCATCTGCGCCGTGGCCAGGTTGGCGACGTGGTCGTCAATCGGCGTGCCGATGAAAATGATGTGCTCTTTCAGCAGCCGGGAATAGATATCGTAGGCACGTTCGCCGCGGCTGGTCTGTTCGACCACCATGGGTACGAGAGTTGTCGCGCGAGGATCAGGTCCGTCAAAGTTTTTCATGGATTTCGGGTCGCTGGCTTTCGGCCGGAGTGCTTCACTTTGCATCCGCCGCGCTTGCCGCTGCTGCGACGGTTTTGATCTTGGCCTGCTGCGCCAGCCAGTCGAGTGTTTTGTCGCTGCGCAGCTTAGCTTTCATCCTATCGAGCGCACCTTGCTTTGTCAAACGAGCGCGAATTGCCTCTGCGGATTCGTTACTATGACTGGCCATGTGCTCGAGTTCGTGCGTGACCTCTTCTTCCGTCACGTCCAGGTTTTCCGCCGTGGCGATGCGGTCGATGATCAGTTCGGCCTTCACGTCATCCTTGGCGCGTTCTTCCTGACGGCGGCGCAGCGCGACCCAGTCCACGTTCACCGCACGGGGATCGACTCCTTGGGCGGCCAGCGAACGCACCACGCGCTCCAGGCGCACATCCATTTGATGCTCGACGAGCGATTCCGGTACAGGGAAGTCGTGCAGCTTGACGAGCTCCGCAAGCACCTTCTCATGAAGGAGTTCCTTGTGACGGTGATCGCGCTGATGTTCCAACCCTTCGTGAACCTTTTTCTTCAGTTCGTCGAGCGTAGTGGCGTCGCTCACGTCCTTGGCGAACTCATCCGACAATTCGGGCAGCTTCTTGGCCTTGATGCCCAGGACTTCCACACCGTAGTGGTACTTCTTTCCGGCGAGTTTGGCGTCCGGGTAGTCTGAGGGATACTCGACGTCAAAATTCTTGTGGTCGCCGACGTTCGCACCCTTGAGGTTGGTGTTGAACGGCTCCATCGTTTCTTCGGCGCCGATGTGGCAAAGCACGCTATCGGCTTGCAGTGGATCGCCGCCGCCTTCGGGCGTGCCCAGCAGCTTTACTTGCGCAAAGTCGCCGTCTTCGATCGCACGGCCCTCGACTGGCGCGAAGGCTGCGGCGCGCTCGCGCATCTCTTCGAGCGCCTTCTTCACGTCATCGTCGGTGATGTCCATCGTGGGCATTTCCAGTGCAAGATTCTTGTAGTCGCCCAACTCGAATTCGGGAAGCACCTCGAACACTGCCAGGAACTTCAGCGGTTTTCCTTCGCCGAAATCCAGCTTCTCGACCTGCGGCTGCGAAACGGGGGTCAGCTTCTGCTCTGCAACGGCCTTCTCGACGCGCTCGGGCACCAGGGTTTGCAGAACTTCGCCCTTAATTTCGTCGGCGAATCGCCGCCGGATCAACGAGACGGGCGCCTTTCCGCGCCGGAAGCCGGGGACGCTGGCCAGACGCGCGAATTCCTTCGCCACGCTCTCGATTTTCTTCGTCACTTCCTCCGCGGGAATTTCCAGCTCCAATTCGCGGCGGCAGCTCGCTTCAGCCATGTAACGGTCCTTTCCTGGGCAACGATTTGAGTTGGCGGCAAAGCTTTCGCTAGTCTCGGCGGCGCTCGCCCTCGCTGCGCCTAGACTGCTTTCCATTCCAAGGGACTACGCGAGACTCGCGTCTTTCGGAAGAGGCCAGACAGGTGAGAGTCACCCTGCAAACGAATTCTCAGTATAGGCGAGGGTTCGCGCAGCGTCAAATTCTTCGGAGCCCTTCCAAAACGACGTTCTTTTCGATTTGGGATTCACTCCGTTCGCATTCGGGAATGGATTTCCGGGGACACGTGCCTAATCTCTGCTTCAACGACATGCTGAGAGCCGTGTGTCCTGGCCGAAGATTAGGATTTGTAAAGACTTACGCGCGCCGTCTATTGCAGGGGCAGTCTGCCCTTCCTCCAGTTCCCTCCCCGGCATCGTGGATGCATTCCGCTCAGCGTGGGGCTCCACGTTGTAGACGGCGCTGATTGTCTTGCCGCGCCTTGCGACGGTGCTCTCTTCGCACCTATAATTCGGTGTCTTTGCGGCCACGCGCGCCGCACTTCTTCGGAGGGAATCGTGCCGGTCGGAACTGCGTTTCACGAAAGAACGTTGGCGCTATGCGAGAGCCTGAACTACCGCGAATGGTCGGGCTATTACACGGTCAGCGTCTACGAAATGCACCACGAGCACGAATACAACGCCATCCGCAACTCGTCCGCGCTGATCGACATCTCGCCGCTCTTCAAGTATCGCGTCACCGGCTCCGACGCCACGAAATTCGTCAATCGCGTCATCGCCCGCGACATTCATAAAGTCGCCGTCGACCAGGTCGTCTACTGCTGCTGGTGCGACCCGCAGGGCAAAGTCATCGACGACGGCACCATCACGCGGCTGGGCGAAAGCGATTATCGCTGGACCGCCGCCGACCCGAGCCTGCGCTGGTTCCAGCAGAACGCCCTCGGTCTCGACGTGAAGATTGACGACATTTCGGAGCAGACCGCCGCGCTGGCCCTGCAAGGCCCTACTTCGGGCCGCCTGCTGCGTGCGGTGACCGATGCGCCCATCGACAACCTGAAATACTTTCGAGTCACGCGCGGAAGAGTTGCCGGCGTGCCCGTGGACATTTCGCGCACCGGCTATACCGGCGACCTCGGCTTCGAGGTCTGGATGCCCTGGAAGGACGCCGTGAAAGTCTGGGACGCGCTGATGACCAAGGGGCGCGCGTTCGATATTCATCCCGCCGGAATGATTGCCCTGGACATTGCGCGCATTGAGGCCGGATTGATTCTGATCGAAGTCGACTATATTTCGAGCAAGAAAGCGCTCATTGAATCGCAGAAATACTCCCCGGCGGAAATTGGTCTCGGAAAATTAGTCGATCTGAAAAAGGAGAATTTCGTGGGCCGCGAGGCGCTGGCGATGGAAGCAAAAGAAGGCGCCGAGCGCGCGCTGGTGGGCCTGGAAATCAATTGGAACGAAGTCGAAGCGCTCTACGACAAACTCAAAATGGCGCCGCAAGTCCCGAGCATGGCTTCGCGCGTGGCCGTGCCCGTGTATCGCGGCAGCCGCCAGATTGGCAAAGCGACTTCAACAACCTGGTCCCCGACGCTCAAGAAAATGATTGCACTCGCGTGCGTCAGCCGAGAGAACTCCGCACGGGGAACCACACTCAGCATGGAAATGACTGTGGAAGCTGTGCGCCGCACCGTCTCGGCAAAAATCGTGACGCTTCCGTTCTTCAATCCTCCGCGCAAAACCGCCGTGCCGGTGACCTGATTTCGCTGCCGACTGTTACTTCGTGATCAGCGCATTCGAGTTTATGTGGTAGCCGAGCAACACAATCTTCCCATCCTGCTTGGCCCAGAGAAACTGTTCGTTGGCGTCGCCTCCGCTGAATTTTGTCACGTACGTCAGCGTAATCTGCTCGCCCGATGTCGTGTAGTTCACAAAGAATCTATTCTGCAAAGCCGTTTGGACAGCTCCCAACTTGTTGTGCACGGCGGTCAGCAGGGCGACAAAATCCTCTTGCCTGGTGACGTTTCGCAGCCGCGGATCGGCTTGATTGTAAACCGAGACGTAATCCTGATTCTGAACTTGTGTGTGGAATTGCGTCACGGCTGCAGCGGCGGCCTCGAGGTCCTTCTGTGCGCCGCACGCAATGAGCGCTACACAGACAAGCGCGATGAAAGAAAAGCACAGCGATCTGGCGAGCAAGCGACACCCCCGATCAACCTGAGGCCGCGAACAGGATCAGTACAACAGCGCGAGACACACCGCGCAAGGCATCCGTTCGAATGGATAACCCAAGAGTTATGTCCGGTTCAGTTCGCGAGCCGGTTGTATTTCTTCAGCACTTCGCGCAGCTTATCGTGGGGCAGCGCGATCACCTTGTGATTCTCGATGCCGGTCATTGTTTCTGCGGCGACCATTGCGTTGACAATGGCTTCTTCGGTGGCCTGCACAGTTGCCTGAAACAGCGGATCCATGCGGTCGTTTGGCAGCATCGTCAACTGCACCGGTCCAGTCGGGCTGGTTGCGCCGGAGTTGGCCGTCGAAAACGCGATGAAAATATCGCCGGAGCCATTGCCGGAGATACTGCCGTTGCGGCCAAGCCCCAGCGAAACGCGCCGCGCCAGCCGTTTCAGTTGATGCGAAAGCAGCGGCGCGTCCGTGGCCACCACCACGATGATCGAGCCCCAATCATCCGGCGCAAATGCTCCCACTGTGTAGGCAGGCTCTTCGGGGATTTCCGGCCCGACGGGCACTCCGGCGATGCGCAAATTCCGGCGAACACCATAGTTGCATTGCACCAGGACGCCGACCGTGTACCCGCCAAACTTCACGTCCACCTTTCGCGACGACGTTCCGATTCCGCCCTTGAACTCGTTGCAGATCATTCCCGTGCCGCCGCCCACCGCGCCTTCCTCGACCGGCCCGCCGTGTGCGGAATCGATGGCGTGGAAAGCGTGCTCCGGCTTGACGTGAAAACCGTTGATGTCGTTCAGCCAGCCGTCCCAGGTTTCGGCGACGACCGGCAGCGACCACCAGTATCCGGTCGGATCCGGCTTGCCATGCTGCACGCGCCACTGAATCACCGCGTCGCGCACGACGCCAACGCTGTGCGTGTTGGTGATCATCACCGGCCCTTCGAGAAAACCGGATTCTTCGACCCACGTCGTGCCGGTCATTTCGCCGTTGCCGTTTTGCGAAAACCATCCCGCGAACACGGGATTGTCCATGGAGTCGGTTCCGCGCGGAAGCACCGCCGTCACTCCGGTGCGCACCGGGCCTTTGCCGACTTCCAATTTTCCCGCGCCGGAAATCAACGTGGTGTGGCCGACGGTAACGCCGGCAACGTCGGTGATGGCATTCAGCGGGCCGGGCGTACCGTCAAAGGGCACGCCGAGGTCGCGCGCGCGCGGTTTGGCGGCGGACTTTTCTTGAGCGGAGAGAATCAGGGCCAACGACAGACCGAAACAGAGTGCGAGCAGCAGCGTACGGCAATAGAGGCGCATTTTAACTCCCCGACAAGAGCGAGCAGACGGCAATGAAGCGAACGAGCTCCACAGCGTATCAAGACGCAAACACCCTTGCCAAAGCGGCTTGGAGCGCGCGGGCGCTCACCGCGCATTCTTCCTGCGAGATGGTGAAAGGCGGCGCGAGCAGAAGATGATCGCCGCTCTGCCCGTCGACGCACCCTTGCGTCGGGTAGGTCAGCACGCCCTCAGCGACCGCCGCCTGACGGATTTTTTCCGCAATGTTCTCCGCTTTGGGAAATGGTTCGCACGTGGTCTTGTCTTTCAGGAACTCCACGCCCAGCAGCAACCCCAGGCCCCGAATGTCTCCCACGTGCGGATGCGCCAGAAGGGGCGCAAGTGCGTCGCGCAAATGCGCTCCCGCTGGACTGACGCGCTCGAAAAGTTTGTGTGTCTCGAGATAGTCGAAAACTGCATTTCCCGCCGCCGTGCACACCGGATGCGCCTGATACGTGAAACCGTGCATGAACGCACCTGAGCCGCGCTCGAACGCCTCCACCACGCGCGCAGAAACAAGCACAGCGCCAAGTGGTGCGTAACCGCTCGCCACGCCCTTCCCCACAAGAACCAGGTCGGGCTCCACGCCCCAGTGCTGCACGGCAAACGGTCTTCCCGTGCGGCCCATGCCGGACATCACTTCGTCGGCGATCAGCAAAATGCCGTGCTTGCGGCAAATCTCGGCGATGCGCGCCACGTAGCCTTCGGGTGGCGCGGCCGCGCCGAGCGTTGCGCCCACCACCGGCTCGAAAATGAACGCCGCGGCTTCCTCCGCCTGATTGCCGCGCAAGAAGCTATCCAGGTCGTTCGCGCAGGCCAGCTCGCATTGCGGAAACGTTTTTTCGAAGGGACAGTGAAAGCAAAAACACGGCGCGATGTGTCCCCACTCGGGAATCATCGGCGCGTACGGCGCACGGCGCGCTACGTTGCCACTCACGGTCATGGCCCCGAGCGTGCTGCCGTGATAGCTCTGTTTTCGCGAAATGACCTTGTAGCGCTTCGGCTGGCCCGCTTCCAGATAATACTGGCGCACCAGCTTGATGGCGGTTTCCGTGGCCTCCGACCCGCCGGAGGTGAAATA
>CAZGFL010000095.1:0-74459 GCA_964524985.1 uncultured Acidobacteriaceae bacterium
TTCAACTTTTCGCCGGAGGGCTTGAACATTCCAGGAAGCGAGTACAAAGGGGTGCGCACGTTTGCGGTGGAGGTGAAGCACATCGCCTCGTCTAATTATTTTATCTGGTCACCGATCACCGGGGATAAGCTTCCGAGCGACTTGGGCGACGGCAACGGCCCTTCCAGCATGAAGAGCAAAGCCGACATCATCAAGTTCTTGAAGGAATCGTTTGCGCTGGGTCACAAGGCCGCGGCCGGTTTGACAGCGGAGAACGCAGTGCAGACCGTGTCGATGGGCTCGCGCAAAACGCCGCGCCTGCATCTGGCGGCCTTTGGCGTGGAGCACGCCTACGATCATTACGGGCAGATGGTGGAATACCTGCGCATGAACGGAATTGTGCCGCCGGCGAGCCGCTCCAAGTCGGAGTGATTTTTTGCCGTGCGTAAGATTCTTACAACCAGCCCGTTCCTCTCTTCACGCTTGACGTAGAACGCGGGACTTCGCGGCCGGAAAATGGGTCAAGGCATTTTCCGGGTTTGAGCGTTCCGCCCACCTGAGGCTCGACCGGTTAGAGGCCGCTGTGTCACTGCGAGACCTTCCGTCACTGCCCGGCAATCGTTTTGAAGCGCTGCCGGCGACCGCAAGGGTCATACAGCATCCCCATCAATGATCAGTAGCGGATCTGTTTCGAGTGGCACGATGGAGAACCGGGACCTTCCAATGTCGAGATTGTTGACTATCACTAGGAGAGCCGCTATGGGAGTCACTGCTATTCATGGCGCGGGCGTTGAGCTTCTTTTCTTGCACCGCGAAGGACTCGGTCAAGAAGCGCATGAAAGGAACCATCACGCGGAAGCGGTCGACGATTTGCTTGTAGAGCGCCGGCGAAGTGGCAAGACTTGGCGGCAATTCCTTATACAAAATGTAGTACTTGAAGCGCAGTAAGTCCGCGGCCGGATGGTCGGCAGGAAAACCTCGCGGAACGCGCGAAAGCTGAGCGCCTTCCAAACTACCGAGCAGCTTGCGCACCGAGCGTGCCGCAAGAATATGCCGAAATTCCTCGTGCCGCTCCGCAATACGCTGGCGGATGGCCAGCAGTTGTGGAGGGTCCGGCATATACACGCCGCCGCCAACCGCGACTTCCTTGTGCGAAATGGCGACGTAGTAGCCGGCCTGGCCGTGAGTGGTGGTGCCGCGACGATGGAAGGTGGCGGCGATGTGTTCCTTGTACGGCTTTTTGTCCTTGCTAAAGCGGATATCGCGATAGATGCGGAAAATGGCTTTGTCCGGATAGGTTTCGTATTCGGGAGCGAAGTCGTGTAGCGCGAGGTTTAGCGCCTCGACCAACTGCCGCATCGGCTCTTTGACTTTTTCTTCAAAGAGAGGCTTGCGTGGCAGAAACCATTCGCGGTTGTTGTTGCGCGCGAGGGCGCGGAAAAACAGCAGAGCTTCGGGCGGAAAGCAAGGAAAGGGAGAGCGCATCGTCTGCCTCAGTTCTGGAAGTGTCTCCTATGAGATGCCGCTCGGGCGGCTGAAGTCAAACGGCAAGGAGGTATTACGAATTGCCGGCAGGACTTTCGTTGGAAGGGAAGCGCTGGTTAATGAGCGCTACGAGTTCGCGAGCGGAGGACTCGTCAAGGCCTTTGCCGAGTTCGAAGGTGCGCGCGCCGTAATCAAAGGCCATCACGGCGGCGCCGCGCAAGTTAAAAAGAAAGTTCGCGGCCGCTGGTGGGTTAGGCGCATTTTGCGTCCGCGCCTGAATGTGTAGCCGAAAGTCCTGCACAGCGCTCCAGTCATATTCGCGGGAAAAACCGATCCCGAGAATCTCGCGGCGATGAATCAAAGCGAGTCCATCGAGCGTGACGGACTGCTTGCCAAGGAGCACCCAGATCCACAGGAGCAGACAGCTCACGAGCGACAAGGCGAAGCCAAATCCGCCATACATCAGCATGTGATCCCACACGTGCCAGGGTCGCTGCTGGAAGCTGTGAATGGCCGCGGGGAGCAGGATTTTGGTGAAGAGAGCCGTGGCGGCGGTGCCTAAAATCAACTCTACCCAATTGGTGCCTTTCGGTAGGGCAATGCGGAGCGCGCGACCCTGCTCTGTGAGTGTGTAGCCTGGCATTTCGGTCACTCACATGTTCTGGTGGGCGGAGCCCAGGCGACGTTGGGAAAGCGCCGGCGAATTTCGGCAAACAGTTGTTTCACTTCCGCTTCTTCCATGGCGGCACCGGCGCGAATCTCTTTATCGCCAAAATCAAAAGCGAACCCGCAAGGGAGAGCAGGCTGCTTGCCGCGAAGCAATTCGGGGACGTAGCGCCATCGGCTCACATAACGGGTATCAAAGACTCTCGTGCGCCCAAAGCCAAAGAGTTCGCGGCGTAAAGCGATCTCCGAGTCATTGAGCACTAGGACGTACCGTCCCCCAGATTCCAAAACCAGGGAAAAGCGGCGCGTCCCAGAATGGTGAACCAGATCACGGAGAACCCCGTGAGGAACAGTTTTGGCCACAGTGAGCCATGGGCGAATATCACGGAAATCCAACTCTTGAACAGGAGGTTCGCGAAGAAAGCGAAGAGAGATAGTTCCACGGGCATGACCAGGAACACGCCCCAACTCCATTTTCGCGGAATGATGAAGCGTAAGTCCTCCGATGCTTCATCAAGCCGAAAACCAACCGGTTGGATCCGAACTTTCAAGAGTGAGCTGCTCCATGGGGCTTCGGAAAACAGAAAACAAACATCCGTGCTTGTATCTTAGCTCACAGCAAAGCAGACCAGGTTGCCCCAGAGCTGATGTGGCGAGGTAGTAGGGATGGAACGCGGGGGCAGGAACGGCACTGGCCGTTTCCTGGACTTCCTGCCAGTTTTTTGGCGCGCTGCGCAGCAGTAAGCTTAGAGCATTCCCAGCCAATTCTAACGACCCAGCCAAGGTGCGATCATGAATGGATTCAGCACTTGGATGCAGACCAATTGGTATGCGCTGGGAAATCTCCTCGCGCAGTTTGCTTTCCTGACAGCGGGCGTGTGGTTTGCGCAGAAAATCCTAAGAGCGCTTCGGGCAACGCAGGAACAATTTGGGGCGTTACTCAGACTCTCGATGACCGATGGCCTGAGCGAACGCGCCAAAGCAGCCGAGGCGGCACATCGATCCCTGTGGGGTACGGCCGTCGACCGGCCCTCTCCTTATGTGATGGCGGAATGGCCCGCGCTGGGGGAAGCGCCCACGCTCTCTCTCCCGGAACGTGAGCCGCGTGGCAAGAGGGTCGTGGCAGCGGGGCGCGCCGCCATCCAATGGTTGCAAACTCCCATGAGCGGCCACTGGCTGGTCCCGTGGCGTAAAGTCACGCACTGGTTGCAAACCCCGGCCGGGAACTGAGCGCTGCAGCGATTGCCGCGGTTGCCTAAGGCCTGCCAAACGCAGAGGGTCACGAACTCGCGTCGCGGATGTCGTCGTGCGCTTTGCCTAAGGCGTTCTTCGCTTCTTTTCGGTAATCCACACCGGGTTTCAACAAATCGATCGCTTTCTCGAGCGACATGGCCTTTCCTCCCGCCGGACCGGCGCACGAATCGGCCACGGACTTTGGTTTTACGCCAGTCACATCCCACTTCAAACAGCTGAATTCGACCGGAAGACTCTTCGTCAAACGCAATACGGCGATACAGGTTGCCAAGTCTCTGAAAGTCGAGCAGACGTCCTGCATCTCCGTTTCGGCGGGCAGAATCCCCTGAAGCCGCAACTGCTTGGTGAGTTTGTCTTCCAGGTGGCCGTCCGAAGCGAGCTGGTCATTCGCGGATTTCGCGCGCTTGAGCAGTTTCAGCGGATTGTAGCGCGAGGGGTTATACCAGCGGGGCGAATCGCCGCCGGTTTTGTCCGGCGATTCCTGCGCCAACACCGCGGGTGGGGCGAATATGGACAAGACAACACACGCGGCGAGGGCTGCGCCGCTTTGGCGGGCACGCATAACACCTTCCAAGGGGCGGGCGTGGGCAGCTATCTTCTACCGCAAAAGGAGGTAAGGTGTCGAGGGTGCTGCGTTCGTGGGTCAAGCGCCGGTGCCCTTGGACAAGACCCAGTCCAGGGCTTCGTCCAAGCTGCGAAAAACACGAAGTCCCGTATCACCTGCATTTTCTCGAAGCATCTCGTACATCCGCCCGAGCCCGTAGGCAAAATTGTTGGGAACGACTGCCGCCCGGCGCACTCCCGCCGGAAAGTTTCCGCCTTGCGCGAGGAGTTGCACGTCGCCAGCGGAAAAATTGAGTTTGGTGCACTGCGTGAAATCCAAGACGTAAGAATACGTGGGGTCTACCTGGTGGTTCTTGGCAAGCTCTTCCCTTATCGCCAGGGCGTCCGCCAGTGAAAAGTCCCCCGAAACCGTGCCCAGAACCAACCGGCGCTCTTTGTCGATCTTATACAGGTAAGGCATTTTTTCTTCGTTAGCGACAAAGGGACCCGTTTGGCTCGGAGTATACGATTAGCCAAACGCGTCCTTCAAGCCGTGTTGTGTCGGGAGAAGACCCAGTCCAAAGCCTGCTCCAGCGTGCGAAACACGCGGATTCCCAATTCGCCCTCGTTTTCCCGCAGCATCTCAAACATGCGACCAAGGCCGAAACCCAGATCGCTCGGAGCAATCAAGGCTCTGTGCGAATGCGGCGAGAAAACGGACCGTTTCGCCAGCCCGCGGATTTCCTCTGCGGAAAGCTCGAATGCCGTGACTTGGCTAAAGTCGAAAATCTGGGAATAGCCGGGGTCGAAATCGGGATCCTTGAGGAGGTTTTCCTGGTGGGCCAAGACGTCGGCCCGCGTGAGTACCCCGTGGGCCGTGCTCAGCACGATGCGGTGCTCTTTGTCGATCTTGTAAAATGCGGGCATTTCTCGCAGCTCGACTCAGGTGAATGAGCATTAGAAGAGTGATCTAGGAAAGGCAGTATAGGTCCTTTCCAGATTCCGTGAAACGTTTCACCTCATTGTGACACTACTGTCATATCGCTGCGGTACGTTTCCGCCAGCGAGTGAACAAGGTGACCAGAACGATCGGAGTCCCCGCCTTGCGGCCCGCTAATGCCCCTTCCCGGAGATGGAGTGCTCGTGTCGAGACTGCTGGCGATGTATGGGTTTGCTGGCAGTGCCAGGGCCGGGAGGACGTCTCGCCGGTGCGCAACCTCAGCCTGGGAGGGCTGTTTATTGAGACGTCGAACGCCCGCACCGTTGGCGTGTTGACGCGCCTGCACTTCCTCGTTGGCGAGGGCGAAATCCGGGCGGATGCTGTGATTCGCCATGCCCAGCGCGGCTCGGGGCTGGGCGTGAAATTCATGGCCTTGCACGAGAAGGACCGGCCGAACCTCGCCGCGTTGCTCACGCGATTGCGCCAAACACAACGGTCGCCGGGGCGTCTCTAGCTGCAACATCAGATTTCCGGCGCAATGAGCTCCGCTGCCTCCTTGGACCGCCGCACGGGCACAAATTCAAATTCCACGAGGTCGCTCCAGTTCGTCGCCCATTCCTGCAGGAGTCCGGCATCCTCGCACTCCATCAGCTGAAAGCAGCGGTTAAAGTTAGTTTCCACCCAGCTGTCCACATAAGCCAGGCCTTCTGGAGTCATCCGGCCTTTGTCACGGAAGCGGCGGTAAACGGCCTTCGCATCGCGATTCTTAAACCGCTCAATTACCATGTACAGCATGCACGTCTCCATGTCGAACACGATAGTTCTCGCGCAGTCTTATATCATCGACCGCGCCATCGCGGCTTGATTCGCATCGCCTTCCGACATTCTCAACGGTAAAATGCTCCGCGCGAGTTGACGGATTCCCATGACCGGGGCTTTACCCATTCACTTGCGCTTGGCTACGCTCGAAGACGTGCCGGTTCTGCGTACACTCATTGAAGCTTCTGCGCGGGGCCTGCAAACCGCAGACTACACTCCCGCACAGATTGAGGGCGCGTTGCAGACAGTCTTTGGCGTGGATAGCCAGCTGATCGCTGACGGTACTTACATCGTAGCCGAGGCGCAACCGGCAGAAACGCCGGCCGCTCCACGAGAAAGTCAGCCGCCGATCATCGTCGGTTGCGGCGGCTGGAGCAAACGTAAAACGCTATATGGCGGCGATCGCTGGACGGGCAGGGAAGACTCGCTCCTCGACCCTCTCAACGACGCCGCCAAGATTCGCGCGTTCTTCATTCACCCGGCATGGGCGCGGCGCGGCGTCGGCGGCATGCTCCTGAAAGCCTGCGAAGATGCCGCGCGTGCAGCGGGATTCACTCGCTACGAGATGGGCGCCACGCTTACCGGGGCCAAACTTTTTGGCGTGAAAGGTTATGTAGCGGTCAGGCCCATTTCCATTCCATTGGTCAACGGTGAAACGCTTCCCGTAATTCACATGGAGAAGCGCGCTTGACCGCTCTCTGGGACGGCTGCGTCATAGACCGGCGTGATATTCATCACTGACCCTGGGCATCCCTTGCGATAAAAGCTGAGCCGTCGCGCCCGGCCTGGGCTTCCCTGAACCAGCTGCCCTCCAGATAGGCTTGGCGCGATTCCTTTTTTCTCCATTGTTTGCCATGCTCCCGGAGCGAGCCCATCCCTTCCTGGTTGCGCTAGCGTCAGTTTCCGTGCGGCAGTAAGATTTTGCTTGACTCTAACGTTACGTCAGGGTTGACCATCCTCCTCGAAGGGAGCATCCGCGTGATTAAGCAGTATCACGTCCAGGAATTTGCCCAGCTTGCGGGAGTGACGGTGCGCGCCTTGCACCATTACGACCGCCTGGGGCTGCTCAAGCCCAATCGCACAGCGTCCGGCTACCGGCTCTACGCCGCCCGCGATCTGGAACGGCTGGAGCAGATTGTAGCCCTCAAATTCCTCGGAATCCCCTTGAAGCAGATCAGGGCCTTGTTCCACCGAGGCCGTCCCGAGCTGTCCAATGCGTTGCGCACGCAGCGCCGGGCACTCGAGGAAAAGCGGCGTCTCCTGGACTGCGCGATTCGCGCCATTCAGGAAGCCGAACGGGCTTCGCAGCCCGGACACTCGCCCGACTCTGCGATGTTGACGAAAATCATCGAGGTGATCGAAATGCAAGACAATATGGATTGGTCCAAGAAGTACTACAGCGAGGAAGCGCAGGCCAAGATCGAGGACCGCAAGAAGCTGTGGTCCCCCGAAAATCAGGAGCGCTGGTCCAAGGAATGGTCGGATCTCTTTCGCGACGTCGAAGCGGCGCTTGGCGAAGATCCGGCGGGCGCCAAAGCCCAGGCGCTGGCCGCCCGTTGGAAGAAGCTCGTGGAAGGTTTCACCGGGGGCGACCCTCAGATTACTGCCGGGCTCAGCAAAATGTACCAGGACCGCCCGAACTGGCCGGCAAACATGCAGCAGCGCATGCAACCGTTCAGCAATGGGGCAGTGATCGAATTCATTCAGCGTGCTTTTGCCGCGGGGAAACCAAAAAGCTAGTGCCGTCCCGAACTTGTCACGACAAGGCACCGCGCGGATCGCAATGCCAAACCATGGAGGATAAGGCGTTGCGCGGTTGGTTCATTGAGTTGGAACGGCACTGCTCGCTCTTCCGGTAATCGTCAGTCCCATGGAATGGGCGCATCCAACGCCCATTCCCATCCCATATTGTTGTCCGTGATGGGACGCTCGTTGCCGTACTTTCTCTGAAGGGTATCGGAGGCTTCGAGTCCGAACTGTGTGGGCGGCAGGTTGATGGAGTTCGCAAAGCGCATGTATTCGGCCAGTGTGTGCTGCGCCATTGCGTCGTTGGGATCAAACAGGTAGCGGCCGTCAATCCGATATTGGCGCAGAGTGCCGATCCAGCCGGCCACATTGAACTGGATGGGCGAGTCGCTTACCGCCATGAAATTGATGACACGCATGCCATAAGGAAAGACATGGAGCGCTGTGGAGATGGCCTCGGCGGACTCGGTCGTATTGAAGTAATAGACGCCGCCGGGGTTCAAGTGCGCCCTTACGAGTCTCAGAAACTCCACGGAAAGCAGACCGGAAGCGTGGTCGCGCCAGAAATATGTGCTGTTGCATATGATGGCGTCGTAGTGCTCGTTGGGATGGGCGATGAGCCACCGCCGGCCGTCATCGATATAGATGTGAACTTTGGGATTCTGCAAAAGGGAACGCACCACCGGATATTGGGGGATTAGTTGGAGGTAGCCGGGATTGATTTCCACCACGTCGAAGCTTTCCACCTGCGGATGATTCGCAAACACCTGCCCCCAGGAACCGGAGGCCAGACCAATCATAAGCATGCGCTTGGGCGCTGGATGCAAGGCACTCAGGGCCAGCGCGCGGATAATCAGATTGGCGTCATGATTGGGATCGACCCGGAAGTATCCGTCATAGACGCCGCCCCCAAAGACGGCGTCCTCGCCCGTTACGCCGATTACCCCGTTACGATTTTCCACGACCCGGGTGAAGACCGTCCAGGCCGCGTTGTGTTTCCCGAAGGTCAGTCTTTCATAGAGCGAATCGAAGCGGTTCGAAGCCAGAGGCACGGCTACTAGCGCTGCAAGGAAGAGCGCCAGTACCCAGGCCGGACGAAACTTGGCCTCGCGGCGCGCCATCAATAGCACTGCTCCGCCAGTGAGCACCGTGAGAAACCCCAACTGCAGCGAAATCTGCCGCAGCCCGAAGTACTGCATCCAGACAAATCCAATGCCCAGGCTTCCCGCCACCGATCCCAGAATGTTGGCAACGTAAACCAGGCTTACGCCGCGCCCCGCCTTTTCATTTGCGGACACCGAGAGCTGGCATAGCAGGGGCAGCACGGATCCGACCATAGCAGCCGTCACGAAAAACGCCGGCGCTGACGCGAGAAACGACAAGCCGTGCAGCCGCGCTGTCGCAACGCACCACGGCAAGTACGCGGAGATTCCCCCCGCGACAACGAGGACAACGCCGATGACCTGCGCCACCGTTCCTGGCGTAGCGTTCTCCGTCCACTTCTCCGACAGGTAAGACCCGGCGGCAATTCCGGCCAGGAAGGTCGACAGCAGCAGCGCAAAGGCGGGCGCGCGATCCGCGGACGCCACCGAGAACACGCGGAACCACGCAATCTCAAATCCCAGCGAAATAAATCCGGACAGTCCTGCCAGCAGCATGGCCAGCGGCAACGCAATCGGCGACGTTTCCTGCGAAACTTTTTCCTGCACGGGTGCGCCCTCGGCGCCGACTTTTGCGGGCCGCCGTCCATAGAGATAGGCCGTTGCGCCAACAATCGTGTTCAAGCACGCAGCAATCGAGACCGAACCAGCCTGTCCAAATTGGTGCAGCAGGAAGCGCGCGCACAAGTAACACGCGATCGCCGAACCCAGCGTATTCACGAAATACAGCCGGGAAACCGAAGCGCCCACATGGCCGGAACGTCGCACCAGATGCTCGACCAAGATGGGCAGCGTCGCGCCCATGAGCATGGTGGGCACGAGAAGAAGCGCGAGACTCAACACAATCACCGAAGGCAGATTCGCGCCGGCGGTGTAAACAGCCGCCCAGCGAAAGATCCGCAGCGAAGACAGTCCAAAAAGCGCAACGCCCAGTTCCGCCAGGCCAAACATGAGAATGCTTTGCCGCGGAAATCGCGAAGACAACCACCCGCCGGCCAGGCTCCCCAGGCCCAATCCCAGCATGAAGGCGCTCACTACCACCGCCACCGACTGTGAGTTCACCCCGTAAATGGAAAACAGCACGCGCTGCCACACCACTTGATAGATCAGCGCAGGCATCCCGGACAGGAGGAAGAGGCCGCTCAGCAACAAGTTCTCCCATTTCTGTACGCTGCGATCGAAATAAAAGGAAGCGGCCGCGAATAGGACCAGGTCCAAAAGAAGTAGGAGCAGAACGGGACCGGTGACCATTTTCCTCCACGGTGAAACATTCGCCGAAGTAGTCACTCAAGAGTATGGCGGGAATCTTCAGGCTTCGCGTCTTTAATCCCACGGGGATGTCCTAACAGTATTTGAAAGGCCTTTCTCGCTGCGGAGGGATCTCACTTGCACTTAGGAATTCAACGGCGAATGCCGGACACGTATAATGCCCGCCTATGATCTTCTTCGTTGACCTCCTCGAGCGCGGCTACCGTATGTTCACTCGTGTTTTTCCCCGATGCAGCATGATTTCGCAGGCTATTGCCTTCAATTTGTTTTTGGCGTTTTTCCCCACGCTGCTGATTGCTGTGGCTCTGGCCACCACGCGCATTGGGGGAAAGACGAGCCTCTTCGACTTAATCCGCGATTTGACGGAATTCCTTCCGCCGGGAAGCCAGGGGCTGGTTTCCGAATTCTTGGTCAGGCGCGGGCCCGAGGCCTGGAAGATTGCCTTAGTCGGCTGGGCTGGAACTTTGCTCGCCGGCTCCCAAGTCATGAAGCTGGTCATGGAAGGAATTCACATCATTTACGGCGATAAAGAGATGCCAGGATTCTTTCACCGCCAACTCCGTGGGCTGCTGCTCCTTCTCATTACCATTGCGCCTCTCCTGGGCGCGGCCATCCTCGGCATTTTGGGGAGACCCCTGCGTCATTGGATTGCACACGAAGTCGGCAAGCATTCCATTCTCCAGGGATGGTGGAACATCTTTTTCCCTGTCGCAGCCATGGTGCTGGCCATGTTGGCGTTGACCATGATCTATCGCGTGGCTCGCCCGGGTGAAGACCGCTTACGCGATGTTCTGCCCGGCGCAGCGGTGGCCACGCTTTTCTGGTGGCTGGCCGACGTGCTCTTCGGCATCTACGTGCGTCGCGTGCCCTACGGTATCGTCTATGGCGGACTGGCCGCGGTCATCGGATTGATTATCTGGATGCAGCTGTCCGCGGTGATTATATTTCTAGGCGCGGCCTGGAATGCAGAGTTGGCGGACAGCCGCAGATTAGGGCGCAGCCGTGCCTGAACAGACTGCCCGCGTCGAGAGCTATTCGGGCTATAAAGCCGATGAGCGCCCGGTAAGAATTCATCTGGGCAGACATACGCTCGAAGTCCAGGCGGTTGAGGACCGCTGGTATTCACCGGGCGCCACGTACTTTCGCGTGCTAACCAGCGACGGCGACCGCTACGTCCTGCGTCACGACGACGCCCAGGATGTTTGGACCCTGGCCGCATTCCGCGCCGAAACTCGATAAGCGTGCAAGCCGTCTCACAGGTAGAGGCTTACTTTTTGTAAAATGTGGTGGGACGGGTGAGCCACCCTTGATGACAAAGTCCCCAAATCAGGCCTTGTTCTGTCTGCCTGCAATCCCTTGGCGCCTTCTATTCGTAGGAATCCTTTTCGCGCTGTTTTTAGCTGAGGCCCACGCCCAGACTCCCTCTGGCACCTCACAGGCTCCGCAGTCAGCAACATCCCAAAGTGCTCAGCAGCCAGCTCCGAAAGAGAACGACGAGGTCGTGTCCCGCGACTCGCCGGCAACGTTTAAAATGCGCGTCAATCTGATCTTGGTTCCCGTTGTCGTGCGGGACTCCAACGGCAAAATCGTCACCAACCTGAAAAAGGAGGATTTTCAGGTTAGGGACAATCGAAAACCGCAAATCATCTCCACTTTCTCCGTTGAGACACCCGCTTCGCATTTGGTGCCGCTCAAAATGGACACCGGCTCCGGTGCGGCTCCTTCGGAGGGAACACCGGTGAAAACGGCCGAGCTGCCGGCGAGGTTCATCTCCCTCTATTTCGACGACGTGCATCTTTCGACGGAGGATGCTGTCCTTTCGCGGCAAGCTGCAACAAAGTTGTTGGACGCCATCCAAACGGGCGACCGCCTGGGAATCTTCACCACCTCTGGACAGGTGCAGCAGGATTTCACGGCCGATCGCGGCCAACTCGCGGGAATTCTGCAACGAATTCTGCCTCGCGCCCTATCGAATGGCGTTTTGGATTGTCCTCCGATGACATTCTTCGAAGCCTATCAGTTCATTGAAGTCAATGATCCCTTGGCAAAGCAGGTTGCCATCGCGGATGCAACCGCCTGCACTGGTGAACCCCGGGCCGCACCCATGCTGGCGGAAGCGGCCGCGCGACGCGCACTCACGGTCGGAGAAACGGAAACGCAGTACTCCTTCCGAAATCTGGATAGCCTGATCGCTCGAATGAAGACCCTCCCGGGTCAGCGCATCATCGTTCTAATGTCCCCGGGGTTCTTTTTAACCCCCTCGACGCGTGAATCCGGTGATGTCATCGACCTGGCGGCCAAGTCCAACATCGTCATTAATGCAATTGATGCCCGCGGCCTTTACGTTTCGTCGGCTTTCGATTCCGCCAGCCGGTTCCCTCTGGATCCTCCGCATATGCAGTTCATTACCGAGGAGGAAATGGTCCAAGAGGGTGTGTTGGCGGAATTGGCCGACGGCACGGGTGGGACCTTCTTTCACAACCGTAACGATATAGATGAGGGGCTTCTCCAAGCCGTGCGGGAACCGGAAGTGTCTTATCTTCTTGGTTTTTCGCCGCAGAACCTCAGACTCGATGGCAAGTATCACAATTTGACCGTGTCGCTGACTCGCAAGCAAAAGTGGAATCTACAAGCGCGGCGTGGATACTTCGCTCCACGGGCAGATGTGGACCCGGAGGTCGCCGCCAGGGAAGAAGTTCAGCAAGCTGTTTTTTCCCAGGAAGAGCTGCAAGACCTGCCCCTCGAATGCCAGACGCAATTTTTCAAGAGTGCTCGTGGGTCGCACCTGGGGGTGGTGGCGCACATCACCACCAGAGGATTGAAATTCCTGCGGAATGAGGATCGCAGCACGGACAAATTGATCGTGGCGACGGCCATTTTCGATCAAAATGGGAACCTGGTGACGGGACAGGAGAGGATCATCGAGATGCAATTGACGGACGCGACGCTCGAAAAAATGAACCGCTTCGGTCTCACTGTGAACTCAACCTTTGATCTGCTGCCCGGGACGTTCCTCCTGCGTATCGTGGTGCGCGACTCGGCGGGCGCGCAGATGGCCGCTCTCAATCGCGCTGTGGTCATTCCTTTTTGAACGGTATTTGCCCCGGCGGCAAGGGTGATGGAGTGAGGCGCAGCTTTGCCTGATCTTGCTATTCGCGTCGAATGCTATTCCGGCTACAAAGCCGGCGAGCGTCCTGTGCGCCTGCATCTTGGCGAGCGCACCCTCGAAATCGCTGCCGTGGAAGACCGCTGGTATTCGCCCGGCGCCACCTTTTTCCGCGTCCTCACCAGCGACGGCGACCGCTACGTCCTGCGCCACGACGACGGCTTGGACTCGTGGTCCCTCTCTGCCTACCGGGCTGCGCCATCCTTGGGTAAACTACGGGATTCTCACTAGGTGCGGGAAGCCGGCATCCTTAAGCTGTCTATTCAGCTGGACAAGCGTACTGAATTTTATGGACTCAATTCCCAGAGATCGCGCCACGCTGACGTTAGAGAAACGATCGTCAATGAACAGCACCCCCGACGCCTCGCTTCCAAGCTTCTCCAGCGTGTAGCGGAAGATTGCCGGCTCTGGTTTGATCAGGCGCACTTCGGCAGAAAACACGCACACGTCAAACAATCGCAGCCACGGTCGATTCTGTCGCAGGTGACCCACAAAACGGAGATTCGCGTTGGCGAGAAGCGCAGTCTTGTAACCGTTGGCTTGCAGCGTTTGCACCCATTCCAATAGCGGCTCCTCGAGCGTATCCCACATCTCGATGTCCAGGTCTTCCAGCCGCTCGATCGTAAAGGCGTCCACCTTGGTGCCCGCGTCCCGTGCCAGCGACTTCCAATAGACGGACGGAGTGATTTCCCCCTTATCGAAAGGCGCGCGATTCTGGTCGTAAAGACGCCAAAAGGTTTGGTGATCGACGCGAAACGCAGTGGCCATGCGTTCCACATGCTCGTCCCGCGGCGGGCGGCAGAGCACGCGGTCATAGTCAAGGATCACCGCACGTATCTCGCTCCGTTTCCGTTGATCGTTTTGTTCTGGTTCGCCCATATGTCCCTGAAGATGCTGGCTCCAGCACGAAGAAGGCCTCTCGTATCACGGGCCCGCCCCGCATTTCTTTGCGGAGCGTCAGGTCCTTTCTGGCTAGTCTTGGCTCCACATCCTCGCGCGGCGCCAAGATTTCCCTTTCTACTCCAACTTGGGGTCTCCGTATGCGGCAGAAAATAGCCCCAAAGTCCTTTGTGCTGTAATGATTAAGTGAATCACGGAGGGGACGCGACGATAGCCTAGGTAGGGCAGGGGCAGTTCGGCAGCCCAGTCAATGGTTGGGGCGCGCGCTCTATCTTTCAAACTTATGGACCTCATTGACACTTCAATCAACGCCGGCGTATAGTCGTGGCATCGCTCAGCTCCAAGGCCGTCTTCAGGAGCGTCGCATTGCTGTCACTTCAGGAAGCCCGCGTCGCATGCTCATGGACCTCTCTTTCAAAGCCATGTCATAAAGCTGCGGCCTTTACGGTAGCCTTCCTGACGTACTGCTTGTTTTGCCCGGCTCGCCTGGCCGCGCAGAATCCCACTCCACCCCCCACAACGCAGGAAGCGCCCCCACAAGGTGATTCGCCCAAGCCGGCACAGGCACCCTCGCCGGCAGAGGTACAAGAAGTTGCGAGCCGTGACACACCCGCAACTTTCAAAGTCCGGGTCAACGTGGTGTTGGTCCGTGTGGTCGTACGCGATGCGCAAGGTAAGGTTGTTCCCAGCTTGAAGAAGGAAGACTTCCAGCTCTTCGATGGCAAGAAGCTTCAGACCATCTCTTCCTTCGCCGTGGAGACCCCGCAATCCCACACGGCTCCTGCGGCGGGCTCCCCGGAATCATCCCGCGCCATCCCGGACGCCGCGCCTGTAAAACCCGTGGTCCTGCCCCAACGATTTGTGGCCATGGTCTTTGACGACGTTCACATGTCTATGCAGGACACGGCATTTGTGCGCGACTCCGCTACGCGGTTCTTCGGCGCTCTGGCCCCCAGCGACCGCGTGGCCATTAACAGCACGTCAGGCCAATTGACACAGGACTTCACCGACGATCACGAAACGTTGCGCAAGGCTCTGCTGGGAATCCTGCCACGGCCTACGCACGTCGACGCCGCCTGCCCGGACATGCCCTACTACGAAGCGGACTTGATCGCGAACCGCAACGACATCCAGGCGCTTGGCGTAGCCACTCAGGAAACCCTTCAGTGCGCCTTCGGTGGCGACCAGAGAATGTTGACCACCGCGCAGGCCATGGCCCAGGCCGCGGCACAAGTCGCGGTTTCCCAGGGCGACAACGAGACTGAATTCACCTACCGCCGCATGGAGGAAACCCTTCGACGCTTGACCGCCATGCCCGGTCAGCGCATTGTCGTGTTCGTCTCCCCGGGATTTTTTCTTACCACCATGGAGAACACTGCTTCTGATCTCATCGACCGCGCCACTCGCGCGAACGTGGTGATCAACACCATCGATGCACGCGGCCTCTATACCCCTGACTCGTTGGGTGACATTGCCAATCCCCCTGCGGAAACGGGCCTCACCGCCGGCTATAAAAGCACTTACCGCATTACCGCGCAAGGCCTTCAGGATGATGTTCTGGCGCAGTTGGCTGACGGTACCGGTGGGTCTTTCTATCACAACCGCAACGACGTGGAAGAAGCCATGCGCCAGGCTGGGGCTGCTCCCGAAATCTCCTATCTCCTTGGCTTTTCGCCGCAAAACCTCAAAGCCGACGGCCGCTATCACACCCTGAAAGTCAGTCTGACCTCCAAACAAAAATACACTTTGCAGGCCAGGCATGGCTTTTACGCGCCGCGCACTATCGCCGATCCCGCGGAAGCCGCCAAGCAGGAAATTCAGGATGCGCTGTTCTCGCAGGACGAACTTCTGGAATTTCCTCTCGATTTTCATACCCAGTTCTTCAAGGTCGACCCGGCCACGGCAAAGGTCGCTGTTGTGGCCCACCTGGACATCAAGGGACTCCCGTTACGCAAAGATGCGGGGCGAAACAACGACCGATTGACCATCATGACGGGATTCTTTGACGAAAACGGCCAGTACGTCACGGGCGTCCAGAAAATCGTCGACATGAAATTGCGCGACACCACCTACGAACAGCTCAAGCGCATGGGCCTAAATCTCAAGACCAGTTTTGACATCAGGCCCGGCACTTACCTGGTGCGCGTGGTCGTTCGCGACTCGGAAGGCGCGCAGATGGCGGCGCGCAATGGATCAGTGGTCATTCCCAATTAGGCTTTGCGGGTTCGTGGGGAGGTACACATGCACGTTCATCAGAATTCTCAGCGGCATCTTTCCTTCGCGTATTGGCTGACGCTCCTCTTGCTTTTCAGCGTGCCGATGAGCGTGCGCGGGCAAGCCCAGCCGACCCCACCACCGCCTCCATCGTCCTCCGGGGATCAAGTCACGGGCCCCGTCATTCGCAAAGAGACCAAGTTGGTGCTTGTGGATGCCGTCGTCACGGACAAAAAGGGCAACTACATTCATGACCTCACGCAAAATGATTTCAAGGTTTTCGAAGACAACAAGGAACAAGCCGTTTCCGCGTTCTCCACTGGTGCGGAGGCCACCACGCAGCCCAACGGTCCCCGCCATTACTTGATCCTCTTCTTCGATAACTCCAGCATGGCGGCCCCGGATCAAATTCAGGCTCGCGGCGCGGCTAAGAAATTCATTGAAGCCAACGCCGGCCCGGATCGCCTGATGGCCATCGTGGATTTCGGCGGTTCTCTCCGCATCGTTCAGAACTTCACCGCCAATGCTCAGTTGCTCTCCGCTGCTGTGTCCGGAATCAAAACCTCCAACGTTGATCCCAATGCACAGCCTCCTGACGCAACCATGGTCGCCGCGAATAATCCCGGGGCGTATCCGGGCTTACCTTCGGTGGGAATGGGATTGTCCTCGTTGAGCAATGCCGAGGCCGATTTTGGCGCGCGTACCATGCTGCTGGCAATCCGCAGCCTGGCAAAAAATCTGCGCAGCGTCCCGGGGCGCAAAATGTTGGTCTTGTTTTCCGGCGGTTTTCCGGTGAGCCCGGAAAATGAATCCGAGCTGACCGCCACGATCGATGCCTGCAACAAAGCCAACGTGGCCATTTACGCCCTCGATGCGCGCGGATTGTTTGCGCCGACTCCCGGTGGCAGCGCAACGAACCGCAGCACCCAAGGCAACGCGAAATCACTTTCTGCGCGCGCGCGAAATTCTTGGACGCCCCGCGGCGTGGTTCCCGTGCGCGCAACCTCAATACCGCAAGGCGCGCGGCTGGTCCTTGCCGCGTATCCCGTGCCTGACCCGCAGCGTCCCGGTGGCGGGGGAGGCGGGGGCGGCGGAACCGGAGGCGGTGGTGGTGGCGCCGGAGGCGGTGGCGGGCGCGGTGGTTCGGGTGGGGGTACGGGTGGCGGCGGCACAGGCGGTGGCACCGGCGGCGGAGGTAAAGGAGGATCGGGAGGCACTGGTGGTACCGGCGGTTCAGGAGGAGGGAAGGGCGGAACCGGCGGGACTGGAAGTGGCGGTAGCGGAGGACGTGGCGGTTCGGGTGGCTCGGGCCCCACGGGGCCTACGGGCTACATGAATTCGAATTATGTGAATCCGATGGCCAACACGCGGAGCATCTTGCCGCAATTTCCGCCGTCGGCGGCAACGAATCAGCAAGTGCTGGCGGCCTTGGCGGAAGGCACTGGCGGCTTCACCATCTTCAACACCAACGACTTGCTCGGCGGGCTGGAACGCATCGGGCGCGAGCAAAACGAGTTTTACATTTTGGGGTACTCGCCGGCCGATACGCCGGAAGGAAGCTGCCACACCCTGAAAGTGAAAATGAACCGCGGCGGAATGAACGTGCGTGCGCGCAGCGGCTACTGCAACGTGCGCACGGCGAATGTGCTGGAAGGCAAACCGGTTGAGAAACAACTCGAGGCGCACGCGGTGGGAGCGCAAGCTGGCTCGATTCACGCGGTGATGGAAGCGCCTTTCTTCTACACCGCGCCAAACACCGCGCGCGTCAATCTGGCGATGGAGATTCCTTCGAACTCTTTCCAATTCAACAAGGAGAAAGGCAAATACCACGCCAGCCTGAACCTGCTGGGCATTGCCTACCGTCCGGACGGAAGTATCGGTGCGAAATTCAGCGACACCGTGAACCTGGATCTCGAAAAAGACGAAGTGAAGGAGTTCACGAAATCGCCGTACCACTACACCAACGAGTTCGACGCGGCTCCGGGTAACTACAAGCTGACCGTGGTGCTGACGAGTGGGGGAGATGCGTTTGGGAAGTTTGAAACGCCGCTCACGATTGATGCGTTTGACGGGAAGCACCTCACGTTGGGAGGAGTGGTGCTGTCGAATGCCATGTCCAAGGTCAGCGAGATGGCGCAGAACATGGACGCGGCGCTGATGGAAGACCGCAAACCGCTGGTGGCGGCGGGGATGCAGATCTTTCCGTCGGGGAGCAACCGCTTCAAGCACACCGACAATGTGGTGGTGTACTCGGAGGTTTATGAGCCTCTGCTGACGACAGACAAGCCGCCGGTGGTGGCGTCGGGATACACGATCTTCGATCGTGGGACGAACGCGAAGTTATTTTCGTCAGGAGCGATGCGCGCGGATCCTTTCATCCAGAAAGGGAATCCGGTGGTGCCGTTCGGGATGAAGGTGAAGGTGGATGAGTTGAAGCCGGGCGGGTACCGCCTGGTGATGCAAGCTGTGGACGGCGCGAACAACCACGCCCCCGACCGCTTCGTGGACTTTGATATTACGGAATAACACAAGAGAACTGACCACCTTCTTTGCGAAACCAAAGCGCGCTTCGCTTGAAATGACGGTGAAGCGCGTGCGAATAACGCAAATCGGGTGTTCACCTGATTGATATGCCTAAGCAATTTACTTTATAAACGCGCCGTCCAGTTTCAGGGCCCCTCAGATCTGAATGCAAAAAGGCTCTGTTCTGAGATGAGTCCAAGATAACGCCTCCGTGAAAAAAATTTTATCCAATTTGGAATTGACCTGAGCGTGTGCCGGGTGTATGACTTCCTTGCTCTGGGGAGCTTCAGGCAAACTCCCGGAGCTCGGCGGCGCGCTCATGTGTGGTGGTGGGTCCACGCTAGCGTTTCCAAAGAGAGTGGTTCCATTCCAGGCAAAACAATCTCGCATTAGTGAAAAACTCTGAGGTTTGGCCGAAGGCCGCTTGGGGAGGGCGATCATGCAAAACAGACTTAAATCCTTAATCGGTTTAGTTGTGGGGACCTTGGCACTTTGCGTAATCCTAAGCGCTCCAGGGAAACTGTTGGCGCAGTCGGACCTTGGCAGAATTTCCGGTTTCATTAAGGACCCTTCGGGCGCGACCATCGCCAACGCCAAAGTGACCATCCGTAATAGCAGCGGCGTCGAACGTCAAGCAACCACCAACGAATCGGGCTACTACGTCATCAGCAACGTTCCACCCGGACTCTACACCATGAGCGTTGAGGCCACCGGTTTCCAGAAGTACGAATCCACGAACAACAAGCTCGATCCGACCGCCGATCTGGTCATTGATGCAACTATGACGGTGGGATCGGCTAGTCAAACGGTGGAAGTATCGGCATCGGCAGTTACGCTGCAGACGGAATCCGCGACCGTGGAAAAACTCGTTACCCGCGAGCAAATTGACGCGCTTGAGCTCAACGGGCGCAATCCGGTCCTGATGGCGAACTTGGTGCCCGGCACGCGCGGCGGTAACCTGGCAAATCTCAGTTTCAATTTCAGCCAGGGTCCTTCCAACATCAACGGTGCGCGCACGCCGGAGAGCCTGATTACATTTGACGGCGCGCCTGCTGTTCGCACACGTTCGAACGGCACGAGCATCGGAGCTGCGGACGTTGACTCTACGCAGGAAATTCAAATCCTCACGGCGGACTATTCTCCTGAATTCGGCCGGTCCTCGGGCGGCCAGATTCGCATCACGTCCAAGGCCGGCTCCCAGGATTTTCACGGCGCGGCCTACGAATACGTCCGCAACACGGCTTTCAACGCGAATCCGTGGCAGCGCAACGCCGTCCCGGCCACGACCGGCATCACCGCGCCGATCCACTACAATCAATTTGGGTACAACATCGGCGGTCCGCTCTACATTCCAAACCACTTCAATACGGACAAAACGAAAGTGTTCTGGTACTGGGGCGAAGAATGGGTGAGATACATCTTTACAGATTCGAACGCCTTGACGGTTCCGACGCTGAAGATGCGGACCGGCGACTTTAGTGAACTGTTGAATCCCAGCAACATATTCTACGGCAAAGCCGTGCAGCTGATGGACCCAAAGACGGGCCTGCCAATCCCAGGCAATATCATCCCGCAGTGTCCACAGGCTGTGGGATCCTGCGCCACCCCAAACGGCCTGGGAATTTTGAATTCGTATCCTGCGCCGAATTTGACGACGCCAATCAACGGCAATCAAAACTGGTTCATGTCCGCCCAGCATCCACAGTATCAGCGCAAAGACACCTTGGCTGTCGACATCAACCTCACAGATAAGCAACGCCTGCGGTTGCGCCGGGTCTACTTCACTTTTTGGGAGTATCAACCCCTCGACGGCGGCACCAACGAAACTCCGAAGTACTTCAACCGGCCCAATCAGACCAACTCCATTGACCATGTTTGGGCCATCAGCCCCACGAAAGTGAACGAGATTCTGGTGTCCTATAGCCAGGACATCGTGCATATTCCCGTCGATTCTGCGCACTTCCTGGACCGCACCAAGGGTGCGGTCCAGGGGGCCGGTTACTTCGGGCTCAACTATCCCTATATCTTTCCGAGCGGAAAGCTGCTGCCGACGCGCATTCCCACCGTGAACATGTCCAACTTCTCGGGCTTGAGTGGCGGACCGTACCCGTCGCATTCCGCAGGTCCCATCTACGATGCCTCCGACAGCTTTACGTGGATCAAGGGCAACCACACGCTGAAGTTCGGCGCCCTGTTCGAATACTCCGGTGAGAACGACAACGATGAAATCAACGTGCAGGCGTGTTCCACGTGCACCAACAACCAGAATGGCCAGTTCTTGTTCAGCAATAACGGAGGGAATTTTGTGCGGCCGGGATACGTTCTCGCGTCCTCGGGCACGGCTGCTGCCAACGCGGCTTTAGGGCTATTCGATACGTACTCGGAAATTGGGCACCGTGCCTACACCGTGTTTCGCTCGAGCATGTATGAAGGCTTCGCTCAGGATTCCTGGAAGGCCAAGCAAAATCTGACCATCACGTATGGCGTGCGGTATACGGTCAACGTTCCCTACCACACCATTTGGAACAATATGATCGCCTTCGACCCGACTCTCTACAATCCAAACAACGCGGTGACCATTGATCCGAAGTCCGGACTGATCACCGGTAACCCGACCATCGCGCAGCTTTATAACGGCATGGTTATTCCAGGAAGCGGCTTCCCCACTTCCGCCATCGGTCGCGTGCCTGAGGCCAACTCCAGTTTGTACAACGGCCTGTTTCGCGGAATCACGAATCACTTCTCAGACATTCAGTGGGGAGACATAGCGCCGCGCTTGGGCATAGCCTACCAGGTGAATAACAAGACGGTGATTCGTACGGGTGGAGGACGTTTCTTTACTCGGCTGGGCGTGAGCGACTCGATCTTCCTCGGGGGTAATCCACCCTTCCAACCAAACGCCAGTGTGTCCTTCGGCTCTGTCGATAATCCGGGAGGGAACGGTGCAGCCCAGATTCCGCTCGTGGTGACAACTCAGAGTAAAGCTTTCAAGAGCCCGGAGGCGTGGGCCTGGAATGCGACCGTCGAGCGCCAGCTTCCTTGGAAGTCGCAACTCAGCGTTGGCTACATTGCCCGGCGCGGCCTGCATTTGCAGAGAGAGGCCGATATCAACCAGCCGACTACCGATGTGGTAGCCGCTAACCCGGGGGTCAATATCAACGCCTTGAGACCCTACAAAGGATTCGGCTCGATTCGAAGAACGGATAACGTGGCCAATTCCATGTACAACTCACTTCAGATCTCCTGGAATCGTCGTTTCGCCAATGACCTGCAATTCGGCGTGGCTTACACCCTCTCCAAGAGCATGGATAACGGATCCAACCAGCGCGATGTCGTCCCTGACACGTACAACCCGGCGATGCTGTGGGGACCATCGGAATTCGACGCTCGGCACATTGTGACCATCAACTACCTCTACGACTTGCCTTTCCTACGTCACCGCCAGGGTCTCGTCGGTAAAGCATTGGGAGGCTGGCAGATCAGCGGGATTACCCAGTTTCAAACGGGCTTGCCCTGCGGCATCGCGGCACCCAACGACTACGCAGGCGTCGGGTTGGACTCCAATTTTGGCTGCGGCGTGAACGGTCAATTCTGGGTCCTAAACGGAAATCCAAAGCTCACCAAAACATTTGGCCCGAATGGCCAATGGTTCACCACAACCAACCCCGACGGATCGCCGATCTTCACGGCACCCCCGGCAGGGACGTTCAATACTCAGCTGGTCCGCGACCTCATCTACCAGCCGGGATTCTCGAACTGGAACATGGGATTATTCAAGGAGTTCCCGATGAACGAAAAGCGAGGCTTCCAGTTCCGCGCCGAAGCCTACAACGTTTGGAACCATCCTAACTGGTGTGGCGCCGCCGGCTGTAGTGGAACAACCAACATCGGCCTCAACCCCACCAACCTCAAAACGTTTGGCAAGGTGCTGACCAAGGGCAGCGGTTCGAGCGGCAACGGCGAGCGAAACTTACAGCTTTCCCTGCGCTTCTACTTCTAAACGGGTGTTGTTGTTGGTCCGACGTTCGTAAGCCTTGTGTTTTGAGTGGGTTGTATCGCGTAGGTTTTCGACACAGTGGCGCATGGTGACGCAACTTCCCTTGACTGGCCGGGTTATTCTAAAAGTGACCGGTGCACGCCCGAAGTTTGCCGCCGCCGAGGAGAATGCCATGAGGCTGCAGGACTTCCACGCCTCCCACTCACATTTTCGATTTCCTTCTGTTTCCGCTACGCCCAGATCGATACTCGCCTTGATTCTTTCGTTTGCCTGTGTGATGGCAGTGAGCCCCGGCCTCCCCGCACTTGCGCGGACGCCTGCGGCTCCCGAAAAGAAGCCCAAGCAAGATCCTGCGCTTAAAGGGCTGCCCATCGCGGAACTGAGCGCCGACGAAGCGATTCTGCATGCGTTGAATCGCTTGGCCTACGGGCCGCGCCCGGGCGACATCGAACGCGTGCGGCAGATGGGTCTTGCGAAATGGATCGAGCAGCAGCTCAATCCCAATTCCATCGACGACAAAGCGATGGAAGCGCGGCTACAGGAATATCCGACGCTGCGCATGTCCACCTCGAAACTGATCGATGAATACCCGCAGCCCAAGCCGCAGGTAAAGCCGCGCGCGCAGGTGGTGCAGGAGCAGCCGCAGCGCCGCTCCGATGCGGCCGCCGCGGTCGTCGAAAAAGACATGCAGCCTCCGCAGGGCCAGGCAAGCAACGCCGGCGATGATTCCGCAGCAGCCACGCCGCCTTCCGTGCAGCAAGCTGAAGCCGACAACGCTCCGGCTCCCATGAAGCAGCCCGACGAGCCGCAGGGCAATCCCGGCGCCAATCCTGCTACAAGGGGCGCCGGTAGGCGCAACTTGCTGGGTGGCGGCGATCCCAACAACGTGCCTCCTGCGATTGCCGACGACAGCCGGCGCCCGGCGCGCATCGTCGCCGAACTTTCCATGGCCAAAGTGACGCGGGCGATTTATAGCCAGCGCCAGCTTCAGCAGGTGATGGACGATTTTTGGTTCAACCACTTCAACGTGTTCGCCGGCAAAGGCGAGGACCGCTACTACCTCACTTCGTACGAGCGCGACGTGATTCAGCCGCACGCGCTGGGAAAATTCAAGGACCTCGTCACCGGCACCGCCAAAAGCCCGGCGATGCTTTTTTATCTCGACAATTTTTTGAGCGCCGATCCGCGCATGGCGCAGTTCGAGGCCATGCAGCGCTATCAGCGTCAGTTGATCCGTTATCGAAGATTCGGCGGGCAGCCGCCGGTGGACCCGCGCCAAGCGAAAAAGAACGAGCGCGGGCTGAACGAAAATTACGGTCGCGAGCTGATGGAATTGCACACGCTCGGCGTGGACGGCGGCTACACCCAAAAAGATGTGACGGAAGTGGCGCGCTGCTTCACCGGCTGGACCATCGAGCGGCCGCGGCAGTCGCCGAGCTTCAAGTTTGACGACCGGCTGCACGACCCCGATCCGAAGCTCGTCCTCGGCAAGAAAATTCATTCCGGTGGAATGAAAGACGGCGAGCAGGTCATCGACATGCTCGTGCATCATCCAAGCACGGCGAAATTCATTTCGACGAAGCTGGCCCGCCGCTTTGTTTCCGACAATCCTCCCCCCGCGCTGGTCAGCCGGATGGCGGAGACGTTTCAATCGAGCGACGGGGACATTCGCGCGGTGCTGAAGACCATGATCTGGTCGCCGGAATTTTGGTCGCGCGAAACGTACCGCGCGAAGATCAAGACACCCTTCGAGCTGGTGGTCACCGCGGCGCGCGCGCTCGGCACGGACGTTGATACGCCCATGCCGCTCGTGCAATGGATCGGGCGCATCGGGGAGCCGCTCTATCAATGTCAGCCTCCCACAGGGTATTCGGACAAGGCGGAAACGTGGGTGAACACAGGCGCGCTGCTGAACCGCTTGAATTATTCGCTGGCGCTTGCTGGCAACCGCATGCGCGGCGCGCGCACCGACGTTGCGTCGCTGCTGGGCGTCGATCCCGCAGCGGAGCCGAAGGCGGCGCTCGATCGCGCCGTGCAATTGTTCCTGGGCGGGCAGGCCGCGCCGGCAACGGTCGAGACGCTCGAGAAGCAGCTGGACAATCCGCAGGTGCTGCAGGCCAAGCTGGATGACCCGCGCCGGCAAGTGGATTTGGGCGTGGTCGCGGGTTTGGTGCTGGGCGCGCCGGAGTTTCAACGGCGGTAAGCGAGTTCGATGCAAGATACTGTGTCATTCCGAGGAGCGAAGCCCGCGCGCGGCGGGCTAGCGACGAAGAATCCCGGCTGGACCCTATTGAATTCGATACAGTTGAAATCTAGCCACGATTCCTCGCTGCGCTCGGAATGACAGCTAAGAGAGGCTTCTCAATAGAGTGTTGCTTACTGCAGCGGAGAAAAAGGGGCGGCCCTGAGAATGACAATGCAGCACAGCAAGGTTGAAGGGAAAGCAGGGTCTTAACACAGAGATCGTAGAGAACACAGAGAGAAGAGAGAATTCGAGTGTCGAAGCACGAGGTTCAAATGAGCTACAAATGTTGTGAAGGCGTACGCGGACTGAAATTTTCGCGGCGGTATTTCCTGAAGCAGGGCGGCGTGGCCATGGTCGGCTTGAGCGCCATGCCTGCATTCTTGCAGCGCGCCGTGGCCGCCACGCCGATGCCCAACAAGAAACAGCTCGTGGTGTTGTTTCAGCGCGGCGCCGCCGATGGCTTGAACATTGTCGTGCCGTTTGGCGAACAGAATTACTACCGCCTGCGACCGTCGATTGCGATTCCGCAGCCGAAGCGCGGCGGCAACGACGCGGCCATCGACCTCGACGGATTCTTCGGACTGCATCCCAGCCTCGGGCCGCTCGAGCCGCTGTTTCACAAGAACCAGCTGGCCATCGTGCACGCCGCCGGTTCGCCGGATCCCACACGCTCGCATTTTGACGCGCAGGACTTCATGGAATCGGGCACGCCGGGACTCAAATCGACGGAAGACGGCTGGCTGAATCGCGCGCTCGAAACCGTTCCGGAGGAAAATGCTTCGCCGTTCCGCGCGGTGGCGATGGGTGCGAATCTTCCGCGCATGCTGCACGGCACGGCTCCCGCGATTGCGCTGCCGGATTTGAGGCAGTTCAGGGTGATGGCGCAGGCGCCCGGCACCGGCGCGATGGTCGAAGGCGGCTTCGAAGCCATGTACGCGCAGACCGTCGACCACGCGCTGCACGGCACAGGCACCGAAACGTTTGAAGCCATCGACCTGCTTCGCAAAGCCGATCCCGGAAAATATCAGCCGGAAAACGGCGCGCAGTATCCGACGAGTCCACTGGGGAGGAACTTGCAACAGATTGGCCAGCTCCTGAAGGCGGATATCGGCGTGGAAATTTTGTTCGTCGATTGCGGCGGCTGGGACAATCACGTCAATGAAGGCGGCGTGCAGGGCCAGCTCTCGAATCTGTTGAGGGATCTCAGCCAGGGCCTTGCGGCGTTTCATCAGGACCTAGGCGACCGCATGCAGAACATTGTGTTCGTGACCATGAGCGAGTTCGGGCGCACCGCCAAGGAAAACGGCAACCGCGGCACGGACCACGGCCACGCCAACTGCATGTTCGTCATGGGCGGCGATGTGCGCGGCGGAGAGGTCTACGGCAAATGGCCAGGCTTGAACGATCACCAGTTGAACGAAGGCCGCGACCTCGCGCTCTCGACGGATTTTCGTTCCGTGGTCGGTGAAATCCTTGCCAAGCACATCGGCGTTGCCGACTTGAAGCCGGTGTTCCCCGGCTTCGACAACAATCCGCGCAAATTCCCCGGCCTGATCAAGGCTTAGCTTGGTTGAAAAGCAGATCCCTCCGCCTCCGGCCGCGGAAGACCGCGTCCTGAGGGTCGGGATGACAATTGTGGTTGGTCGGCGTGGCCGACTTGAAGCCGGTCTTTCTCGGCTTCCACAACAACTCCCGCAAATTCCCGGGCCTAATCAAAGCTTCGAACTCCTAGGCGTGATCCGCGCGTAATTGGACCGCGTCGGCTTGGTCGCCATAGGCCTACTCTTCCGATTACCGCAGCGTTTATCGGGACTTACGTCAGGTAGCCTCTCCGCGTCCGTCACTCGATTCACGAATTCGCCTCGTTATATACTCCCGGAATGAAGCGAGCCGTCCGAAGTCGCCGCAAAGTTTTTGGGCAGATCTTGGAGCATGCCCGCCGCCAGCCGCATCGAGAATGCTGTGGAATTCTGGCGGGGCAGGACGACGTAATCACGCGGGCGTTCCCTGCGAAGAACATCGCGGCTGATCCGGTCAGGAATTACGTGATTGCGCCCAAGGAGATCGTGCGCCTGATGGGCGAATTCCGCGAGCGGCGGCTCGAATTCCTCGGCATCTACCACTCGCATCCGAACTGGATGGACGAGAACGAGCCTTCGCCCAAAGACATCGCGCTGGCCTACTATTCTGAAGCGATCTATTTCATCGTCACGCCTCGACCATACGCAACTACGCCCGTCCGGGCATTTTCAATCCAAGGTGGGCGTGTGACGGAACTTGAAATTCAGGTTCTACCCTGACGTAGAGGGCAACGGTTTACGGTCCCCAATCTCCACTCCACACTTCTCCGATTGCCGCGTTAATCAAACTTGGACTGACAAATCCTCGCGACTAGGGTAAAAGTGACGCATGAAAGCGCGGCATGATTGCGACTACCCGTGTCACAAAGGTGGTTGGATTCACGTGGTTGCTTGGGTACTCGTGCGGCCGGGCTGGGTGTGGATCCTCGCGCTCGCCGCTTGCGCACCTTTGTTTGCAGCTGCCGCCAACTGGACATATTTGAGCGCACTCCCCTCCAGATTCCAGACCGAGCGGGCTACGACACCCGATCTGGGAGATTGGAAGACTGTGTGCACGGTACCCGATATGGAGGTGGCTGAAGTGCGGTCTCCTCCTGACACATCGCTGGCACGCGCTGGGCAAGCCTGGCTGCAAGCAAACGGGGAGTACGCCGTTCTGACAATGCCCGGCTGCCACACTCGTTTGATCAGAAAGCCGGACGCCACCACGCAGCTTGATCTGGGTTTTGTTTCTCCGTCTGGTGTCTACCTAATGAGGAACTGGGACAACAAAACGAGCCAAACGCACTGGTGGGTGGGCAACGGATCTTTGCGGCCGTTGTCCCGCTTACCTGAGGGCTCAATGATATTCGGCATGCCAGTTTTGTCGAGCGACGGGCACTGGGTGGCGTGGATGGAGTTGATCCCCGGCACGAAACTTCACCGCGCTGTCGTCCAATCGCTCGACGACGAGCGGGCGCACTTAGTGGACATCCCCGACCAGCGCATCTTGCAATGGACACTTCTTGCTGCAGATATGGAACGCAAGGCGCTTACCTTCTACGAGTACGATTACACCACGCGGCGCAGCTCATTGACCATGCTCGGCCTCGGCTCCGAGCGGCAGGGTGATTCGATTGTCGTCCAAGGCGTTGATGCGCAATTCACGACTTTACTGCGTGTGGGCTCCGGCTGGGTTGCATGGGATGCCGCGCGGGAGCTAGGCGAACGCTATCGAGTCGCCTGGTCGCTGGCCAACGGGCGGGGCGCACATAAAGCATTTTGGGGCCGCAGCATCACCGCCGTCAAAGTGGATCCGGATGGCGCATACGTTGCTATCAGCGAGACCACCGCGTTGCGCGATTATAACGTCAAGGACGCCGTCTACGTCCTTCGCACGCGCGATGGCAAGGAAGTCTGGCACCGGAATTTACCGACGTATACACGGAGTTCGCTTGCCTTTCTCGGCGAGAAGTTTTTCGCCTACACCGACTCGGACGGAGCGCACTCTACCGTGCGCGTCTTGCAGATACCAGATTAAGTCGTCTGGCCTACAGAGTGCAAAAGACAAAACGTCCGAAGACCGGCTAGCCCGCAAATGTTTGTCCGGCGGTCACGTGCCAGCAGCGGTTGAAATAACGCCGGCAGGGTGCCGGCGCTACAAAAAGAAAACGCCCCGACCGAAGTCGGGGCACAATTTTCTACGATAAAAAGTCTAGTACACTTTTATTGTGTTGCTAGAAATGTATATAAGAATTCACAGCCAACAGCAGACCTTTTAGAATCAGCAGGTTAAAAAGAATAAAAAGAGGTTCAGGAAGCGGCTACACCGCGGGTTGCGTCCCTCCGGGTGTCCCAAAGACTTTTAAACAAAGTTAAAAGTGGTTTGGAATCAACAACTTGCCGTATTTCATGCGTTATTGTGGAGGGAAGTCCTTTATACTCAATTACTTGGCTTACCTTCCGAACGATTTGGTGAAGTGGTTGACCGGGCGCTCTTCATGCCATTCGAGCCAGGGCGCCATCTCTTCCTTCAGGAAGAAATACTCGAGGGCGCGCATCGCTTCGTGCGTGGTGATGTTCCAGGCGGCAGGATACTCGTCGCGTTGGCCGTTCGCCAGGTAGTACTCAATCTTGGCCTTGGGCGGTCCCGAGTAATTCGGGTTACGCGTGGAAAAGCCCGCGTCGCCTTCGTAGCGGAGATACATCAGCCAGGCGGCATCGCCGTTGACCAGCGCGCAGATCGACGGGCTTTCCGCCGTGTCCTGCAGCCAAATCTCGGCGAACTGCTGGCGCCGCATACGCAGGAGTTGTACCTGGAGCTCATTCAGCTCGGTGGCTTCGTAATGAACTGTGTTGATTTTCAGTTCCATCCGGCACCCCCAGAACTTGCCGTGTGGCCCTGCTTTCTTTGTACACCTGTTTCTGGCGGCGGGAGCAACGTCAAGGGGCCGCGTATCCAAGGTTTCAACACCCGACAGGAAACCGAGTCTTGCGCGTTCAGTTCAGCTCTCGGATCCAGATGTTGCGGTAGCGCACCGGGTGGTTATGATCCTGGAGCGCCAGAGGCAGTTTGTCAGGTCCTGGTTTGTAGGGCGGACGCGCGTGGTGCGCGGTGGGGCCGGTCAGCTCGACATTGTCCTGCACCAGAACGCCATTGTGAAAAACAGTTTCGCGCGCGGGACGCGTCAGTTTTCCCGAGGCATCAAAGCGCGGCCCGTGGAAGATAATGTCGTAGGTCTGCCACTGGCCCGGCGGACGCGAAGCATTCACCAGGGGAGGATACTGGCCGTAGACCGCAGCGGCTTGCCCGTCGGCGTACGTTTTGCTTTGATACGAGTCCAGCACCTGAACCTCGTACAGCCCATGCAGGAAAACGCCGCTGTTTCCGCGGTCCTGGTCTTCTCCTTTTGCCGGGGACGGCTCAGCGAATTCGACGTGCAATTGGCAATCACCGAAGGCTTCGCGCGTGTGGATGTAGCCGGTTTTGGGCACGACTTCAAAATAGCCATTCTCCACTTTCCATTTCGCGGCGCTGCCGTCTTCGGATGCCCATTTGGAAAGATCTTTGCCGTCGAAGAGCACGTCGGCGTCCGAGGGCGGCCGGCCGGGCACGTCCGGGGTGCTAGCCGTTCCAGGATCGATCACCGCTGGCACCGGCCGGTTGCGATCGTGGATTTCCCATTTGGGATCGACTTGGCCGTAGCAGACGGTTGAGAAACTGCAGACCAGCAGAAGGCTGGCGCACAAAAGGAGAATCTTTTTCATTTGGATACCCTCTCGACGAAGCGCAGCGATTTTACCGAGTCTCGCAGAAATTTGCGATGACGCCGTGTGGAGTGCGGCGGCTTGCCGCCGCTTTTCTTCTGACGGCGAACGGTGAACGGTTAACGGCGAACTGCGGAAATTGACCTTGCTCTTACGTCGCGCTCTTGATGCGCATGCCGTAGAACGAGCGGTAGACGAAAAATAAGGAGACGGCGAAGAATGCGGCGGCCAGAACATGGGCGAAAACGTCGCCCTTGCTGGCCGTCAGGCTCACGGCTAGCTCGACGGCAAGCAAGCCGAAGAGCGTGGTGAACTTAATGACCGGGTTCAAGGCTACGGAAGAAGTGTCCTTGAAGGGGTCGCCCACAGTGTCGCCAACGACGGTGGCATCATGCAGCGGCGTGCCCTTCTGCTTGAGTTCGACTTCGACGATTTTCTTGGCGTTGTCCCATGCGCCGCCGGCATTGGCCATAAAGATGGCCTGATACAAGCCGAAGGTGGCGATGGAAATCAAATAGCCGATGAAGAAAAACGGCTCGACGAACGCGAACGCGAGCGTGACGAAGAACACGGCAATGAAAATATTGAGCATGCCTTTCTGCGCATACTTCGTGCAGATTTCCACCACTTTCTTGCTGTCGGCGATGCTGGCTTTTTCCGCGCCCTCGAGCTTGATATTGGCTTTGATGAATTCCACCGCGCGGTACGCGCCGGTGGTGACCGCCTGCGTGCTCGCGCCGGTAAACCAGTAAATTATCGCGCCGCCGCTGATGAGTCCGAGAACGAACGGTGCGTGCAACAAAGAAAGCTTGTCCACGTTCGCGGCAAGCCCGTTCGTAAGCGCCATGATGATCGAGAAAATCATGGTCGTGGCGCCGACGACGGCCGTGCCGATGAGCACGGGCTTGGCAGTGGCTTTGAACGTGTTGCCCGCGCCGTCGTTGGCTTCGAGCAAATGCTTGGCGCGCTCGAAATTCACGTCCATGTTGTAGTCTCTCTTCAGTTCCTGCTGGATGCCAGGAATGTGCTCGATGAGCGAGAGTTCATAGACGGATTGCGCGTTGTCGGTGACCGGGCCGTAGGAATCCACGGCGATGGTTACCGGGCCCATGCCGAGAAAGCCGAAAGCGACGAGCCCGAAGGCAAACACCGGCTCGGCGACCATCAAATTGTGGAGCCCGCCTTGCGAAACCAGGTAGCCGACGGACATCAACAGCACCATCGACAGGCCCAGGTAATAGCCGGAAAAATTACCCGCCACGAAGCCCGACAAGATGCCGAGCGACGGGCCGCCTTCTTGCGCCGATGTGACTATTTCCTTTACATGCCGAGATTCCACCGAAGTGAAGACTTTGACCAATTCCGGAATGATGGCGCCTGCCAGCGTGCCGCAGGTGATGATCGTGCCCAGCTTCCACCACTGTGTGGGGTCGCCGCCCAGCTCAGGAATGATGAGCCACGAAGCGAGATACGTCAGCGCGATGGAAACAAAGGAGGTGATCCAGACCAGCGAAGTGAGCGGGGCCTCGAAGTTCATTTCGTCGGCGTTGCCGTATTTGGCCTTGGCGATGAAGCCGTTGATGAAATACGCCGCCGCGCTCGCCACCAGCATGATGATGCGCATGACGAAAATCCAGACGAGGAGTTGCACTTGCACGGTGGGATTTTTCACGGCAAGGAGAATGAAAGTGATGAGCGCGACGCCGGTGACGCCGTAAGTTTCAAAGCCGTCGGCGGTGGGGCCGACGGAGTCGCCCGCGTTGTCGCCGGTGCAGTCGGCGATGACGCCGGGGTTGCGCGCGTCGTCTTCCTTGATTTTGAAGACGATTTTCATCAGGTCGGAGCCGATGTCCGCGATTTTGGTGAAGATGCCGCCTGCGATGCGCAGCGCGGCGGCGCCGAGCGATTCGCCGATGGCGAAGCCGATGAAGCACGGGCCCGCAAATTCTCCCGGAACGAAGAGAAGAATAAACAGCATCATGAAGAGTTCGACGCTTATCAACATCATGCCGACGCTCATGCCGGCTTCGAGGGGAATGTGATTAATGGGGTAAGGCTTGCCGCGGAGGCCGGCGAAGGCCGTGCGGGAATTCGCGAAAGTGTTGACGCGAATGCCGAACCACGCGACCGAGTAGCTGCCGCCCATGCCGACGAGACTAAAGAGCAAAATAATCGGCAGGGTGGTGGAGGTGGGCGGGACGGGAGCGAGCCAGCCAAAGTAGAGGACGATCACGATGGCGATGAAGACCCAGAGAAGAAGCAGAAATTAGCCCTGCGAGGTGAGATAAGATTTGCAGGTATAGTAGATGAGCTCGGAAATGTCCTTCATCGACTGATGGACGGGCAAATTCTTGAGGCGCGTGTAGATGACGAGACCGAAGGCGAGGCCGAACAAGCAAAAGAGAAGCCCGAAAAGCAGGAGTTTGTGGCCGTCGACGCCGAGGAAGGAAACGGAAGAGAGATCGGGAAGCTTCAAATTGGCTTCGCCACCGGCTTCGTCGGCGCGAGCGAGCGCGGCAGTGAAAAACGACAAGACAGCAGCGGCTGCGCCAAACTTCATGAATCGGCAAGCCTGAGAGCAAACACCAGCAAGCCAGGTTCGCATGCAAAATCCTCCGTAACGATAAAGCTCGCGGGCCGAGTGCATGCCTGGACAGGCCGTTCCGGCACACTTTTGCCGCCGGACGCTGTCAGGCGCGACCCCAGAGCGATTTTTCTCATTCCACCAGGAAGAGGCCGCCGCACGCCGGCTCGAGATTACCCCAGAACCGCCGGCGAAGCGCCCCTAAGACAGGGCACAAGGGCGAACAGAAAACGGAGATTTATAACACGATACGGAGGGTGGGTCAAACGGAGCCCCTGGCGTGGACGAAGTGTGCTCGAAGAAGGATGTAAGGTCAAAGGCCCCGGGTGTAAAACCGACACCCGGGGCACCCAAAAGCGTCTTAGGATTTATCGCCCAGGCCACCCGTCCCAGGAGCCGACGCCTTCGTCCAATCAGACCGTGCCTCTTGGACATGGCCTCCTCGAGCAACCGAATGGAAGTGACTACCTTATTCTCACGAGCAACTTGGAGTGCATTCCTGCCCCATTTATCACGGGCATTTAGGTCTGCTCCGCGATCCAATAAAGAACGTAGGTTGCACGGATGGCCAACCGCACTCATCAGCGGGGTCGACCCGTCCGGAGCGCGACTGTTTACGTCTGCACCAGCCTTCAGCAGCAGGTCGATAACATTCGTATTATCGTAGCGGCTGAGCATCACATCGAATAACGCGCGATCTAGCTGCTTCTTGTAGAATTTATGCGACTGGAGCAAAGCTTGAGTATCCACAACGTCGCCGCTGACCACGGCATCCGTAAGCGGAGCCGGGTGACCTGCCGGAAAAACCAAGACCTTTTGCTCTGGCAGCCATGGGTCTGAGAAGAACTCGACAATACTGGCGACTTTGCCACCCATAAAAGGTCGCTCTCCTCGGACGAGAGGCGCGGTGGCCACGCGATTGCGAGCCAGATCGTCGAGCACCGCTCCCAAGCCACTGCTGTCGATTGCTTGTATTCTGACTTCGTCGGATATTTGAGCGTCCGCACTATCGAATCGGCGAAAGTAGAGTCTACGCACGACGTGAGCACTCTCAACCCGGTTTCTGCGAAACACAGCCCTCACCGTTAGTCGCACGCGCTGAACACCCTGTGCCCGCATCCTTGCCATATAGGGCTCATCGACACCGTTACCGTGGGTACCGCGTTCCAGGTCTTCACGAAGGACACTACAAGGTGGCAGTTCGTTGATAAGGCGCTGCGCCTCGGTTGGGATTTGCGATGCAGGTCGGGCAGCAATCAGGAGCAAAACGCTCGCCTGCAAGAGCAACCATCTGAATTTTGACAACGCGACTGATTGGACCATGCTCGTCATTGGTTCTCCCCGAACGGCTTTAGTAGGTTGGCACACCTAACGTGCCAGGTGTGTACCACCAGCCGGCGAAAAAGCTGCCGCATACCGATTCCGGGCCACTTGCTGGATCGGGAACCATGCGAACCAATTTTGCAGTACTAATGGTAACATGCGAGGATAATTTTGAAGCTGTTTGCACAAACAAGTCATTGGCGATAATACGAAGCGAATCCGGGTCATCCATGGCGATGGAAATACAGCATATCTGGAAAAGTGCATGAACCCCTGGCGCACGAGTGCGGGTGAATGCGTCACGGCAGGGCGTGCATGAGACATCATTTCTTCATTACTGGCACGGATGCGGGAGTGGGCAAGACGGTGCTCTCGGCGCTGTTGTGCGCCGCGCTGGACGCGGTGTATTGGAAGCCGATCCAGACGGGGACGCTGGAAGGCTCGGACCGCGTGACGGTGATGCGGCTCGCGGGCATCGGGACGGACCGCACGCTCGATGAAGTGTATAAATTCGTGCCGCCGGTGTCGCCGGATTTGGCGTCGCGCTGGGCGGGCGTGGAGATTGATCTCGGGCGCATCAATATGCCGAGCAGCCTGATCAATGACTGGTTGATTGTAGAAGGCGCGGGCGGAGTGCTGGTGCCCATCAACCAGAAGCAGTTCATGCTGGACATGATGGTGAAATTCAAGCTGCCGGTAATTGTGGCAGCGCGCAGCGCGCTGGGCACCGTGAATCACACGCTGTTAACGCTGGCGGCGCTGCATGCGGCGGAGCTGCCGGTGCATGGCGTGGTGCTGATCGGCGACCAGAACCGCGAGAACCGGGAGACCATCGAGCGATTCGGGCATGTGCGGGTGATCGGCGAGATTCCCAAGCTGCCGAACCTGCATCGCACCGCGCTGATGCAGGTGTTCATGAATCATTTCGATCGAGCAGCGTTTGCACAGTAATGCCAGGATTTGGGGCTGCGAGTCATCCTTTCCCATTTTCAACCGGAAGTGGCCATCGCTTTGCACGGGTTGAAGAGCGCTATAGAAAAACGAACCGAAGTTCAAGCTCTCAGTGACCGTGCTGATGTTTTGGCCCGGCCATGGTCCCTTGCTTCGCTCGGGATGACACGGAGGGGAGGCCGAAGCAAGCTCCGGCGTAGGAAAAGCGGCGGCAAGCCGCCGCACTCCATAGCTGGACAGAAACGAAGAGAGATTTCTCGCTGCGCAGGCCGACCGGTTCGCAGGAGCGAACCGGAAGGAAAAGTCGGCCTGCTGCGCTCGAAATGACAGGTGGGGGACACCAGGGTTGAGGAGAATGGATGCCGTCGGGATTGAAGGCGTGGAAGCTGAAAGTGGTGGCGTTTGCCGGGACGCTGGGGGCGCCGGGGCTGTTCCTGATTTCCTTCCTCGATTCATCGGTGCTGACGTTCCCAGTGATCAATGATCTCCTACTAATTGAACTGTCGATTCAGCATCCTGCGAGGATGCCGTTATATGCGGGCATGGCGATGCTCGGGTCGGTGCTGGGGTGCGTGCTGCTTTTTTACATCGCGGAAAAGGGCGGAGAAGCGCTGTTTCACAAGCATGCCGGCAAGCGGGCGCAGGCGATTCACAATTGGGTGGTGAACAACGGGTTTGGGGGAATGCTGATAGCGGCGCTGCTGCCGCCGCCGACGCCGTTCAAGGTGTTCGTGGTGGCGGCGGGGGTGTTCGAGGTGCCGATCGCGAGTTTTACTGCAGCAATCACGCTGGCGCGCGTGATTCGCTATTTCGGGATTGGGTATTTGGCGATTCGGTACGGACACGAGGCGTTGCCTTACCTGTCGCAGCACAAACTGGCGGTGACGCTGGTCGTGATCGGGATTGCGGCGGTCAGCTACCTGCTATCGCGCGTGGTTCTGAGACATCGGCCACCAGGGGCGAGCGGAGAATAGACGCAGTCGCTGCGGTCACTGCGGTCCATTCCCTGGATGGACTCACCGAGAACTTCCGCCTACATCCTCGGTGCACACTTCAGGCGCGCTGAAGCGCGCCCCTACAACACCTGGTCCTGGCTACTTTCCGGACTCATGGGAAGAGGGGACCCAAGCGAGTTCTTCGGAGAGGATCTTGCCGGAGGGATCGGTGTTGATGAGGGCCTGGACGCGCCAGCCGGAGGCGGAGTCGCGGTCGTAGGGGAAGTCGCGGAGGGTGACTTGGTAACCGGTGGCGGTCTGCTCGACGGAGGCTTTCGGGAAGCGCGCCACTTGGAGGAAACGGCGGGCGACGGCGGAGGCGCGGGCGGCGTCGAGGGCGGGGGATGGCTCGGGTTTGTAGATGGTCCGAGCGGCGACAGGATCGAATTCGCCACCGGGGCCGACGGGAACGTCGACGTCGTGGAGGGCACGTTCGGTCTCGACGATACCGTGCCAGCGGAAGAGCGAGGATTCGGCGAATGCCGCGACACGATGGGGGGATTCGCCGCGGTAGGTGCGGGATTCAAGGGCGGCGATGGCGTTGCCGTGGTAGACGAAGCGTAGGGTTAGGTAGAGAAAGAGGGCGGCAAAGGCGAGAGTGGCGCCGAGCCTGCCGCGAGGAGACTTGGAGCGGCCGCCGATTTCTTCGGTGACGAGGCCGCTGAGGAGAGGAAGCAGGATTCCGGCGAGGAGGATGGCGAGAAGCCAGAGGTCGATGTGGGGGGCCCAGTCGAGAGCGAATCGTTGGGAAGAGAAAGGCCAGAGAAGTTGGACCCCGGAGCTTTGGGTGAGGTCCAAAGCGAGATGAAGCAAGGCGGCAATGAAAGCGGCGATGAAGATTTTTGAGCGAGAGGTTGCATCGTCACCCGGCTTAGGCTTGAGCAAGAGAAACGGGAGAACCACGAGGACGCTCAAAAGAAGAGCCACGAGGAGCGAGTGGCCGTACGTGCGATAGAACTTGAAGTAGGCGGAGGGGCCGGAATAGCCGCTGAGGTTATCGAGGTCGGCGGACGTGCCGGCAACGAGGAGGGCGAACGTGACATTGCGGGGAGCGCGAGGGAGAGCGGCGCGCTTGAGGGAATAAGAGGCGAGGGCGTGGGTGAGAGGATCCATGGAAAGAGTTATCTCACAGAGAGGGATGTGGCGTCACCAAGCGATGATGAGACCGCGGATAACGCCGTGATATAAACCTGAATTGCATATGAGCACGACTCTTTTCCGCCCGGTTGGCCTACATGAGCTCTCGCTAATTTGGGACAAGGGGATGCGCGAGTTTCCTCCACGCTTGCCTCAGCAACCTATTTTCTATCCGGTGGCAAACGTAGACTACGCTTGTCAGATCGCTAGTGATTGGAATACACGAGATGAGAAGTCGGGATTCGCAGGATTTGTGATGAGCTTTCAAGTAGAGAGCGGTTACCTGTCGGGATTCGAGCCACACACGGTGGGTTCCTCAACGCACGTGGAGTATTGGATTCCCGCCGAGGACCTAAATTCATTTAACAAGGCCATCAGGGGCTTCGTCCGTCTGGAGGAAGCCTTCTTCGGCACGGCTTTCACTGGTCATATCCCCAACGCATACGGCTTGAAGGGTAAAGATGCAATCGCCCAATTCGTAATGCTTTCAAAATCTTGGGAATACAGCCGGCTGGATGTTGCGTGCGAGATTTCAGCCAACCGAAAAACAGTGTTTCTCAATTGGTTGTTTTGGGCAGAGCACGACTTTTCGGAGTTCGGCATCAGCGACGACCAACGGAAAGTCTTGCTCGGACATTTGAAGGAGTGCTGGGAGTTCAATCACATCGAAGTACCGCTGCCCAAAAACGTGGAGCGCGAAACCTGACGATGAGCGATTGGGAAAGTGCAACGTGGGCTACGGGACGAGGAGCTTGAGGGCGCGGGGGACGATGCGGAATTCGACGGGAAGGCGCGCGAGGGGCTCGCCGTCGATCTGGGCGTAGACGGGATTTTTGTCGAGAGGCTCGCAGACGAGGGAGTCGGCCTTGAAGAAGTCGACGCCTTCGGTGCCACGGAGCTTGCCGAGCCAAAGCGTGGGCAGATAGCTGAGGTAGCGGAAGCCGCTTTGCGTAGCGAGAGTGAGGATTTCGAAACGGTCTTCGAAGAGGTCGGCTTCCGTGGTGATTTTAAAGGGGCCGCCGTAGTTTTGCGTGCGGCCCACAATGACGAGTGAGGCATCGATCTTGCGTTCGCCGCTGGTGACGCGGAAACGCTGGAATTTGTAGCGGAAGACTTCGCGAGCGCCTTCCCACCAGTAAGCGAGAATGCCGAGTCGCGCCTTGAGTTCGAGATTGACGGCGTAAACAATCATGCCGTCGGGGCCGGCGCCGGCGACGCTGAGAAAATATTTTTTCTTTTCGGGCTGATCGAGAGGCGTGGCGAGGCCGAGGGCGATTTCCTTGACGGTGCCGTGAACGAGTCTTTCGGCGGCGCGGGGAATGTCCCAGGGAAGGTCGAGTTCCTTGGCGAGAATGTTGGCGGTGCCGCCGGGAAGAAGCGCGAGCGGAACGCGATGGCCGTTCTGGTGGGCGGCGAGGCCGTTGACGATTTCGTTGAGCGTGCCGTCACCGCCGCAGGCAATGACCAGGCCGCGATTTTCTTCGGCAGCGCGGGCGGCGATTTCGGTGGCGTGGCCGGGGCCGGTGGTCTCGGCGAGGTCGGCGTCAATGCCGCGGCTGGCGAAGATGTGGCGCGCCTTGTCGAGCAGACCGCGGCGGCCAACCCCGCCGTTGCCGGCGTTGGGGTTGTGAATCAGCAGAGCGTTTTGCAGGTCAGCGGTCATTTCCACGTCCAAGTGATTTCGATACCTTTCGCGAATCATTCATTTTATATAATGTCGGGCGGATTTGAGCAGCAATTCCGTGACCGTGTGCTGAAGAGAGATTCCTCGCTGCGCAGGCCGACCGATTCGCCAGAGCGAATCGGAAAGAGAAAGTCGGCCTGCTGCGCTCGGAATGACGGGCAGGGGGACTGAGGGTTTCATGGCGAAAGCGGCAACGGCAAACGTGAAAAAGGAAATTGAGCAGCTGCGCGAGAAGCTGCGCTACCACGAATACCGGTATTACGTGCTGGACGAGCCGGAGATTTCGGACACGGCGTACGACCGGTTGATGGAGCGGCTGAAAGAACTGGAGAGAGCGCATCCAGAGTTGGTGACGGCGGATTCACCGACGGTGCGCGTGGGCGGTGCGCCGCGCGAAGGTTTTACGACCGTAAAGCACGCGCCGGCGATGCTGAGCCTGGACAATGCGTTTTCCTATGATGCGCTGCGGGACTGGGACCGGCGCGTGCGCGAGGGAAGCGGGCAGGAAAAGATCGAATACATCGCGGAGCACAAGTTCGATGGGCTGAGCATTTCGCTGCAGTACGAGGATGGCGTGCTGGTGCGCGGCGTGACGCGCGGCGACGGGACTACGGGTGAAGACGTGACGCCGAACGTGAAGACGATCCGGTCGATTCCGCTGCGGGTGGATGCAGCGGCGTTGAAGAAGGCGAAGCTGCGCGCGGATTTCGAGGTGCGCGGGGAAGTGATGATGACGCGGAAGGCGTTCGAGGCGCTGAACCGGCAGCAGGAGCAGATTGGCGGAAAGATCTTCGTGAACCCGCGGAATTCGGCGGCGGGAGCGGTGCGCGTGCTGGACCCGACGATTACGGCGGCGCGGAAGCTGGATTTTTTTGCGTATTACCTGCTGGTGGATGAAAGAGTGCCTTTTGCGAATCATTCGGAGTCCCTGGAGTCATTGAAGCAATTACGGTTCCGCGCTTCGGACGACTGGAAGCTGTGCGCGGGCGTCGAGGCGGTGATCAAGTACTGCGAGGATTGGGACGGCAAACGGGAGAAGTTGCCGTACGAAATAGACGGCGTGGTGGTGAAAGTGAACGCCATCGCTATACAAAATGAACTAGGTTACACGGCCAAGGCGCCGCGCTGGGCGGTGGCGTTCAAATATCCGGCGCGGCAAGAGACGACGGTAGTGAACGACATCCTCGTGCAAGTGGGGCGCACGGGAACGCTGACGCCGGTGGCGGTGCTCGAGCCGGTGCAAGTGGGAGGCGTCACTGTCAGCCGATCCACGCTCCATAACATGGATGAAATCGAGCGGCTGGGATTGCACATTGGCGATACGGTGCTGATCGAACGCGCGGGGGAAGTGATTCCGCACGTGTTGAAGGTGGTGAAAGAAGGGAAGCCGCGGCGGGCGTTTCACATGCCGAAGAATTGCCCGGAATGCGGGAGCACGATTCACAAAGATGAAGACGGAGTGGCCTACCGCTGCGTGAATGCGGCGTGCCCGGCGAAGCGGAAGGAGTCGCTGCTGCACTACGCGGGGCGGCACGCGATGGATATTGACGGGCTGGGGGAAAAGATTGTGGACCAACTCGTGGACAAGGGGATGGTGAAGGACGTTGCGGACTTGTACGCGCTGAAAGAAGAGGAAGTCGCGGCGCTGGAACGCATGGCGGAAAAGTCCGCGCAGAATTTGCTGGAGGAGATTGGAGCGAGCAAGAAGAATGCGTTGTCGCGGCTGATTTATGCGTTGGGGATACGGCTTGTCGGAGAGCGCACGGGGCAGTTACTGGCGGAAGAGTTTTCTTCGCTGGAAGAATTGGCGGTGGCGAAGGAGGAGGATTTGGTCGGCGTGCAAGAAGTGGGGCCGAAAGTGGCGGCGAGCATTGTGGAGTTTTTCTCGGAGCCGGCGAACCGGCAGTTGGTGAAAAAATTGTGGAAGGCGGGCGTGCGACCGACGGCGGAGAAGCGTGAGATTAAGAGCGACAAGTTTGCAGGCAAGTCGTTTGTGTTTACGGGCGGGCTGGCGAATCGCACGCGGGAAGAGGCGGGAGCGATTGTGGCGGAGCACGGCGGAAAAGTGAGCGGGTCGGTGACCAAGAAGACGGATTACGTGGTGGTGGGGACGGATCCGGGGTCGAAGTATGAGAAGGCGAAAGAGTTAGGAGTGACGATTCTGAGCGAGGGTGAGTTTGAGAAGTTAGTGGGGTTGAAATAGGATCGGCCAGCACAGAGACGATCGCCCGTGGCTTGTTTCATCATTCCGGACACGTTTCCGGCAGCAGCGTTAGGTCTTCAGCCCACAGAAAGGGGTGGGCCGAGAAGTTCCATGCCGTAGGCGCGGTAGACTTCGGCGTCGTTCATGTACTCGGTTCCGTGAGGGCGCCTTTCGTTGTCGCGAAAGAAGGCTTCCATTTTGTTAGCTGGGGTAAAGGCGATCAGCAGTCTGCCCGGAGTGTCACCGACAAAAGCCCAGGCATGGGGCACCTCGCGTGGGCCGAGAATGGAGTCGCCGGGCTTGAGTTCCACGCGCGTGGAGCCGACTTCCGCAAAGTAGTTCCCCTCGATAACGTAGAACCATTCGTCTTCATGGTGATGCACGTGGCGCGGCGGGCCGCCTTTCTTGCCACCGGCGTTCCTGTGCTCGAAAAGGAACAGAGCGCCGGCGCTGTCCGCGGTCAAGACTTTGAAAGAAGTGGAGCTGACGCCGATGGTGTGGTGTTCACCGAGGCGGTCGTTGCCTGCGGGAACCTTGGCGATGGCTGGAGACGTGGCCGCTTCGGCAGCTTGCGCGGATTGTCCGAGCAGTGCCAGAGGGAAGGTCGCTAAAGCTCCACCGAGGAAATTGCGGCGTTCCAGATGCGGAAGATGGATCATCGGTTTGTCCTTGCGTGCGAATGAAGAGCCAGCGTGCGTGGATTCTAACCCAGTTCAAGAGGGGAGCGGGTATAATAGAAGCTGGCGGGTGAGCCGGGTGATCGCTGGCTGAGGCCAAGGAACGGTGGCGTAAAGCCGTCGCTACAAGGCCGAAGCGGGAGGAAAGTCCGGACACCGTCCTGAGGCATGGTAAACGCGCAAGCGTTTATCAGTACTCATGACATGGGCGACGCGCCTGGTAACGCCAGGGGGCGAGGTTGGAGTGGCGGCACAAAGTCGCCGCTGCAACGGCGTCACGGAAAGTGCCACAGAGAATAGACCGCCGGCGGAGTGGAGCTCGGTGATATCAAACAGGGAAACCTGCGAGACGTCTTCGAAAAGCTAGCTCGGCTTGGCAAGGGTGAAAAGGTGGGGTAAGAGCCCACCGCTCCGGTGGTGACACCGGAGGCACGGAAAACCCCGCGTGGTGCAAGGCCAAATAGGAGGGGAGAGCCGGCCCGGCTCGCTGAGCATACGTTCTCTAATGAGAACGCGCTCCCTTCGCGGTGATGAAAGTCAGCGCGAAGGATGAACCCTCGGGTAGGCTGCTGGATCCCGGCAGTGATGCCGGGACTAGAGGAATGATCGCCGCGGCGCGCGGTTCGCTTTGCGAATGGCGCGCTGGCACAGAATCCGGCTTATATGGCTCACCCGCCATTTTCAACAGGTTACAGACGTCAAGCAACCGCTACGGGTCTCGGGATTGCCCGGCAGCATACCTATAAGATTACTTCGTCAACTTGAAGGAAACGCCGGAAACGCCGGCCATTCAGCAGAGTCTTGCTCCTGCTACACAGCCATATGTCCGCATAGCCGACTTTTCGACCAAGTAGTCCTGATATCGCTCCGGATTGGTGGCCACTCGGGAGTTGTAGCAGAGACTGGCTTTCAGCGGAGGCAAAGCGGCACAGCAGGTCGGAACTAAAAAGTGACCCTCAGGCCAAACTCAATCTGCCGGGGAGCGCCGAGTGAATAGACACCCGTTCCCACCCCAACACGGTCCACGTTGTGTCCTACGCGGGTGGTGCCGTTGATCTGTCCTGCAGCTCCCGTCAGCAGTCCGTTTAGCGCGGCACCGGGCAAGTCAAAGTTCGCGAAGTTGAAGAGGTTGTAGAAACCCACGCTGGGTTGCACCGTGACCCGCTCGCGAGCAGTGTAAGACCAACCGAGTTTGGCATCGAAGGCGCGCAGCCAAGATAAATTGACTTGCCCGAGTGGTGCGAGCGGCACAACAGGAGCCACTGCTCTCAACTGTTGCAACTGGCTCAGCGTGAACAGCCCGTTTTGGATGAGCACCTGACCCGCGGGAGTCGGCTGGTTGGCATACGTGCTGTTGTAGTTTGTCAGCACGTTGTTGATGTTCGACGCATCGATTCCACGATCGAAGCTCCCGACGTGTGTCCCCGGGAGAGGATCCTGAACTGTGCCGTCTCCCGTGAAATCCGTTCGAAAGATTTCCCCCCGTCCCAGATTGGTATTGGGTACCACCAAGGAGGTCGAGAGTGGGCTCCAGAAATGTCCCATGACAGCCAACTGCAATCCACGGGGCAACTCCGCATGTCCGCCGAAAGAGAACTGGTGAGTGCGATCCAGCACAGACGGTCCGAAATAGCGGTTCGCTTTGGCATAGTCGAGCGCACCAACTCCGAAGTCTTGGTCTGAAGCCGACGGACTGGTTGGGCCGGTGCCTGTGGTCCCCCCACTGTTTTCGAAGCGGGATAACGCGTAGGAGATTTGAAAGTTCAGCGCACGCACCCCGCGAAATAGGTGCTGGACGTTCTCTGTCAACTTGGTCTGCAATCCGTTGTATACCGAACGCCCGATTGGCTCGAAAAAGGGCAGCGGCGGCGCGTTGGGATTGATGCCAGGAAATGCACAGCCGTAGCTGCTACCGGGCACGGTTGCGGACGCAAACGAGCATACCGCATTGAAGTCGGCGGAAGAGGTCAAGCCGTTGGTTGCGTAGTCGCTCATTTGCACACCAGCGGCGATGGCACATTGGATGCTGTTGAAGCCAGTGCCCATACCGCACCCGAAGGACTGGTTCGTTGCAGAAATCGCCTGAAGAGCGGCAGCCTTGTTGAAATAGCGAACGTCTCCAGTATGGTTCTCATCGATTGCAAGCAGATAATGGGTGCCCACGTTCCGCACGAAGTCCGCGCTGAAAATCACGCCGGGACGGATTTGCCGCTGCACACCCATGTTCATGACTACGGAGCGCGGTGTGCGATAGTCGGGCCCCAGCGGGCCGACACCTGGGAGGCCCATTCCATGCTCCAGCAGCGACCCTATAAAGTTCGGGTTCGGCGCGTTTGGATTAAAGGGGGAATCGGCCTGGTACTGCTTCTGGAACGTAGCGATCTGGCTGGCCACAGTTCCGATAGCGACTGGGTTATTCGTCAGCATGCCTCCAACGGTGGCGCTGCAAAATGTCGGCTGAAGCACTCCGCCAGGGATAGCAACGGGTTGTGGCGTGGCCGTGCCATTGCAGGCAAGGACGACCTGATTAAAAGCGCCTGTAGCCTCGCGAGGCGGAACATTTGCGCTAACCCAAAGCAGATTTTCGTAGTAAACCCCAACGGCGCCACGAATTGAGGTCTTGCCCATGCCGCTAGGGTCCAAGGCAAAACCCAGTTGTGGTGCGAAATTCAAGTCCGGCTGCCGGACCCGATTGCCTAGACCGGGCATCAGCGCGTTGAGCTGCGGAATTCCAGGAAGATTGCTGCCGGTGCGACCTGTGTCACGCAGATAGCGCAGCCCATACGTCAATGTGAAGTTCTTCTTGACCTTCCAACCGTCGCCCACGTACGCGCCCAGTCGGTTGTCGGCTAGTCTGCCGGCCGGCAAACCGAACGCTGCCCCTGGTGTGAAGTACCCGAGGCCATTGCTGACGTATGCCAATTCAACTGGGTAGTTCAACGGGTTGGAATCGCCTCCGGGGAACGGCCCAGTTTGCGCGAAGGCTTGCTCGGAAGCGCCCACGTTCGTAATGACGGGCGGCGCAAGACTGGCAGCGGGGAAAAAGCCACCACCAACGATGTGGTTGAAGTCGAAACCGTAACGGATCACATGCGAACCTGAGACTCTGCTGCCATCGTATTTGAACTGGTGGTTACTTTGTGCCCCAATTTGTGGCGCCAGAAAACTAGGCCCGGTCACCAAGCCCGTACTGCCCATCTCGATTTCCAACGGGTAGTTGGCTAGTGGCAGGCTGCTTCCTCTTGTTGCATCCCCGATCTGTTCCACAAATTTGAGGTACTCGGACCGGATACTGTGGCTGAAGCTTCCCGTGTTGAAGTCGAAACCGGCCACGTGGGTACGAGTGATGCCCTTATTGCGATATACAGAGAAGCCCAGACCCGCGTTTGCAGGGAGTGAATTAGAAAAATAACCGAAACGATAGAATAGATGCCCCGAGCGCACCAGTTGATAATCCGCCCGTGCCATGAGGTTGTTCTCATCGAAGGGCGAGCTGAAGCTGCCCGAGTATTGCTGAAAAGGGGCGGCAACCAAGACCGGAACTTGTTCATGCTGCAGCGTGCGCTCCCCGTCAAAAAAGTAGAAGAATTTGTTCTGGACAATTGGCCCACCTAGGCGACCGCCGAATTGAGACCGTTGAAAGGGTTCCGCGAGTCCCGGTGGGGCCGGCAGCCCCGCCGCCAGCGAGCTATCGCGGAAGAAATCGAAAGCCTCACCATGGATCTCGTTGGTCCCCGAACGCGTGCTCACATTCACTGCACCGGACGAAGTTAGCTCAGTGGAAAGGTCCATGCCCGCCTGGCTGAGTTGGAATTCCAGTATTGCGCTCGCAGGAATGTTCATGGTCGCGGTCCCGACTGCTTCATCTGAGACGTCGACACCATCGACTTCTATGCGTGCTGTGCGACCGAAACGGCCACCGAAGGAAATCGATGAATAGCCTGCCTTAGTCGGGTCGAACGTCTGTCCGTCCTGAATTTGAACGCCCGGTTCCAACTGTGCCAGATCGAGGAAATTGCGGCCATTGACCGGCAGGTTCTCAATCTGCTCGGCATTCAGCACACCTTGCACGGTGGGCTGTTCGGTGTTCACTCGTATTTCGGAGCCGGGCACCTCGACTACTTGGTTCTCCTGCCCGAGTATCAGGTTCACATTCACCGTGGCGGTGTTGCCTACAAGCACCCTCACGTGAGCTTCTACTGAACGGAAGCCTTTCGCTGAGACGAGCGTCTTATAATCGCCCGGAATTAGAGCACCTGAGTTGAATGATCCGGAAGAATTGGTGATGAGGTCAATCACCTGTCCGGTGACAAAATTCGTGATCGTTATTTTTGCTCCGGCGATAACTGCACCTGAGGGATCGCTCACCGTGCCTACAATACTGCCCGTTCCCACAGTCGTTTGCGCGATCGATAGAGGGGCAAGCTCCAACAGGAATAGGAACATCGCAAGCGCGACAGTAAAAAGACCTACGTGTTTGGTCGCGGCAGCAATCATGAGGTGAACTTCTAAGGTGGCAGGCCGATGCGGCGCAATAAGTCGGCGAATCGTGGGTCATTTCGGACCGGGTCGAGTAGGCGGTCCGCTTTAATTCCCGTCAATCCCCCATCGAGGCTGTAGTTCTCCCGATGCTCATATGCCTGTTCGAGCCAGTAAAAAGCGCGGTCCTTGTCACCCAGAGCCGTATATACTTCGGCTAGGGTCCCCGGGGCGAAGGCCTTCTTTGCTTCCTGCGCGGCCTCCAGCGCTTTGGCGTACTCACGCATCGCTCCCCGATAGCCGGAAACAGCAAATCCGCCATGCACATCAGTCGCGATTTCCGGAGCCCCCATCAGGGTCAAACCCTTCTCCAATTCCTGGGTGGCTTCCGTGAGCATTCCAATTTCCGCGTAGTTTCGCCAGAGGAGTATATGGGGCCCACTATCAGTCGGATGGAGCACAACCATCCGCTGGAGCAATTCAATGGCACGCTTATGTTCGCGCCGCGCTTCCAGAACCATAGACAGATGATCTTCGTTTGGATCCAGCTCTTGGGCGATCTCGCCTTCCCTTAAGGCTTCATCCAAGCGTCCCATCGCAGCATGCAATAAGCCCAATTCATCGATGGACGTGGCACGATTAGGGTTGAGGGCGACGGCACGGCGAAAGTCTTGTTCCGCTCCGCCCCAGTCAAAGGCGTACCACTTAATAAATCCCAAGATTTCCCACGCCTCGGAGGAATTGGGGTCGAGCTCCAAGGCCTTGTCGGCTGCTCGTTTCTTAATCGCGGTGTCCTCACTGGAACCGCGCGCCAACCAGTCATGCGCGTTAGCCAATCCGATGTACGCCGGGGCGAAGTCAGAATCGGCGTCGATGGCTTGCTGGAAATACTGCGCGGCCATGCGCTTGTCGTCTTCCGCGACGCTCCACTGTGCTCGTGTGAGGTAATAATTGCCGCGAAGATATGCGTCGAGAGCCTTGGGGTTGGCCGGCTGTGGTCGTGAGAGTTGCGCTTGCTTTTCGGTCGTGAGCTCCGCATGTACTTGACGAGCGATATCTTCGGCTACTTCTCGTTCAAGCGTGAACACGTCCTGTACGTCGCGCTCGTAACTTCTGGCCCACACGTGTTTGTCAGTTGCAGCCTGGATCAGGTTGGCGGTAACGCGCACACGGTCACCGGACCGCTGCACCGTGCCCTCAATGATGCCGTCCACATTCAGCTCATGCGCGATTTCCGGCAGAGTCTTTTTGGTCTGCTTGTACTGCATCGAGGAAGTGCGTGAAATTACCTTTAACGAACCGATCTCCGCGAGATCAGTGATGAGAGCATCGGTCATTCCGTCCGAGAAGTACTCTTGAGCGGAGTCGCCAGAGGAATTCGCGAGGGGCATAACGGCCAGCGATTGGATTCTTCTTTGCGAGGAGCCTATCCCTACGCGATCCCGAAGACCGGCGGCGTTGAAGGCAATCGAGGCTGCCGCAGCGATCACAACAATGACGGCACAGGCTGCACTAACCTCAATTCTGTGCCGCTGGAAGAATTTCGAAACGCGGTAAGCAAAGGTGCTCGGGCGCGCCTTCACCGGCTGATGCTCCAAGTGACGATCAATGTCCTGTGAGAATTCCGCCACCGAGCCATACCGCAGCTGGGGCTCCTTCTGTAAGGCCTTCAGAACAATGTTGTCCAGGTCTCCGCGCAACCGGCGGCGCAGCTTGTCCGGCTCACCTTCGCGGGTCAGGCTCACCAACTCGGGAGTCTTGGTAATCGGCTTGCCGTCGGGAGTCGTGTCATTTTCCACTCGGCTTATAGCCGTGCTCGGAGTCTCAGGCTCCTGCTCGCAAATCGCGCGCTCGATTTCGGCCGGTGAGTGCTGGGTGAGCCGGTAAGGGCGATGGCCAGTCAGGAGTTCGTAAAGCACCACGCCGAGCGAATAGACATCCGTCTCAGGAGTGACCGATTTGCCGCGCATTTGCTCCGGGCTGGCATACGCTGGAGTCATGCACCGTAGGCTTGTTTGGGTGGCCAGTGAGCTTTGGGCTCTCGGCTCGGGATTTAGAACCTTTGCGATTCCAAAATCCAATAGTTTCGGCGTGCCATCAGCGACGACCAAAATGTTGCTCGGCTTCACGTCGCGATGAATGACCAGTTTTTCGTGGGCATACTGCACGGCGTCGCAGACATCGCTGAACAAGCGAAGGCGTTTGTCGACCGATAATTTATGCCGGTCACAATACTCATCGATGGGGCTGCCCTCCACATACTCCATCACTAAGAAGGGCAATCCTTCGGGCGTGCTACCGCCATCGAGCAGCTTGACAATGTTGGGATGGTCCAAGCCAGCTAGCGTCTGCCGTTCGTTCCTGAATCGGCTCAGAACGTCCTGACTATCTAATCCCGGCTGAACTAGCTTGACGGCCACCTCTTTCTGATATTCCTCGTCAGCACGCACGGCCAGAAAAACTGCAGCCATGCCACCTCGTCCGACTCGCCTCACTAGCTTGTAGTCTCCGAGGCGACGATTGATCAGCGGATCTTCTGTTTCCTCGCTTGTGGCCCTGCCATGATGCTCCTCCGATGACGGGAGTATGCGAGAAACTTGATCTATTGGAATCTCCGCCGAGTTCAATGCGGGATTATCCAGAAAGCTTCCGGCTGCCTGATAGTCGATCAGCAGCTTTTCGACTTGCTGCTGCAAACTCACGTCATGACAGTTTGCGGTAAGGAAGGACGCCCGCTGCGAAGACTCCAACTCCAGAGCGGCCTCGAACAGCTCTTTTGCCCTGTCCCAGTCATTTGCGTTCATCTGCATGGGGTATGCCTAAAAACACGTCCCCTAATTCATTAACGCGACATTTTTGCGAAAAAAAGGACACAGGCGCGAGGGGAAACCCATAGTCGTCCTTTACTCTTGGTCGGATGGAGCGCCATCCGCGCGGCGATCCTTTAGGTCCCCGTAGAGCCACGCCTTCGCAACATTCAATTCGCGCAGCACTGTCTTCCCAGAGATGCCCGCCACTTCCGCAATTTCCTCGACCGTCAATCCGCCGAAGTACCGCAGTTCAACAATCCGCGCTTGACGCGCATCAAGCATCTCCAACCGTGACAGAGATTCATGTACTGCCAACACTTCTTCGGTGCGACCTGGGGAGACCAGCGAGACATCATCCAATGACACTTTCTGCTGCTTGCCTCCCCGCCGGATTCTCTGTCTTCCGCGTGCGTAATCGACCAGGATTCGGCGCATCGCTTGCGAGGCCACTCCAAAAAACTGTGCGCGATTTTGCCATTTTGTATCTTTTTGGGCAGTGAGCTTCAGATACGCCTCGTGAACAAGCGCTGTCGCTTGCAGAGTATGGTCGGAACGCTCATGCGCGAGGTGGCGAGCCGCTAATCGGCGGAGCTCTTCATAGACCAGGCGGACAAGCTCGGAAGCAGCCTTCTGATCACCAGCCGCCAATTTGTTGAGTAAGAGCGTTACATCTGGCGCGGGTTCCACTTCGGCCTCCACGACCTTAACCCAACGCATATTGAACGAATTGTACGCCGATTTTCACGTCCTTAAGCAATTCCCTTTGCAAATGTCCACTTTTCAGGAGAAACGTCGCGTTAACGATCAGAAGCCGAATTCAACAAACTGGAGAACAACATGAAATCCGTTGCACTCAGATCCATTTCGACAGCAGCTGCAGTCGCCATCCTGCTGATCTCGCATCAGCTGCATGCGCAAAATGTGCCGTCTGGCACCGGCCAGATTCATTACTCCGTCATCAATTTGGGTACTCTCGGCGGCACGGAGAGCAACGGTTTCGGCGGCGTAAACAACAGAGGTTGGGTGACCGGCGATGCGAATCTGGCCGGTGACCAGAATGAGCACGCCGTTCTCTGGCGCGCCGGCGTAATCACTGACCTTGGCACTCTTGGAGGCCCTAACAGCTCTGTACCTATGGCGGTCAAGGATGACAGGGGATTCGTTGTGGGAGTTGCGCAAATTGCCGAGGTGGATCCTTTTGGCGAGTCCTGGGGGGCCACGTTTGTTTGCACGCCCTCGGTGAGTTGCCAAGGGTGGCAAAACCTAATACGCGGCTTCGTATGGAAGAACGGTGTAATGACCGCACTGCCCACGCTTGGGGGTAATAACAGCGGGGCTTTGGGAGTTAACAACCTGGGCCAAATCGTCGGGGGAGCGGAAACCGCCAATCAAGATCCAAACTGTGCTCCTCCCCAAGTGCTCGACATTGAGGCCGTGGTCTGGGGGCCCAATCCAGGCCAGATTAAAGTCCTCCCTGTGTTTCCTGGCGACTCGATCGCACTGGCGCTGGCAATCAACGACCAGGGTCAGGCTGTTGGCAGCTCCGGGCCTTGCCAAGGGCCCACGAGTGGTCTAGCTCTGCGGCACGCCGTGCTGTGGCAACACGACACCGTGACCGACCTGGGAAGCCTCGGCGGCGTGATGTTAAATGCTGGCAACGCCATCAATAACGCTGGGCAAGTAGTCGGCCAATCGGATTTGCCCGGCGACACAGCCACTCACGCTTTCTTCTGGCAGAACGGCGTGATGACCGACCTCGGAACGCTGCCAGGGGACTCGTACAGCGTAGCCTACGACATCAACGATAAAGGCCAGGTGGTCGGTGTTTCTTGCGACGTGAACTTCAATTGCCGCCCATTTCTTTGGGAAAACGGCGTGATGACAGATCTCAACACGCTCATTCTGCCGAACTCTCCACTCTATTTAACATTTGGCAGCGGCATCAATGATCTAGGGGAAATTACAGGGAGCGCCTGCGTTCTGTCCAACGGGGTCTGCACCAGCGAGGTCCCCGCGTTCTTGGCTGTTCCTTGTGATGACGCGCATGCCAGCTACGAGGGCTGCGCGGATGGTGCCCGTGCCGCACCCCCAGCGGCACAAGCGATCAGGCAACGGACCAGCGTCGTTCTCCCTGAGAGCATCCGACAGCACCTGCAGAGACCGCGAGGTTTGGCCGCTTTGCAGTCGGGCCGGTCGAACAGCAATGAAGGATGGACTGAGAGCAGACTTAGCCGGAGTACAGAATTCGAGAGGCTGCACGGGAGGTTGCCATGAAATCAAGAGATCGCGTATCGCTGCTTCAGATTTTCCACTTTGTCGCCGTAAGCTTGTTCCTCGTCTGGCCGGCAGCAGCCAGGGCGCAAACCGTGGTCGCTACGATTCCAGTTGGGACCGATATACCGCGAGGGGTGGCCGTGAACCCGGTCACAAACAAAATTTACGTAGGAACTTGCAGCTTCCACGGCATCGGCCGCCCCCCCACCGGCGGCTTAACTGTAATTGACGGAGCGACGAATACGACAACTATCATTAAGGTCTGCCCCACAGACGTGGCGGTGAACTCTGTGACCAACAAGATCTACGTACCGGGCGGTGTAATTGACGGCGCCACTAACTCTGTAACCAACCTATCAGCGGGAGGGAATGCGGTTGCCGTGAACCCCGTGACCAACAAGATCTACGTTCCGGAGGGAGGTGGCATTATCACCCTGATTGACGGAGCCACGAATTCCATTACCACCGTCACCGATCCCAACGCGAATGGTCTTTATGCCGCCGCGATTGCGGCAAATCCGGTAACGAATAAGATTTACGTCACCAACAACTGCCTTGGCATATTGGGCTGCACCAACCCTGGCAACGTGACTGTCATCAATGGGGCCACGAACTCCACTACCACGCTGACCGATCCCAACGCGATAGCTCCTCAGTTCGTGGCTGTGAATCCGGTCACAAACAAAACTTACGTTGCTAACGCAGGGAACCTAGGGGATTATCCACCCGGCTTAAACCATGGCAACATCACGGTGATTGATGGCGCCACCAACTCCATGACGACGCTCGCCGATCCCAATGTGCTGATACCACAAGCCGTCGCAGTGAATCAAACCACCAACAAGATTTACGTAGCCATCCCAGACGATTCTGCACTCACGGGAAACGGCGGAGTGGCCGTAATCGACGGCGCAACGAACGCAATTTCCATTGTAAAGGACCCAAACGCAAGCTATCCGGAAAGGTTGGCCGTGGATTCAGTGACCAACACGATCTACGTGGCGAACTCCGGGTGTCAAAACGACGCGTGCTCCCACCCCGGAAGCGTGACGGTAATCAACGGAGCGACGAACGCTGTGACGACGGTCATCAACCCCAATGCGAGTCTCCCGGGTCCAGTAGCGATCAACCCTACAACGAACAGGATTTACGTACTAAACGGCGGTGGCAACGTTACCGTGATTGATGGCGGGGCAACCCCGACGTCTCACCTTCTGTCAGTACTGCTGGCTGGCAACGAAAGTGGAACGGTGACAAGCAATCCCGCAGGCGTCAATTGCGGAACATCGTGCACAGCAAGCTTCGCACCCGGGACAGCACTCAACCTGACTGCGTCGCCCGCTGCCGGATCTACATTTTCAGGGTGGAGCGGCGCGTGCACTGGCTCAGGGTCATGCAACCTCACCCTGAACTCCGACGACTTTGTTACGGCCACTTTCGGTTCGCCCGTCGATTTCTCGGTTGAACCTGCATCCCTGAACTTGACCGCGCAGCGCGGAGGCCAAGTAACGGACGTAATTACCATTGCTCCTCTGAGCGGGTTCTTTAGCACTGTCGTTCAACTGTCCTGTGCGGTCACTCCATCTCCGGTGAACCCATCGACGGCATTGGCAACGTGTTCTCTATCCCCAACGTCAGTTACGCCCGGCGCAAATTCGGTCGCCTCGACACTCACGGTCATGGCACCAACACAGTCGGCAGAACTCATTCCCTCCGGCGAAGCCCAGCTTTCGCGGCCCCTCTATGCTGTCTTTCTCCCAATCTCACTTGGTCTCATCGGGCTAGGTTTCGTCGATGGCAAGTCGAGAAATGGGAGGCGCAGCCTCTGGCTGCTGTGCAGTCTTTTCATTGCGTTTGTCGCCTTACAGGCCGGATGCGGAGGAGGAGGCAGCAACCAACTGACGCCGCCACCCCAGCTGAATTACACCGTCACAGTTACGGCCACTTCGGGCGCGCTCCAGCACACAAACCTGGTGAATGTCACAGTTCAATAGGTGTTCGCGAGGTTGGTGTCTTCCATGCTTCGAAAGCGAATGGCCTTTAACCTCGCCACTGACGTTTCTTATGATTGTTCACCAGTGACGGGCAATCCGGAAGTAAATCCACCTGGGTGAAAAACGCGCTATTCGCAGAAGTGCGCGCGAAAGCACAGGGAAAAAAGACTGTGCCATAACTGTGACACAAAACCTGTCTTGGCTGCCAAAACTGACTTCATTGACGATTCGCTTTTGTTGATTCTATGGAACTTGTTGAAAACACAAGAGGGCCCGAAGATTCCGGCTTACAGGCTCATCCGCCAATTGATTTTTTTCCTTCCTTCTGCCGTATGATGCTCCCATGCGGCTTCTGCTCGTTGAAGATGATGCGCGGATCGCGCGATTCGTGGCTAAGGGCCTGCGCGAGCAAGCCTATGCCGTGGACGTCGTGGCCACAGGCGATGACGCGCTGTATCAAGCGGCGGTGAATACCTACGACATGGTGATTCTGGACGTGATGATTCCAGGAAAGGACGGGTTCGCGGTGTGCCGCGAACTTCGCAAAGCCGGGCAGCGCGTGCCCATCCTGATGCTGACGGCGCGCGATGCGGTGGAAGACCGCATCGCCGGACTCGATCATGGCGCGGACGACTACCTCACGAAGCCATTTGAGTTTCGCGAATTGCTGGCACGGTTGCGCGCGCTCCTGCGGCGGTCCGGGGAATTGCGGCCAGCAAAAATTACGATAGGGGACCTGGTTCTGGACACCGGCGCACAGAGCGCCTCGCGCGCGGGTCGCGCGATGACGTTGACCGCCAAGGAATACGCGCTGCTGGAATACCTGGCGCGCAACGCGGGTAGAGTGGTCGGCCGGGCGGAGATCGCGGAGCACGTTTGGGACGAAACGTTCGATCCGTTTTCCAATTTGATTGAGGTGTACATCAACCGCGTGCGCCGCAAGATTGATGCGGACTCCCCGAAGCCCTTGCTGCAGACGCGGCGTGGCGCGGGTTACGTGCTGGGTACGGCCTCCGACTTGAGCGCGGGAGAATCTAAGGAGGAAGCGGCTTCCTCGCGCCATCGCGCCAAGACGAACGCGGTTTCGCGGAAGAGCCATGCTTGATTCGGTCCGCGCGCGCCTGACGCTGTGGTACACGGCAGTGTTGGTGCTGGTGCTCGTGGCTTTGGCGCTGATTACTGGATTTGTGTTCTTGCGAAGCGTCCAACGTCGAATGGACGCCGACCTCAGCGAGCTTTCCGAATCGTTCCTCGTCACGGTGCGTGCAGAAATGGCAGATCAGGAGGGACCAGCTTCGTTCGAAGTTGCCACGCACGAAGCGATTGTCGAGCACCTGCAGCGCGATCATGTCTACGCGATTGCAGACGAAAATGGAAAGGTGATTGTCAGTTCACTCGAAGGAGCCCAGCCGAGTTCGGGCAGAACCGCTCCTCCCGCGTCGCTCCTGGTATCCGAATCCTTTCAGGAATTTCTGGGAGGCGCACAGCGTGCAGAGCGTTTCTACGGAAAAGTCAAAGGCGGAAGGAACGGGTACCGCGCGTTCGCACGACGATTCACTGCAGGGGGGAATGCGTACGCGCTGGTCATCCTGAGGTCACTGCATCCTCAAGAGGAGATGCTCGAAGAAGTGACAGCGACTTTTGCTTGGGTGATTCCGGTTGCGATTTTGCTGGCAAGTGGTGGCGGCTATTTTCTGGCGCGCAAGAGCCTGGCGCCGGTAGTGGCTATGAGCAGCCAGGCGGGACGGATCGGCGCGGCGAATCTCCACGAACGACTGGCGATCCAAAATGAAAGAGACGAACTGGGCCACCTGGCACGCTCGTTCAATGACTTACTGGATCGGTTGAACCAATCCTTCGAGCGGCAGCGGCGCTTTATGGCCGATGCATCTCATGAATTGCGAACGCCGGTGGCCATTCTGCGCGGCGAAGCGGAAGTGGCCCTTTCGCAGCAGCAGCGTTCGCTGGAAGAGTACCGGGAGTCGTTGAGTATCCTGCATCATGAGGCAGAGCGGCTGACGCACATCGTCGAGGATCTTTTCACGCTGACGCGCGCGGATGCCGGGCAGCATCCGCTCCAGCTCAGCGACTTGTACCTGGAAGAGCTCATTGGCGAGTGCGTGCATTCAGCGAGAACGCTGGCGTTGGGGAAGAAGATTTCACTGAGTTTTGAAGGCGCCGTGGAATCTCCCATCCATGCCGATGAGTCGTTGCTGCGGCGGATGATCCTAAATCTCCTGGACAACGCCATCAAGTACACACCAGAGGGTGGACGCGTCGCCGTTACATGCGAGCGCGAAGGCGAGTTCTATGCTCTGCGCATTACGGACACGGGCGCGGGAATTCCCGCAGAGCTTCAGCCGAGAATCTTTGAGCGATTTTTCCGTGCCGACAAAGCGCGGTCGCGTTCCGAGAGCGACGGAGGCGGCGCAGGTTTGGGCTTGGCTATCTCGCGGTGGATTGCGGAAGCACACCAAGGGCGGCTGGAGTTGACACGGTCGGACGCCACGGGAAGCACGTTCACGGCCTATCTGCCGGCCACCTCTGGAAACACCGCATCTTCCCGTTAATCGTGCATTTATCTCATAATCGCTAGCCTCAGATTATTCCCTGCCTGGCTCGGGGGCGCGCCCGGTTTAGGAGCAGACACGTATGAAATCGCTTGGGACTTTTGCGCTTTGTTTGGCGTCGGTTGCAGGGTGGCTGTTCTTTTCCAAGCCGGTAAAAGCGCAAGAGGCAGGCCCCGCAAAACCTCCTGCGGCGCAGGAGTCCTCACAGAGTCCGACGGCCGCCGTCCAACGATTGACACTCCAGGATGCGCTGGCCCTGGCGCGAAAAAACAGCGTGACATTTCAATCCGCAGTGACCGATTCCGCGATTGCGCGCCAAGATCGCTGGCAAGCAGGTGCAGCGCTGCTGCCCAGCGTCGCCTACAACAACGAGGCGCTGTACACACAGTCGAACCCGAACGGCGTCAAGTTCATCGCCAACAACGCCGCGCATGAGTATCTCAGCCAGGCGAACATTCACGAGTCAATTGACCTGGCAGGTGTTTCGAGTTTCCGGAAGGCGTCAGCACTGGCCGCGGCCGCGAAGGCGCGCGCGGAGATAGCCTCGCGCGGCCTGGTCGTTACGGTGGTGCAGGCCTACTACAACGTGGCCGCGGCGCAACAGAAATTGGCGGCAGCGCAAAAAGCTTCCGAGGAAGGCGATCGCTTCCTGAAGTTGACACAGGACCTGGAGAAGGGTGGAGAAGTGGCGCATTCCGATGTGATCAAAGCCGACTTGCAGACGCAGGACCGCCACCGGCAAATGCAGGAAGCGCAGCTCGCTCTGCTCAACGCGCGGCTTGACCTGGCGGTGCTGCTCTTCCCGCAGTTCAATGAAAACTTCGAACTCGCCGATGATTTGCACGCGACGGTGCCGCTGCCCACCCTCGGCGAAGTGCAGCAGCAAGCGGCGGGGCAGAATCCTGATGTGCGGGCGGCGCTAGAAGCCGCGCGCGCGGCAAATGCGGACGTCGCCGGAGCGCGAGCGGGGTACTTGCCGTCGCTGAGCTTGGACTACTGGTACGGAATCGACGCTGCGCAGTTTGCCGTGAATGGCCCCAACGGTGTTTCCAACCTGGGCAGTGCGGCGGCCGCGACACTCAACATTCCCATCTGGAACTGGGGAAGCACACAAAGCCGCGTCAAGCAGGCGGAACTCCGCCGAACGCAGGCGCAGAGAGAGCTGTCGCTCGCACAACGCAAACTGCTCGCGGAAATCAAGTCCCTATATGCGGAGGCGGAGACATCTTTCAACGAGCTTGGGGGGCTCCAGCGTTCCGCGGAACTTGCCGCCGAAAGTCTGCGGTTGACAACCCTGCGCTACAAGGGAGGAGAGGCGACGGTCCTCGAAGTCGTCGACGCCCAAACCACAAACGCGCAGGCCAGCGCCGCGTATCAGGACGGCGCGGTGCGTTACCGCGTGGCGCTTGCGAATTTGCAAACTCTTACGGGAGTGCTGACAACTCCATGAAACCCGCGATGCGTTTTCATTCGTTTGTAAATCACCGTGCCGGATTCCTTTGGCTGCTGGTAGTTCCCTTGTTGCTCGTGGGGGCGGCCGGGTGCAGTAAAGACGAGAAAGAAAAAGAGCCGGTCGTTACGGTGCAGACTACTCCCGTAAAGCGCGCCACGATCTCGCAAACGGTTTCCACGGAGGCGGTGGTCTACCCGCTCGAGCAAGCCACCATTTCGCCAAAAATCACGTCGCCCATCACCGAATTCAAGGTGCAGCGCGGCTCCCACGTGAGGAAAGGGCAACTCCTGGCCGTTCTGGAAAACAAAGATCTTGCCGGCCAAGCCGAGGCCAGCCGCGGGAACTTCGAGCAAGCCGACGCGGGCTACGTCACTTCCGTGGACGCCACCATCCCGCAGCAGGTGCAGAAAGCGCAGCTCGATGCCGATGCAGCGAAGGCGGCTTATGACGCGCAACTCCGCGTGTACAACAGCCGGAAGGAACTGTTCGAGCAGGGTGCGCTTCCGCAGCGGGACCTGGACTCCGCCGCGGTTGCTTTGGCACAGGCACGCGGCGCGAACGAGACCGCGCAGAGGCAGTTGGCTGACTTGCAACGACTTGGAAAAGAGCAAGCTCTGAAGTCCGCACGCGGCTCGCGCCTGTCGGCCGAAGGCGCGATGCGCACCGCTGAAGCGCAGCTCAGTTATTCGGAGATTCGCAGCCCCATCGATGGGGTTGTGACCGACCGGCCGCTTTACGCGGGTGATCTGGCCACCGCAAACCAGCCCATCCTCACGGTCATGAATCTAAGCAGGCTCATAGCCAAGTCGCATATTCCCCAAAGCGAAGCGGCGGTTCTGAAGGTAGGAAATCCGGCGGAGTTGAAAATTCCCGGCGTGGATGAGCCGGTAAAAGGAAAAGTGACGTTGGTGAGCCCGGCGCTGGATCCCGGCAGCACCACGATTGAGGTCTGGGTCGAGGCCACAAAGCCGGACCAGGCGCTGAAGCCGGGCATGACGGTGGAAGTTTTGATGACGTCGAGAACCGTGAAGGATGCGCTGGTGGTGCCGACACCGGCGGTTTTCAAGAGCCCTGAGAGCGGGGACTACATCATGCTCGCGGGCTCCGATGGACATGCGCACCAGAAGACTGTTCAGGTCGGCGTGCACAACTCAGAGCTTTCGCAAGTGCTGAGCGGCGTCAACGTCGGTGATGCGGTGATCACCAACGGCGGATATGCACTGCCCGATAAAACGCAGATCAAAGTAGAGGCAGCAGCCACCGACGAAAAAGAGGGCGCGGACAAGGCCGATAAAAATGAAAAGGCAGATAAAGCCAATGATAAGTCCGCTGCGAAGGACAAGGAGTAAGCGCGCATGGATCTTCAGCCTGAAGCTGCGCGCAAGCTGGCGATGTCTTCGAAGCCCGACACGCCCTGGTTCCATAGGCTATCCCGGCCGATTCTTTTCCTGATCGTGACGCTGACTCTAGTCGGCGGCTACCTTGCATACAGCATTCCTGTCGCGGTTTTTCCGAGCATCGATTTCCCGCGCATCGTGATCGGCGTGGACAACGGCGTCACGCCCATCGATCAGATGTTGGTCACGATTACGCGCCCGCTGGAAGAGGCCGTCAACAGCGTGCCAGGCCTGCAAAAGGTCCAGTCCATCACGAGCCGCGGGTCGGCTGAGATCGACCTCTTCTTCGATTGGTCGAGCGACATGATCCTGACTCTGCAGCGCGTGGACGCAGTCGTTGCGCGCATGCAGGCGGAGTTGCCGCCCACCGCCAAGGTGCAGACACATCGCCTGACCTTCGCCGTCTTTCCCATTCTTGGCTACAGCTTGACTTCCGACACCGTTCCACCAGACAAGCTTTGGGAGATCGCCACCTATGACATTAAGCCGCGCGTAAACCGGTTGGACGGAGTCGCGTCTGTGCTCGTGCAAGGTGGGCGAGTCCCGGAGTTTCACGTAACGCCGGAGCCGGCCCGATTGCTCGCTGCAGGTGTAACCGTCAGCGACATTCTGGAAGCGATTCGGCGTACGAACCTCATTGATTCTCCCGGACTCATCGAGAACGAACATCAATTGGTGCTCGGACTCGTGAGTGGGCAAGTGCGCACTCCTGACCAACTTGGACAGATCGTCGTCAAGACTTCGCCGGCAGGAGTTCCTCTTCGTCTCGGCGATATCGCCAAAATCACGCGAGCCGTCGCTCCGGTCTATACCATCGTCACCGCCAACGGCAAGCCGGCGGTTCTCGTCAATGTGAATCGCCAGCCGGAGAGCAACACACTCGACGTGGCCAATGAAGTTCACGCGCAAATGGCGGAAATTCAGCCGACACTTCCTCCCGGCGTGCACATGGAGCCGTTTTATGACCAGTCGACCATCGTGCGCGAATCGATTGCCAGCGTGCGCGACGCCGTGCTTATCGGCATCATCCTTTCTTCCATAATCCTGGTTCTTTTCCTGCGTGACTGGGGAACATCGCTCGTGGCCGGGCTCGTGATTCCGGTAACGCTGTTCATCACGTTCATCGTTCTGAAATTCACAAATCAGAGTTTCAATCTAATGACGCTGGGCGGGCTTGCGGCCGCAGTCGGGCTGGTCATTGACGACGCCATCGTCGTGCTAGAAAACATCGTTTTGCACCGGGACGCGGGGCAAACACGGTTCCAGGCGATTCAAAGCGCTTTGCTCGAACTGACGGTCCCGCTGATCGGTTCCACGATCACCCCGATCGTTGTGTTTCTGCCTCTCATCACGATTACTGGAGTGATTGGCAGCTTCTTCCGCGCGCGGGCCGTGACGATGACCGTGGCGCTATTTACCTCATTGCTGCTCGCCCTCACCTGGACGCCAACTCTCAGCCAGTATTTCGTGCGCCGTCGCGATACCGGCGATCAACCCACGCTTTCCGATAGCGCCAGGCCGGATATGGCCAAGCTGCTGGCTGCCGAAGAGAGCCATATTTCCGGATTCTTCCATCGCATCGTGGATTTCTACGCGCGCACCATGCAATCCATCTTGAAGCGGCCTTGGCTGCTTGCGGCAAGCTCGGTTGTCATCGTCGCGCTCTCCATCGTCTGTTACGTCTCGCTGGAAACTGGCTTGCTCCCGGAAATGGACGAAGGAGGCTTCATCCTCGACTACTGGACGCCGTCAGGAAGCTCGCTTGCGGAATCCAACCGCATCCTGCTGCACATTGAAGAAATCGTCCGATCGCAGCCTGAAGTTGAAAACACTTCACGCCGCACCGGCCTCGAGCTTGGCCTTGCCGCCGTCACCGAATCCAACCGCGGCGACTTTACCGTAAAACTCAAGCGCGATCGCAAGCGCGGGATCGAAGAAATCATGGACGATATCCGCAAGGAAATTGAGCAGACGGAACCCGCCACCAAAGTAGAGTTCGTCCAGGTCCTCCAGGACATGATTGGAGATCTCACGAGCGAGCCGCAACCTATTGTCATTAAATTGTTTTCTCAGGATCCCAGTCTCCTCGCCGCCAACTCACCGCGTGTGGCTGAAGCTATCCAGAAAGTTGAGATTGGCAAGACCCATCCGGTCGTGGACGTCCTCAATGGCATCGAAAACACCATCAGCGGTCCTGCCGTCACCTATCAAGTCGATCCCTCCGTCGCCGCCCGCGCGGGCTTTACTCCTGAGGAAGTGGCCGTAGACGCTTCCGCGATTCTGGAGGGCGAACCGGCCGCGACGCCCGTCGTTATCAATGACCGCGCGTACACGATTCGCGTGCGACTTCCCGAACAAAACCGTGCCACGCTGGAACGCATGAGCAACACACTCTTGGCTAGTCAAACCGGGCGAACCGCGACGCTTGGTTCTCTTGCGCGCGTCACTGCCGAGCCGGGACAGACGGAAATCCGCCGCGAAAACCTCCAGCGTCTCGTAGAAGTCATCGGCCGCTTTGAAGGGGTGGGCCTTGGCTCAGGCATGGACGCGGTTCAGAAAGCAGTCAAGGATTTGCATCTTCCGCCTTCGATCCGAGTGGACTACGGAGGGCAATACCATGAGCAACAGCGGTCTTTCCGAGATTTGGTGAAAGTTCTTCTGCTTGCGTTGGTGCTCTTGTTTGCTGTTTTGTTGTTTGAGTTCAGGACTTTCTCCGCGCCCGCGGCGATTCTCGCCTCTGCCCTGCTCTCTATTTGCGGTGGATTGCTCGCGCTCCTGGTGACGCGCACGACTTTCAACGTCGCCTCCTTCATGGGCATGATCATGGTCATCGGCATCGTAGCCAAGAACGGCATCTTGCTGCTCGACGCCGAGCACAGTTTTCGCGCCCTTGGTCTCGATCCGGAAGCAGCCATGATTCAGGCCGGGCGGCGGCGCTTGCGCCCCATCGCGATGACCGCGCTGGCCACGGTCGCGGGAATGGCGCCGCTGGCCTTTGGCATCGGGTCCGGCTCGGAGATGCTGAAGCCGCTGGCGATTGCGGTGATTGGTGGATTGCTCAGCTCCATGGTTCTGTCGCTGGTTTTCACGCCAGCGATACACTTTTATCTTCGGCCTAGAAGAGTGGAGGCCGCACCAACAGCGGCACCGGAAGTGCCAGGCAATTGAGTTCCTCGAAGTGTTTGAGCCATATGGCCAAGGCTCGCGCATTCGCATCTCCCTACCTGCTCTTTATGGCCGTTAATCAGTCTCCTTCCTCTGACGACATCGCCCTTCAACGCCCACACTGAACGCGAAAGACCTTTCATATTTTTAAAGCTTCGTGAATTGGCGTTCATCTTCCTGTAGCAATTTCGGTCTCAAATCAAACGAAGCGGCGGGTGTATTTAGCAAGCCAGTTCGACCGAAAGTCCGGGCACCTGACTGCCTACTAAGAGTACGGCGGTTAAGCTACACGGGGGGTGTACAGATGTTGAGTGGCAAAAAGCTTTTGGCAGGTATTCTTGTCATCGTGGCGCTGGCCCTGCCGGCGCTCTCGCAAGAACGCAAGGGAGCAATTAATGGGCGCGTAACAGACTCAAGCAGCGGAATTCTTCAAAGCGCCCAGATCAGCCTGGAGCCCGGCGGTGCACATAGGGCCTCGGATGCCCAGGGCCAGTTTTTCATCAACAATCTGGATCCCGGAAGTTACACCGTTACGATCACTTACGTTGGCTTCAAGAAATTCACGCAACCAGTGCAAGTAGCTGCAGGTCAGGTTGCAAACGTGGAAGCCAAACTGGCGGTGGAGTCCGCAAGTTTGGAAGTCTTGGTTACCGCGGAGCGCGCTTCGGGCGAGGCGGAAGAGGTCAACCGGCAGCGCGCCGCGGACAATGTGCTGCAGGTGCTTACGAACGACGTAATTACCAGCCTTCCGAACGCCAATATCGCCGACGCGGTTGGCCGCTTGCCCAGCGTGACACTCGAGCGCGACGAAGGCGAAGGCAAGTACGTGCAGGTCCGCGGAACTGAACCGAAGCTAACGAACGCCACCATCGACGGCGTCAACATCCCTTCTCCGGAATCCGGCGTTCGCCAAATCAAGTTTGACGCTATTCCCGCGGACATCGTGGAGTCGGTGGAAATCAACAAAACGTTACAAGCCAACATGGACGCCGACGGGATCGGCGGTTCGGTAAATCTCGTTACGAAGACGGCCACGGAGCGCCCCACGGTTTCTATTCTCGGCTTGGGAGGGATAATTCCGATCGAAGGAGGGCGCAACAACTACACCACTACAGCTACCGTAGGCAAGCGCTTCGGCTCCAGCAAGAAGTTCGGTGTCTTGGGCGGTTTTTCGTATGACTGGGAAGGCCGCGGCATCGACGACGTCGAACCGGTGCCTGACCAGCTGCTTCTGCCGGGTGGAGCAACTCAGCGATATTTCGATGAAATGGATATGCGCGAGTACGCATACTATCGTTCGCGGTACGGCGCTGCTGGCAGCACCGATTATCAGCTGGGCAACGGATCGAATATCTATCTGCGCGGTTTGTACTCGCTGTTTCATAACTTCGGCGACCGCTGGGTTTACTCCTTCCACGACAACAGCGGCGCGAATTTGCTGAATGCGCCAAGTCCCCAGACCCCTTCGTTTAACGATTCGACTCGCCGTCCTCGTTACACCATCGAGAATCTCGTGTTGGGGGGAAGGCATGTGCTGACTAGCACCTGGTTTGCGTGGGACATATCAGGTTCCTTCGCCAGCGAGAACGACAATGGATATGGTCAGGGTTCGTTTGGTGTGCCTAATGGCTCGACCTACAGCAGCCCCTGCACATTCGACCCCACCGCCACAGGGAATTCGTTGCGCCCGAGGTGGTCGCAGGCGTGCTACACCGAGGCGTACAACCCCAATTTGTTGGACTTGAATGACTTCAACATCAGCCGAGGCAAGACCGCCCAGACCAATATTCAGGCTGCGGGCGCTGTGGGGAGGCGCTATCACCTCGGTTCGCACCTGGCGACTCTTGAAATTGGGGGCAAGTTCCGCAACGCTCACAAGTATGATCACTCCTATTCGGACGATTACGCCATTCCTACGGTCGGCGGAAGCGGCAACAACGCAAACGACTTTGCTCCCGGCGCGGCCATCATCCCCGTGAGCCAGTTCCAGATGCCTTTTCATTATCCAGGCTACTACGGCGGAACCTATCCGCTGGGACCGTTCGCAAATTACACCCAGACCATAAATTATGTATTCGCAAACCCGAGTCAGTTCGTTTTCACGACCGGCGCGGCAGGCGCAGGGAATTTTTATCAGTATGTCGAGCAGGTTTCCGCCGGCTACGTAATGAATACTCTGGACTTTAGCAAGTTCCGATTCGTCGCCGGCGTCCGCGTGGAAGGAACGAATTTGGACACGCTGTCGTTTGACAACCAGGCGAATACGCTTTCGTTTAAGGGGGGAGGCGATTACGTCAAGGTGCTGCCAAGTGCTTCGCTGCGGTATGCCTTGACCGGCAATGATGATTTTCGTCTGGTTTACAGCCGCGGAATGTCGCGCCCAAACCCTCAGGACGTTGCCCAGGCGTTCTCCATCACAGCCCCTGCGGGAGGAGGCAAAGGGAGCATTGGTTTCGGTAACCCGGGTTTGGTTGCGGAGACCGCGAATAACTATGACTTCCTATTCGAGCACTACATGAATACTTTCGGGGCCATCCAGGCCGGAGTGTTCTTCAAGAGTCTCTATAACCCGATCATTGACACCTCGCATTCGGTACAGAACTTCACGCCGCCCCCTCCTTACAACACTTCAGGTTTTGTAGGCACCTATGACATCAGCCAGCCGCTCAACGCGGGAGCAGCGCACCTGTTTGGTTTTGAAATCTCCTATCTGCAACACTTCAGTTCGCTGCCGGGATTCCTCAGCGGATTCGGCCTTTCGGCAAACTACAGCTACACGGATTCGGGCACCGAGGGTCTCCCCGGACGTTCGGACCACCCTCATTTGCTGAGGCAGGCTCCCAATACCTGGAACATCAGTCCCACCTTCGACAAGGGCCGTTTCTCGTACCGGCTTGGGCTTAGCTACAATCAGGCCAATATCTTCTCCTACCAGTATCAGGACGGCACGCCGATAGACGGCGTTGCCACGACTCCCACTCCCGGCGGGCTCCATGGTCCCAACAGCGACACCTACCTGTATACGCATTACCAGATCGATATGCAGGGCAGCGTGCGGCTCGAGAAAGGGTTAACCTTTATCGGCGCGATCCTGAACACCAACAACGAGGTGTTTGGCTTCTACAACGGCAGCATGCCGTATCTGATCCAGCGCGAATTCTACAAACCAACCTACTCGGTTGGACTTCGCTGGACGCCTTTCCGTGAGAAACCGTAGGGGCGCGCGCAACTAGCGAGTGCGGTGAGCCGCGCCTCTCCGTGACGTGCCGTGAGTAACGGTTTTTTGCCACCCCAAACGGAGGCCGGGGCTCGAGTGGCACTCCGGCTTAAGCCCCGGCTCGTTTCAGGCAGGCTCTGGGGATCGCGCAACGCACATTTAGCGCTCGTTTGACTGATTTCTCTTAGGATTCGGATGTCTTTATGGCTTCGGCGGAAAGGTCTGGTATGACGATTCGCTCCCTAAGCTCAGCCCTCGCACTGGTGGTGGCTGCTCTGGTCTTCTTCTCCAATCCGGTACAGCAATCCTCCCGCTCAACTCCGCCCAAAGAACAAACCGCCGTTCTTGTCGGAGCCGGCGACATCGCGAATTGCAAAATGATCACCGGCGCACAGGCCACCGCCAAGATCATCGAAGCGATTCCGGGCACCGTAGCCGCTATCGGGGATCTCGCCCTGTCGAACGGAACAGCCCAGGAGTTCGCCGAGTGTTACGACAAGACATGGGGCACCTTCAAATCGCGAACGCGGCCTGCTCCGGGCAATCACGAATACCACTCCTCGGGCGCAAAGCCCTATTTTGATTATTTTGGAGCGGCCGCCGGAGAACCTGGCAAGGGGTACTACAGCTACGAGCTCGGCGCCTGGCACATTGTCGCGCTCAGCGGCGAGTGCAAGGACATCGGCGGATGCGCCGCAGGATCGGCCCAGGAGTTATGGTTACGTGAGGATCTACGGGCGCACCCGGCTGCCTGCACTCTCGCCTACTGGCACGAGCCGCTTTTTAGCTCGGGCGCGACACACGGGAACAGCCCTGCATATAAGGACTTCTGGCAGGACTTGTATAACGCAAGGGCGACCATCGTGCTCAATGGGCACGATCACGATTACGAGCGGTTTGCTCCACAAGACCCCGATGGCAAAGCCGATCCCAGCCGAGGCATCAGAGAGTTTGTTGTCGGAACAGGCGGAAACCACGAGCGCGAGTTTTCCCCTACGCCCCAGCCGAATAGTGAAGCGCGCATGACAGGAACTTTTGGAGTTCTGAAGCTGACGTTGCATCCCCGCGGTTACGACTGGCAATTCGTTCCAGAGGAAGGGAAAACCTTCACGGATTCCGGCAGCGGAACCTGCCACTAACGCTTCACACTGCAAGTCGCCTGCCCCTACTTTTTGGCTGGCTTGCTATCCATATCCGGCATGGCCATCGACATCGGCGTCGAGTTTCCGGCCAACAGCTCTTTCCTTACCGCTTCCGAGATCTTGTCGGCATTCTTTACCAGGACGGCCACCTGCCAGATCTGCGTCTCGCTCAGTTGGCCTTTGAACCCGGGCATTCCCGTCATGCGAATCCCATTTTCCACCTTCCAGTAGGACTCCCACGCCTCGTCGTCCGTCACGCCGACTCCGTGGAACAGTTGAGGCGGATCAGGATACATGCCCTGGGCCACGGAGGACTTGGGTTCGCCGGGAAGTCCATGACAGACCGCGCACTGCTCTTTGTACACTTTGGCTCCCTGTACCAGGTTCGTTTCATCGGCTGGGACCTGCGGCTGAGGGTGCGGCAGATTATCCAAATACGCGTGCAGACCCATTCGTGCGAATCTTTTCTCGAGCGGCATCGGCGCCGCAGATGTGGCGACCGGCGCATGCCCCGAAGAGAAGTAGTAGTACACACTGCCACCCACTAAGAGAATTCCCAGCAATATCCCCACGATTAGCCCTTTGAGCATGTGCTCGTTCTCCTCTGCGGATTGCCACCTTTGCCTGCCAGCTCTCGTGTGGCGATTGATTTCCTGCGATAGTCTACGGTTTCTGCGCCATTTCTGCACTCCAGAATTTACACGGGCTGAGTGCAAGCTTTGGCCGCCAGGCTCGTAACCATTCTCCGGTAGGGGCCGTCTTATATAGGAAATGGGAACGATTTCCGGTAGGCTGTAGGCGTTCAGACGGTGCGGCCCCGTAAGCGTCTGACGGGCGTATCCTGCCACTGGCGGACTTTCCCTCACTACCGCTGACAGGAGCGAACGAATGGGCCAGACTGAGTCCATGGACCTTCCCGAACACGATGCTCGAGCCGGCGCTCGAACCGCTGCTGGTGCGACGAAAAGCTATTGGTGGGTGTGGCTGCTGATCGCCATTGGCATTGCCGCCGGGGTCTGGTATTTCCGCGGCCGTTCTTCCAGCCAGGCGGCGGATCCTTCCGCTGCGACCACGCCCGGGAAGGGCAATGGCGGCCGGGGCGGCGCGGGCATGGGTGGCTTTACCGTGCCGGTAGTGGTTGCTTCTGCGGTGCGCGGAGACCTTCCTGTTTACTTCAACGGCCTGGGAACCGTCACCGCGTTCAACACCGTCACCATTCGCAGCCGCGTAGATGGTCAGCTTGTCAACGTCGCCTTCAAGGAAGGCCAGTTTGTCCATCAGGGCGACCTCCTTGCGGAAATCGATCCGCGTCCCTTCCAGGTGCAGTTGGAACAAGCCCAGGGACAGCTCGCTAGGGATCAAGCGCAACGCAAGGATGCAGAGGTGAACCTCGGGCGCTACCAGGAACTCTTCAAAGAGGGAGTGATTCCACAACAGCAACTCGACACGCAAGCTGCTTTGGTCGGCCAGTTTGACGGCGCCATCAAATCGGATCAGAGTCAGATTGACAACGCCAAGCTCCAATTGGTCTATTCGCGAATCACGGCCCCCATCAGCGGCCGCATCGGTTTGCGCCTCGTGGACATGGGCAACATCGTCCACGCCACGGACACGAGTGGCCTCCTGGTGATTACCCAGCTTCAGCCCATTGCTGTTCTCTTCAGCCTGCCGCAGGACCAGCTCCCGGCCGTGAATTCCAAGCTGCGCGCCGGCGTTCAGCTCTCCGTGGAAGCTTTTGACCGCGATGACACGGCGAAAATCGCCTCGGGCAAGCTCCTCACCATCGACAATCAAATCGATCTCACCACCGGCACTTACAAACTGAAATCGATCTTTAACAACGAAGACAACACTCTTTTCCCCAATCAATTCGTCAATATCCATCTGCTCGTCGATACCAAGCACAATCTGACCATCGTTCCTGCTCCCGCCATTCAGCGCGGGCCCCAGGGAACCTACGTGTATGCGGTCGGAAGCGACAACACCGTCAAGATTCACAATGTGACCATCGCCCAAACAACAGGCAACAGCGTCGGATTAAGCGCCGGAATTAATGAGGGCGACGTGGTGGTTATCGACGGGCAGGACAAGCTGCAGGACGGCAGCAAGGTCATTCCTTCCACATCCGGCGGTGGCGCAGGGAAGAGCCCTGGTGTACAGGCTGCGGGTCAAGCTGGTGCAAGCCAGACCGGCGCTCCTCCCCCCAAGAATCCGGCCGCCCAGTCCGGAGGGAAGCGGCGATGAGCCCGTCACGGCCGTTTATTCTGCGGCCGATTGCCACGACGCTGCTCATGGTGGCCGTCCTGTTGGTGGGTTTTGTGGCCTACCGTCAGTTGCCGGTTTCTGCTTTGCCCCAGGTCGATTACCCGACCATTCAGGTCCAAACCTTTTATCCCGGCGCCAGCCCCGACGTAGTGGCCTCCTCAGTCACAGCCCCGCTCGAGCGCCAGTTCGGCCAAATTCCTGGCTTGAACCAGATGACTTCCACCAGTTCCTTCGGAAGCTCCCTCATCACGTTGCAGTTTAATCTGGACCTCAACATCGATATCGCCGAGCAAGAAGTCCAGGCATCCATCAACGGCGCTTCCAATCTCTTGCCGCAAGGCCTGCCGAATCCGCCGATCTACAGCAAAATCAATCCCGCAGACGCGCCGATTCTTACCCTTGCGCTGACTTCAGATTCCCTGCCGCTTTCCAAAGTGGAAGACCTCGCGGACACCACGCTAGCGCAAAAGATTTCGCAGCTGTCCGGCGTTGGCCTTGTCAGTATCGGCGGCGGCCAGCGCCCTGCCGTGCGCATTCAGGCCAATCCCACGGCGCTCGCGTCCTACGGAATGAGCTTGGAAGATCTGCGCACCGCTTTGAGTGCGGCAAACGTTGATCAAGCGAAAGGCACTTTCGACGGCGCTCATCAGGCCTACACCATCGGCGCCAACGATCAACTCATTTCCGCCGAAAACTACAAGCCCATCATCGTCGCTTATCGCAATGGCGCTCCCGTGCGCCTCACTGACGTGGCGAAGGTTTTCGACGGAACCGAAAACGCGAAGCAAGCCGCCTGGGCCGATACCAAGCCTGCCGTCATCCTGAATATTCAGCGGCAGCCCGGAGCAAACACCATCGCCGTGGTCGACCGTGTGAAAAAGCTTCTCCCGCAACTTCAGGCCGGGCTTCCTGCTGCGGTAAGGGTAGACACCCTCACCGACCGTACGACCACCATTCGCGCTTCCGTAGACGATGTGCAATTCACCTTGATTCTCACCATTGCGCTCGTGGTGATGGTCATTTTCCTTTTCCTCCGCAGTGTGCGGGCCACGATTATTCCCACACTTGCCGTGCCCCTTTCCATCGTGGGGACCTTCGGAGTGATGTATCTGTGTGGCTTCAGCCTGAACAACCTCTCGCTCATGGCGCTGACCATTTCGACCGGCTTCGTCGTTGACGACGCCATCGTCATGATTGAAAACATCAGCCGTTTCATCGAACAGGGCGACTCGCCCGTCGAAGCCGCGCTAAAGGGTTCCGAACAGATTGGCTTCACCATCATTTCGCTCACCGTCTCCCTCATCGCCGTGCTCATTCCCCTCCTCTTCATGGGAGATATCGTCGGCCGGCTGTTCCGCGAATTCGCCATCACCCTGTCCATCACCATTCTCATTTCCGCCTTCGTTTCGCTCACTCTGACTCCGATGATGTGCGCCAAGCTGCTCAAGCACGAAAAGAAGGAAGAACAGACGTGGTTCTACCACAAGTCAGAAAATGTCTTTAACTCCGTCATTGCCTTCTATGGCCGCACTCTGCAGTTCGTCCTGCGCTATCGCACTACCACCCTTGTGGTTACCGTTGCCACGCTCGTGGGAACAATCCTGCTTTATGTTTATGTGCCCAAAGGGTTTTTCCCAGTTCAAGACACAGGCGTGATTCTCGGCGTTTCGGAGGCGCCGCAAAACGTATCTTTTGCCGCGATGCAGGCGCGTCAGCGGGCGCTTGCCTCGGTCATCCTGAAGGATCCGGCCGTCCAGAGCCTCTCCTCTTTCATTGGAATCGACGGCACCAACACCACTCTGAACGCCGGGCGCGTTCAAATCAATCTCAAGCCACTCGCGGACCGTAAGATTAACGCTTCCGATGTTATCCGCCGCCTCCAGCCGGAACTGGCCAAAGTGGACGGCATCTCACTCTTCATGCAGCCTGTGCAAGACCTTACCGTTGAAGACCGCGTCAGCCGCACGGAATTTCAGTACAGCCTCGAAGATGCGGACGCCAAGGAACTCTCCTACTGGGTGCCGCGTTTCATGGACAGACTCAGCGCCATTCCCGTGGTCCGCGACGTTGCCAGTGACCAGCTCAACCAAGGGCTCCTCGCTTCCTTGGTTATCGACCGCGACACTGCCTCCCGCCTCGGCGTTTTGCCCTCCACCATCGACAATACTCTCTATGACGCCTTCGGCCAGCGCCAGGTCTCCACCATTTACACCCAGCTCAACCAATACCGCGTTGTGTTGGAAGTCGATCCCCAGTTTCAGCAGAATCCGGATTCCCTGAAAGACATCTATGTGGCTTCCAACAGTGCGCTGCAGGCGTTTAGCGGATCGACGTCTAACATCACTAACAACGCCCAAACCAGTGTAAGCAGCACCCCGAATGCGCAGGTTCCCCTCAGCGCTTTTACTCGTTTCGAGCCCGGTTCCACAGCCCTCGCGCTCAACCATCAGGGACAGTTTCCCGCAGTTACTGTTTCCTTTAACTTGGCCCCCGGCGCCGCCCTTGGTGACGCCGTGAGAGCCATCAATGAGGCTAAAGCCGAGCTCAACATGCCAGCCAGTATCCAAGCCACTTTTCAAGGCACCGCTGCGGCCTTCCTGAACTCCCTCTCCAACGAGCCCGTTCTGATTCTCGCAGCGCTCATCACCGTGTACATCGTGCTGGGCGTGCTCTATGAGAGCTATATTCACCCCATTACGATTCTCTCCACGCTTCCCTCCGCCGGCGTGGGAGCCATTCTGGCGCTTTTGCTTTTCAAAATGGAGTTCAGCGTCATCGCCCTCATTGGCTTGATTCTGTTGATCGGCATCGTCAAGAAAAACGCCATCATGATGATTGACTTCGCCCTCGAAGCCGAGCGCAAAGAAGGCAAGGCTCCGCTCGACGCTATCTACGAAGCTTGCCTGCTGCGTTTCCGGCCCATCATGATGACTACGATGGCTGCGCTGCTTGGCGCGCTGCCCCTGGCAATGGGGAACGGCGTCGGTTCGGAGTTGCGGCGCCCGCTGGGCATTTCCATCGTCGGCGGGCTTCTCCTAAGCCAATTGCTCACGCTCTACACCACGCCCGTCGTTTATCTGGCGTTTGATTGGTTGGCCCGCCGCTTTGCGGTGCATATCGGCAATCCCGTCGAAGAGCCCGCTCAGGGTGACTAAAGGCATGGTGACTCAGCCATGATGACCGCCAATTTTTCCGCTCCCTTTATCCGCCGGCCGGTGGCCACGTCTCTGATCACCATTGCCATCGCGCTCGCCGGCATAGTCGCTTTTCGCTTTCTCCCCGTTTCGCCCCTGCCGCAGGTTGATTTTCCAACCATAAACGTCAGCTCGGGGCTTCCAGGAGCGAGCCCGGAGACCATGGCTTCCGCGGTGGCCACGCCTCTCGAACGGCAATTCGGCCGCATCGCGGGCGTCACCCAGATGACTTCCTCCAGCAGCCTCGGTCAGACCAACATCACCCTGCAATTCGACCTCACGCGCGATATCAACGCCGCCGCTCGCGACGTTCAAGCCTGCATCAACGCCGCGCGCAGCCAGCTTCCCGCGGACCTCCCCGGCCAGCCCAATTACCGCAAAGTGAACCCGGCAGAATCGCCGATCCTGATCCTTGCATTGACGTCCGCCAATATCCCACCCGCCGAGATTTACGATGCCGCGGATTCCATCCTTGCGCAGAAGCTCGCGCAGGTTCAGGGAGTGGGGCAAGTGGGAGTCTGGGGCAGCTCCAGCCCTGCCGTCCGCGTAGAGGCAAATCCCTACAAACTCAATAGCTACGGAATCAGCCTTGAAACCGTACGCGCATCGCTACAATCGGCAAACGCGGATCTTGCCAAAGGCTCTCTCTCCGACTCTCAAAAATCCTGGGACGTGGCCGACACCGATCAGCTTTTTAAGGCCTACGAATACGAGCCGCTCATCGTTGGTGGAACAGGCCACGCGGGTGCGCCCGTTCGCTTGCGCGACATCGCCGAAGTCGTCGATTCCACCGCGGATATCCGCAATCTTGGTCTGTCCGGGGGCCATCGCTCCGTCCTGCTGGCCGTCTTCCGCCAGCCAGCCGCCAATATGATCGATACCGTGGACCGCGTTAACGCTATCCTTCCCACGCTGCGCGCTTCCATCTCTCCTTCCCTCCATCTCATCGTGGCCGTCGACCGAAGCACCACCATTCGTGCTTCCGTACACGATGTCGAGATGACCTTGGTCATTTCTATCACTCTCGTGATCCTGGTGGTCTTCGCGTTTCTGAGGAGCACTTGGGCAACCATCATTCCGAGCGTCGCCGTTCCGCTTTCCCTCATCGGCACGTTCGGCGTCATGTATCTTTGCAACTACAGCCTCGACAATCTGTCGCTCATGGCTCTCACCATCTGCACCGGTTTCGTCGTGGATGATGCCATCGTGGTCATCGAAAACATTACTCGGCACATTGAAAATGGTATGAAACCGTTCGCCGCGACGATGAAGGGCGCCAGCGAAATCGGCTTTACAGTCCTCTCCATGAGCACGTCGCTGGTTGCCGTATTCATCCCCATCCTCATGATGCCGGGCATCGTTGGGCGCCTCTTCCGCGAATTCGCCGTGGTTTTGAGCGTGGCAATCGGAGTTTCTCTCTTCGTTTCGCTCACCACAACGCCGATGATGTGCGCGCGCTTTTTGAAACACGAATCCGGACGCCACAACTGGATTTACCGGCTCTTTGAACACGCGTTTAACGGCTTGCTTCACGTTTACGATATTTCATTGAGGTGGGTCCTTCGCCGCCAATTGCTCATTCTCGGAGCGACCTTTGGGACCGCGATTCTTTGCGCCTACCTGTTCTTTCACGTGAATTCGGGCTTCTTCCCTCAGCAGGATACCGGCCGCTTCTTTGGCACCATTCAAGGGGATCAGGACCTTTCCTTCACCTCGATGGAGCAGAAGATGCGCGTCTTCTCTGACATCGTCTTGAAAGACCCCGCAGTTGATACTCTCACTTCCTTCGCTGGCGGCGGCAGCGGCGGCAGTACCGCGCGCATGTTCGGACAGCTCAAGCCTCTCAACGAGCGGAAACTGAGCATTGACCAGGTCATTGCGAGAATCCGCAAAGCCACCTCAAAAGTGCCGGGCGCAGTGCTTTACCTTCAGGCCGTCCAGGATCTTTCTGTCGGTGGTCGCGGCAGCGCTGCGCAATATCAATACACTTTGCAAGCCGACAATCTGGAAGATCTCAAGCATTGGGCCCCCATCCTTCAGCAGCGCCTCGCGACTATTCCTGAGCTCCGCGACGTGAACTCGGACCAGCAGATGCACGGCCTACAAAGCTCCCTGGTCATCGACCGCGACAGCGCTTCTCGCCTCGGCGTCTCGATGCTTGCCATTGACAACACCTTAAACGACGCCTTTGGCCAGCGCCAGGTCTCCAACATTTACAAGGGCCTGAATCAGTACCACGTCGTTCTGGAAGTGATGCCCAGCGCCCAGCAAACTCCCGAGGCGCTCAAATCCCTTTACGTGCCGGCGACCGGGGGCAGATTAGTTCCCCTTAGCGCTTTTGCCCACTACGAGCCTTCCAACACCGCACTCTCGGTGAACCATCAAGGCATCTTTCCGGCGATCACGCTCTCCTTCAATCTCGCGCCCGGAATCGCGCTGGGCGATGCGGTGCGCGAGATCAATGCCGCCGAGCAGGAGATCGGCATGCCCGGTAGTGTCCAGGGCGCCTTCATGGGGACGGCACAGGCTTTTCAAAGCTCGCTCGAAAACGAGCCGTATCTGATCCTGGCGGCGCTCGTGACCGTGTACATCGTCCTCGGCATCCTCTACGAAAGTTTCGTCCATCCCATCACGATTCTCTCCACGCTGCCGTCCGCGGGTGTCGGCGCACTGCTTGCGCTGCTGTTGACGCACGAGGATCTGAGCGTTATC
>CAZGFL010000096.1:0-8764 GCA_964524985.1 uncultured Acidobacteriaceae bacterium
TTGTTGCCCAGGGCAGCATTCAGAAGTCCGGCACACGATTGCGGGTGCACATTCAACTATGGAACGCGAGCGAGGAAAACACGCTTTACTCCGCGAAGCATGACGCACAGGTGCACGAACTGTTCTCTCTCCAGGACGAAATGGCCGCGGGCCTCAGGAATGCTTTGGGCATGCACCACGGGCCCGTTGACAAGAAAGCCGAAGCACCCCCAACCTCGAATCCCCACGCGTACGAACTTTTCCTGCGTGCAGCAGAACGCTTGGCACGGCTCAACAGGTGGGATACGCGGACAGCGATTGAAATGCTTGAACAGGCCGTGCAACTCGATCCCAAATTTGCCGATGCTTGGGCCAGGTTGGCGGAAGCCTGCGTCCTGATTGGAACGACGCAGGAGCCACATCCGCGCTGGCTCAAGCGCGCCAGCGAGGCGATTCGCAAGGCCTTGTCGCTGGACCGCCACAACGCGGAAGCTCATTGTGCTCGGGGCCGCTTGTTGTGGACGCCCGCGGAGAAGTTCAAGAACCGGCCAGCTCTGCGTGCGCTTCGGGAGGCCCTGCACATCAATCCCGGCTGCCACGCCGCGCGAATCTGGCAATGCCTGATCTTGTTGCATCTCGGACTGCATGAAGAGGCGCGGGCGGGCCTGATGGAAGCCCTGGCAGCGCAGCCGGACGACGCATTCACGCTTGTATTCATCGGACAATGCGCGATGTACCGCTGCGATTACGCGGAAGCTCGAGAATACAATGCTCGCGCGCTGAGCGTGGATCCGACCCACATCTGGGGGAACGGATTTTCGCCGGGCGTAGCTTTGTATGAAGGCCGGCTGGAGGAGGCGGAAGAAAAAATAAAACTCGCGCGGCAGGTGCTCGCGAACGATCCCTGGCTGACCAGCTGTGAAGCGGTGCTGTGGGCCCAGCGAGGAGAGCGAAAGAAGGCCGAAGCCTTCGCGCGCAAGTCGCTCCAGCCGGCCAAAGCCTTTCTGCATACTCACCACTTGTGGCATACGGCGGCTGCTTCGTACGCGTTGATCGATAAACCAGCGAAAGCAATCGCGTTGCTCCGCCGGGCCGGAGCACTCGGGTTACCCAACTACCCCGCGTTTCGAGATGATCCACTGTTGAAGTCGTTGCACTCGCAGAAAGCCTTCGAAGATTTGTTGGCAAATCTGAAGCAGGAGTGGGTGAGCTACCGCCGCGAATTCGGTCAGGCGTGATCCGCATTTCCTCAAATGCGCCGAACTTCGTCTGTACACAGAGAGTATCGGGTTACGGCAGCGGAGAGCGATCTGGAGGTGTGTTCGTAGTCGAAACCTCGCGCTCCTGCTGAAGCACTGCCGCGGACGCGCGTTTCTTGGCGGGGGCTTTAAGAACCGATTTCGGCGGAGCACCCTCGGCTGGGACGGGGGCATTTGGAGTGGGGGAAATTCGGGAGTGCTTCGTAATCACCAAGCCTTCCGAAGGCCTCGCGGGGATCGAGGCCACGGCGGGTATCGACCGAGTCTGAACCCAATCGCGCAGAGAGCCCGCGGCTGTCACACCGCCGGCGAGCAGCAAAACTGCCGACGCGATGGCCAAGAGGTCCCGTGGATGAGCGGTGCGCATGAACCAGTATGGGTGTTTCGGTTGCGGAGAAAGCTGCGCACCGGCTCGAGCGACCAGAAAAAGGGCGCGCGCAAGATCGTTACCGGATTGGTAGCGGTCATTGGGGTTCTTCGCAAGGCACCGTGCAACAATTCGGTCGAAGGCGGCAGGAACAGATGGATTGCGCTTGGACGGCGGGACGGGATTCCCGGTTAGAATTTGCGCGCACACCTCTCCGAGAGAATTTCCCGCGAACGGACGGACTCCCGTGATCATCTCGTACAATACGATTCCCAGCGAAAATAGATCGGAGCGGCCATCCTGCTTCCCGCCTTCGATCTGTTCAGGGGAGAGATAAGCGGGCGTGCCCAGCACGCGGTCGGAGCCGGAAACTTGAGAAGCAAACCGTGCGACGCCAAAGTCAACGAGTTTCACTTTGTCGTCTTCGGTGACCCGAATGTTGCTGGGCTTGACGTCGCCGTGAATGATTCCCGCCCGATGAGCATAGGAGAGGGCGGAAGCGATATCGGCGGCCCAAACCGCTGCATTCGCAAAAGAAATCGGAGAATGCGCCAGTAATTGCTCCAGACTCTTCCCCGAAACGAATTCCATCACAAGAAAAGGCGTGCCGTCGGCATCGGTGCTGACGTCGTAGAGCTTGGTGATGGAGTTGTGCGAGAGACGCCCGATGGTTTGCGCTTCGCGAAGGAAGTGTTCCTCGCTATTCCTTCCAAAGCCCTGGAGAAATGACTTTATTGCAACGGTGCGGCCGATGAGAGTATCGCGCGCCTTGTCGACCCGGCTGGTTGCCCCACACCCCAGAGTCTCGATGATTTGATAGCGGCCCGTCTTGATTGTAGGACTCATGCGGAGCGCAGCAGGCGAGTGGCACGCTCACGAAAGCTGGTGTGCTGTGCTTGAACCGGCGCCACGGCCTTGCGTCGGGCCAGCGGGTACAGCTCGGCAGCCAGCAGATCCACGGACTGATAGCGGTGAGCAGGGTCTTTTTCCAGACACCGCGCTACAATCGCGTCGAATCCCGTCGGAACCGATGGATTTGCCTGAGAGACTGGGAGCGGTTTAGAAGAAAGAACCCGCGTGCAGATCCCCTGCAACGAATCGGAATCGAAGGGGCGCTTTCCTGTGACCAGCTCATATAGCACCACGCCAAGAGAGAAAATATCGGAACGCGCATCCTGTGGCCTGCCCAGGATCTGTTCGGGGCACCAGTAAGCGGGCGTGCCGAGCAGCGGGGTGTCCTTCTTATCATGGCTGGCGAGACGCGCCATGCCGAAGTCCGTCAGCTTTACGCGGCCATCATCGAGAATCAGAATGTTCGCGGGCTTGATGTCACCGTGAATCACGCCTCTGCGGTGGGCCAGGTGGAGAGCTGAGGAGATCTCCCCGGTCCAGGCGCAAGCGCGCGGGAGGGGGACGCTTCCTTTCGAGAGAATTTTGTCGAGAGGCTGCCCTTCCAGGAATTCCATTACGAGATAGGGCGTTTGCGTCGGTTCGTCGATGCCCATGTCGTGCAATGTGACGACGCAAGGATGTGAAAGCTGGCCTACCACGCGGGCTTCTTGGAGGAAGCGGTCGCGGCCCGCGCCCTGCGCCAGCGCAGGAGAAAAGAGCTTGATGGCGACAATTCGCCCGATCATCGGATCGTGCGCACGCACGACCTTGCTGTTGGCGCCTGCGCCGATGACGTCGATAACTTGATAGCGGCCTACTTGCATGGTGGCCTTTCCCTCAGACTGAACTTGCCGAGCTTTAGGGAGAATATCGAAGGGGGTTGTTCTATTAAATGAAGCAAGCGTCCTGATGGGAAGGGTACGAAGGTACTAGAGCAAGAGGTCCAAATAAGAAGACTTTAATTTGCAAAACCGGAGATGCGTAGAGGCAGACCGCGATTTTTGTGCGTGGCGAAGTATCCTGTGGCGCGCAGAGAAAGTTCGCGGAAGGTATTCCCGGAAAAGAGAAGCAAGCGCTACGAGTGGTGGCCCTCACCAGGATGGAGCACAACAATCGAGGTTCACTGCTGGTTCTTGAACGCCGCAAAGGCCGGAGCGGCTGTCAGGCGTGCGGGAAAATCCCGCACAAAAGCAGCCATCGAGGGATGCCAGAAACCGTTGAATCCGAAATAGTACATTTCCTTTAGAGCTTGGTCCGGCGGCAACTTCTCGAAGGTCATGCGGTAGGTGGCGATAAAAACGCCGGTGCGGTCCTCGCCGTAGCGGCAATGCACGAAGACTTTATCCTGGGGGTTGTCGCGGAAAATCGAAAGAAACTGGGCGATCTGGGCGTTTGTGGGCGGCGTCCATCCACTAACCGGGAGGTGCACGAAGCGAATCCCCAGAGATTCCGCTCTTTTTTCTTCCCAGCCGCTTTTTGCAGCGTCTTCGTCGCGGAGGTCGACGATGGTAGTGATGCCGAGTTTTTTCAGCTCGAGCATGCCCGGATCTCTGGGCTGTGCGCCGCGATAGAGACGATCATTGATTTTTCCAGAATTAGGGATGCCCGCTATCCGCAGCTTTTCGCCGTACGCGGAGTGCATGACAGACGGCGCGGAGACTTCCGCGAGCGTCTGAGCGACGAGACGCGCAGGTGCAGCGGAAACAAAAAAAAGCGAGAGGATAAGGGTCGCGCGCTTCATGCGGGATTAGATGCTGACAGTGTAGCGCGTGATGCAAGCGCAGCAAGGCACAGTCCGCCGGAAGGGTTGTTCGGAAAGGGTACCACTACAAATAGACGTGGTACGAAAACGTCAACCACATTTTGCGTTTTTCTCTTGACACGGAATTCGCGGACGTTGATACTGCGATTCCAGATTCGGGGGACGTGGTAGCGCCAGGCGGGCTGAGTCGAGGTTGTGCAATCGGTCCGTAATGACTCCGCGAGGCCAGCCCGGGTTCTAAACAAAAAATCGAGCGCGAAGTATTGGCTCCGCGCCCGCATTTCAGGCGCGGGATTTGCTGTGAGGCTGAGTGATGCCACCGGCCAGCGGCAGAGCATTGGCGTTTGGTACTGATTTTTGCATTAGGCCGCGAGGCGGTCGATGGAAAGGTCGGCTGCCGAGCGGTCACCTTTTTCTCCAGTCCGGTGTCTGGACGCTTGGATTTAATCTGTGGTGACCTTCAGGGTCCACCCAGCACCCTGCGGGACGCAGAGGAGTAAAATAAAGGGGTTCCCCGCGACCAGTGGGAGCCCGAGGTTGCGGAGGAACGGGATGGCTACGATGAAACAAGCACTAACTGGGGATTCCCCGATCACGGACAGGAGTCCGGAGAATACGGGAGCGCACAAAGGCCTCCCCTTTGAACGGTATTTCACGGACGGAAAGATCTCTCCGTTCGACGCCGTGGAATGGGAGAAGCGCACCGCCCTGATCGGAAACGAAAAGGGCGTGACGATTTTCCGCCAGGAAGACGTCGAGGTGCCGAAGGGCTGGTCGCAGACGGCCACGAACATCGTCACCAGCAAATATTTTCACGGGAAGCCGGGATCGAAAGAGCGCGAAGGATCAGTGCGCCAATTGATCAGCCGGGTGGTGAACACGATTGTGCGCTGGGGCCAGGAGGGCGGTTACTTCGCCTCGAATGCATCGCGTGACGCGTTCCGCGACGAGCTCACGCATCTGCTTGTCGAGCAAAAGATGGCGTTCAATTCGCCCGTGTGGTTCAACGTGGGCGTGCAGCCGAAGCCGCAGTGCTCGGCATGCTTCATCAATTCCGTGCACGACAACATGGAATCCATCATGGGCCTGACCCGGACCGAGGGAATGCTGTTCAAGTGGGGCTCCGGAACGGGCACGAATTTTTCTTCGCTGCGCGGAAGCAAGGAAACACTTTCTGGCGGCGGCATCGCATCTGGTCCAGTGAGCTTCATGAAGGGCTTCGACGCGTTCGCGGGCGTGATCAAGAGCGGCGGCAAAACGCGGCGCGCGGCCAAAATGGTGATTTTGAACATCGATCATCCGGACATCGTCGAATTCATCGAATGCAAGATGAAGGAAGAGCGCAAAGCGCAGGTGCTGATCGAACAGGGCTATGACGCCGGGATTGACGGCGACGCCTACGCTTCGATTTTCTTTCAAAACGCGAACCATTCCGTGCGCGTGACGGATGAATTCATGCGCGCGGTGGTGGAAGACAGGGATTGGTGGACGAAGAACGTCATCGATGGCCAACCCGCGGAAAAACTGCGCGCCCGCGATTTGATGTTGAAGATTTCGGATTCAACCTGGCACTGCGGCGATCCGGGGATGCAGTACGACACGACCATCAACCGTTGGCACACGTCGAAGAATACGGCGCGTATCAATGCCTCGAATCCCTGCTCGGAATACATGTTCCTCGACGATACGGCGTGCAACCTAGCTTCGCTCAACCTCATGAAGTTTCTCGGCTCCAACGGACAGTTTGACGTGACGGCGGTCAAGCACGCCGTGGACGTGACCATTACGGCGCAGGAAATTCTGGTGGACAACGCCAGTTATCCTACCGACAAAATTGCAAAGAATTCTCACGAGTTCCGGCCGCTCGGCCTGGGCTATGCCAATCTCGGCGCGTTGCTGATGTCGCTGGCTCTGCCTTACGACTCGGATGAAGGCCGCGACATGGCGGGAGCCATCACCGCGCTGATGTGCGGCGAAGCGTACGCGCAGTCGTCGCGCATAGCGGAAAACATGGGCGCTTTCCCCGGTTATGCAGTGAACCGCGAACCGATGCTTGACGTAATCCGCATGCACCGGGACGCGATGCGCGGCATCAAGCCGGAGCACGTGCAGACGGAATTGTTCATGGCGGCGCAGGAATCGTGGGATAACGCGCTGCAGCTCGGTGAGAAGTTCGGCTACAAGAACTCGCAAGTAACCGTGCTGGCGCCGACAGGCACAATCGGTTTCATGATGGATTGCGACACCACGGGAATCGAACCAGACCTGGCGCTGGTAAAGCACAAGAAACTAGTCGGCGGCGGGCTGATCAAAATCGTGAACAATACCGTGCCGCAAGCGCTGATGCGGTTGCACTATTCGCCGGAGCAGACAAGCGAAATCGTTTCCTATATCGACAAGAATGGAAAGATCGAGGGCGCGCCATACCTGAGGGCCGAGGATCTGCCGGTATTCGATTGCTCGCTCGCGCCCCTGGGCGGCGGGCGTTCGATCGCCTGGACCGGACACGTGAAGATGATGGCAGCGGCGCAGCCGTTCCTTTCCGGAGCGATCTCGAAGACCATCAATATGCCCGAGGAATCGACCGTCGAGGACATCAGCAATGCTTACATCGAGTCCTGGAAGCTGGGGCTGAAGTCCGTGGCGATCTACCGCGACAATTCCAAGCGCTCGCAGCCGCTCAATGCAGGCGGGGCGAAGGAAGAAAAGAAATCGGAACCCGCGGCCGCAACCGAGCCGATGCAACGCGAACTCTTCGCTCGCGCGGTGCGCGAAAAGATGCCGGTGGAGCGCGCCTCGGTCACTCACAAGTTCAGCGTGGGGGGACACGAAGGCTACATCACCGTAGGCATGTACGGAGACGGCAGGCCCGGCGAAATATTCATCAAGATGTCCAAAGAAGGCTCGACGCTTTCCGGAGTGATGGATGGACTCGCGCTGACTGTGTCGCTCGGCTTGCAATATGGCGTGCCACTCAAGGTGTTCGTGGACAAACTCGTGAACACGCGGTTTGAGCCATCTGGCATTACGGCGAATCCGAACATTCGCTTTGTTTCTTCGGTGCTGGATTATCTAGCGCGGTGGCTCGGCGGACGATTCATTTCGGCCGACTATCTGAAGTTGAATGGAGAGAGTGCAGGCGCAGCGCACGCCCCTGCCATGGCAGTGTCTCCAGCAGTCATGCCTTCCAGTGGGACAAACTGGGTGCCGGAGCAGATGAAGCCGCGCGACACGCACGAGGGTGCACCGACGTGTTCCGAGTGCGGCATGCTCATGGTGCCGAACGGGGCTTGCTACAAGTGCGAGAATTGCGGCAGCACGAGCGGCTGCAGTTGAGGCCGGAGGAGCAAACAAGGGATATGGCACGATGAGCGCTCTCACCTCCGGTTCAGGGCTGGCCGCAAGACTAGCTCCGGAAAAGCCGAAGGCGCGTGGATTTCTGCACATCGTTCGGCACGGCGCGGGACCGGGCGCCGTTTACGTCGTCACGTATCATCGACTGGACACGGTTGGCGCTCAGCCAAAGCCGGCGCTTGCGGAAGGCGCGCAGGCCCTGATCGAGCTGCTGGAGCGCATCGGCGTGGAATTCGGACGCAAAGAGGTGCGTGGCGCCTTGGAAGATATTCTTCGGCTCGGCTCAGCCAATATCCCCGATCTGTGGCTCAGCGACGAGGAGATGCTGGAAAAAGGACTCGTCGAGAGCTAGACAGAAAGCCAGAAGAACCAACAGAAGCCGGAGGGTTTCACTACCTTCCGGCTTTTGTTTTGCCTTTCTGTTTTAGCCGAGGCCCCTCCCCCTGGTTCATTTTGATTTCGTAGCCAAAAACTGATCCGCCAGAGAACTTCGCGTCTCCACGAAAGCGCAGGCGTGGATATTCATCTCCAAACCACAGCAGCGCGACAATCGAAGCAACTACAGTCAGTGCAATCTTCTTGGTTCTACTCATGTGCAAGGTCTGGTCCGATGAGAGTATAGGGCCAGTTTGTATGCCTTGCAGTAGCTCCGCAACGTTCAAGTAACCCGATTAGTTGTTTATCAGGACTCGTGACCCTCAGATTCGGCGCGGTCCATTTTTGTGTGCTCGCGGTCACTAAGATGCGTGCCCTACGTCACTGACAATGCTTCCTGGGTGGAGTTAAGAGCGGTTTTCGGGGTCAGTCTGAAAAAGAACTCCGCTCGACAAGCTCGAGCGCACAGAAGAGACTGTTTATAAAGGAGCAAGAGGTTCGTGAGACACACGCGAATTATTGTCACGCGCTACGGCGGACCGGAGGTGATCACTGTCGCCGAACAAGAATGCCCTACGCCAATGCCTGGCGAGGTCCGGGTGAAGGTGCTGGCCGCGGGCGTGAGCTTGCCTGACATACTGGCGCGCGAGGGCGTCCATCCGGAAACACCGCGCGTGCCCTATACGCCCGGTTGGGACCTGGTCGGCATTGTGGATCAGATCGGCAAAGGCGTCTCCGGTTTCGAACTGGGCCAGACGGTTGCGGCTATGCCGATCA
>CAZGFL010000097.1:0-58873 GCA_964524985.1 uncultured Acidobacteriaceae bacterium
CCAAACCAGATGCGCATCGGCACATGCACGCACGCCGAAGGCACCGCGGCGACAGGGGCTAACTTTGCAAACAGCAGAATTTTCTCAGCGCTCGGTTCACCAATCACCGGGAATTCCTGGAGGAGTTTCTTGGCGGCGCGCAACCCTTTCCCCTCGGAATCCAATTTCTTGGGAATGTTCTTATTAAGTGCAGCCTTCAGGTCGCCGCCTGCTTCTTTTTTCGCGATGCGCGCAATTTCTTTCAACCGATCCACGCGCTGCTCCGGGAACATCCCCGTGGGCTTCATGGCTTTCGCGAGCTTTGCTTTGTTCGCCGCGAGAATCTCGTCCGGCGCCAGCCCGGCTTCACGCTTCACTATCTCAAACCCCTTTGCGCATTTTGCGTCCGTCGCGGGATAGGCGCAGTTCAGGAACAGAATCATTTCGTACGGATCGCTCGGCCCGGCAAGCTTTTGCGGACCATGGAGTTTCTCCAATTCGTCCAGGATGACGTTCACGTTCTCGTCGCGCCCAATCATCGGCTCTCACTCTGCCAGGCCAGCGGCCGGGCGCACGGCGTTGCCGAAATGCTCGTGATGCTGGCGCAAAAGAAACTGGTCCGTCATTCCCGCGATATAGTCGCAGACAATGATGTGCCTTTGTTCCATGCGTGCCAGTTCTTCATAGGATGGTGGCATCGAACCCGGTGTTGCCAGATAAAAGGCGAAAAGCTCTTCCAAACAACTCACCGAACGGTCGCGGTCTTCCGTGATTGCCGGATGATTGTAAATGTGAGCGAAAAGGAACTTTTTGAGGGCCCGATTTCTTTCCGCCGCAGCCTCACTGAATTGCGCAAGGCGCTTTGGCGCGCGGCGAACATCTTGTATGGACGCGACACCGGCAGCTTGGAGATACTCCTGCGTCGTCTCAATCAAGTCGGTGGCCAGCGAATCGAGCACGTGCTTGAGCGCCTCGTTGAATTTCAATTTTCCGCGCGCGCCAGGGTGCGCCGCATCCACTCGCGCGTACGCTTCGCCAAAGAATGACACTTCGCGACGCAGAACTGCGAGATCGAGCAGCCCCGCTTCACGCGCATCGTCCAAATCTGCCGTGTTGTAGGCAATTTCGTCGACCCAGTCGATGAGCTGCGCTTCGAGTGGCGGCCGCAGCTCCAATAGATATTCGCGGAGCTCCGGAAATTCCACAGTGGAATAATCCCGGGAATGCTTGACGATCCCTTCGCGAACTTCAAAGGTGAGATTCAACCCTGGGAAGTCGAGATAGCGCTGCTCAAACTGCTCGACGATGCGCAGCGCATGCAGATTGTGATTGAAGGAGCCGCCACGCGCGCGCATCAACTCATCCAGCTTGCGTTCGCCTGCATGGCCGAACGGCGGATGACCAATGTCGTGAACGAGCGCAAGCGCCTCGGCCAACTCGGTATTCAAACCTAACGCCCCCGCGACGGTGCGCGCAATCTGCGCCACTTCGAGCGTGTGCGTCAGGCGATTTCGAAAATGGTCCGAATAGCGCGTGGTGAAAACTTGCGTCTTGGCTTCCAGGCGGCGAAAGGCGCGGGAATGGATGATGCGGTCGCGGTCCCGGGCATACGCGCTGCGGTACGGATGATCCGGCTCCGGATAGCGCCGGCCGAGTGATTCCTCCGCGCGCATGGCCCAGGGAGCAGGATGGAGAATCTTCTCGATAGTCCGCTCCATTTACAGGTTGCAGGACCGCACGCGGAGCGACTCGCGGCGGAATCGTCAGGACTTAGGCGAAAGTGAATTCAGCCCCTGATCAGCCTGGTCTGCCAACTGCGTATCCGGAAACTCTTTCTTGATCTGCTGGTAGATCGAAGTTGCTTCCTTCGGATTCGAAGTGCGCAGCGTGCGCGCCAGCTCGATTAATACGAACGGCCGCGACACGATGACGCTGGGCTTGTCGGCTAGCGCGCGAAACAACTTCACGGCATCATCCGTCTTGCCTGTCCGCGCATCAATCACCGCCATTTGATATTGCGCCATGGCTGCGAGTTCTTTGTCGCTGCCCGAACTAATTTTCTTGAGGTCTTCCAAAGCTTGATTGTGCCGTTCCAGATCTTCCAGGCAGAGCGCCGAATAGTAGCGGGCCAGCTTGCCAGGGTTTGTGGAAGGGTATTTATCCGCGACGCTCTGGAATTTGCTCAAGGCGTCCTGAACGCGTGCGTTGTCGTCCTTGTACACGGGCTCCGTGAGGTCGGAAGGATCCGGAGCGCCCCCGATGCGGCCCTGGTAGGCCCTCATGGCAACGTCGAATGCACCGGAAGCTTCGACAGTCTTGCGATCCGAATAAAAACGCCAGCCGCCATAGCCGAGACCGACGACGAGCGCGGCAATGACAACGATGGTCGCAAACTGGCCGTGGGAAATGACGGCCTCAGCGCCGTGCTCGAAGGTCTCCTTGATCTTGTCCTGTTTCAGCTCTTTGCGCGAAATATGTTCCGGCACACGGCTCTCCTGATTGGTCTGGAACCATTTATCGTAGCACAAGACACTGGCACGGCGCGGCTTATCGGGAAGGCTCTCGCAGCGCTGAATCGCGCGGATTACCCTTCGGCGTGGATGTCCCTTATGCACCGCGCATGCATGGAAAAGGATGCTAGGGTAGAAATGTGCAGACCTCTTGCATTCATTGCGGAACGGAGCATTTGCTGAACGACGCCGAATTTGGCGGGCATGCCAAGATCCAGTTCAAGTGCTCGAAATGCGGAAAGACCACGATTGTGGAGATCAAGCGGCGCGTGGATGCCACGGTGGTGATGTCGCCGCTGCCTTCGTTCGCGCGCGCGAACGCCACCAGTTCGAACCTGAATTTGCCCCCTCCCGACCCGGGACTTCGGCTGCCGGAAAAAAAGAAAGTGGTCCTGACCATCCTCTCCGGCCCGGGGAAAGGCGAGACCCACACACTGACCAAGCCCCGCGTGGTATTGGGCCGCAAGGGAGCGGACGTGGCGCTGAATGATTCGGAGATTTCGCGGAAACACTGCGTGCTGGAAGTCCGCGACACGTATATCAACTTGAAGGACTTGGACTCCACCAACGGAACCTTTTTCGAAGAGGAGCGCGTCCGCGCCGCAATGCTTCAGGACGGCACGGAATTCCGCATTGGGGTGAGCCTCATTCGCGTGAACTTCCTGCCGAAATAAGACCTTAACCTCTCTCCTTCTGCCCGGCTTGAGTTGTTGTTCCAGCCTTTGTGAGATACTAGTGCCGTTCCAACGTGTCATAACAAAAGGCGTTGACTTGTCGGGGCTGGCCCGTTCGAGGCAAATACTCGCGCCAAGCGTCATCGAGCTGGAACGGCAGTAGCCTGGATTTCGCAAGTCGGCGAATCTGATGAACCGCATCTCCGCCTGCATTATCACGCTCAACGAGGAGCGAAACCTTCCCCGCGTACTCGCTTCGCTCGCCGAAGTAGCGGACGAAATTGTGATCGTAGACTCCGGCAGCAAGGACCGCACGGAGCAGATTGCGCGGGAGCATGGTGCGGTCTTTCTCTCGAGAGCCTGGACGAATTATGCCGACCAGAAGAATTTCGCTGCGGAATCCGCAAGTAGTGAGTGGGTTCTTTCGTTGGACGCGGACGAGGAACTGAGCTGCCCGCTCAGAACGTCGATTCTGGAATGGAAAAAACGGTCTGCGGATCTGCCCGTGTATGAAATGGCTCGGCGGGCTTGGTACCTCGGCAAATGGATTCGCTACTCGGGATGGTATCCGGATTTTCAACGGCGCCTCTACCGGCGGGATCTGGCGAAGTTCTCGGGAATCATTCACGAAACGCTGGGGCTCGAGGGAAAGCCGGGACGTTTGCGTGGCGATTTGCTGCACTACACCGTTGGCTCGTTTGACGAACACGAGGAGAAAGTCGAGCGCTACACGGCGCTCGCGGCGCAGCGGCTCTACCTGGAGGGGAAACGGTCGTGGCGGCCGGCGATTTGGGTTGCCGCACCTTGGAGCTGGTTTCAGAACTATTTCCTGCGCGGCGGATTCCTCGATGGTCATCAGGGCGCATTGATCGCGAAAATGGCCGCGCGATCCGTGCGGATGAAATATCGCAAGCTGGGGCAACTGGTGGCGGAAGCCGCGAAACAGGAACAGCGATGAACGTGCTCCTCGTGGACCTCGAGCCCGAGTGGCGCGGCGGGCAGAATCAGGCGCTGCTCATTCTGGAAGGGCTCATAGGACGCGGCCATCGCGCCGAGTTGATAGCGGCCGAAGGATCGGCTTTAGGAGCACGCGCCGGGGAAAAAGGCGTGCCCGTTCATCTTGTTTCTCGCGGACTCTTCCGAATCCCTGCGGCCCGAAAGATCCGCGCGCTGCTCAAGAACAACAATTTTGAAATCGTCCACGCCAATGAAGCCCACGCCGTTTCTGCCGCGTGGCTTGCCCGCGCAAGCCGCCTGGCTGCGTTGGTGATTTCGCGGCGCGTGGGCTACCCGATTGGAAAGAGCCGTATCGCACGGGCGCGCTATGCCGCTGCGAAACGAATCATCGCAAACTCGAATTGGGTGGCGAAACAAGCGGAGGCTTCTGGCGCGCCTCGCGAAAAGCTGACGGTCGTTCACGAAGGCGCAAAGATTCCGGCGAAACTGGGTGAAGCACAACGAAAGGCCGCAAGAACACGTTGGGGAATCGAAAACGGGACGCCGCTACTTGGCTGTGTGGGCGTATTGCTTCTCGACAAGGGACAGGAGTGGCTCGTTCGGGCATTGGCTGTTTTGCGCAAGGAATTTCCAAACGCCAAGTTGTTGCTTGCCGGCGACGGGCCGTGCCGTCCCAAACTGAAAGCTTTGGCGCAAGAACTCGGCCTGACCAATGCGGTGATCTTTGCGGGATTCGTGAAAGACGTGGAAACGGTCTACGCGGCGCTGGACACATTTCTTCTTCCTTCTTTTTTTGAGGCGCTGAACAATTCCTTGCTGGCCGCAATGGCCTACGAAGTTCCTTCGATTGCGTTCAATCTCGGCGCACTAGACGAAATCATCGAAGACGGAAAAAGCGGGCTCCTGGTCTCGGGCCCGAATGCGGATGAAATTGCCGCTGCGGCGGCAAAAATCCTGCGCGATCGCTCACTCGCCAAGGAACTCGGCCAGGTTGGCCGACGGCGCGTGGAACAGAATTTTTCGGCGAAGCACATGGTGGAAGGAATGATTCGCGTATACGAGCAGGTCCTGGCAGAAAGACATTAGGACAAGAAACAGAAGGCCGGAAAAGGTGAAGCGCCGGGCAGCTCGCTTGCGATCCGCCAGGCGCTTCAAAACCTCGATACTTTTGCGCAAGTAATCTGTCTTCCTTGATTGTTCCAGCGTTGCCCTCCTATCCGCTCGCCGTTGAGGTCAAGCTATCTTGGGGATTGAACAACCCATCGCCCCTTGGGCTCGAGGAACTCCACGCCAATGACAAAGCCGTTGCCTTGCAATGCCTGGCAGTAAGCGACCCGGGCCGGGGAGCGAAATTCTCCAGTGCGCGAGGTGAAGTTCAGTTTCTCGCCTTGTTCCCAATGGCGCACCGTCACCACACGCGCGCCGCGCGCACTGACGTTTTCCGTAAAAGTCGATTCCGAACCGGGCGCCAGCCGATGCCCGTCGATCAAGACGGGGATCTCCATCGGGATGCGTTTTTCTGCCCGATGAAACGTATATCTGTTCCTAAGCGGCATCGCGCGTGTTCATCCTCACAGGCACGCGGCGATGCGCGCGAGATTTTGTACGCTGCTGCGCCCGCCGTGCTTCATGACATAAAGAGCGCGGTCCGCGGCGCCCAGAAGTTTTTCCGGTGTGTCGCCGTCCTCGGGGAAGGCCGCGACTCCAGCGCTGACCGAGAGCCTTGGCGATTCGGTTTCCGCCGAGAGGCGCTCGCGAATCCGCAGCACCACGCGCGAAGCGATGTCTTTGCCGGCTTCGGGCAGAACGAGCGCGAACTCGTCGCCGCCGTAACGCGCTGCCGTATCGATTGCACGGGAATGATTGCGAAGAACCTTGCCGATGCGCACGAGGGCGCGGCTTCCGGTGAGGTGCCCGTATTGGTCGTTGATGGTTTTCAGGCCATCCATGTCCAGCAACACCACACTGAACGGGCGCTGCGTGCGACGCGAACGGTCAAGTTCGGCTTCGAGCACACTGATCAGGCGGCGGTAATTCGCAAGACCGGTCAGCGGATCGCTCACGGCCATCGAACGCACCTGTTCGAACAGGCGGGCCTGGTCGAGCAGCGCGCCAGAAAGCATCACCACGTAACTGAAAACCTTACTGAGTTCCGCCAGGAAGAACGGACCGTCGAAAAGTTGCCGGGAGAAAGCGGCCGAGACGTGGCAAATTACGTTGAGCGAAGCCACGATGAACAACGAATAGTCAAATAGGCTTGCGCCGCTCTTCTTGTCCTTTTCCTTCGTGATGCGCAGGCGGAAGCAGGCTGCGGCGACCAGGAAAAGAGCCGCGGGCAGCAAGTCCCAGGGTCGCGAGAATATATTCTGAGCACGCGCAATAGGAGCGGCAGGAGCTGCCAGGAACGCCGCGCTTGTGAGATAAGCGGCTAACGCCACTACCAGTAAAGCGGCCGCGGTTTCCTTGCTCGGGCGCCGCGCCGTAGGCATGTAGCGCTCGACGGCGAGAGCCGCGAGCAACAAAACGGCCAGCAATGTGCGACTGACCATCCAGCCTACGGGAACATGCGTAAGCGCGAGAGTGCCCGAAGCGATCGAATCGTTGAGGCCGAAATAGCCAATGGTCTCAATGATGCCGGAGAGCACAAAGCCGAATGCCAGGATCAGGGCGGTGCGGTCGTGGGTGCCGCGAAAACGAACCAACGCGTTGGCGGCGTAGCAGTAACAGAGGAGCGTCCCACCCACTTCGAGATAAAGATAGACCTGCGGAGAAGCGGCCACAGGAGTCTGCCGCAGCAGGAAAATGGCGGCGAGGAACAGGCTGGCCAGGGTGACACCGGCCGCAACAAACAGCCGCGAGCGCACGTTCTGCGCGGAAGCGGAACGGCTCTGCCCCCCAAGAAACCCGACGATATTGGCCCAACTCCCCACAAAATCCCCCAAACGCCTAAGAAAAACTGCCAACTTGGGGTGAGTGCAAGTTTGTGCCCTTTCCAGGGCACAAGGGACCTTCTGTAATCTACAGAAATAGAAAGAGTTACAGGAGCGCCTTGGCGTAGATGAAAAAGGGACGGTCCGGCGAGACGGCTCTGTGGGGCGCTGGAACGGGAGATTAGACTGCTATCATATTGTGTTTCGAAGGAGTTACCGGGCAAACGGTCAGTATCAGGAGAAAACCGTATTACTGTCTCACACTGAGACTGTCTCAGCCTCTGACACAATCAACGACAGGCCAGCTCAGACCTTCGGCTTGGGGGCAGGAGGAGGAAGGTCGCGAGCGGCTACTGTGTCCATGAACCCGGTGGCCTTGTGGGAGCCATCGCAGAAGGGTTTGTTGGCAGAATGGCCGCAGCGGCAAAGCGAAACGGTGGTACGACCGCCAAGTCCAAACGGCTGGCCCTGAGGATCGACAATCTCAAAGTCGCCTTCGATGCGGATCGATCCGTTCGAGTTGACAGTGATTTTGGTTGCAGCCATTTTCGCTCCCTCAACGATTTTCACTGCGTCTATTACAACCCCGGGCTGAAAACCACAAGAGCATTTTCCGCTTGTGGTTCAGTATTTGGGGACCGAAGGATCAACTTCGTCGGACCACGCGAGGATCCCGCCCTTGAGGTTCAGAATCTTGCGGAAGCCGGCCTTGCGCAGAAAATCAACCGCTTCCGCGGAACGCTTGCCGCTGCGGCAATGCGCGACGATTTCGCGCGAAGAATCGAGTTCATGCACGCGGCGCGGCAACTCGCCGAGCGGAATCAGTTGGCCTTTCAGATTGCAAATCTGATATTCGTGCGGCTCGCGCACGTCGAGGATAAAAAGATCATCGCCGCGATCAAGACGCGCCTTCAATTCGCGCGGGGTGATTTCGGGGACCTGTATGTTGGGAGCAGGAGCCTCTTCGCCGCGCACGCCGCAGAATTCGTAATAGTCGATGAGCTGGGTGATGGTGCGATGCGTGCCGCACATCGGGCAGTTGGGATTCTTGCGCAGCTTGAGTTCGCGGAACTTCATGCCGAGCGCGTCGAACAACAGGAGCCGCCCAATGAGGCTGTCGCCGGTGCCGAGAATCAGCTTGATGGTTTCCATCGCCTGAATGGAGCCGACGATTCCCGGCAAAACGCCGAGAACGCCGCCTTCGGCGCAGGACGGCACAAGCCCCGGCGGAGGCGGTTCGGGGTAGAGGCAGCGGTAGCACGGGCCATCGGGCATGCCAAAAACGGTGGCCTGGCCTTCGAAGCGGAAAATGGAGCCGTAAACGTTGGGCTTGCCGAGAAGGATGCAAGCATCGTTGACGAGGTAGCGCGTGGGGAAGTTATCGGTACCGTCGACGATGATGTCGAAGTCCTTGAAAAGCTCGAGGGCGTTGGCGCTGGTGAGTTGCGCCTCGATGGATTGGATTTCGATGGCGGGATTGAGATTCGAAAGGCGCGCGCGCGCAGCTTCGCTCTTGGGCTTGCCGACGTCGCTGGTGCCGAAGGTGACCTGGCGCTGAAGATTCGTGAAGTCGACAACGTCGAAATCAACGAGGCCGAGTTTACCGACGCCAGCGGCAGCAAGATACAGCCCAAGTGGGGCGCCGAGGCCGCCGGTGCCAATCAGCAGCACCTTGGCGTTTTTCAGCTTGAGCTGCCCCTCCATGCCGACTTCCGGCATGATGAGATGGCGGCTGTAACGAAGAATCTCGTCTTTCGAAAGCCCGGCCGGTTTCGACCCGGCCTGCGTTGCAGTAGTGGAAGCCATTATGATTCCCTGTCCCTTTAGTTTAACGTCTCACAATGCGATGAGAGAGAGATTTTTCTCGCGAAACCGCCGGTCGCGCGCGCTTTCTCGCCCCAAAAAACCGGAAGAAAATCGCGAAATTAGCTCCTGCCGCCGAGACCGAGGCGGCCGCCGGAGCCGCCACGGGAACCGCTGCTAGGCCGGCACTGACACCGCCGGCGATAGAGGGGATGATGCTGATAGTGTCGCCGTCTTTGGTGGGAGTGTTTTCCTTGGCGAGATAGCGGATATCCTCGTCATTCACGTAGACGTTGACGAAGCTGCGCAGCTTGCCCTCTTCGGTGAACAGATGCTTGCGCAGTTCGGCAAATTGTGTGGTGAGATGGCCGAGCGCTTCGCCCACGGTGTGGGCAGTGAATTCCGCCGAATCACGTTTCCCCGCATATACGCGAAGCGGCGTGGGAATGATGACCTTTACAGCCATGAATGCGTTCCTCCAAAAGACTCGAAGAGAATCACCGGTCTGAAGCCCGCCTGCGGCAGGCAGGACCGGCCACTACGCTATCCACATGACTCCAAAGCCGACAACTGCGGCAACTGGGGCGCAGCATGCTGCACCCACACAAAAGAAAAACCAAAAACCGCCGAGCCAAAGTCCGGCCACTACAAATTCGTAAACCTTAAGAAAAACGCAGGGCTACGCCCTGCGCTACAAATTCTAGACGGCGGCTCCGTGGCGAATTTCGATTCCCTCCGGGGAAAACTCCGCGCGGTCGTCGTTCAAACGCCAGGAGGTCATCTCCTGCGGCGCGCCGCCGTGCACGCTGACGATAATGTAGCTATACCACGGCCAGGCGTGATCGCGGTCGTACTGGCTCGGGCGCGCAGGGTGGTCAGGATGCGAGTGATACCAGCCGATCACTTCCAGCCCTTGTTTCTGAGCGGCACGATCCGCTTCGAGTACGTCTTCGGCGGTCAGCGAAAAACGGTTGCGCGGCGAATCGTCACGGCGATTCACGAGGGGATAGAGGCCGAGCACTTCCCTTCCCGCTTTAGGAATGGCACTGGCAGGCTCTTCATAGGCTCCGACCTCGATCGCCTCGCTGTCGCGGCCCAGAAGCGCACCACAGCATTCGTGCGGATAAGTTTCCGCGCCGTGCGCGCGAATCTTCTCCGCGAGGTGGCCACTGATCCAGAGCGTGTGCTCGCCGGCCATTGTCAGTCTTCGTCCCAAAATCGTTCGTTCAAATATTTTGACGCGGAATCCGCAAAAACGGTGACGAAGACGGCGTGTTCGTTCTTCGGGAGGCGCGCCGCGACCGCAAAGCAGCCGAGCAACGCGGCGGCCGCGCTCGGGCTGACCAGCAGGCCCTCTTCGCGCGCCAGGCGCTTCACCAGACGGTACGATTCTTCGGTCGAGACCTCCAGGTTCTCGTCCGCAAGCCGGTCGTCGTAAATCGCCGGGCGAATCGCCGTCGGCATGTGCTTCCAACCCTCGAGACCATGGAAAGAGGAGTCCGGCTGGAGGCTGACGCAGCGAATCGCAGGATTGATTTCCTTGAGCCGGCGCGTCGTCCCGACGAATGTGCCGCTGGTTCCGAGGGCCGCCACAAAATGCGTCAAGCGGCCGGCGGTCTGCTCCCAGATCTCGTTGGCGGTGGTGCGGTAGTGCGCCTGCCAGTTAGCGGGATTGCTGTATTGGTCAGGATAAAAATATTTTTCGGGATCGGCCGCGACAATTTCGTGGACTTTGCGAATGGCGCCATCCGTGCCCAGATCGCCGGGTGTTATGACCAGTTCCGCGCCGTAGGCAGCAAGGATGCGCTTGCGCTCGTGGGAAGCGCTGTCGGGAAGGCACAGTTTCACTGAAAAGCCGAGCGCGGAGGCGATCATCGCGTAGGCGATGCCCGTGTTGCCGCTGGTAGCGTCGATGATGGTCTTGCCCGCGCGAAGGGCTCCACTGGCAAGCCCGGCCTGAATCATGCCCAGGGCGGGCCGGTCCTTAACAGAACCCCCCGGATTGAACCATTCGGCTTTGGCGTAAAACTCGATGTTGGGAAATTCGCTACCTACACGCTGAAGGCGGAGGAGTGGCGTATTTCCAATCCGGTCGAGGAGAGACACGCCCGCCGATGCATCGGGAATAGCGGATTCCCGCGCCGAAGCCGCGATGGGGCCGGTGGAAGACATGGCACGTCGATCTGCATAAGCTTGCCCCAGTCTCCGAAAGGCTGGGATATGCGACTAGTTTACTCCGAATTGGATGCGCATGCCTAGCGGCAAGGTACGGGACGATTCCCGAGGGGTTATAGGGTGAACTGCGCGGTCACGACCAAGAACGAGGGCCCTAAATGCTTTGGAGCCGCCGAAGCGGCCCCAAAGGAAGTCGAAGTGTATTTTGCCCCACTATCGTTAGAACTTGAGGTGAAGTCCTAACTGCAAGAAGCGGGGGCTGCCGATCGTATGCTGAATCACGCCGAGGCTCCCTTGAGGTGGAATCGACGGTGGACCGGAGAAGTTGGGAAAAAATAAAACGTTGTTGTTCGGGGCGTCAAAGTCAGGATGGTTGAACATGTTGAACGCGTCGGCTTCAAACCGCAGGTGGATGCGCTCCCTGATAGCGAACTCCTTGGCCAAGCTCATATCAAAGCGAACCTGAAAAGGACCACGGAAAAGATTTCGCCCAGAAGAGCCGTAAAGGGACTCGAATAGGTCGCAACCAGTGGCATCGCAGGCGGGGACCCCATTTGTCCCGGGAGCGACAAATTGTGGCGCGAAGTCATTGGCGTTGAGCACTGGCGAGCCAGCGTTGATGCCCAGCGTGCCTTGCAGCTTGGCTTGTGCCGGAGTGACCCCGGGCTTCAAGGGAACGAGCGGATTCCCGATATAATCGCTGGTTCCCAAGTACAAGCTAGCTACAGAACCAGAGAAGTCATAAACACTGTAAGGCTGACCGCTTTCCGCCACGGTCTGCCCGCCAATCACCCAGCCATTTACGGCATATCCCAGAGCCTTGGACTCTGCGAGCTTGGGAATCGCGTAGCTGTAGTTGATCAAGAAAACGTGTGTCTGATCGAAGTCGGAGGAAGCATAGTTCGACTTGAGGTTCATGGGATTATTGCCCGTGAAGAAGAGGCCCAAAGCACTCTGCTCATCCAGGGAGTGCGACCAAGTGTAGGAACCGGTGAGCTGGAGCCCGAATGAAAGCCGCTTGCGGACCTGAACCTGGAGGGCATTGTAATTCGAGGAGCCCTCCGCCATGTAAAGCACCGAGTTCATGTCGTAGCCGGGATAAGGCACACGGAGCGGAGCATTGCCGGAGAATTCATTGGTGAAGACCGGCTCCGTGTCGAGGTTCAGAGGACTCGTACCTCCGTAGGAGGAGGTTTGACCGTTTACGACATTCCCTGCTGTGGCGATGGTTGGCTGGTTGAAGGGAATGGGCACGACCAGGTGAGTGCCATGGTTGCCCACATAGCCGACTTCGAAGAGCCAGTCGTTCGCAAGTTGGTACTGCAGGTCTAGAGTCCAATTCTGCGTGTAAGGCAATTTGTTGTGGATGTCATAACCACCGAATAAGAAAGGGCCAAAGAGGTTGCCCGCAGGCCAGCAACCTGGGAAACCGCAAGCCGTTTGCTGGAGATTAGGCAAAGAGGCCAGAAAAGCGGCGCCCGTTGGAGTAGGAGGAGGCGGCAAGACCGTGCCGTACGGCTGCGAAAGATTGGCACCCTTGCCGACAGCAATGGGTTCAACGAAGGGTGGCGCTAATGTCACTCCCAAAGGACCGTTGAAACCGGAGCCGGCGCTGGGTGACAGATAGCTGAAGAGCTCGCCGCGATCGAAGTAAATGCCGTAACCGGTGCGAACCGTCATCTTCTTGAGCGGGGTCCAGGCAACGCCGATGCGAGGAGCAAAACCCCATTGGTGATTCCTCAGCAAAGAATTGCTGGCCCCGGAAGTTCCAGCGGTCTTGTTGTTTCCGGCGATCAATAGACCAGAATTGGTGATGACATCGGTGCCGGTGTCGCATGTCTGCGTACCGGGATCGCCGGATTGTCCCTTAACAAGGCATTGCGCGTAGCTGTACCTAGAGGGATCAAATGCAGTGAGGCGTCCGTACTTTTCTGAGAGCGGCCCGTCGATGTCCCAGCGCAGACCACCGGTAATCGTAAGGTTGCTGCGGAGCTTGTAGCTATCGTTAACAAACAGGCTGGCAGTGTCTGAGCGGTAGTAGCGATCCGCAGAGCCGACAAATTCGTCGCCACCTCGCACGCTGCCCTCGACAAGAGTCAGGAAGGACGAAAAGTCGAGGGTATCGGTCTTGGTGTTGTTGTTGATGACGTTCAGTTGGGTGTGGTTCCATTCTCCACCAAAACTGATCATGTGTTTTCCTTTGAGCCAGTTCAAGGAAGAACCGCCGCCCCATTGATTCTGAAACATGCCTGCGTCGCCAAAGCTAGTGCTGGGACCAAACTCCAGGCCGGAACTTATCGTCGGATCGGCCGCGCTTATCTCGAACTGAGGAAAGGTGGCCCCGCCCAGAAGGTTAATGCCCACGGTACCTGCAGAAAAGCCCTGGTTCGTGTTGGCATAAGCCCGAAGCCGAGTAAAGCCGACGTGCTGCTCCCATGTAGTATTGGGCGAAAGAACGTATGTGTTGGAGATCGAAATGACCTGGCTCCCCGCCAAGAGCTGCTGCGAGAAGCCCAGGAGAGACCCCACGGCGCCGAAGGGGTTGGTGGTAGGGTCGTTCTGATAGTAGTACTTCGTGGAGATGCGGTCTTTGGGACTGAAGGCATAATCAATGCCGCCAATGGCCTGATTGACGCTGGAATGCGAGTTGGGTCCTCTAACGATCGCGTCGTAACCCAGGTTTGTAGCCGTGGTCGCATTGGTGATCTCAGCACTAGGAATCAGGAACTGCCCATTGGGAAGCTTGGCATTCAAGAGGTTGGCCGCGGCGGAATTGATCTGGCCGGCCGTGATCGTCTTGCCGTAGGTCGCCTGAATCATGTTGATGATGCCCTGCGTACTGCGATCGTTGGTCAAACCCAGCGGCACCGTTACGTCCTTTGTGGAGGACTCCGCATCGGCAATACGAACTCCTTGGTAAGAACCGAAGAAGAAGAGCTTCTCCTTCTTGATTGGCCCGCCTACCGTTCCGCCGAAAGCATTGCGATTCAGGAATGGACGGGGATCCAGCAACTTGCCCGGATTGTTTGGATCAGGCCCGGCAGCGTTGTAGAAGAACGGCGAAGCGTTCATGTCTGCGTTCTGAAATTGCTCCCAGACCGTTCCGTGCAATGCATTTGTGCCCGACTTTGTGATTACGCCAATGTGCGCGCCGCTGCTGTTGCCCTGCGTGGCGTCATACATGGATGCATTGACGTTGATTTCCTGAATGGCGTCAGGGGGAGGCGTCGGAAGTGCCTGTCCGATCGCCCCATAGACCGATGTACTCGTCTGAATGGTGCCCCCCGAACCGAAGTTCTCGCCGATGTTGAGAACGAAGCGGTTCTCTCCTACTTGGCTGGTAGAGTTTCCGTTAAACAGGTTGTTTGTGCTGGTACCATTCAGGGAGAAGCTATTGCTGGTATCGCGATTGCCGTTAGCAAAGATAGCCTGATTTCCTAAACCCGCGTTCGAGCCTGCGCCTCCGAGGAAATCGGCGTGAACACCCGGACTGAGGATCGCCAGTTGCGTGAAACTGCCCGTGCCGAGAGGTGTCTGCTCGATCGTGAGTGTGTCGACGATGTAGCCGTTGGTCGTATCGGTCTGATTCATCAGCGGAGTCCCCGTCACGGTGACGGTGGCGGTGAGTTCCCCGGGCTGCAAGGTGCTATTCACAGTTGTCGCGCGATTGCTCTGCACGAGGATTTGCGAGTGCACTTCGGTTTTAAATCCATCGCGCGAAAAAGTGACGCTATACACGCCTATCGGTAAGTCGGGAATATTGAATGAGCCATCGACTTTGGTTGTAGCGGTCTGCTCCAACCCAGTGGCGAGATTGTGGATCTTAACGGTCGCGTTCTGAACGACGGCACCGGAGCTGTCGGCAACTGTGCCGTTGATGGACCCAAAAGTTTGCTGGGCTTGTGAGCGCGGGCCAAACGAAATCAAACACAACAAGACTATAACCAAGCGTATCCGTCTGCTCATGTGATACACCCTTCCCCTCGAAAATGGACCTGGCCGTCGTTAAGCATGTATCACATTTCCACCGCCTGGGGGAGCGCCCAGCTGTGGAAATCTCGCCCGAGGCCAGAAACACGAGACGCAAGACTATGTATGGAAGTTGAATATAGATGAAATGATAGATTGCGATGCCGTGAAAGGAGAATGAAGATTCTTTCAGGATGACGAGGCAGGCCCCCGGAACGGACCCAATCGTGGGCCGTTCACTTTACAGAACGAAGGGTCACCAGATATTCTGAGGTAGCTATGTGGAACGTCGAAGAGCGGTTTTCACCGAAGGCCATTGAAAGCCTGGCGGCGCTGGGATTCACGGTCGGAAGCACGCGCGGGGTAGTGCGCGTCGAAAAATACGGTTGCGGAGCGGAATTCCGCAAGGGCACCGACGACCTCTACCAGATGACCATCATTCCCACCATCATGCTGAAGGGTCAATTCACGCGTCTGTGGGATGCGGGCTACCAGAAGTTTTTGCTGACCGACGAGGGGCTGAAGGTTCCGGCGCTTGCTACCCATTTACAGAACCTGCGCCGGTTCAACGAAGAACTGCGCACGGCGCTGGGAGTGCCGACCTTTTATAACGAAGCGCTCGGCTCGGTGAGCCAGGTCAGCGTGTACGACCGGGTACGCGGGCGCAAGGGCGACGTGCCCGACGAGACGGTCGGAGCGCACAGCCCCGGCGGCGGACACTAGAGCCGGAAAATCGAAACTGGAAAGTCGGAATTGTTTTGCAGGGCCTGCCAATTCTTCCTGCTTACGAGGAAAAACTTCATTTCGAAGCGGCTTCTTCCAGTTGGCGGCGGAACTGGTCCAGATCGACTTTGTGTTTTGCCGCTTTGTGGCGGCCGATGAAAATCACAGGGATGTCCCAGCCGTAGCGTTCTCTTAGAGCCGCGTCCTCATCGATGTTCACTTCGTGCAGAACGGCGCCAAACTCGCGCAGCAAAGGGGCAATGGCCACTTTGGCTTGCTCGCAAAGGTGGCAGCCTGGGCGTGAATACAGAGTGACGTCGCGCGGGCCACATGCAGCCAGCTGTAGATCTTCCGGCGTCGGGCTCACGGCTTGGGATTCGAATATTGCATGAACGGTCCGGAATGCGGATGAAAAGCGTGCGCGCGGTAAAGCTCCGCAATTTGCCGCAAATGCCCGAGGTCATGATTGGCCCACTCGTTCAGCATCTGTGCGAGCGTTACGGCTCCCAGTTCGGAATGCACACCCGTGCGCGCGCCCGCGGAAGCCGGAAGCCCGGTCAACATGGCGAGAGTCGAACGACGCGTCCGCGTGAAGAGCGCGAGATTTTCCCCCGCGGAACCGCGGGAATAATCGCCTCTCGCGGAAGCGCCAGCCAGGTCGTACTTCCTAAGCGCCGGAGATTCTTCTGCAACTACACGAAGAACGCGGTCCGCGTAAACCGCTTCGAGTGCCGAAAGATGGGCCAGCACTTCGGAAATGGACCAGCGGTCCGCGGCGGGCTTCCAGTGAAGCAGCTCCCCGGGCAGGTCGCCAAGCAGCGTTTCCAGGATTTGTGGCGTCTTTCCTAAGAGCGAAATGGCAGGTTGCATGTCAGAGGCGGAAGCAGGTTGCATGCCGCACCTCCTTGCAATACGCCAGTTTACTCGCAATCCTTGGGCGAATGAAGAAGGAGAGCATACTATTAAGGTCGGGACAGAGGCGGAAGCATGGCGCTAGTGGTGGCTTTGGTGGATGACTTGTTCTTCCAAATGAAGCTGGCAGAAACTGCCAAGCACCTTGGTTTGGAAGTGAAAGTGGCGACGAATGGCGAAGCGCTGCTCGGCCTGCTCGACGGCCAGCCCAAGCTGGTGGTTGTGGATCTGAACGCGAAAAGCCAGCCATTGCCCACGATCGAGAAGCTGCGTCAGAAAAACAAGGAAGTCCGTGTGATTGGATTTCTTTCGCACGTACAACGAGAACTGGCGCTTCAGGCGCAGGCAGCCGGATGTAATGAAGTGATGCCGCGCTCGAGCTTCACGCAGAATCTCGCGGCCATTCTCAGCGCTGCAAAGGATTAGCGGGAATCTTCAAGCGATGAGACTTTCAATGCGCATCATCGGGACACTGAGTACGCTCTTGTTTTTCGTTGCGGCCGGTTTGGCTCAGGAATCCAGCCCGAAGCACGAAATTGCCGCTCTAACGGGACCGAGCGCGGCTCTTCGAGACCTTCTCGTTGCGGCCTGTTCCCAGAACCAAACGGAATTTGCGCGATTCCTGACCGCGCGGAACCAGGAAGCCTTTTCCCGCATGACGCCGTCCGCACGCATCGGGCTTATGAAGCGCTTCGTTCTCCTGAATGAGCCCGGCAAACCCACGACTTCCTTGAATCCTGCCGGCCGCCCCGTGGTGCGCTGCGAAACCACCAGCGTCGCCACAGAAATGCAAGTCGGCGGGGTGGAGTTGCGAGAAAACCTCGCGTTCCTTCCGATGGAACTGCGCGATGCCACGGATCCCGCAAGCGACAGCACGCGCCAGGTCAACCTCGGATTGGTCCTCGAGCAGGGCCAATGGAAGCTTCTCTCTCTGGGAGTCCTGTTCCTGGATCTCCCCGCTCTGGAAGCGGAGTGGGATGAGTCGGAGATCGAGACAACGGAGAAGAATGCATTGCTGGCGTTGAAAGAAGTTGCAAAGGCTGTGGAATCCTACCGCAACAAGTACCAGCGCCTGCCCGATTCGCTGGCAAATCTCGGTCAGCCACTGCATGGCGCACCGAATACGGAGGCCGCGGGGTTCCTGGATTCGGACCTGGCCAACGGGATCAAAAATGGTTATGCCTTCCGCTACGTCATTGCCGGTGCGAGCAATCTGGGCGCACCGGCAAAATTTGAATTGTCGGCCACTCCGTTGCGTTATGGGCGCACGGGACGGAAATCGTTCTTCCGCGATGCGAACGGCAGCCTGCACGCGGCAGACCGCCAAGGCGGGGTGGGCAGCGTATCCGACCCCAGAGCCGAATAGCTCTTCTCTTTTCTTTCCAGAGTGACTGATAGAAGGCACAAGGCGATTGCTGCTTGCCTGAGGGATGTCTGTGAAGCCAGAATAACGACAGGGCATCCTTCCTTCTGCGCGGGTTCTCCATGAGAAGCCGCCGCATGCAGCTCTTCCACTCAGATAAGGCGAACCAACAGGCGTGCGCGTCACGTCGATGGAAGAGGAGATGCGGCATGACGGACACCATGGCAGATCGGCGGGGCGCCGATCGGTATCCACTGGTCTTATTAGCCGAAGTTACCGAGCTCATGAGCGGCACGAGACTTAGTGCGCGGACTTCCGATATCAGCCGCACAGGGTGCTTTGTCGACACACTCCAGCCTGTTCCCAAGGGCACGGCTGTCTACATTACGCTGACTCAGCAGAGTGCCGTGCTCAAACTAAAAGCCACAGTAGCGTATGTCAGCGCCGGGTCGGCATTGGTATCCACTTCGAAAATCCGACGCAACCCGAGCAGATAGCAGTCCTCGAACGCTGGCTGGAGGCCGCAGCACGACAGCCAGCCTAATGCTGTGCCTCGTTCAGGGGCTTGTCCGGGTGGTTGGGTATTGAATCCCCAGCTGCTCCAGATAGGTTTTGTAACGCGCGGGATCGTAATAGAACTTCTTCAGCTCCGGGACGAACTTCTCCATTTTGTCCTTGTTCAAATCAACTGCCGGCATGTCGTCCGGGGCAAGAAACGATTGGTAGTGAATTTCCTTGGTCTGGACATTGCGAAAATAATCCCACGCTTGCTTGACCAATTCCGGCTGCACCAGAAAATCGATCGCCGTCATCGCCTGGACTTTTGCGCCGGCAGTAGAACCTTTGTGAGCGATAGGGGTCGCCATCGCCACGCCGTTGGCCCAGTTGTGGCCGGGAAGGTTGGGAATATTCGCTGGATACATAAGGTAGACCATGGGAACGTTCCAGGAGATGTCGCCGATGTCGTCCGATCCTCCACCGATCGGATCCTTGACCGGTTCGGACAAAGGTTCCAATTTTTCCTTCAAACCTTCGACCTTTGCGCCAATTTCCTTTTGCAGGGCCTTGGCGAGGGTTTGGTCGGCTTCGCTCCACTTGGGCATACCGACAGCTTCGATATTCTTCTGCTGCACCTCGGCAATCACTTTGTTGAGAAAAGGCGGCCAGGCTGAACCCACGAGTTTGTGATCGACGGTGGTGCCGGTCATCATCGTGGCGGCTTGCGCCATGGTATTGCCGAGCTCGTAGAGCTCTTTGATGTGGGGATAGTCGAGTTCCCGGAAGTAATACCAAACGGCCGCCTCGGACGGCACCACGTTCGGCTGATCTCCGCCGTTTAAAATGATGTAGTGTGATCTTTGTTGCAGGCGCAGGTGCTCCCGCCGGAATTCCCATCCGGCGTTCATTAACGAAACGGCGTCAAGCGCGCTGCGGCCTTCCCATGGGCGTGCGGCCGCGTGAGCCGATTTGCCATGGAAAAAATACTGCACGGAGACCAGGCCGCTCCAAGTACCTTCTCCCGTCGCATACGTGGTGCGAAATTCATGATAGACGTGTGCCCCAAGAACAATGTCTGAATCTTTGAACAATCCGGCACGCACATAAAACGCCTTCGTGCCGAGGAGTTCTTCCGCCACCCCGGGAATTAGCCGGATCGTCCCTGACAGGCGATTTTTGTCCATCAGATTCTTCAGCACGAGCGCGGCGGTCACGTTCACCGCCATGCCGGAGTTATGACCTTCACCGTGTCCCGGCGCTCCTTCAATGATTGGAACGTGGTAGGCCACGCCGGGCTTCTGCGAGGCGCGGGGAATGCAATCAATATCGGTAATAAAAGCAATTACCGGTTTCCCGCTGCCGTAGGTGGCCACCCACGCGGTAGGAATACCGGCGACACCTCGTTCGACGCGAAAGCCGTTCTTCTCCAGAATTCCCGTCACATAGCGGGAAGTCTCCACTTCCTGAAAGCCTAGCTCGCTGAAACTGTAGATCTGGTCGACCATTTGCTGCGTGAAGGTCTGCAGCTTGTCTACTTCCGCAACGGCTTCTTGTTTGAGCGCCACGGGGGTGGCTTGTTGCGCCGCCAGAACTCCAGGAACACACAACAGCGCAAGAGAGCTGGTCCATCGAAGCATCTTTTTCATGTGTTCTCCGATCCCAGGACTAACGCGGCGGGAATGATAGCGCGAAATTCGGCACGCAAGGGGACTCCGTTCCTATTCGACCTCATTTGTTTGCGGCAACGCTTGGCGCTACTATCGTGCGATTCACTATGCAGACCTGGCCTGCTCGAGCGGTACTGTCTTTCGTGCTGGTGGCTTTTCCCCTGGCGCATACCGCCGGTGCTGCCACCTCCCCTAGAAATTCGGAGGAGGTTCCACTCCCTGTCTTCGAACTCCACAGCAGTTTCTGGATTAATCTGCATCACACGCTTTATTACGAAGCGCGGCAGAAAAAGAGTGCCGGTTCCCGCGAGAATGCGAGCGGGAAGCCATCGGCTCCAAAACCCGTGCTGCCCGCAAAGCCGGCACTTACCGCCGTCGAACAGAAATCCTGGGACGAAGCGGTTGCCTTTTACGCCGAGAACTACGCGGACAAGGACCTGCTTTTTTCCACCGAGCTCATCCAACTGAAGGACCAGCTCGGCGACTTTGAGGATTGCGACGAACTCTCCGGCCACAAGCGCAAATTCTGTGATGCCGGCTTGCCGCCCCGGCTCACCCAAATCCTGGAAGCTGCGGCGCCGGTGTACCGGTCCCGGCTGTGGCAAGACCACGATCGGGCGAACCGCAACTGGATCATGCACGTGACGCCACTCGTGCGGGAGCAGGGTGTGGGAATTTCGGAGCGTCTTGCGGATATCTACCGCGCGCGATGGCCACATTATCGAATCCGTGTGGACGTCTCCGCTTTCGCCAATGCCGCCGGCGCGTACACCACGGTGGATCCGCTTCGTGTGACGATCTCCAGCCTGGATCCCCGCAATCAGGGTGCGGAAGCGCTCGAAGTGTTATTCCACGAAGGCTCGCACGGCATAGCGGAGCCTGTGCAGGCCGCTATCATTCGTGAGTGCAAGCAGCGTGATAAGCCTATTCCTCGCGACTTGTGGCATGCCCTGGTCTTGTACACGACAGCCGAGGTGCTTCGTCCGATTTTGGCGTCCTCGATAAATCTTTCCCAGAACAAAGATGGCGCAAGTACTGGGCCGCCGAACCCTTCGAGCACTCTTCGGGAAAAATTCGCACAGCGCGGCTGGAAAGAATATCGGGAGCTCTTGGAACGATTCTGGCAACCCTACCTGGACGGCAGAAGTTCCTTCGATGATGCCATCGCGCGGATGGTGTCTTCCCTCTGAAGGAGAGAGCCGAGAATCTGTTGTGAACGCGGGGTTCCTCTCTCTCTGTGAACTCCATCGCCCCAACCAAACTCAGGCGTCACTCCCGGCAGTGACCTCTATCACTGCAAGTGAATGCCATTGGCGGTAACGGTAGAGATTAAGTAATGGAAGGAGTCAGCTCTATGGATAAGAGAGTTCTGAGTGTTGTAGACAAGCGTACTGGCACTCCCTACGAGTTGCCGATCGACAAGGGGGCCATCCGCGCTTCCGACTTGCGCCAGATCAAGACCGATTCGGCAGATTTCGGGCTCATGACGTATGACCCGGCGTTCCTGAACACCGCTGCGTGCCAAAGCGCCATCACCTTCATCGACGGAGACAAGGGGATCCTGCGTTATCGCGGGTATCCGATCGAGCAGCTCGCCGAGAAGTGCACCTTTCTCGAGGTCGCTTACCTGATTCTAAACGGTGAGCTCCCAACCGAGATCCAGTTGAAGAACTTCGTAGGTGAAATCACCCATCACACCATGCTCCATGAGACCACCAAGAGACTGCTCGAAGGGTTTCATCACAACTCCCACCCCATGGGCATGTTCATCAGCACGGTGGCCGCCCTTTCCACCATCTACCCGGACGCCAAGAACGTGCATGACCCGGAAGTTCGGAAGCTGCAAGTTTACAGGCTCATCGGCAAGGTCCCGACGATCGCGGCGTATACTTACCGCAACAGCCTGGGCTACCCATACGTTTATCCGGACAACGACCTCAGCTACACGGAAAATTTCATGAACATGCTGTGGAAGATGGTCGAGCCAAAGTACCGCGCCAACCCGGTTGTCGCGCGCGCGCTGGATATTCTGTTCATCCTGCATGCCGATCACGAGCAGAACTGCAGCGCCAACGTGATGCGCGCCGTGGGCAGCTCACAAGCCGATCCGTTCCTTTGCACCGCGGCAGCTGCCGCCGCGTTGTCCGGCCCACTGCATGGCGGGGCCAACGAAGAAGTGTTGAAGATGCTCGATGAGATCGGCTCGAAGGACAACGTTCGCGCCTACATCGAGAAAATCAAGCTCGGCCACGGGAAGCTGATGGGTTTTGGCCATCGCATCTATAAGAACTACGATCCGCGTGCCCGCATCATCAAGTGGGCGGCGGACCAGGTTTTTGTGGCCACCGGCAGGAATCCGAAGCTCGATATTGCGCTGGAGCTTGAGAAGATTGCGCTTGAGGACGAATACTTTATCAAGCGGAAGCTGTATCCCAATGTCGATTTCTACTCGGGCATCATCTACCAGGCTCTTGGCTTTTCACCGGAGATGTTCACCGTGTTGTTTGCCATTCCGCGCACGGTCGGATGGCTCGCGCAATGGCAGGAGATGCTTGAAGATCCCGAGCAGAAGATCGCACGGCCGCGACAGATCTATACCGGCCACGACGTAAGAGAATTTGTTCCCATCGAAAAGCGGGGCGTTCGCGCCGCTTCGGCGCTGCGGTAGAGAAATAACCGCGCGCAAGAGCCGACCCGTATGGTAGACGGCCCGACGGTCGGCTGAAAGGGTGGAGCAGCTGGGTGCGGCGGCGAAAGCCGCATGTGGTAGCTGCTCCACCCGTGTTTTGCAAGCGGGTCACTCTACGCGGGCGCGAAGCACAGTCACAGCAGCCCTCGGCAATTCGAATGCCTCGCCGCTTTTCAGCTGAGACGCCAACCGCGATGGTTCCCTAAAAGTCCGCCTATTATGTCGTTCTAATAGAAGCGAATTGCAATGGGGCAAGGGGGCCGGCGGCTGCCCGGCAGTGCCGTTGTCCGAGGGTCGCGGATGTGCTACGCTTTTGCCTGCAATTCATCGCCCGGTCCAAGCGCCCCGCAAGCCCCTGCGACGCGCACGTTTCCCCCGTCGGTCCTCGACAGAGCCTGTGGCCGATTTCTCTCTGTCAGGCGCGGAACCCGAGCCCGGGCGTTCGAACGGATGCCATCGTGCATCAAGCGAGAAGAGGACTCGCGCAACCCCATGCCCGGCCAACAAGCTTCGAAGCCCGAACACGAGCCCGTCGAAATCAAACTGGCGCATTCACCGGATTCTGACGACGCCTTCATGTTTTACGCGCTGGCCACGCACAAGCTGCCCACGCCGGGATACAAATACACGCACATTCTCTCGGACATCCAATCGCTGAATGAAGCAGCGCTCACGGAAACCTACGACGTCACAGCCATCAGTTTTGCCGCCTATCCGACCTTGCGGGAAAAGTACGTGCTGCTCGATTGCGGCGCGAGCTTCGGCGAAGGCTACGGGCCCATCGTGGTGTCGACAAAATCACTTAAGCCGCAGGAACTCACCGGCAAGCGCATCGGTGTGCCTGGGCTGAAGACCTCCGCGTATCTCACGTTGAAGCTTTTCGAACCGACCTTCGAAGCCGTGGTGATGCCCTTCGACAAGATTATCGATGCCGTGCAAAACAATCTTGTGGAAGCCGGCCTGCTCATCCACGAAGGACAACTTTTCTTTCCGGAGAAAGGCTTGCACAAAGTCGTTGACCTCGGAATCTGGTGGCACGAGCAAACCGGCCTGCCTCTCCCGCTCGGCGGAAACGCCGTGCGCCGCGCCCTGGGCCCCGGCATTGGCCGCCAAATCGCCAAGACGATCCGCGATAGCGTTTCCTACGGCCTCGAGCACCGCGAAGAAGCACTCAACTACGCCATGCAATTCGCGCGCGAGATGGACACGGAACTGGCCGACAAGTTCGTCGGCATGTACGTCAACAAGTGGACGCTGGGCTACGGCGAAAAAGGCAAGCAAGCCGTGAAGGAATTGGTCGAGCGCGGCACCGCCGCAGGACTACTTCCCGGGCCACCCACCGTCGATTTCCTCAAAGAAGACTGACCTGCGAATCGAGCGCGTAAGAACGTCTCGGCAAATTAAACCAAAAGAACAGCTCTCCAAATAGCCGCTAATCGAGGACTCGCTTTCCAGCGTTTCATTTGGCTTTTGCCGGCGTGAAATACAAGTCCTGATAGTCGAAGCTGAAGTCCGCAAGCGGCGAGACCGCCGCCATGGTGAAGTGATCGATGGTCCCATCCGGCCGCAACGTAAAAGTGAGGAAGGCATCCTCGATGGTGCGGTCGCGCCAGTGCGCTTTGAAGGTGTCGTATTGCCAGTGCTGGAGCTCGCCGACGGCCTTCGGCGTGTGGTCCAGACTGAAGACCAGTTTGCCATTCTCCATCCGAATGGTCACTGGTCCATACCAGGCGTCGTTGTAAATGCCTGCGTACTTTTCCAGCGGCAACGACGGCTTTGAGTCAGCGGCCCGGCCGGTCTCCTGGCCCTTCATGATTTCCGCTGCTTGCTTTTCCGCCTGGTCGTCCGCAGCTCTGTGCGCGGCGATCCAATCTGTCGGCGGCAACCCAAAGTATGAATCAAGGATGTGGTAGAGAATCGACTCGAAGGCCCCGCCTTGTTCTGCATTCGTGAGGACGACCACGCCCAGGTTCTCTTCCGGCACCAGCATCACTCGCGAAACAAATCCAGAGAGGCCGCCGGAGTGGCCTACCATTTTTCTCCCATGGTAGTCGCTCACTCCCCAACCCAAGGCATACGCTGAGAACTTTGGTCTCTTGGCCGCTAACGGTGATGGCCCGGTACCGATCGGAAGGATCGTCTGCGCGCTCCACATTTCGCGTGATTGCGCCTCGCTAAAGAGCCGGTCTTCCCGGCCCGGAAATTTGCCGTGATTGAGTTGCAGCAGAACCCATTTGGACATTTCTGCCGCCGAAGAATTGATGGAACCGGCCGGGCCAGCATTGTCCAGATTCTCAAATTCCACCACTTGGAGCTTGCCTTCTTGTTTCGAGTGCGGGTACGCATAGTCGTCGCCGGGTTTGTATGCGGCGGTGCTTACATTCGTGGTGTTCATCCCCAGCGGGCGCAGGATTTCCTCTCGCACATAGTCGTCCCACGATTTTCCCGTTACGGCCGGAATAATCTGGCCTGCCGTCATATACAAAAGGTTGTCGTATGCAAAGCGACTACGGAAGCTGGAGGCTGGCTTCATGAAGCGCAGTCGATAGATGATTTCTTTACGTGTGAACGTGGTGTGCGGCCAGAAAAGCAGGTCGCCTTCACCCAAGCCCATCCCGCTGCGGTGCGTCAGCAAATCGCGAATGGTCATTTCATGAGAAACGTAGGGGTCATACATCTGAAATCCCGGCAACCGCTCGTATACGCGGTCGTCCCACGAAATCTTTCCTGCGTCCACCAGAGTGGCCAAGGCTGCCGTGGTGAATGCTTTTGTGTTGGAGCCGATTCCAAAGAGGGTGTTTTCGTCGACAGGCGTGGGTTCGCCGAGCTTCCTTACGCCATATCCCTTGGCCACCACCACCTTTTCATCTTTCACGATGGCCACGGAAATGCCGGGCACGTCAAATGTTTTCATGACCTGCGCGACGTACGCGTCCAGATCCGCGGGCGGCCCGTTCTGAGCCGCTAACCGCGGAGCAACTATCATAATCAGCAGGCCGATCGGCAAAGCCAGGCGCAAGCGAAATCTCATCACGGTCTCCTGAAAATCGGTTTGAAAAGTGCGTGCAAATTAAAGCACATTTCGGGAAGGTGCCGCATCCGTTTCGCAAGGGACGTGCGAGATTTGCCGCGCCTGGCAGCTTGTCTTGACGCTCCACAACGAATCCCTTAGTGTCTTTTCGTGATGAATCGCAGGCTCAAGAAGCTCCGCCTATCTCTTTGCACATTGCTCGGAATAACAGTCTTCCTGACATCCCCTGCCAATGCACAGTCTCCATCGAAACCGTGGCCAAAGCAGGCGGTCCGCGCCGCGCACGGGATGGTCGTGACCGACGAAGAACTCGGCTCGCAGGCCGGCGTAGAAATCCTGAAACGGGGCGGCAACGCTGTGGACGCCGCTGTCGCGACGGCCTTTGCGCTCGCGGTCGTGGAACCAGCGGCGGGCAATATCGGCGGTGGCGGCTTCATGCTCATCCGCCTCGCCGACGGCAAGACCACGTTTCTCGATTACCGCGAAACCGCTCCCGGCAAAGCCTCTCGCGACATGTACATCGGCAAGGATGGGAAGCTCGACGAGGAAGCTTCCGTCATCGGCTATCGCTCCGTGGCTGTTCCCGGAACGGTGGCGGGGCTCGAACTCGCTTTGAAAACCTACGGCACGATGAAGCTCCCAGACGTGATGGCACCCGCCATTCGCTTTGCTGCAGATGGCTTCGCAATCAGCGAGAAACTGGCGGCCGAACTGGACGAAGAGAGTCCCGGCCTCGGTGCGTTCCCAATAAGCAAGCGGATCTTTCTCAACGGCGGCCAAAGATTCAAAGCCGGCGACACGCTGAAGCAACCGGAATTGGCGGCTACACTAAAGCGCATAGCCGAAAAAGGGGCTGCGGAGTTCTACCGTGGAGAAACGGCACGTGTGCTCGTGGAGGAGATGGAGAAAAACGGCGGAATAGTGTCCTCGGGGGATCTCGCAAACTACAAGCCCAAAGTCCGCGAGGTGTTGCATGCAAAGTACGAAAGCAGCGGACATGCGTGGGAAGTTTTGACCGCTCCTCCACCCAGTTCTGGCGGCGTCGCCATCATTGAAGCGTTGAACATGTTGAAAGAAATGCCGCTAAAAGGCTGGGATGATCCGCAGAGCGTGCAACTTGTCGTGGAAACCATGCGCCGCGTCTTCGCCGACCGCGCCGCATTCCTCGCCGATCCGGATTACGCCAAGGTTCCCGTGGCCGGCTTGACGGATCCCTGCTACGCAAAAGAGCGGGCCGCGACGATTGATCCCGCCAAAGTCACGCCCAGCAAGACGGTCATCGCGGGAACGCCGCACGTTTGCGGGGCATCGGCAAACCCCGGCGACAAGCCCTATCTCGTCGCCGCCCGCGCCGAAGGCCGTCACACCACGCACTTCTCCGTTGTGGACGCGGCGGGAAACACTGTCGCCAGCACGTACACCTTGAACGACAGCTACGGCTCGCACGTCACCTGCGCTGCTGGTTTTCTTTTGAACGACGAGATGGACGACTTCACCACGCAGCCTGGTGCGCCCAACTCCCTCTATGAACTGATGCAATCTGACGCTAACGCCATCGCCCCGGGCCATCGCCCGCTTAGCTCCATGACGCCCACGATTCTCTTGCGGGACGGCAAGCTCAGTTTCGTCACCGGCTCGCCCGGTGGCCCCACGATCATTTCCACGACACTGCTCAGCGTACTTAACTGGATGCGCCTCGGCATGGACGCGCAGGCGGCCATCAACGCGCCGCGCTTCCATCATCAGTGGTACCCCGATCGCATCCGCATGGAAGCCGAATTCCCATTGAGCATGGAGCAAGCGCTGCGCGCCCGTGGGTACGAAGTCGAGCGCGGCTGGTATTACACGCCGAGTCTCGGCACCGAAGCGAAATTGAGCGAGCACATGGGATTGGTAAATGCCATTGGCATCGACCCGCAAACCGGCGAGCGCCTCGGCGCGGCTGACCCACGCGACCAAGGCTCGGCTGTCGGATACTGAGAACGGGCACGATTCAACACAGCGCAGGCAGAGTATGTAGTGGCTAGGCGAGAACAACGATAAACTTCTGGATGGCCGTCAGAAAAACTCAGGAAGACCATGCAGAGAATACTTTCGAGCTACCTCGTTATCTCCAAAAAGTTGACTCCGGAACTCCTTGGGCAAATCGCCGGCACCGGTTTTGCAGGCATCGAAATCTTCTGCGCGCGCAGCCACTTCGAATACAGTCAAAAGCCGGAAATCCGCGCTATGGCCGGCGCCCTCGAAGCGCATCGTCTCCAACTTGTTTCGCTGCATGCTCCCACCAGCCGCGACATCAGCGCCATGCGCGAAAGCGGCACGCCCCTTTCCATCTGCGAAGTCGAGCGCGTCCGCCGCATCGAAGCCATGGACGAACTGAAACGCGTCATCGACGTCGCCGAAGAGTTGCCGTACGCGCGGCTCATTCTGCACATGGGCGGCTCGCGCGAAACTGCCGATCCGCGCAAACGCGACGCGGCGTTCAGCTCCCTTGAACACCTGGTTCTGCACGCGCGCCATGCCGGCGTGACGATTTGCGTCGAGAACACCTTGAGCGAAATGGGTCATCCTGACTACTTGCGCGCCTTCGTTGAGGAAACCCGTCTTACGGGCTTGCGCTTCAACTTCGACATCGGCCATGCGCACCTCGCCGAACTGCCCGAAGAAGAGCGCATCGAGAAGAGCTTTGCGCCGATGCGCGACCTCGTCTCGTCCGTGCATCTCCACGACAATCACGGCGAGAAGGACGAACATCTGCCGCCGTTCGAGGGCTCCATCGATTGGCCCATTGCCATCAAGACGCTTCAGTCTGCCCCGCAGACTGATTTGCCGCTGGTTCTCGAACTGAAGGAGCAGACCGGCCCCGAGGCTCCCAGCATTTCCGAACAGCTCGCCGCCGCCCGCCCTTCCCTCGACCGTTTCGAGCAATCCTGGGAGTAAGCAAGTAAGCACGCAGAGTGCGAAGCGTATTGACCATTTATTTGACTATGGTCTATAATTCTGACTAGGTGAGCACTATGGAAGAAGTCTCCATCTCCGTATTCAAGGCCAAATGCCTGGCCCTTCTCGAACAGGTTCGCAAGACAAAGAAACCCATTCGCATCACACGTCACGGGAAACCTGTCGCGGAAGTTGTACCTCCCTCGCCAGTCGAGGATCGTGCGGCATGGATAGGCTCGATGAAAGGCCGGATAGAAATCCTCGGCGACATCATTTCTCCCGCAGCCGATGAGGACGAGTGGGAGGTCCTGCGCGATTGAAGCTCCTACTCGACACACACATCTGGCTCTGGGGACAACTGGAGCCAAGCCGGCTCGGCCCTCGGACTTTGAGTGAACTGCGTGACAACGCGAACGAAATCTGGCTCTCTCCGATTAGCACTTGGGAGGCGCTTCTGCTTCACAAGAAGGGCAGGATTCGCCTGGACGCCAATCTCGTTGAATGGTTCGCAGTATCGACCCGTGGAACGCGTGAAGCCCCGCTCACGCACGAGATTGCGCTCGTCGCTCAGCAGTTGGTTCTCCATCGGGATCCTGCCGACCGCTTCCTTGCCGCCACGGCAAAAGTACTCGACCTAACCTTGGTCACCGCCGACGAAAGGCTCCTGGGACTGGGCGACATTAAGACGCTGGCGAACCGCTGACAATCCTATCCCACCGGCTGTGCCTTCCCTGACCCTCTTCTCTGCTAGACTAACCGATTGCGAACTACGCATAGAATCGAACAATGGCGACGATTACCATCGAACAAGCAGGAAAGCACGACGGCCAGGAAGTCACGTTGCAAGGCTGGCTCTACAATCTTCGGGAATCCGGCAAATTGCTCTTCCCTATTTTCCGCGACGGCACCGGAATTATTCAGGGTGTCTGCTCGCTCAAGGAAAATCCCGATGCTTTTGAGGCGCTGAAGGGACTAACCCAGGAATCCAGCGTTATCGTCACGGGCAAAATCCGCGCGGAAAAACGCGCGCCCGGCGGCTATGAAATCGGCGTCACTCAAATTCAAGTCCTGCAGAAGGTTCCCGAAGCCACACCGTTCCCCATCCAGCTCAAAGAGCATGGCGTCGATTTTCTTCTCGACAACCGCCATCTTTGGATTCGCACGCCGCGCCAGGCCGCCATCCTGCGCATCCGCGCCGAAGCCATCCGCGCCGCGCGCGAATTCATGGACAGCCAGGGCTACACGCTCACCGATGCGCCCATGTTCACCCCCGCGGCCTGCGAAGGCACTTCCACGCTCTTCGAAGTTAACTACATTGATGACCAAAAAGCCTACCTCACCCAGAGTGGCCAGCTTTACGGCGAAGCCCTGGCCATGGCGCTAGGCAAGATTTACACGTTCGGGCCCACTTTCCGCGCCGAAAAATCCAAAACCCGCCGCCATCTCACCGAATTCTGGATGCTCGAACCCGAAGCTGCCTTCGTCGAACTCGACGAAGCCATGGCGCTCGGCGAAGGGCTTGTCAGCGCCATCGTGCAAGCCGTCGTCAAAAACAAATCGCGCGAACTCGAAACGCTCAAGCGCGACATCACAAAATTGGAAGCGGTCAAGCCTCCTTTTCCCCGCATCAGCTATGAAGACGCCGTGGCCGTGCTCAACAAAAACGGCAATCCTGCCAAGTTTGGCGACGATTTCGGCGGTGACGAGGAAACCATCATCTCCAGCTCCTTTGACCGTCCCGTCCTTGTCCACCGCTATCCCACTTCTCTAAAAGCCTTCTACATGCAGCCGGACCCGCAGCGCCCCGAACTGGCCCTCGCCTTCGACATGCTCGCTCCCGAGGGCTACGGCGAAATCATTGGCGGCAGCCAACGCATTCACGATTACGATCTCCTCGTCAAGCGCCTCCGCGAGCACCATCTTCCCAAAGAAGCTTTCCAGTGGTATCTCGACCTGCGCCGCTACGGCAGTGTTCCTCATTCCGGCTTCGGCCTCGGCCTGGAACGCACCGTCGCCTGGATTTGCGGCACCGAACACATTCGCGAGGTCATCCCCTTCCCCCGCATGATTTATCGCGTGTATCCTTAAATCCGGGGTAGTCGGTTCTTCCCGCGGTTCACAATTCTGTTGAGATAACGAACTGGGTTGATTCTTGTGACAGGCTTTCTTCCGCTCTCGCATCAGCCCGGTTTTCACGAGTCGCCAGTCACCAGTCACGGAGCTTCTCATGCCCCAAAAAGTTCGCATTATTGGCGTTCCCATGGACCTCGGCCAGAGCCGCCGCGGCGTCGACATGGGCCCCTCTGCCCTGCGCGGCGCCGGCCTGCAAGCCGCCATCAAGAAGCTCGGCCCCACCGTCGAAGACATCGGCAACCTTGAAGTCAAGCAGCCCGAAGAAATGCCCGTCGGCGAAAAGCGCGCGAAATATCTTCAGGAAATTGCCGAGACCTGCCAGGACATTGCGAAGACCGTTGAAAAATCGCTCGGGGAGGGCTTCCTTCCTCTCGTTCTCGGCGGCGATCACTCCATTGCCGTAGGCGCAGCGGCGGGTGTGGCTTCTCACTTTCGCCAACAGAAGAAAGAAATCGGCTATCTGTGGCTCGACGCGCATGGCGACATGAACACGCCCGAAACTTCGCCCTCTGGCAATATTCACGGCATGCCCCTCGCCGCCATCATGGGCTACGGCGCGCCCGAACTCGTCGAGCTCGGCGGCTTCAAACCCAAAGCCGAGCCAGGCAATATCGTGATCGTCGGCGCTCGCGACCTCGACGCTCAGGAACGCAAAATCGTCAAGAAATCCGGCGTCCATGTCTTCACCATGCGCGACATCGATGAGCGCGGAATGCGCGACGTCATGGCAGAAGCCCTCAAGTACGCCACCGACGATACTGGCGGCATTGCCGTCAGCCTGGACATGGACTTCGTCGATCCCTCGGACGCTCCCGGCGTGGGTACGCCCGTCCGCGGCGGCGTCACCTACCGCGAAGCCCACCTCGCCATGGAGATGATTGCCGACACCGAGTCCCTGGCTTCCATGGAAGTGGTCGAGATCAATCCCATTCTCGACGAGCACAATCGCACCGCTCTCCTCGGCGTCGAACTCGTCCTTTCCGCCCTCGGCCAGAAGATTCTGTAGCTCGTTCTATTTTGTGAGTTGTCAGTTCAGCACGCTTCGAAAAACATTGACCACACCAATCTCCCTTTTTCCCTTATAACTAAAAACTGACCAGCCAAAACCCGTGAGAAGATTTCCCCGTGACCCCAAACAACAAACGACTTCGCGTTGGCATTTTCTTTGGCGGCCGTTCCGGCGAGCACGAAGTCTCTCTGGCCTCCGCGGCATCCGTCATCCGCGGCCTCGACCCCGATAAGTACGAAGCCGTCCCCATCGGCATCTCCAAAGAAGGCCACTGGCTCATCGGCGGCGCCGCACAAAAAATGCTGCCGGAAGTCCTAAAAGGCGGCCAGCGCGTCATGATGACCGCCGACCCCACCGACGCTGCGCTCGTTAAGCTCGACGGCAGCGGCGGCGGCCAGCGCCTCGACGTCGTTTTTCCCGTCATGCACGGCACGTTCGGCGAAGACGGCACCATCCAGGGGATGCTTGATCTCGCGGGGCTGCCTTTCGTGGGCGCCGGCGTCCTCGGCTCTGCCATCGGCATGGACAAGGACGTTTCCAAGCGCCTCCTGCAAGCCGCGAAAATTCCCGTGGTGCCCTGGCTCACCGTGTTTCGCCATGAGTGGGAAAGCAAGCCGCAGGACATTCAAGCCGCGGTGGAAGCCAAATTCCCGTATCCCGTTTTCGTTAAGCCCGCCACGCTTGGCTCTTCCGTGGGCATGACCAAAGTCCATTCGCGCGAAGAGCTTGCCCCCGCTCTGAACCTCGCCGCGGAATTCGCCATGAAGATCCTCGTCGAGCAATGCGTCGTGGCGCGCGAAATCGAAGTAGCCGTCCTCGGCAACCACGATCCGCAGGCTTCGGTTCCCGGTGAAATCGTGCCCCACCGCGAGTTTTATGATTACGCCGCAAAATATCTCGAAGAAGGCACGCGGCTTCTGATTCCCGCAAAGCTCACGCCCGTCCAGCAGAAAAAAATCCAGGGCTACGCCATCGAAGCGTTTCGCGTCCTCGAACTCAGCGGCATGGCTCGCGTCGATTTCTTCCTGGAAAAGGAAGGCGGCAAGATCTATCTCAACGAGGTGAACACCATTCCCGGTTTCACTTCCATCAGCATGTATCCCAAAATGTGGGAAGCCAGCGGCATCCCCTTCCGTGAACTCATCGACAAGCTCATCGAGCTGGCGCTCGAAATCCACCGCGAAAAAGCCCGCACCAAGTACCAAATCGAGCTTCCCTCCGGCCCCTCTGGTGCCCTCGAAGCCTAAGCAGAAACTAGCAGCCGGTCTAACGCGCCGGCCAATTCCAAATTGGCAGCTCGATTTTCTTCAACCCGGCAATTTGCGTCTCCCCAAGTGTTTTCTCCAGTGTGATGGAGTGGCACCCATCTTGCTTTCTTAGGGCGGCGATGAGTCCTGAAGCATGCGTCACAACAATGATCTGCGTGCGTTCGGCAGTCCGTGCAATTAGCCGTGCAAGCGGAGGCAGAAGATCCGGATGCAAACTCGTTTCAGGCTCGTTCAAAACCATCAACGCAGGCGGTCTTGGCGTTAGGAGTACCGCAATCCAAAGTAAGTATCGCAGCGTACCGTCAGAAAGCTCTGTGGCGCCAAGAGGCCGTAGCAAGCCATGTTGTTCCATCACCAGCGCAAATCTGCCCGAATTAGCCTCTATGGAAACACGGCTCCCGGGAAAAGCGTCCGTTACCGCTGCCGTCAGTGCCTCTCGATCACCAATCTCCCAGATGGTTTGAACGGCAGCGGCAAGGTCAGCCCCATCATTGGCAAGGACCGGGGTGTGCGTTCCAATCTGAGGGGACCGCGCGGGAGCTTCGGTGTCCGTCCTGAAGTGATCGTAGAAACGCCACGCGCGGATGGATTCGCGCAAAGTCAGCATTTCCGGCGCGTTTCGCGGGTCGGCAACGTGCGTCATCATGCTGTCGAATGCAGCGAGGGATTGCGTCACAACGCTCCAACTCTCACTCCCCCCGCGGATGCGAACAAGCGGCCCTTTTCGATCCACGAGCATTGTCGAGGGGCGAAGCGTGGGCCCGTGCCAAATACACTCATGCTTGATCTCGGGGTCCAAGCTGAACGCCGAGGAACTCGGCGTCGGTAGTCCCAGGTCGATCAGATATCCGAATTCATCGCTAGCAAACCCGAGGCGCAGATTCACCGGGCGCTCCCGTGGCGTTCCTTGAACGGGATACTCCCCACGTTTCATCGAGCGCGAAATGGTCTCAGGTCCCGCCCAAAGAGTGGATGGCAAACCACCCTCGCGGGCGAGTGAAGGAACTACGCGCCCCTGGGCGATGTCTGCGAGGAGCCTCAACGCCCGATACAGGTTTGATTTTCCACTTCCGTTGGCTCCCGTGATTACGTTGAGATTTCGCAGCGGAACAATGAGGTTCCGCAACGATCGGTAGTTGGAAATGGCCAGAACCGAGAGCACGATAGAATTGTGGTTAACAGTCCTTAGTCAAAAATCAGCTCAACTTCTGATTTTACGAATTTACTGTGGCACTTTCACCCATGCCGAGTTCTTCCGCGACGATTCCAGCACTGTGTTCATGAACTGCACACCTGCCACACCATCATCCACTGTGGGGACCAGCATCGCCGCCGGATTCGGCGCGCGCCCGGCCTGCTTCGCGGCAATTTGTTCCGCCAAGTCTGTATACAGCTGCGCAAACGCCTCCAGGTACCCCTCGGGATGCCCCGAAGGAATGCGCGACGCGTGCTTGGACACCGCCGAAGCCGCCGGCCCTCCGCGCGTGATCGTCACCGGCGGCTTTCCGTACGGCGTGAACTTCAAATAATTCGGATCCTCCTGCCGCCACTCGATCCCGGCCTTGTCACCGTACACGCGCAAGCTCAAATTGTTTTCGTTTCCTGGAGCCACCTGGCTGGCCCACAGCATTCCGCGCGCGCCCCCGGCAAGCCGCAGCATGACGTGTACGTTGTCGTCGAGTCGCCGTCCCGGCACAAAGATAGACACGTCCGCGGCGATTTGCTCGCAACGCAGGCCGGTGACGAAACACGCCAGGTTGTAGGCATGCGTGCCGATGTCGCCGAGCGAACCGGCAGGCCCGCTCTGTGCCGGGTCCGTGCGCCAGACCGCCTGTTTGTTGCCGGTCGCCTCGACCGCCGTCGTCAGCCAGTCCTGCACATATTGCACGTGGACGATGCGGATTTTTCCAAGCTCGCCGCTTGCGGCCATCTCGCGCGCCTGCCGCACCATCGGATAGCCGGTGTAGTTGTGCGTTAGACCAAAGACCAGCCCCGTCTTGCGCACGAGTCGCGCCAGCGCCATCGCATCTTCCAGCGTCGTCGTCAGTGGCTTGTCGCAAATCACGTGGATCCCGGCTTCGAGAAACGCCTTTGCCGGCCCGTAATGCACATGGTTCGGCGTAACGATCGCCACCGCGTCGATGCGGTCAGGGCGTCCCTTCTCTTTTGCGGCCATTTCCTCGAAGCTGCCGTACGCGCGGTCCGGCGCGATGTGCAGTTCGCGCGCCCCGGCGCGAGTCCTCTCGGGATTGGAAGACAACGCCCCCGCCACCAGTTCATAGCGATCGTCCATCCGCGCCGCGAGGCGATGCACCGCTCCGATAAAAGCTCCGGGCCCGCCGCCCACCATGCCCAGCCGCAGCCGCCGATTTTGCGTATTCGCAGTGTTAGTCGTCACAGTATCCGCCCCGTTTCACTCGAGTCCCAGCATCCGCCGGTTGGCGCCCTGGTCCGCGCCGGAACTCGCGAAATCATCAAACGTGCTGCTAGCTGCTTGAATGATGTGCCGCTGAATGAACGGCGCGCCTTCCGCTGCGCCATGCTCCGCGCTCTTGATGCAGCACTCCCATTCCAAGACCGCCCAGCCCGAGAATCCATACTGCGTCAGCTTGGAGAAGATTGCTTTGAAGTCAACCTGCCCATCGCCCAGCGAGCGGAATCTTCCCGCGCGATTCACCCACGATTGATACCCACCGTACACGCCTTGCTTACCCGTGGGACGAAACTCCGCATCCTTCACGTGAAACATTTTGACCCGCTCGTGGTAGAGGTCGATGAATTCCAAATAGTCGAGCTGTTGCAAGACGAAATGGCTCGGATCGTAAAGAATGTTGCAGCGCGGATGATCCCCCACGCGTTGGAGGAACATCTCGAACGTCGCGCCGTCGTGCAAATCTTCCCCGGGATGAATCTCGAAGCACAGGTCCACTCCGGCCTCGTCGAAGTGTTGCAAAATCGGTTTCCAGCGCGCGGCCAGTTCGTCAAACGCGGTTTCGACCAGTCCGGCCGGACGTTGCGGCCACGGGTAGACATACGGCCACGCCAGCGCGCCCGAGAACGTGACGTGCGCGGTCAGTCCCAGGTTCTTCGAGGCTTTCGCTGCGTTCAACAGTTGTTCAACCGCCCACGCTTGCCGCGCCTTCGGATTGCCGCGGACGTTCGCGGCGGCGAATCCATCAAAAGCCAGGTCGTACGCCGGATGCACGGCCACCAGCTGCCCCTGCAGGTGCGTCGAGATCTCGGTCAGCTCCAAACCATTGGCCCCCAGAGTGCCGCGGATTTCGTCGCAATACGTTTTACTCTCGGCGGCCCGCTTCAGGTCCATGATGCGCGCGTCCCAGGACGGGAGTTGCACTCCCTTGTAGCCGAGCTTTGCGGCCCACGCGGCGATGCTCTTTAAGCTGTTGAACGGCGGCGTGTCGCCCGCGAACTGCGCCAGAAAAATCGCCGGCCCCTTGATGGTCTTCATGGTTTTGTCAACTCCAGCCCGCCCGCACAGGGGATTTTGCCATGTGCAGTTCCTTCCAAGCGTCAAATGCAGGAGAAGAACCTTATTCCAATTCGCAATCTTTTGCTAGAGACGCATCGACTCTGCTACGATTTTCGTGTTGTAACAAGACGCTGGGATGACGCCATCGTTTCTGGCGGATATGACTCTCGCTCGCAGGGCAGGAGACTATTGAATGTCGCTTCTCGATCCACCTGCCGCAAAGCCGGAAAAGTCGCGGGCCATGGTTTTCACCATCGTGGCCCTGTCGTTTGTCATTCTGGTGGTGTTGTTTTTTACGTTCCGCTACTACCCGGAGAAGCGCGCAGCCAGTCGCTTCTTTGACGCGCTAGTCGCCGGGAATACCGATCAGGCCTATCAGCTCTGGAAGCCGGGCCCGAGTTACACCATGAAAGATTTTCTGGCGGACTGGGGACCGCAAGGCTACTTCGGCCCGGTGAAGAGCTACGAGGTCGTACGCGCCAAGTCGCCGCTGGGCGCGAACGCCGTCGCCGTCAGCGTGGCCATCAGCCCGTTTTCGCCCATGCCCGATGCATCCGACGTGGCAAAGAGCCGCAAAACCAAAGTGGTCAGCATTTGGGTCCTAACTTCCGACAAATCACTCAGCTTCCCGCCATAAACTTTCCGGATTAGCCCAGAAGCTCTTCGAGAGCGTGTTCGAGTTCTTGCGGGCTGACGGTGGCGGTACCGAGCTTGCCAACGACCACGCCCGCCGCGACGTTTGCAAGCATGGCCGCATCCAAGAGCGAAGCGCCTGCCGCTGCGGCGAGAGCGAGCGCACTGAGAACGGTGTCGCCGGCACCGGTGACGTCGAAAACCTGGCGGCCCGTGGCGCCGCGCTCAATTCCCGGCTGGCCGACACGCGCGTAGCTCACTTCCAGGCCGGTAGCCAGAATGTGCACGCTGTGCGGCGAACTCTCTTCGAAGAGATTCATTCCGTTCGCTCCGCGAGTGATGAGCACGGCGCTGCACCCGAAGTGCGCAAGGAGCGCGCGGCCCGCTTCTTCAAAAGATTTTTCTTCGCCGAGAGAGCGCGTCAGGTAGGAGCCCGCCTCTTTGGCATTGCAAACGATAGCGCGTGCGCCGCGATAGGCATACAGCCGCGAAGTCTTGGGTTTGACGAAAACGGGAACCTTCAACTGATGTGCGGCGCTAAGCACGCGGTCGGCAAAGTCGTCGCTGATGAGCCCTTTGTCGTAGTCGGAGAGCACCAGCGCGTCTACCCGCTTGAGCCCGGCAAAAACCAGCCGCAACAGTTTTTCGCGGCTTTCGGCGCGCAGCGGTTCGCGCCGCTCGCGGTCCACGCGCACCACTTGCTGATGCTTCGCAATAACGCGAGACTTCACCGTGGTCATGCGCTTGGCGTCCGCGAGGGCACCAGTTGCCTCAATGCCTAGCTCGCCCAAGCATTTCTGGACGGCGCGGCCCGCCTCATCACGGCCGATCGCGCCAAACATCTTCACCTTCGCTCCGAACGCAGAAAGGTTGGCGGCCACGTTCCCCGCTCCGCCGAGACATACGCTCTCTCCTTCGTAATCCACGACAGGAACGGGTGCTTCGGGTGAGATTCTCGTGGATGAGCCCCAGAGGTAGCGATCGAGCATGAGGTCGCCGACGACACCGATGCGTTTTCTGCGCAGGCGCGGAAGCAGCCGTTTCAGCCGCGGCACGGACTCAGCGATGGATGTGGTCATAGGTTGGGGGAGAGTGCCGCTCTAGGGCTTCGCGCCGGCATCGTCGATTTTTGCTTCTTCGGGCAGCATGACGGGAATTTCGTCGCGCACGGGATAGACGCGCCGGCAAGAGACGCACTTCAGCCCGGATTCGTCCGGCAGGAGCTCCACGCGCGCCTTGCACACCGGGCAAACCAGGATGTCGAGAATTTGCTTTGGAAAGGGCACGGGTTTCTCCTCCGGCAGAAGTCGGCAAGCACTAGCGCGAATAGGCACTGTATCAAAGCGCCGCGAACCCGGGCAACTGAGTGAGTCTTTGGGAATACACAGGATTTGGGGCCCGTGCGAGCTCTAGCTCACTCGGATCCGTTGTCTCGTGCATGTTGTTTTCGAACCCACGGTTCACCGACTCTAGCTCGCTCGGCATACCAACCTAAAGGCAGGTCTGCTAGTTCAGCTAGGCTGGGGCGCGGTCGATCGGATGGTGAAAGCAGGAGATGACGGGGCCCCCTCCGTCTTTCATGCTGTCTCCAAGAAACTGCCACATCCCATCCTCAGCGTCGTGTGAGACGTATGTGACTGGTTCAGTCCCATTGTGAACCGTCTCTGAAAGACAGACTCCTGTGTGCGGTGTATCTGGGAATTTCCAATTGAAAAGACTGCTTGTTGGATCAGTTGAGGCCCAGAAGTCATTCTCTACTCTAGTCATCGGAGCTGTGGGCTGCATCAACGGTTGCTCAAACGCTCTGTCAAACTGTTCGTCCTCCGGGAACCTATTCTCCAAATCGGGATACACCGCTTGCACAATCCTCCTTCTCCACGTAACTCCCGCGAAAGGTGGTACTTCGGTAGCCTTGACCCGGTCGGCCCCCAGGAGTAGCGTTTTCGTAAATGCCCCGCAAATTCGGAGGCCTCATGCGCAAAGTCCGACGCCCATTCCTCTTGGCAATGCTGTTGTTCGCATGGCCTGCCGCCCAATTGATGGCGCAATCGCAGCCCTCTCAGCAGCAAGCTCCGCCGCCCCAGACGCAGCCGCAAGCGCAAACGCCGACGCAAGCCTCGACCGACGATAAACCGGATTCCGTGGCGGAGGCAGCACGCAAAGCAAAGGAAAAGAAGGCCGCCACCGCGAAAGGGAAAGTTCTCACCGAAGACGATCTAGCCGGGAAAAAGGGTGGCGTTTCGGTAGTGGGCAACGAGGGCAGAAAACCGCGCCGTGCGGTGCCGACCGCCAATCCCAATGGCGATTACGAGCCGAACGGCGAGGACTACTGGCGCGGCCGTTCGCAGCCCATTCTGGACGAAATTGCAGCCACGGATCAGCAGATAGCACAGTTAAAAGACGACATCAAGAAGTACGGGAATGGCGGCTTCGACGTCCAAACGGGGATGAAGGATAGCATCGCGTACATCCACGACCGCAACGCGCAGTTGGACAACCTGCAGAAGCGCAAGGCTGACTTGCAAGGGCAGCTGGAAGATCTCCAGGATGAAGGGCGGAAAGCGGGTGCGCCGGCGGCGTGGTTCCGCTGAGAGCGCCAAACTTCGTTCCAAACTTTGGTTCCAAAACTTTTGTGCAAGTAACCCACCCGCACTAAAACTGACCCTGCGGCCAGTAGTTTTTGGCGGCCAAAACACAATACCCTAGGCTGGATAGTTCGAATCCCCTCCCCGGGAGAACTACGGTGTATTGTGACCGCTGTGGACTGAACTTCCTGCCGAAACAGTCCGTGTGTACCCGCTGCAAGCGGGTACCGACGCGGTACTGGTTCCAATTCATGAGCCTGGTCACGATTTTCGTGGCCGTTCTGTGCAATACGGTGCTCAGCCTGTTCCTGCTGCCGCGCCTCGCTCAGTCCCAGCATGGCAGGTTGCTGTTCCGCGGCTGGTACTGGTTTGACCAGAAAGCCGCGCTGTACGGTTGGGTGCCGCTGGCGCTCGGCTTGCTCGCTTGGGATTACTTTATCTGGAAAGAGGCGCGCCCCAAGGTCAAAGGCTGGTTTACGCGCAAGCTGCTGACGTTTTCTCTCGCCGCTGGCGTGGCCCCGATGCTCCCATGGTGGATTCCCGCCGGGCAGCCTCCCGGAGAGTTTCTCTCGATGATCGGCAAGCATCCCGGCGTGCCAGCGATGCTGGCCTGGGGTGTCGTGCTCTTTGTGACCATTCTGCTGTGCATCGACCCGGAGTCGCGCGACTACCTGCTGGGCCATGGCCGGACGCTGAGCATCGTCAGCACAGGGATGCTCGTCCTCGTCCTGGCCATGACCATTGTTGGCTGGTCGCTCACGTACTAACGCCTGGTTGTAGGCCCGCTTCAATAAGCCTGTCGGTCCTCATTCCACTCAAGATTCCACTCAAGTTGGCTTTTAGCATCGATTAGGGAAGATGTGGATGCAACATCCGAGGAAACAAGCCGAGATAACGAGGCTGGAACAAAGCCATATCCAGCGCGAAGAATCCGGTCGTAAGGGCGAAGGCGACCAGGAATCGAACGGCATCACGCAGAGACCTTCCTGGCAGACGAAAATACGCCCACAGACACCCTAACACTACAAAAAAATTCGAGAACCACGCTGGCACCGCAATTGACAAATCCGGCCGGTCCAGATGACCCGTGTGCGCCCATCGAGAAAGCTGTTCCAACCATTGAAGAAGAAGGTGGTTGCAAAGATATTTGCGTAGTTCCACAGACCGGCGGCGGAAATGCCGATGAAATGGCCCCACCGGCTCTGACGAAAGCTCAGCACGATGGTAGCGACGTACATCCATGCCTGAAAGAAGTGCAGCCAGCGAATGTCGGGCTCCCAAAAAGCGGAGATACCCAGCACGAAAATAAAGAAACACCCGCCAATCAGAATCAGGCATTCGGGGACTCTTGAGGCCGAACTTGAACTTCGCATGATGAATGACAGTACGCGGCGCGAGACGCGGAAGTTCCCTTTAACCACGGCCTCCAATTAAACAACCGGCGACCCTCAACCGTCTATTGTAGATGCACAGGCCTGCCAGCTATTGCTGCGTGGCGCGCTCGATTAGAGCCGCGATCTGATTGTGCAGGCTCATGCGGTCCTGGTCGTGCAAGTACATCATGTGGCCCGCGTTGTAGTAATCCAATTTGACGTTTTTTTGCAGCGCTTCGGGCAAGCCTAAGTGCTCCATGGTGAATTCCGTCGCAAAAAACGGCGTTGCCAGGTCGAAGTAGCCGTTCTCAACTTGCAACAGCAGCTTTGGATTCGTGATCATCGCCTGCGCCAAATCCTGGTCCACGTTCGGCGCGCCGGGGAAGAAGCGCTGCTGGCCGCCGGCGCGGCGGGTCCAGTTCCAGCCTCCACCGCCGCCGCTGGTGTTGTGATAGACCTTGTCCTTCCCAAACCTCAGCTCGTCGTGGTTGTAGGAATTGATGAGCGCGGTGTAAGCGCCGCCCACGGCCGGGCCTTCGGGATCGCCTTGGGCGTTTTCCTCAAGCAGATCGTACGTGTAACCGGTGAAGCGCGCGTCGATGCGGCCCGTGGTCAGCCGGGACGCGCGCTGCAATTCCGCGCGAAACTGGCTCAGGTTGACGCGCAAATCCGCCTTAATCAAATAGTCTTCGCTTAGGCCGGTAAAGTAAGACACCTTCTTCGCCACCGCCGCTTTCTCAGCTGTGCCAAGCATCCCGCCCTTGAACAGCGCGGCGGCGTATTCGTTTTGCGCGTACTTGCGCGCTTCTTCGATGAATCCAGGCAAGTCCGCCGGACGGTCTTTCAGAACTTTGTGATACCACGCCGTCGCCGCGTAACTCGGCAAATAAAAAATGTACGGACGATCGTCGCCAGGCGCGAACGTCAGCGAAGCAAGATCGAGCACGGACGAGATGAGCACGATGCCGTTCAAATGCACGGTATCGCGCGACTGTAAATAGTTGCCGAGCGCCGCCGAGCGGAACGTGCCGTAACTCTCGCCAATGAGAAATTTCGGCGAGTTCCAGCGGTCGTTGCGGCTCAGATACGTCACGATGAACTGCGCGAAGGCTTCCACGTCTTCGTCGATCCCGTAGAAATCCTTGTTTTCCGCTTTGCAGACGGCGTGACTGTAGCCCGTGCCCATGGCGTCGATGAACACGAGATCCGTTTTGTCGAGCAGGCTTTCCGTGTTGTCGACGAGCTTGTAGGGCGCGGGCGGCGTGAAAGTGCCATCGACGGTGTAGGCGCGGCGGGGCCCGAAGGCGCCCATGTGCAGCCACATCGTCGCAGAACCAGGGCCGCCGTTATAAAGAAACGCGACAGGGCGCGTGGTCAAGTCCTTCACATCACTGCGTGTGTACGCCGCGGAATAGATCAGCCCCGTGGCGTCGCCCTTTTCGTTTTTGAGCAGCGTGGTGCTGGCTGTCGCCTTGTAGGGAATCGTCTGGCCGCCGATCTTGATGGTGTGATCGGTCACAGAGGACTCTTCCTTGTAGGTGTTGGGGTCGCACTTCTCCGCGGCTCTGGCCTCGGGAGCCCTGCTTTCCCTCTCGGGTGCCTGCGCGGCCATGCGCTCCGCCTGTCCGAACAAACAGAAAACTCCCAACGCACAAACAGAAAAGACCTTTTTCATTGGATTGCTCCCACTCGCAATGCGAATTGACTTTGCGGTCATCAAACCCGCGGATTTTACGTTGACCGGCCTCCGGAGTCAAAAATCAAAGTGCGCTACGGTTCTCGCGGAAAAGTTCGCCACTTCGCGGACTCTAAAAAATCACTTGTGAGCGGGCAAGAGGTCCCAGATGCCCGCATCTTCCGTGCCGAGGACCCAGGACGCGAATCCTAGTAGTTTGCGGTCCTTCACCAGAGCGTAGCGCTCCTTGAAGGTGCGCACATCGGTGTAGAAAATCCACTCGCGCTCATCATCCCGGTAGAAGTACAGCCACGCGTTCCGGTCTGCCGCATCCCATTCGACGTGTCCGCCATAGGCCTTCGCCAAATCCAGCGCATCGTCAGTAGAAATATATTCCGCGGTGGGATTGGGCTTGTCGCCCGGCTTGTCCGTGGCTTTCGTGGGAGTACCGGCAAACCAGTGATAGCCGTATAGCGGAATCCCCAGCATGAGCTTCTGCGGGGGCACCTGCTTGAGGGCATAGTCCAGGTTTTCAACGGTCCAGCCCCATCCGGCGACCGGGCCGGGGACCGTCCACAAGGTGTGCTGGTCGTAGGTCATCAAGGCGATGAAGTCGACCGACTCCGCGATGCCTTTCAGGTCGTAAGCGCCGCGCCAGTTCTGGTAAATCCACGTGGAAAATCCGGTTTCGCCCGCGCGCCCGGGCGCGTTGGGAACGGTTGCAATGGAAAGCTGCAAATTTTCTTTGTGCAGAGCAGGGGCCGCTTCACGCACCCAACTGGAAAGGGCCTCCCTATCCGTCCAGTTGATATTCTCAAAGTCCAACTGGAATCCGATGTAGCCGTTCTCCTTGCAGGCGCGGATCAACGCGCTGAACATCTCCGCGCGCGCGGCGCTGTTGAGCAACAGTTTGTGCAGTTCCTCTTGTACAAAACCCGCGTTTACGACGAGCGGCATGACGGAAACGTGGTGCTGGCGCGCAGTGTCGAGCACCAGCGGATTTGGCCCGCCCGAGAGCAGGCCGCTCGCGTCCATGGAATACCAGCCGGGCGAGAGCAGGTCGATTTTGTCGGCGTGGGCCAGGAACGAGCGCACGGATTTGGGGTCGCGCGTGAGGTAGAAAAGCGACTTGGGCTGCTGCGCCCGCGCCGGGAATGCAGCAATAAGAGAAAGTACCAGGATCGCGAAGAATGCAGAGATTCGCTTGAGCATGCGCGCAGTCTAGCGAGAGTAACCCCCATGCGCAACCACTCCCGCCAAGCCCGCGAGTCGCCTAGTGGCGGACGGCCCAGGCGAGCCCGTCGGGCCCTTTGCCCGTCGAAATGCGCGCGGAAACTTCCAAAGTCTTCAGGTCCAGCACCGCGACGGTGTTTTCTCCTGCCACGGCTACGTACGCGTGCGCGCCGTCTGGCAAGAGGAGAATGCCTTCGGGCTGGCGGCCAAGCGCGATGCGCTTGACTTCCTTTCGCGAGGCCGCGTCCAGAACGACCACGTCGTTGCCACCCAGGTCGGAAACGAGCACGAGCCTGCCATCCAATGTGAACTTCAGACGATTCGAATGGGCGGTGCGGATGTCCAGCGTTTGCACGACTTTCTTTGACGCCACGTCAATGATCGAGACGCTGCCATCGCCGGAATTGGCAGCCCAATATTCCTTCCCGTCGGGCGACAAGTCGCCGCCCTCCGGGCCTTTGCCGACGGGGATGTTCGTCGGTGTCCAGCCAGTGGGATCAGATCCACGTTGGAGCAGCGTGATGGAGTCTGACTGAATGTTAGAAGTGAAAAGCTGCGAATGGTCCTTCGAGAAGAGCAGCATGTGCGTGCGGTTCTGTCCGATACCAAGCAGCCAATCGACCTGGTTGGAAGCGGGATCGTAACGCGCGATCAGCCGGTTGTCTTCAGCGGTAAACCACGTTTTCCCTTCCGCGAACACGATGCCATGTGGCCGGCGCAAGGCGCCAAGGTCCACGCGATGCAATTCTTTCTGCGCGACTAGGTCTATCACCGAAAGCGTACTGCCGGGAGTGCGCGCGCCGTAATTAGTGACGAACGCGAGCTTGCCGTCGTCAGAGGCCACGATCTCGTGCGGACCTTCGCCGGTCGCAATGCGCGCCACGGTTTTCGAAGCGGCAGGGTCGACGATGGAGAGCATATTGTCCTCTTTGTCGAGGACCAGCAACGCCGGTGAGGGCGTTTGCGCCGCACCGCGATACGGACAAACCGCAAGAACTGCAACAACCGTGAGCCACTTGCGCAGAGCCTTCGCTACCTCGGCACGTTTCATGTCGGCATTTCCTTTCCACAAACGATCGCGCAGCCATCATAGTAGCCGCAAGGATAAGCCGTCGCCAAGTGGGACCAGGAGAGGCATAATGCGGGTGGAACCTGGAGAACCTTATGGACGAGAAGACGAACGCGATGAGCAAGCCCGCCGCGCCAAATGACAACACTGCCGACGAATCGAAAAGCCTCACGCGGCGAAAATTTCTTACTGGGGTTGCTACCAGCAGCGCCGCTGCGGCGCTGGTGCCGCGGCACGTCCTCGGGCGCGGATTCACTCCTCCGAGCGATAAGCTGAACATCGCCGCCGTGGGCGTCGGCGGGATGGGTCGCTCCAACCTGATCAATTTGGTCAGCCAGAACATCGTGGCGCTGTGCGACGTGGATTGGAGCTACGCCGACAGGGGCTTCGATGGAATGGATGGCGAAATTCAGAAGCTGCAAGCGCGACTGGACCGTCCCGGATACACGCCGGTCGGCAACGAACGCCCGGAATTCGATCCGGTAAAGGCCAAAGCGCGGGTCTCGGCCATGACGCAGCTCAAGACCGAACATCTGCCCAAGGCCAAGCGGTACAAAGATTTTCGCGAGATGCTCGAACGCCAGAAGGACATCGATGCTGTCGTAGTCGCCACGGCTGACCACATGCACGCGACGATTGCCTTGGCGGCTATGGACCTGGGAAAGCACGTCTATGTGCAAAAGCCGCTAACCTGGTCCGTCGACGAAGCGCGCAAGCTGGCGCACCGCGCCAAAGAAACCAAGGTCGCCACGCAAATGGGCAACCAGGGCCATTCGTTCGACGATGCGCGCACCGCCGTCGAATACATCTGGGCGGGCGCCATCGGCGAAGTCCGCGAGATACACATCTGGACCAACCGCCCTCTCGGCTTTTGGCCGCAGGGCATTCCGCGTCCCGAGGCGCTGAAGGAACCGGCAGACTCGCTTCGCTGGAACGGCCCTGGCGTCAATGCGCGTCTCGCCGCGGCCCTCGCCGGCAACTACCCCGTTCCCGACACCCTCGCCTGGGATCTTTTTCTGGGTGGCGCTCCCAATGTTGCGTATCACCCCATCTACCATCCGTTCAACTGGCGCGGATGGGTGGATTGGGGCGTCGGCGCCATCGGGGACATGGGTGCGCATTTGATCGACCAGTCGATGTGGGCGCTGGACCTGGGAATGCCCGCGAGCGTCGAAACCGTTTCGACTCCCTTCAACGGCGTTTCCTACCCGCACGCCACCATGACCTTCTACGAATTCCCCGCACGCGGACCTCTGCCTCCCGTGAAACTGACCTGGTACGACGGCGGGCTCATGCCGCACAAGCCGGAAGAACTCGGCGACGAAGAATTGAAAAAAGAAGGCGGCGCCTTGCTCATTGGAAGCAAGGGCAAATTGCTTCACGAAACTTACGGCGCACGGCCACGGCTGCTTCCGAAATCGCTGCACGATTCCTTCGGCAAACCCGCGCAGAAGCTGCCGCGCATCGCCGGCGAGGCCCACGAACTGAATTGGGTCGACGCCGCCAAGGGCAAGCCCGAAGCTTCCTGCCCGTTCGAATACGCTGCAAAACTAACCGAAGTGATGTTGCTCGGCATCGTCGCCCTGCGCGCCGGAAGCAAAATCTATTACGACGGCGAGAACATGCGCGTCACCAACCTGCCGCAAGCCAACGACTACTTGCGCCGCGAGTACCGCCAGGGTTGGTCCGTCTAAAACGGCGAGGATCTTCCGGTATTGCTAGGTCTCTCTGACGCGGAGGAACAATGCGCATTCTAACAGTCGTAATCGCAGCGACCCTGTGCTGTCCGGGGATATGGGGCCAAAGCGGGACACCGGCCGCGCAGAGTGGCAGGTCCCTGCAAAGCGTAACCGTGGCCGACATGAACAAGAAGGCCGATCCTTGCAACGATTTCTGCGAATACTCGAACGGGACGTGGCACGCCGCGAATCCCATTCCGCCATCGATGAACCGCTGGAGCCGGCGCTGGGCTGCGGGCGAACAGAACAAAGAAGCTCTTAGAGTCATCCTGGATGAAGTGTCCGCGCGAACGGACTGGCCTAAGGGAAGTATCGAGCAATTGATCGGCGACAACTATGCATCGTGCATGAATGAAGCGCGCATCGACGAACTGGGAATCGAGCCGGCGCGCCCACTGCTTGCAGAAATCGACGCGCTGAAAAGCAGGGCGGAGCTCCTGGAGATGATCAACCGATTCCACGACCAGGCAATCTTCGTGCCCTTCGCATTGACATCGGCACAGGACAATCACAATCCCACGCAAGTTATCGCGGACATTTCGGCAAGTGGCTTGGGAATGCCGGACCGGGACTATTACCTCAAGCCGGAAGAACGGTTCAAGGATGCCCGGGAGAAATACCTGACCCACGTGGCGGCCATCTTCAAGCTGGCGGGATCGAGTGATGCCGATGCCAAAGCCTCATCCGATGCCGTTTTTGCTGTGGAATCAAAGCTCGCGGAAGCCTCCCTGGACAACGTGGCGCTGCGCGATCCCCAGGCGACCGATCACAAGATGACCTTCGCAGATCTGCAGAAACTGACGCCAGCTCTGGACTGGAGCGGTTATTTCGGCAGGGCGAAATTGTCTGAGGCCGATCTCAACGTGTCTGAGCCCAAGTTTCTTCAGGAAGTCGACCGGCAATTGCGCGAAACGCCGCTGCCGACCTGGAAGATTTATCTGAAATGGCAGCTGCTGCATTCTCGCGCGGACCAGCTCTCAAGGCCCTTTGCCGAAGAAAATTTCCGCTTTTACGAAGCCTATCTGGGCGGCGTAAAGGAGATGAAACCGCGTTGGAAGCGCTGCGCGGAATCGACGGATCAGTTGCTGGGAGAGGCTCTCGGCAAGAAGTACGTCGAGAAGTACTTCCCGCCGGAGGCCAAGGCTCGTGCGCAAGAGATGGTCGACAACATCATCCTGGCGATGCGGGACACTCTTAAAGGGCTCGATTGGATGAGCCCGGAAACAAAAAAGAAAGCCCTGGAAAAGCTCGGGACCCTGAATCGGAAAATCGGCTACCCAGATAAATGGAAGGACTACAGCAGCGTAAACGTTCGCCGCGACTCGTACTGGGCCAACGTCGAGCGTGAGAGCGAATTCCTGATCAGCGACGACCGCGCCCGCATCGGGAAACCAGTGGACCGCAGCCGATGGGGAATGACGCCGCCGACCTCCAACGCCTATTACACGCCTTTTCTGAATGAAATTGTATTCCCTGCCGGGATTCTGCAACCGCCGGCGTTCAGCACGGAAGTCGTGGACGCCGTGAATTATGGAGCGATTGGCGTGGTCATTGGACACGAAATCAGCCATGGATTTGACGACCAGGGCGCGCAATATGATGCGCAGGGAAAACTGGACAACTGGTGGACCAAGGAAGATCTGGAGCGGTTCCACAAGAAGACCCAGTGCGTCGCGGACCAGTTCGATCACTACTTCATCGAGCCGGGGATCCATCACAATGGAAAACTGGTGCTTGGTGAATCCATCGCGGACCTGGCAGGTGCGAAAATCGCGTTTCTGGCGTTTAAGAAATCGCTGGAAGGAAAACCGCCGGCGCCGGTGATTGACGGTTTCACGCCGGAACAACAGTTCTTCATCGCCTGGGGACAATTCCGCGGAGATGCCATCCGCCCAGAAACCCAGCGCCTGATGGTGCAGGGCGATGAGCATCCCGTCGCCAAGTTCCGCGTGATCGGCCCGCTATCCAACCTGGCACAATTTCAAGCGGCTTTTGCCTGCAAGGCGGGGTCGGTCATGGTGCGGCCCCCGGCCGACCGATGCGAAGTCTGGTAGAGCCCATTCCGCAAAAACTGCCTGCCGACGACCTTACAGGCCTTTGACGGCGCGGAACTCGCGCACGACCGCAGCGGGGTCTTGGTGCTGTGCATCGACGGCGTAATTGAGCCGTCGGATGTCGGCAGCGGAGAGTTTGCCGGCGAGATCGGCTAGCGCGGATCGGAGTTGGGGAAATTGCGCAAGTGTGGATTGCCGCACGATCGGCACCGCGTCATACGGGGGGAAATAGTGCCGGTCGTCGGCGAGCGCGACGAGTCCCAGCGCGTCGATCAATCCGTCCGTCGAATTGCCCGCCACGAGGTCCACCTGATGGTCCACCAGCGCGCGGTAAATCAGCCCGAGGTCCATGACCTTGGGCAACTCAGCAAAATGCAGTCCATATCGCGCGCTGAGCCCTGGAAAACCGTCGGGACGCTCGAGAAACTCGTATCCCACGCCCACCCGCCATTTGGGCGCCATCCGCGCGATGTCCGACACAGACTGCAAATGAAAATTCTTCGCGTCGTCGCCTCGAATCACCATCGCAAATGTGTTCTCGAAGCCCAGCGGCTCCGTCACTTCCAGGTGGAAACGGTCATCGTAGAGTTGCCTGACGCGCTGCAAAACCGCCTTCGCATCGCCCTGAGGCGTTTCGTTTAGCACCGCGGTCAGCGCCGTACCCGTATATTCCACGTAAAGATCGAGTTCGCCGGCCAGCAGCGCCTTGTGCACGAGCAGCGTGCCACCCAGGTTCGTCTTGCGAATGACGGGAATCCCCGTTTTCGCTTCGATGTGCTGGGCCAGCAGTTCCGCCAGAATCACCTGCTCCGTGAAGAACTTGGAACCGATCGTGATTTGCTGTTGCGCACTCTTTTTGCAGCCCGAGACAAACCAAACGATGCTGGCCAGGCAAAGAAAGAAAACAATCAGAAAGAATTGTCCTGTACCACGTTCCTTTCCAGGCTTGTCATCCCGAGCCTGCCTGCGCAGGCCGGCGGAGCAAGGGATCGCCGCGAGATCGCGTGTTGTCCTCACACCACCCTCAAACGCCGCTCAAGGAGGCCGAGCAGAAAATCGGCGACCAGCGCAAGCAGGGCCGCAGGAATCGCTCCTGCGAGAATCAGCGAATCGCTGACCAGGGCCACGCCGCGAAAAATGAACGTGCCGAGCCCGCCTGCTCCAATCGCCGCGGCAATCGTCGCGACCCCGATCGTGATGATCGTCGCTGTGCGGATTCCGGCGAGAATCACCGCTAGCGCCAGAGGAAAGCGTACCCGAAACAAAATCTGCGCTTGGGTCATGCCCATCGCTTCCGCTGCTTCCAGCACCGCCGGATCGATTCCCGTCAGCCCAACGTACGTGTTGCGCAGAATCGGTAGCAACGCGTAGAGCACCAGCGCCACGATTGCCGTTCGCTTTCCGATTCCCCCGATAAACGGAATAGGAATCAGGAAGCCAAACAGGGCCAGGCTGGGAATCGTCTGAAAAATGTTCGCAATCCCCATCGCGATGGCTCGCAAAGCCGGACGTTGCACAATGAACATGCCAAGCGGAACACTAATGAAAATGGCGATGAGCATCGCAATCACCACCAGCGCAAGGTGATCGAGCGTCGCTCCGAAAATCTCGGCGCGATGCTCGGCGAAGAACGTCCACGTGCTCGCTGAATTCATACAGCGGCCCCCGGAACCGCCTCCAGGGAAGCCGTGAAAGCACGAACCTCGGGATGCTCGAGGCGCAAAAACTCCTGCGGCGGCGCCACGGCCACGATGCGACCCGCCTCCAGCAGCACGATGCGCGACGCCAGCAACAGTGCTTCACGCAAATCGTGCGTGACAAACACAATCGTCTTCCCCAAGCGCTTTGCCAAATCCCGGAACTCCCGCTGCAGTTCCGCGCGCGTCACGGGATCCAACCCCCCAAACGGCTCATCCATCAGCAGAATCGGCGGGTCGGCCGCCAGGGCCCGCGCCACCCCCACCCGTTGACGCTGCCCGCCCGAAAGTTCCCGCGGCCTTCGGTTCGCAAACTCCGCCGGATCCAGTCCCACACGGGACAAAAGCTCCCCCACACGCGAAGCGGTCCGGCAGCGGTCCCACTTCTCAAGCGAAGGAACGAGGGCCACATTTTCCGCCACCGTGAAATGCGGAAACAGCCCGGCCTCCTGAATGACGTAGCCAATCCCGCGACGCAGCCGAATCCCGTCCCACTCGGTGGTCGCGCGGCCTTGCACCAGCACTTCGCCTTTCGAGGGCAGTAACATGCCGTTCATTAATCGTAGAAGTGTGGTCTTCCCGCTGCCGCTGCGGCCCAGGAGAACCACTGTTTCCCCCTGAGAAATTGTTAAGGAAACGTCGGAAATCACCACACGCGCCGGCAGAATATCGTTTCTCTGAAACGAAACGCCGCGAAATTCAATCAAAATCCCCGCCGATTCTACGGTTTTCGCATTCATTTCGATTGACAGTCCCTTTTCCCGGAGCGAACATAATAATGCACCTAGCCTCCCGCCGCCGATTTTTGGCGCATCCTTCTCGCGGAAGCCGCATCAAAAGAAGGGTAAAACGCCATGGGAGCCGTCGCCACTGCCGTTCGTATCCGCCACGACTTACAAAGCCGCTTGCTGGATGCCCGCTCGCGCACGGATGAATTGTTTCGCATCGTGCGAGAATCCGCTATGTATGAGCGGCCTATCGCCGAGCGCCACCGCATCATTTTTTATGTGGGACATGTCGAAGCCTTCGACTGGAACCTGCTCGCGTCCCGCGCCTTTGGACTTCGCTCTTTTCATCTCGCATTCGATCAACTCTTTGCCTTCGGCATCGACCCCGTGGGGGGCGGCCTGCCCGTGGACACTCCCTCCGACTGGCCCACGCGCGACGAAGTCGAACGTTACAGGCACCGCACTCGCGAAGAGCTCGACCATGCCATCGAGCGCGCGCTGGCCCACCCCGAAGAGGGCCATCCCCATCTGATGCAAATGCTGGAAGTGGCCATCGAGCATCGCTTGATGCATGCCGAAACGCTGGCCTACATGCTGCATCGACTGCCGGCGGACAAGAAGATTCGCATGCCGGAGAAAGTGGCTTGGAAGGCCGCGCGCGTGAAATCACACCTCGTGGAAATTCCCGAGGGGCACGCCACTCTGGGGCTGCAGAACAATAATGGCGAGGAGTTCGGCTGGGACAATGAGTTCACGGCGCATGAGGTCGACGTTCCGGCGTTCGCGATTGAAAACCACAATGTCACCAACCATGATTTTCTGCGCTTCCTCCAGGCTGGCGGCTACGGGAACCGCTCGCTCTGGAGTCACGAAGCATGGGCTTGGCGCGAAAAGGAAAACATCGAGCACCCTATGTTCTGGCGGCGCGACGGCAACCTCTGGCTCTATCGCACCATGTTCGATGAAATTCGTCTTCCGCTCGAATGGCCCGTCTACGTCAGCCACGCCGAAGCCACGGCTTACGCCAACTGGCTCGGGCGCAAGCTGCCCACGGAAGCGCAATTCCATCGCGCCGCCTACGGCGCCCCCGATGGCGAAGCCGAGCGCAGCTACCCCTGGGGCGAGGAAGCGCCCAAGGCGCAGCACGGGAATTTCAACTTTCGCTCGTGGGATCCCGCGCCCGTAGGCACGCATCCCGCGGGCGCAAGCGCTTTCGGCGTTCAAGACCTCGCCGGCAATGGCTGGGAATGGACCCGCACCGAATTCGCCGCGTTTCCCGGGTTCACGCCCATGCCCTTCTATCCCGGCTACTCCTCCAATTTCTTCGACGGCAAACACTTCGTGGTCAAGGGCGGCTCGCCGCGCACGGCCGCGTGCATGCTTCGCCGCTCTTTCCGTAACTGGTTCCAGCCGCATTACCCGTTCGTCTACGCAACCTTCCGTTGCGTCGAGGACTAATCACACATACCTTGAGAGACCTCATGGCCACCACCGCTCTATCGCTCCGCCATGTGTCTGAATTTGCCGCCGAAGTCCGCGCCGGCCTCACCAAGCCCGGCCAGCGCGAACTTCCCTCAAAATATCTCTACGACGAAGTCGGCTCTGCGCTCTTTGAAGCGATTTCTGTGCTTCCGGAATATGGCTTGACGCGCGCGGACGCGCGCCTCTTGCAAAAACATGCACCCGAGCTGGTGGCCCGCTTGCAGTCCCCTCTGCTCGTTGCCGAACTCGGCAGCGGCTCTGGGAAAAAGACCCGCTGGATTCTCGAAGCGCTGGCTCGCCGGCAGAGAACTTACTATTACCCGATCGAAATCTCTCCCCATGCACTCGCCGCCTGTGAAAAGGAACTTGGCCAGATCGATCTGGTCAGCGTCGTCGGCTACGAGCAGCCGTATCTGGAAGGATTGCGCGCCGTTGCCGAGGGCCGCGCCGAGCGCGACCATCTCCTGGTGCTGTTTCTTGGCAGCACTATCGGCAATTTTGACCGCGACGCCGGAGAAGTCTTCTTGTGCGAAATGCGCGAAACGTTGCGCTCGGGCGACGCGCTGCTGCTCGGCGCCGACCTGGAAAAAGACGTTGCCTTGCAGCTTCTCGCGTATGACGATCCCGCGGGCGTCACCGCGGCGTTCAACTTGAATCTGCTGGCGCGCATCAATCGCGAGCTTGGCGCCGATTTTGATTTACACAGCTTCCGGCACGAGGCGCGCTGGAATCACACCGACCGGCGCATCGAAATGCATTTGCGGTCAACGCGCCGCCAAACCGTGCACATCCCGCGAGCGGGCTTGCGAGTGATTCTCGACGAAGGCGAGACCATCTGGACCGAGAGCTCGCACAAATACAAGGCTGAAGAAATTCCCGGCATGGCCGACCGCACCGGCTTTCGCTGCGAAGCGCAGTGGATCGATGAGGAGTGGCCCTTCGCCCAGAACCTTCTTCTCGCCGAGTGAGTCAACGGTAAGCTTTCTTCCCGTCCGCTTTTCTCGGGTTTCTAAGGCGCGCTCAACTCCTCCGGCAGTTCCAGGCTGAACTTCCGCCGCACTTCCCCCCGCACCCACTGCTTCGCCTCGCCCATGTCACGGAACACGCCCACCGACCATCCCGGGCGTTCCGTCATGATTTCCCACATGCGCGCCATTCCGAACGCGAAGTTCGTGGGAACGACGACCGCCGTGACCAACTCAGGGAGAACCGCGGCGAGGCGGTCATCCAGTCTTTTGAGTGTGCGGACCTCCTCGGGCGATACTTCCATTGCTGTGGTTGCGGTTTCATCGACAATGAGCCAGCGCACGCTCTCGTATCGTTTGGTCGCCAGGATGTGCTCATTGTTGGCAATGAGTTCCTTGCCGGTGATTACGCCAGTCCATACCCAAAGACGGCCCATGCCGCCCTGCAGGATGCGAACCTCAGAGACATATAGGTTCTTTCCGCGGATTCTCTTTGTGCCCTCAAAAGGAGCTCATTGTAACAAAGAAAAGACAAGGGAAGCCGAGCCGAGTATGCTTGCATCGGAGGCGCATCATGTCCGCGATTTCGAGAAGAGAGTTTCTGAAGAGTTCGGCGAAGCACGCCGCCGCGGTTGGTTTGCTCACTGCGGGCGCACTCGATCTTCGCGCCAATCCGCTGGGACTCCCGATCGGGTGCCAAACCTGGCCCGTTCGCGAAATGATCGCGAAAGACTTTCCCGCGACGATCGGGGAACTGGCCGCGGCGGGATTTCAGTCCATCGAGCTGTGCTCCCCCGTGGGCTACGCGGACAGCGGCTTCGCCGGCCTTGCGAAATACACGCCGGCCGAACTGCGCAAAATTCTGAGCGACGCCGGTGTCACGTGCATCAGCTCGCACTTTGGCATCGATGAGCTGCGCAAGAATCAGCAGGACCGCATCGCCTGGGCGAAGGACATCGGACTGACGCAAATGATCGTGCCCAGCCTCGACGGTCCCAAGAATCCGACGATGGACGACGTCAAGCGCGCCGCCGACGAATACAACAAAATGGGCGAGCTGGCGGCCAAAGCGGGAATCCAGCAGGGTCTGCACAACGAGGACTTCGAGTGCTCGACCGTCGATGGCAAGCGCACCTATGACTTGCTGCTCGGCCTTCTCGATCCCAAGCTGGTCAAGTTCCAGTTCCAGGTTTCCACCATCAGCCAGGGCTACGACGCGGCCGAATATTTCACGAAATATCCCGGCCGCTTCTTCTCGATGCACGTCCAGGGCTGGTCCGCGCAAATCAAAAAGATTATGGCGGTCGGCCAGGACACGCTGGATTGGAAGAAAATCTTCACCGCGGCGAAGACAGCCGGCGTGAAGAACTATTTCGTCGAGATGAAGCTGGACCTGATGCGCGCCAGCGTTCCTTACCTTCGCAATCTGCAGGTTTAAGGAAGCGGCCCTGCATCCAGCCGTAACCGATTTTTTCCTTTCTTCTCCCTTCTAACGCCGTTTATTCGCGGCGGTATTTTCGCCTCAAAACGCGTCAGAGCGCAGGCCGAGCAGTGAATCGCCGCCGCCGGCGAGAAACGCGGCGGCCGCTTCACGCTGAAGTTGCTGCGTCTGGTGCAGCAGCGCGGTGAACTCGCTGCGGGCGCGGATGGAATCAAGCCAGGGATCGCGGACCATGGCGGGATAACAGAAGAAGCCGCGGTTGATGGCTTTGGCGAGCGTTTCGAGTGCGGACTCCTGCTCACCGAGAAAGCCCAGTTCGCGCGCAAGGTAGTAGATGCCTTCGGGATCGCGGAATCTGCCCTTGCGAAGTTCCTCGCAGGCGGCGAGACTTTCCTCGCGATTTCCTTCGAGAAGCGCACGCAGCGAAGTAAGGAACAACTTGCCGAGGCGCCAGATCAGGTCTTCGCGCTCGCGCAGTTTGGAAAGGGCTTCGTCGGTGCGGCCGAGCATCGCGAGGAAGACCGCCGGAGCGTAGCCGAAATCCTTCCCGGAATGTTCGAGGGCCTTTTGGTATTCGCCGAGCATGAAGTAGGTCTGATTAATGCTCGTGGTGATCTGCGGGTCGAGGCGACGGGCCTCTTGTTGCGCGCGGAGAGCGGCCTGCAAGAGTCCGCAGTAGCGGCAGACGTGGCCGAGACCAGCGAAAAGCTCGGGGTCACTTCGGCGATGGCGGGCGCGATCAAGAAGGCGCTTGAGCGCGTCGAGAGTGCGCCCCTGGTCCACCTGGAGCTGGGTATAGAAATTGTGGGTCATGGCGAGGTCAGGCCGGAGACGAAGCGCGGTTTGAAACGCTTCGTCGGCGGACTCCAGACTCTCGCTGGAGCCGAGATTGTATTTGTCGACAAGCCAGCGTGACCGGCCCAGCCGGGCCCAAGCGGAGGCGTAAGAAGGATCGAGGCTGACGCAGCGCTCGTAGATATTGATGGCAGCCGGGAGATTCTGCCAGTTCCGTCCGATTTCGTTGGCCTGCAAATAGAGTTGGTAAACGGTAGGACTGGCGGGGCGGTCCTGCTGGAGAGACTGGTGTTCTTGCACCGAGAGGGAAGGAAGAACGGAGTCGACGACGCGACGCACCAGGTCGTCGTGCAACTCGAGCAGTTCGTGCGTGGTGGCTTGCGAAGAGTGAGACCAGAGGAGCGTGCCGCTGGGGACTTCGACGAGCTGCGTGGTGAGGCGAAGCTGCTCGCCGATATTGAGCAGAGCGCCGGTGAGCACGACATCGACTTCGGCTTCTTTGGCGAGCGTAGGCAGGTCGAGGGACTCGGGCGAATAGCGCGAAGCGGCGATGGAGGAACGCACAACGAGATTTTCCAGGCCGCCGAGCGAAACGGTGATCGCTTCGGGGAGGCTGTAAGCGAGGAATTGCATGTCCTCGTTGGGGCGCAGAATGCGAAAGGGTAAGACCATGAGGCGCCGCAGAGGCCGCGCGTGCACTTTGGTTTCGATGCCTTCCACGAGGAGCGCGGCGCGCAGGTCGGCCGCCATGGTTTCGGCGGAGGAATAGCGATCGTTGGGATCGCGCGCCAGGGCGCGATGGACGATGCGGCCCATGGCGGAAATGGCGGGCGAGCCGCCGAGCGCAGGCGGCGAACCCTGCAAAACCGAATGGGCAATTTCGCCGAAAGATTCGCCGGCGAAGCGCGGCTGGCCGGTGAGCATCTCGTAGAAGATAACGCCCATGGAAAAAAGATCGGAGCGCGCATCGAGGGGCTGGCCGCGAAATTGTTCGGGAGAGGCGTACTTGGGCGTGCCGAGGAAGAGGCCGGGAGTGGTGACGTCAGGAAGAGTGGCAGCTTCGTCGCGCGTGACGTCGATGGGAAAACATTTGGCGATGCCAAAGTCGAGGAGTTTTGTGCCGCTGGCGGCGAGGATGATGTTAGCGGGCTTGAGGTCGCGGTGAATGATGCCGAGTTTGTGAAACGCCTCGAGCGCGGAGAGAACCGCCAGGACGATTTGCGCGGCTTCCTGAGCCGGCAGAGGGCCGCGCTGGAGGCGGTGCGCGAGGGATTCGCCCTCGAGGAACTCCATGACCAGGACCGGGCGGTTGTGGTCCTCGACGATGTCGTAGATCCGGCAGGCGTTGGGATGCGCGACTTGCGCGGCCGTGCGCGCCTCCTGGAGGAAACGGCGGCAGCGCGTGGGATCGGAGTCGAGTTCGCGGACGATTTTGAGCGCGACGACGCGGTCGAGGCGCTGGTCCTGCGCCTTGTAGACGACGCCCATGCCGCCCTCGCCCACTTTGGAGAGGATGCGGTACGGGCCGATGGATTCGGGAGTCTCGGGCATACGAGAGTCGTGTCGCGCTGGAGGTAAGCATAACAAAGGAACGGTGATTGGTGACTCGTGACTGGTGGAAGTGAGACTCGGAGATGAGTTTCAAAATGGGAAGGGACCCCCTCCCCCTCCCCTGGTTTTTTGTAAGTGTTGAAGTGTTGATTCTAAAGGAACTTAAAGTCCTTTGTTTTGATACACTTTCGCAAATGTTGATTCTAAATGACTTAGAGAAGCGGATTTTGGGAGCTGGGGATTCGCGCCAAACCCGCGCGAAGCGTACTAAAAGAGTTACAGGCGCATTTCTCGGAACGGGGCATCTTGAAGGACTTAGGTCGAATACGAACAGAGAACGATGGCCTAGGGTAGTTTGATAAACCGCGCGGGGCGCGCGTCCCTCGAGCGGGATGCAAAAGGCGCACATGATCGGGGCTCGCACGACCCCGATCGTGCTCAAGCAACAAAATTATACCAGATTAGTTACGGCTGTCAAGCATAAATATAAGTCGTGCGGATGCGGTAGGTTAGTGGCAGGAGGGTCGCCGTCGACAGGGCGAGTCGAAGAAGGGGCTCCTCGTACGCTGCACTCAACCTTGGCGCCCTAGCAATGCCCTCTGCTTCCGCCCCCCTAATTTCCCGGTTCCCGCCTCACCAGGCTACTTCCGAGTTGCCCGTGATACTTCCGCATTGGGCAACGGCAAACAGAGAAAGGCAAGGAGCTTTGACAAAGAGCCGCACGACTATTGCGGGAGACCCGTTTTATAGAGAATGGCTTTGTGGCGCGGGTCAGGGCTGTAGGGGTCGTATACTGGAGCGCTTTTACATCGATAACTGCTTGCCTTTAACAGTGGAATTATTTCGTCAGCTTGCCTTTTTCATTCTGAGCTGCAAGCCCATATCGTATTGCCGCTTCAAGCGTATCGATGTTTATATCCTTTAGAGCCTTAAACCGAATGCAATATCCGGTCACGCTCGCCTTGCCTAGTTTTTTTCCATACGTTTTGGCTAAGTACTTCTTATCTTTGAGACCAAGAATATAGACAGAGATTCCGGTTTTGTTTCCGCTCACACCAATTTGAAAAAACTCTCTACTTTTTCCATTGGCATATTTTATTGTGTGAAATCCATATCCAATCGTAGGGTTGGAA
>CAZGFL010000098.1:0-182124 GCA_964524985.1 uncultured Acidobacteriaceae bacterium
ATTGCCCACGTGTTACGCACCCGTGCGCCGTGCGCCAGTTGTATTGCTACAACCGCGCACTCGACTTGCATGTGTTAAGCACGCCGCCAGCGTTCGTTCTGAGCCAGGATCAAACTCTCGTTTGAAACCTGTCGCTTGGGCTTGCCTGCCTTTCGGCAGGCATAAAAAAGCCCCGGATTTCTCCGGAGCCAGCCGACCCAAGCAAATTATTGTCGCTCGAATTAACTCAATCCATCCGCGCTCGAAAACCTCGGATGGTTTCGAACAGATTCTGGCACATCGTATCGGTTGTCAAAGAGCGTACCCCCCTGTCCAGCAGAAAGGCACTTCTACAGCCCAACGAGTATGCCAATACCCGCCACCATTGTCAACACATCATTTCCCGTTTTCCACAGGGTTTCCTCGCGTTGCCGCACGACTCCTCCCTCCTTCATGTTAGAAGGGATGCCTCCAAACTCACAATGTTGGCACCGCCTCGCGCGAAAGGAGAAACACTTATGTCCCGTCTAGCCACCACTTTTGTGGTTGCAGGCTTACTCGTCTCTTCGCCTTCCCTGCTACGGGCACAGGGCACCGACACGACGCGCCACAGCCCGCGCGCAACCGCGCAGAATACTCAACCCTATTTCCCCGATCGCTTCGAGTGGCAGCACCGAAAGCCCGAAGAGCTCGCCATGGATCCGGCGCAACTGGAAGACGCCGTGAAGTATGCCATCGCAAGCGAGAATCCTGCGCCGAAAGACCTGGCGCTGGACATGGCCACCACATTCGGTGCCAAGGAGCCGTTTGACACTCCCATCGGGCCGGTGAAACCGCGTGGCCCCGCGAACGGGGTCATCACGCGCCATGGTTACATCGTGGCGGAATGGGGCGACCCGAAGCGCGTGGATATGACCTTCAGCGTTACCAAGACCTTCCTCACCACCGTTGTTGGCCTCGCGTGGCAGCACGGTTTGATTCACGACATCAATGACTTTGCAGGTGATTACATGCCGCCGGGCGTCGATCTCTTTGAGGCACCACACAATCAGAAAATCAAATGGGACGACTTGCTGCGGCAGACCAGCGACTGGCAAGGCACTCTCTGGGGCAAGCCCGATTGGGCAGACCGGCCCGAAGGCGAAAAACCAGCCGACTGGCCAAACCGCAAGCTCTGGGAGCCGGGCACGCACTACAAATACAACGACGTCCGTGTGAACGTGCTGGCCCTCGCGGCGCTTAATGTATGGCGGCGCCCGCTCCAGGACGTGCTGCGCGAAGAAGTAATGGAGCCCATCGGCGCCTCGTCAACCTGGCGCTGGTACGGCTACGACAATTCCTGGGTCGAGATCGATGGCCAGAAGATGCAGTCCGTCACTGGCGGCGGCCACTGGGGCGGCGGAATGTTCATCAACGCCTACGATATGGCGCGCTTCGGATACCTGTTCTTGCGTGGCGGCAAGTGGAAGGACCGCGAAATCGTCTCGGAGAAATGGGTTCAGATGGCGCGGACCCCAGGGCCGGCAAACGCAAACTATGGCGTCGCTAACTGGTTCCTGAACACCGCCAGGAAGCCCCTTCCGGCTGCGCCCGAGTCGGCTGTCTATTTTCTAGGAAACGGAAACAATGTCATCTACATCGACCGGGACAACGACATTGTCGCGGTCGTGCGCTGGATTCGCAGCGGCGACGCCTTGAACGAGTTCGTGGCCAAAATGTTGGCCTCGATCAAATAGCCGCGCAAGCAACCTGCGTGAAAGGAATCGCCGGGCTTCCAACTCTATGGAAGTGCCGCCCACCGCGTGAGTTTTGCGAGTGGCACTGCTAGGATGGCAAGAAGAGGCGCTGATGCCTTCGGCCGTCCGTTCCAGAGTGATTCCTGCGTTGCTTGCACATTGTCAAAAGGACGAGTTGCTTCGTCCGGGTGACCGTGTCGGCGTTGCCGTTTCCGGCGGCGCCGATTCCGTCGCGCTTTTGCTCTTGCTTCTCGAGTTGCGCGAGAAGCTCGGCATCGTCCTCAGCGTCGTGCATTTCAATCACAAATTGCGCGGCAAGGCTTCGGATGCGGACGAGAAGTTCGTTGCCCAGCTGGCCGAAAAGCATGGGCTGGAGTTCTTTTGCGGACACGCCGCCGTAGGAAAAGAGGCCAAGAAGAAACGGGCCAATATCGAAGCTACAGGGCGAGAAGCGCGTTATGGATATTTTCGACAGCTCGCTGAAGAGGGGAAAATCGCAAAGATCGCGGTGGCTCACACCGCCGACGATCAGGCCGAAACCGTGTTGGCCCACATTCTCCGCGGGACCGGCTTGGCAGGCCTCGGCGGGATCCATCCCGTTGCGCCTCCGATTTTCCGGCCACTCTTGAGCTTCCGGGGCGATGACTTGCGCGACTACCTCCGCCGAATGAAGCAAAAATGGCGCGAAGACGCGACGAACCAGGACACTTCGCGTACCCGCGCGCGCATTCGAAAGAAGCTGATTCCGCTCCTTGAAAAGCAGTTTCAGCCGGCGGTTGTGGAGCATCTGGCGACGCTCGCGGACCTCGCGCGCGAAGATGAAGCTTTTTTCGATGCCCTTCTGGAAGAACGCATGGCTACAGCTCTTCAGCAACGCGATGGGACAGCGTACGTTGCCCTGCAGGATTTGCTCGGAACAGCAACCAAGAAAAGATCCAACACGCTGTTCACTGACAAGTCGGAAAGCACGGAGGGCACAGAGAAGAAGGACAGCGCCGCGGCAATGAGCAAACGCATCGTGCGGCGCATCGTGGAAGAATTGAAACAGCCCGGCATACAACTCGGGGCGCGTCACGTGGAAGCAGTGCTCGAACTGGCGCGTCGCGCACACGCGGGAAGTTCGCTGCCATTGCCCGGAGGGGTGGAAGTTCGCCGCGAGCGCGACGCACTCGTCTTTCGCTTGCGTTCGAACGCGCCGCGAGAAAAGGATGCCCGGGAATTCTCCTACAATATCGATTTGTCGCACGGCGCGCAGGAGGTCCCTGTCCCGAAGCTCAGGTGCGTATTCCGCTTCACAGCGATTGACTGGCCACGGAAGAGGGGGGAAACTAATGGAGGGGAGATGTTCCTGGACCGCGACCGTTTGCGTTCGCCAGTGGTTTTGCGCAACTGGCGTCCGGGAGACCGTTTGCATCCCCTCGGTCATCGCCACGCGCACAAGCTGAAGCGCCTGCTCAACGAAAGGCGCGTCAGCCGCTGGGAGCGTGATGGCTGGCCGGTTGTAACGAGCGGCGGAACTCTCGCGTGGGCACGGGGCTTCCCCGTGGCCGCCGAGTTTGCCGCGAGAGAGGACACTCGGGCTGCCATCGTGATCGCCGAGGAACAGCTTTGAGCGCACGAACGGGAGCGGGATTCTCCGCGGCGCGCATTACTTCGCGCGTTGCGGCTCTCGGCAAGCAGATTTCGCGGGAGAGCGATGGCCGGCGCCTGGACGTGGTGGTGACGCTGGATCGCGGCTTCGTTTTTGCGGCCGACCTGATCCGGCACATTAGCGCTCCGGTGGTTTGCCACTTCATCCGCGAAGATGTCCGCGACGTCGAGCACAGCGGCCTCTCGCGGCGGGAGGTCTCGTTCGGGTCGCATCCGGAATTGAAGGGACGCGACGTTTTGGTCGTGGATGCCGTTCTCGAAAGCGGTGTGACGCAGGAATTTCTTTTGCGCCGCCTTGGCGAAAGCAGGCCCCGCTCCATCCGGCTGGCCGTCCTTCTGGACAAGCCCGCCAGGCGCCGCGTGGCACTCGAGCCCGATTACTTTGGGTTCCGGACGGCATCTAATCAAATGTGGGTAGGTTACGGTCTGGCGGCACCCAACGGCACGGGCCGGAATCTTCGGCAGCTTTCCACGGGAGCGAACGGCGCGTCCCGGAAGAGTGGCAAAGGACGCAGGAAGCAAGCAAGATAGGCAGTAGGCTGCAACGGTGCAAGGATTGGTGAGGACAACGTGAATTCTAGTTCCACGGCAAAAACCATTCTCTTCTGGATGTCGATTGTCTTACTGGGCGTCATGCTCTGGAAGCTGGTCTCCGCCAACAACGGCCAGGCCCACGAGGACACGCCCAGCTACAGCGAGTTCATGGCCAAAGTCGATGCCGGTGAGGTCAAAGAAGTCACCATGTACCTCGGCCAACTCAGCTACGATCTCCAGGGCGAGTACCGCAATCCTCCCCAACGCAAGTTCCAAGTGACCATCGCCAAGGAGGACGCGCCCACGGTGACCAAGGCCCTGCGCGACAAGAGCGTCCCCGTCAAGATCAAGGAAGTGCGCAGCGCGGATTGGGTCCTGTTGCTCCTCAATGGCTTGCCGCTTCTCCTCCTCGTCGGCTTCTGCCTCTTCCTCATGCGCCAGATGCAGGCGGGCGGAAATAAAGCTCTCAGCTTTGGCAAGTCCCGGGCGCGCTTGCTCTCCGCGCAACAAAAGAAGGCTACCTTCAAGGACGTTGCCGGCACAGATGAAGCCAAGGAAGAGTTGCAGGAAATTATCGAGTTCCTGAAAGACCCGCAGAAGTTCCAGAAGCTTGGCGGACGCATACCCAAGGGCGTGCTGCTGGTCGGCCCTCCAGGCACCGGCAAAACATTGCTGGCGCGCGCCATCGCCGGCGAAGCCAACGTCCCCTTCTTCTCGATTTCCGGTTCGGACTTTGTCGAGATGTTTGTCGGCGTCGGCGCCAGCCGCGTCCGCGATCTTTTCGAGCAGGGCAAGAAGAACGCCCCGTGCATCATCTTCATCGACGAAATTGACGCGGTCGGCCGCCATCGCGGCGCCGGTCTTGGCGGCGGCCACGACGAGCGCGAGCAAACCTTGAACGCGCTGCTCGTCGAGATGGACGGCTTTGAGTCCAACGAAGGCGTCATCCTGATTGCCGCCACCAACCGCCCCGATGTGCTCGATCCTGCCCTGCTGCGTCCCGGCCGCTTCGACCGCCGCGTGGTGGTTGCGCGTCCCGACGTGAAGGGCCGCGAAGAAATTCTCCGCGTGCACACGCGCAAGGTGCCCATCGGCGACGATGTCGATCTCTCCATCATCGCGCGCGGAACACCCGGTTTCTCCGGCGCGGATCTCGCGAATCTTGTCAACGAAGCGGCTCTGTGGGCGGCGCGCCAGAACCGTAAGTTCGTCCTGATGGCCGACTTCGAGATGTCCAAGGACAAAGTCCTCATGGGCGTCGAGCGCAAGTCGATGATTCTTTCGGACGAAGAGAAAAAGAACACTGCGTATCACGAAGCCGGTCACGCTCTGGTCGCAGCTATGACTCCGGGCGCGGATCCCGTCCACAAGGTCACGATTATCCCGCGCGGCATGGCTCTCGGCCTCACCATGCAGCTTCCGGAAGCCGACAAGCACACCTACACGCGCGAATACTTGGAGGGCATGCTGGCTGTGCTGATGGGTGGCCGTTCCGCGGAAGAGATTTTCCTCGGGCACATCACCACCGGCGCCGGCAACGACATCGAGCGCGCTACGGACATCGCCCGCAACATGGTCTGCGAATGGGGCATGAGCGAACTGGGGCCGCTGGCCTACGGCAAGAAGGATGAAGCGATCTTCCTGGGCCGCGAAATCGCCCAGCATCGCGACTTTTCCGAGGACACCGCCCTCCAGATCGACAAGGAAGTGAAGCGCATCGTGAACGGCGCGTACGACAGCGCCCGCAACCTTCTCTCGGGTAATCGGGACACGCTCGAGCGCATCGCGCAGGCACTGCTCGAACGCGAAGTGATCGACGCCTCGGAAGTGAAGCTGCTGATGGAAGGCAAGCCGCTTCCTGAAAAGCCGCGTACGCCTCCGCCGCAAGCGCCGCCGGCTCCCAGCACTGACCCGAAAGTCGTGCGTCCGGAGCTGCGCCCCGCACCGGGCTTCACGCGCGGCGAACACCCCGCCAAAGCCTAGGCTGCTTTTCCGTCGTTTTTCTAGGGGCACGAAGTTTCGTGCACCAGTTTATTTAAGGACTGGTTCTTGCTTGCCGTGTTCCGGTGCCGTCTGACGGTGCTTCCGAAATCGTCTACCTTCCTAACATCCTCTCTTTCCTTTACCTCCTTCCCGGCAAAGGCGTAAACTACGGCCATGGCCAAGCCTTCCACTGAGAATCTGCAGGTGACGTGCCCGTGCTGCAAGGCGAAGCTCACGGTGGACCCGGTGTTCGGTGCGGTGCTGGCGCATGAAGCGCCACCTAAGGCCGGCCCGAATATCGACCTGGAAAAAGCCCACGACATCCTCGCCGAACAAAAACGCCAGCGCGAAGACAAGTTCGCGGATTCCTTTTTCCAGGAAACCCACAAGGAAGACATCCTCGCCAAGAAATTTGAAGAGGCCATGAAGAAGGCCAAGGACGCCCCCACGGGCAAGCCCGTCCGCGACTTCGACCTCGATTGATCGTCGTTCACGTTCCATTCTCGCTGGTTCCGTCCAATTCCTTGAGATGACATGCTTCCCGGTCTAGGAGGTATACTCAGGGCACTTTGCGTTCCCTGGTGGACAAGCTGGATCCGCGGTTGCGCCAACTCTTGCGCGCGCAGCCCATCCTTGTTTTCATCGGGGTCTTGATTTACGCCTTGTTCTCCGCCCTAAAGCTCAACGTCCCGCTCGCTTTTTTGCTGGTCAACATCCTCGCCATCGGCAACTGCATCCACTTGGTCCAGACTCTCTGCGCCCCTTTTTACGAAAGGCGACCATTTCCCTGGAATTGGGTGATCTTCCTGCTGGTTCTAGCCTCCTGCACACTGATGGCGGTTCTGGCTTCCACCCTGCTCTTGAAATGGATGGTTGAAACCAACCAGTCGTATTGGGCGATTTTCCGGGAGATCTGGCGGATCATCGCGGTGGTCTCCTTGGGCACGGGCGTCATCGGATTCGCAGTTGGAGAAGTCCAACGAAAACTGCAGGAAAAGAATCGGCAACTCGAGCAGGCCGTGGCCAAAGGCACTGCGGTCATCGAGCAGCAAGAACGGGAACTCATCCGCGCGCACGAAATTCAGAGGGACTTGCTTCCGAAGATTCTGCCGACACTTCCCTCCGTCGAAATGGTCAGCGCCTGGCAGCCCGCGAATGCGGTAGGCGGCGATTATTTCGACGTGGTGCGGCTGGACGAAAAGCGGCTGGGCATTTGCATCGGCGACGTCTCGGGAAAAGGCCTGACCGCTGCGCTGTTGATGGCCAACCTGCAGGCGGCGTTCCGGGCATTCGCAACGCCGGATGCCAGCCCGGCGAGGGTGTGCGCGAAGCTCAACGAATTCGTCAATGGGAACGTAGCGCCGGGAAAATTCATTACCTTTTTCTACGGGATTCTCGATGCCGAACTGCACTCGTTTCGATACGAAAACGCCGGACACTGCCCAACACTGCTTGTGAGAGCCTCCGGGGAGACCGAGTTCCTGCAGGGCGGCGGCGCGGTGCTGGGCGTGATCCCGGAGTGGGAATATAAGGACGCAGAGGTTTCGCTGAACAAGGGCGACCGCCTGGTCCTTTATACCGACGGAGTTACCGAAGCGGAGAGCAGAGAATTTGGAGAATTTGGCTCCGCGCGCCTCCTGCAGGCGGTTGCAAGTGCCGGCAACGGAAACTCGGCGGCGGACACGCAGAAAACCGTAATGAAGCACGTCGGCGATTTCTGCAACCAGCAATTTCGCGACGATGTCTCGCTGATCGTGGCGGCCCTCAAATAGAATAGGAACCTGGCTCCGGCGCGCCTGCGGCGGCAATGCGCTTTGCGCTAGACTGCTCCTCCGACGCATGACTGCTCGAAATCGATTCCGGATGAAACTGCGATCGCGCGTGCTCGTGCTTGGCGAGCGCACGCTCATTATGGGTGTGCTGAACGTGACGCCGGACAGCTTTTCCGATGGCGGCAAGTTTCTCGATGCCGCCGCGGCCATTGAGCAAGCACTGGTGATGGAACGCGCCGGCGCGGACATCCTCGACATCGGCGGTGAGTCCACGCGGCCGGGCTCTTCGGGCACGCCCGCCGTCGAAGAATTGGCGCGCGTGCTTCCCGTCTTGCAGGGCCTTCGCGGCATGCTGAAAATTCCGATTTCCATCGACACGCAAAAACTCGAAGTCGCGGAAGCTGCACTGGATGCCGGGGCGGAAATTCTAAACGACATTTCCGGCTTGCAATCGGAGCCACGGCTGGCCGAACTCGCCGCGCGCCGCCGCGTCCCGATCATTCTCATGCACATGCGCGGCGAGCCGCGCACCATGCAAAAAGCTGGCTTCGCTCGCGACGTCATGAAAGACGTCCTCGCCGGCTTGCGCCGCTCTGTCGCCATCGCCCGCAAAGCAGGCGTCGCAAAATCGCAGATCGTCCTCGATCCAGGCATCGGCTTCGGCAAAAGCTTCGCGCAAAACTATGAGTTGCTCGAAAAGCTGCCGCAACTGGCGAAGCTCGGCTATCCACTTCTCGTCGGCACTTCGCGCAAGGGTTTTCTGGGAGCGACCTTGGCGCGCGACGGCAGGCCAGCGCCTCTCGAGGAGCGCTTCTGGGGCACCGCAGCGACGGTCACTGCCGCGATCCTCAACGGCGCGCACATCGTCCGGGTTCACGACGTCGCTGAAATGGTCCAGGTCGCGCGAGTGTCCGACTGCCTTGTCAATCCTCGCCTCCGGCGGTCTGTGTAGCTGAAGCGCTAGCCATTTCCCAGTGTCAGGAATCCTCCCGGTCTGCTTTGTCAGGGATGCGCCCAGTCTGTACCCAAGGGGGCTCCTACCCCCACCCCCTTTTTTTGTAAGTGTTGAGTGTTGATTCTAAAGGTACTTAAAGTCCTTTGTTTTCATACACTTTTGCAAGTGTTGATTCTAGAGGAGTTAGGATAGGGCGTGGGGGGCTTGCCTTGCGCATGCCTATCTGGGCCGCCCGGGGCGTGACCGACTATCCGGAGTCCCACTTTCAACAGCGGCGAGTATAACATTAAAGTAATAATAGAAAAAGCGTTATTCCGGGAGCGGTCGAAAAAAGTGGGTGAACGAGGGGATTCGGGAGCCAAACGGGAAGTGTGGCTGCGCTATAATCCGCGAGTCTTCAAAGTACCGGTTGTTTCTGCACGACGGTAAACTCCAAAAGCACCGGTCTGAAGACCCTGCCCGCGGCAGGCAGCGGCCACTACAAACCCGGGGCGGGGTGCAAGCTCATGCAGGGAAAGGGTTTCTTGGTTCCTGTTTTTATTCGCGGCCTGATTGGCGTTCTTCTCTTTACGTCTATCGCCATAGCAGCGCCACCGACGGACGCGCAGTTCCCGCCGGCGAAGAAGGATCCGTTGGCGCCGACTCCGAGCGCACAAAGTCCGGCGGCGTGTTCCGCGGCAGACGCGTCGAGCTGCGCGCAGGTGGCTTCCAAAATCCTTCCGATCATCTTGGGGCCTTCGCCGATGGAAGAGAATCTGCGGCGGCTCACCGATGAAATTGGCGGACGTGTGTCAGGTTCGCCGGAAATGGCCAAAGCCGTCGAGTGGGGTGTGGCCGCGTTTCGGGCTGCCAATATCGGCGTCCACACAGAGAAGTACACACTACCCGTCACCTGGACCGAAGGCGATACCAAGCTTCTCGTCAGCGATCCTTCGGAACTTTCCTCACCACCCAAGACGGATGCAGGCGTCAGACTCGTTCCACTCCGCGCCGTGTCTGTTGGATGGGGTCCGGCCCTGACGCGAGAGAGTGCAGTTGGGCTCGTGGATGTGGGCTACGGGAGCGCAGACGAATTTGACCGCGTCGGCTCGATTAAGGACAAAATTCTTCTCGTCCACAATGAAATCGGTTCCACTTGGGGCGATCTCTTTGGCGAGTACTTGCGCCCACCACACATCATCCAGCGAGGGGGCACAGGCGGAGCGAGGGCCATCCTTTGGATGGGCGCGCGGGAGCGGCTGCTCCTCTACCGGCACACGAATTCACTGAACGGCCAAATCGATAAGATTCCGCAAGCAATCGTTGCACGCGAAGACGCCATGCGCCTCGCGCGGTTGACGGCAGCTTATCCAGGAAAAGTTCTCGTGATGTTGCTGATGCCCAACAAGATTGGCGGACCCGTCGAACAGGAGAACGTGGTAGGGGAAATTCGAGGGTATGAGAAGCCCGATGAATCGGTCATCTTAGGGGCGCACCTCGATTCGTGGGAACTGGGCACAGGGGCGCTGGACAACGGCTGCAACGCCGCTTTGGTGATCGAAGCGGCGCGCGCACTCAAGGCCACTGGATTACTTCCACGGCGCACGATTCGCTTTGTGCTTTTCAGCGGCGAGGAGCAAGGCACCATCGGCTCGTACGAATACGTAAAGGCGCATCGCGCCGAGCTAGACAAAGTACGGGCGATGATCACCTTTGATGAAGGCGTGGGGCGAGTTACCGGTTATTCCCTCGGCGGCCGCCGCGACACCGAGGTAGGCTTGCGGGAAGTCCTCAAGCCGCTGGAATCCTGGGGCGCGAACAACCATACCTACGATGCCTCTTTCGGCAGCGACAATTTCGACTTTCTCCTCGAAGGCGTTCCGACGCTGATGGCCAATCAGGAAGAAGCGAATTACCTGCCGAACTATCACGCCGCGTCGGACACGCTGGACAAAGTGGACATGCGCGAGCTCAAAATACACACGGTGCTTGCGGCGCTCACCGCCTGGGGCATCGCCGACCGCACCGAGCCGCTCGGCAAGCGGCTATCCCGCGCCGAGGTTGAAGCCCTGCTCAAAGAAACCGGCGTGGACCAGCAGATGAAGCTTCTCGGCTACTGGGACGCCTGGCAATCCGGCGCCCGCGGCCGAAAGCCTTAGTTCGCCTTTGCAGGTCTGGCTTTTGGCAGCTCCTTGCAGGGTGGCACTGAACCCATCACAAGCGAACAGCCAGAGTGCATATGCACAACGGACACATGGGCCGCCCCAGCGCGGCAGGCAGCAACCGGCAAGTTATACTGGAGAGGATGAAACAAGACGGATTGGCCGTGCAGAAAGTTGCGAGCGCGACACTTCGTGCGGAAGGGGCCATCCTCGCCATTGACTACGGGCGCGCGAGGATGGGGCTGGCCATTGCCGATGTTGGCACGCGGATGGCGCTCCCGCTGGACACCCTAGTGCGGATTAACCGTAACGAGGACATGCGGCGCCTTCGCGAATGCATTCGCGAACACGCCGTGAAGCAGGTGGTCGTGGGACTGCCGCTGCGGCTGGATGGCACGCGTGGCGAAATGGCCGAAGAAGCGGAGCGTTTTGCGCGGCGCGTCGAGAAACAGATAGGCGTACCGGTAGAGATGGTGGACGAGCGGCTGACCAGCTGGGAAGCGGAGCGGCTCCTCGAAGAAACGCAAGGAAGAATCCTGCACGAGGACAAACCCGGCGGTGGAGCGAAGAGGAAAAAGGCGCCAACAAAACCCAGCGTCGACGCTGTGGCCGCGGCGGTCATCTTGAAGGAGTACCTGGAGCGGCAGGGGCACCCGGCAGAGCGCGGATAAGATTCGAATTCAATTGAGGGCGAAGACAATTGAAGTACGTGTTGATTATCATTGGGGCCGCTTTGGTGGCGGCCGGGAGCGCTGCGGCGTGGATGTGGTACGGCCTCACGCAGCCCTACCAGGGATTCGCGAAAGAAGGCGTGTTCGTCGAAGTGCCCCACGGTGCGTCACGGCGATACGTGGCTTATCTGCTCAAGCAAAATGGCGTGGTGCGCAGTAAGTGGGCCTTTGAGCTGTACGCGCGGCGGCACCTGAAGAGCACACTGCAGGCCGGCGAATACCTTTTTGACCATCCGCTTACCGGCCGCGACGTTTTCTGGAAGATCGCCAAGGGGCAGGTCTTCCAGCAACCATTCACCGTGCGCGAAGGCGAGACCATTTTCGACATCGCGCATGAACTGGAAGCGGGAAAGCTCATGCCGGCAGGCGATTTCGTTTTTGCCGCCGGAGACCCCTCGCCGGTCCGCGATATCGCTCCTGACGCCCAGACGCTCGAGGGCTACCTCTTCCCTGCTACGTACGAACTGCCGCGCCATCCCAAGGCCAACGAACTGGTCGCAGAGATGGTCCGCAAATTCAAGGAAGAGTGGAAGCGCGTAGCCGCCGAAGCGCCGAAAGACCCAGCGCCCGCCCCAACAAACGAGCACCGGACCCTGAACCAAACGGTTACGCTGGCTTCCTTGGTGGAGCGCGAAACGCCTAAATCCGAAGAGCGGCCTATGGTGGCCAGCGTCTTCGACAACCGCCTGCGCAGAGGCATGCGGTTGCAATGCGATCCGACAGTGATTTATGGGTTGGAGCGCCTCGGGAAGTACAACGGCGCGTTGACGGGCGCCGACTTGAAGTTCGATTCACCCTATAACACCTACGAGCACGGCGGCTTGCCTCCCGGGCCGATCGGCAATCCGGGCGAAGCGTCTCTGCGCGCAGCGCTGCATCCCGCGGACACGAAGCTGCTCTATTTCGTGGCCAACACGCAGGGGGGCCATTTCTTCAGCGAGACACTGGCGGAGCATAATAAGAATGTGGTGAAGTACAGGCGGCTGCTGGCCGGGCTTCCGGCGGAACCTCCCGCTCCGCCGCCGCCCAGCGCCAAGAAAAGGCACGGCAAGCCGCAGGCGCATACGAATCACAAGGCGAAAGCGAAAAAGCAGCGAGGTCAAGCGCAATGAGTTCCGATCTCAAGACCAAGAAAGCGCTGATTCTGGAGACAGCGCGCGAGATCAACGTCCAGAAGTGGACACCCGCGGAAATCGACCAGTTGCGGCGACGCCTGATTGCGGAACACGGCGAAGGTGCCAAGAGCGAATCCGAGTACATCGCCGACGTCCTGAAAGACGCCGGGCATCGCGTGCTGCTTTCGCTGCAGGAAGAAGCCGAGGAACAGTACGAAGAGGAATTCGAGGATCTGCTGCATTTCAAGACGCTGGGTGACGCGGAAGTGAGCATCATGCGGCTGGACGAGCTGATGCGGAAATTCCGGGCCCACAACGAACCAGCGGCAGTGAAGCGCGTGCTGGACGTGGCGCGGCTGGGCAAGCGCCGCGCGGAGATGATCGCGCACAATCAAAAAGTGGAGCCGGGCAAGAGAGAAGAAAAACTGGAGATTGCCAACTGGTTCCGCATCTGGCTGGAAACGCCGGACGCGTTTTTCGACTGGCTGGATGTGCGGAAGCAGTCCCCGGAATTCCTAGGTAAGTTTCCTCATGCCGAGGACGAAGAATGAGCACGCCTGGAAACGCGGCGATGGACAGCGGCGCGCTGGAGTTGCCGCCGTTTTCGCTGGACGTCCAGGGGCTGGACCTGGGAAACGAAGTCAAAGCGGTGGGCTTGGAACTCGTGGAGACGGAAAACCACGAGCCGGTGCGCGGCGCGGAAGGCGCGGAAATCTGGGCGGAGATTTTCCCGGCGCTTGCGGCGAACGAAGCGTATAGCCTCGATTTTTTCAGTCACCTCGAACGCGTTCGTGAATTCTGCAAAGCGCGCCGCATCGATTGGCGCGAGGCGGCGGAGCGCTGCCTGGTGATTTCGCAGCTGGGCGCGGAGCAGCTTCGCCAGCTTTTCGAGCGGTTCGAGGGAGAAACGTTCGGGATTCGTGCGGGTAACTCCGCAAAGGCTGCCGACGCCAAGCTGGAAGACGCTCTCTCGCATCGCGGCCTGGACGCTTACCAGGAAGCCTACGGACGGTACACCTTTTGCGCCATTTGCGAGCCGGAAGACGGCTGGGTGACGGTATTGAGTGAAACGCTGTGGCCCAGCGAAATCATCCGGCGAGTACGTCCGGCGATCCAGCACTTTGACGTTCACATCGCGCGGCCCAATTGACGAGAAATCTCCTCTGCGCCCAGCCTCGATTGACGGGCATCCCAGTGGTTGTTAGATTGCTTTGTTTGTGTGTATGAGGTCGGAACAGCTTGATACGACAGGTCAAATCATGCCTGCTGCTGGCGACACTGGCGGGCATTTCCGGCGGTTGCCACAGCCACGTCGTCACAGGACACGCGGTGGTCCAGCAGGTCGCGGTGGCAAAGGAGGCCACACGCGAAGAGCTTCTGGATGCCTACAACCAGATCGCGCGCGGCACGAAAACGCTGAACGCCACGGTGCAGCTCAAACCCACAGCGGGGTCGAAATACAGCGGCATCATCGACGAGTATCACGAGGTGAAAGCATTTTTGCTGGCGGCGCGGCCGGCGGAAATCCGCATGATCGGTCAGGCGCCGGTGATCGGGAAAACGGTATTTGACATGGCCAGCGATGGAGAAACGTTTCGCGTGTCGATTCCGTCGAAGAATAAGTTCCTGGTGGGCGCCGTAGCAGCCGAGAGGAACAGCGCGAAGCCCATCGAGAATCTGCGGCCACAGCATTTGCTCGACGCGCTGCTGTGGCCGGAAATTCGCAAGGAAGAAGCCGTGACGCTGCGCGAGTTCAACGACGAAAAGGGCCGATACTACGTGTTGACCGTGTTGCGCGGCGGCTACCAAGTGGAAGTCCTGCGGGAAATCTGGTTTGACCGCGCGGACCTGCACGTGGCGAGAATTGAGACGTTTGGCCCCAAGGGCGCGCTGCTGTCGGACGTTTTTCTCAGCAACTGGCAGCCCGTCGACAATCCGGCAGCGTCGGGCTCCGGGACGACTCCGGCAAACACAGCGGCCGCGTTTCCGCGCACAATCCGCATCAACCGGCCGCACGACGATTACATGCTGGACTTGCAGGTGGCGAAGATTACGCTGAATGAGGACATTCCCGCGGAACGCTTCCAGCTCGAACAGCCGTCGGGTTCAGAGCTGGTGCGCGTCGGCGAAGCGACGGAGAACAAGCCGCCCACGGAGAGTAAACCGCAATGATGGGCGAACTCATCACACGGAATCTGCTGCACCGGCCGATGCGCACGCTCATCGGCGCGATGGGCATTGCCGTGGAAGTCGCGCTGGTCGTGCTGATCGTGGGGCTTACCAGCGGCCTGCTCACGGAAACCGCGAAGCGCATCGAGGGCATCGGCGCGGACATCATGCTGCAGGCCCCGGGATCTTCTTACCTAATTGCAATGACCAGCGCGCCCATGCCCATCAAGATTGGGGCCAAGGTTGCGGAGCTAAAATACGTCAATGCCGTGGCTCCTGTTCTCTTCCAGTTCAACACTTCAGGCGTTGAGGTCGTTTACGGGATTGAGCCGGAAAGCTTCCGGGCCGTGTCCGGCGGATTTGTCTTCCTGAAGGGACACGACCTGGAGCAGCCGGATGATATCCTGGTGGACGATATCGCGGCAAAGGTGAAAAAGGTTCAGCCGGGGGACACCTTCCGGATTTTCGAGCATGACTGGCATGTGGTGGGAATCGTGGAGCATGGCAAAGGCTCCCGGCTGTTTGTGCCGCTGGGCACGCTGCAGGAACTCGTGCTGGCGCGGGACAAAGCGTCGGCATTCTTTGTGAAATGCACCCGGCCGGAGCACACCGATGACGTGATGGAGAACATGCGGCATGTGCTTCCGGGTTACACGGTGCGGCCGTTAAAGGACTATTTGTCGCTGATGACCTCGACGAATATTCCGGGGCTGGAAACGTTCATCAACGCCATGATTCTCCTGGCCATCTCCATCGGTTTGCTGGTGATTTTTCTGACCATGTACACGACGGTGATCGAGCGGACGCGCGATATCGGCGTGCTGAAATCGCTGGGCGCGAATCATTGGTTCGTTGTCCGTGCGCTGCTTTCGGAATCCGCGGCGCTGTGTTTCTTGGGAGTGGGCGCGGGGATCGGGTTGAGCTATCTGGTACGCGCCGGATTCATCTGGAAATTCCCGACGTTGACGATTTTGATCACGACAGGCTGGATCCTGAAAGCCACGGGGATTGCGCTTTTTGGCGCGCTGCTGGGAACGAGCTATCCCGCGTGGATGGCCAGCCGGAAGGATGCGGTGGAGGCGTTGTCTTACGATTAGAAAGAGCAAGATTTAACAAAGAGAGTGCAGAGGATCAGAAAGCACAGAGGACACGCAGAAGAAGCGGCAGCGAAAAGGGGAGTGCTAGGCACGAATGGGAATCGCAGCTACAATAACGGAAATTGAAGGGCCGATTCTGCAGGGAAAAAAGAGCGTGGAGCCGATACTCAAGACAGAAAATCTGTGGAAGCTCTACCGCGCAGGCAAGGTGGAAGTCCCCGCGCTGCGCGGCGTGAACTTCGATGTGTTGCCCGGAGAATCGGTGGCCGTGATGGGGCCGTCGGGCTGCGGAAAGTCTTCGTTGCTCTATGTGATTGGCGGGCTGGCACAAGCCTCGCGTGGCAAAGTGCTGGTGGATGGGAACGACTTGACGCAGTTGAGCGACGCTGAGCGTACGAAACTGCGGCGTCACAAAATCGGCTTCGTTTTTCAGCGGTTCAACCTGCTTCCCACGCTCACCGCCAAAGGAAACATCGCCATTGCGCAGTTTATTCACGGCGATGGTTTCGACCCGCACCGCTTCGAGGTCGTCACACAAATGCTGGGGCTGGCGGGGCGGCTCCATCACAAGCCCTCAGAACTCTCGGGCGGCGAACAGCAGCGCGTGGCCATCGCGCGCGCGATTATCAACGAACCGAAAATTTTGCTGGCCGACGAACCCACCGGAAACCTGGATTCCAAGAATTCGGAAGTCGTGTTACAGATGCTGCGCCAGCTGAATAAGGAGCTGGGCCAGACCATTGTGATGATCACGCACAATCCGGAAGCCACGGCGTATTTTGACCGCGTGGTGCACATGCGGGACGGCGTGATTGTCGACGGGGTGCCCGCGGATTGATATGAGCAAGCTCGGGCAAATCCTGTCGAGGACATTGTTCTGGTCGTACGAGCGCGGAACGTGGCAGTACGATGTGGCGGTTATTTTAATTCTGGTATTCGTATTGGCAACGCCGCGGAAGTGGTTTCGTGACCAACCGGAAAGCGGCGGCCCGGCCGCGCCCGGGCAAGTCCAGCTGATTTCGCAGGACGGCAACCGGGTTACCTACCGCGTGGATGCGCGCATCCTGGCGCCGCCGACCAAGCTCGCGCTGCAGAACGATTTGCACACGGCCCTGCAGGACGCCTTGCCGGAGTTGCGCAACGGGCGGTTCTCGATCTCCAGGATCGAGCCGGTCAAAGACGAGCAAGGAATGGTGGTCGCCTACCAGGTGGAAATCCATCACTAGCGGGAAGTTGATAGTCATCCGTTCTCAGTAATCGAGAGTTGAGAAAGTGCGGGCCAACACATATGAGAAATCTGGACGTATGCGGATGTTTGGAAAGAAGAGGCAAGCGAGAGCTGAGGCCACCTTGAAGATAACTAGGGCGCGAGTTCGCGCATCCCTGTGTATGTGCTAGGATTTCGAGGCTCCGAAGGGGCCTAATTCGGAGTCGTTCGAGGAAGCCTTTGAAACTTCGTTCTGGTATCGCATTGATGACCGCCACCGTTCTTGCCGGCGCGCTCGGCGTGTCCTCCGCACAAACGAGTGGTGGGTGGAAGATCGAAGGCGTTCTCGGAATGATGGATAAGGCCGCCGGGGACTTCCACACGCTAACCGCCGACCTCGAGCACATCAAATACACCGCGGTGGTGAAGGACACCTCGACAGAGAGCGGCCATATGTATGTGCGGCGCGACGACAAAATGCGCATCGACTTCACCAATCCGGATCCGAAGACGATTCTGCGGCTGGGCGACACCTTTTTCATTTTCAATCCCAAAATCAACCGCGTCGAAGAATACAAAATCGATAAGAACAAGGCCGCTTTGGTGGACCAGTACGCGCGCCTGGGATTCGGCCAGAAAGGCGAGGATCTCAAGAAGAACTACCTGGTTTCCGTGGTCGGAGAAGAGGAATTGGATCACAAGAAAACCGTAGTGCTGGAGTTAACGCCGAAATCGGAGGAAATGCGCAACCAAATCAACAAGATCCAGATGTGGATCGACGAAGCCTCGTGGCTGCCGATTCAGCAGAAGTTCTTTGAGGCCGGGTCGGGCGATTACTTCCTGTTTCATTACACCAATGAAATGAAAAACCTGAAAATCGGGGACGCCAAGTTCAAGCAGGACTGGCCGAAGAGCGTGACGCGCGTAAAGCCAGGCAGATAGGCTTTGCGAATACGCCAGCTTGTCTGGCACGCGACCATCCTCAGCAACCAAATTAGCTTAGGTATTTAACGCCCCCTTCCCCCGCGCGTCGCTGCGGTTTCCAAGGTAAGAACTGCTGACAGTATCTGCGATCAGGAGGCAGCAAGCTTCGCCTTGGATGGCGCGAGGACAATTAGGACTACGCCGATGATGGCCAGTGCAATTACCCCTGGCAGCTCGTTGTGTGAGATCAGATTGCGGAATACCTGGTACCCCACATCCCGGCATGCGCCAGGCTGGACCATGCGGCGAAGGCAATCAGGCTGCGATGCTCGGAGGTGTTCCGCAACGCAAGCAGGAGGAAAACGTCCAGCGTGACGTAGAGGCTCAGCATCATGCGGAAGGTTTCGTCTTCAAACGGCGGCCGCACAATCAGGTAAACACCCGCCAAGAATAGCGACCCCACCAACGCCAACACAACCTTCAGCGCGCGCGCTCGAATCATCTGGACCCTCCGGCGGCCAGTGGCCCTGCCGGCGCGAGCACCAGCAGAACTGCGCCAATGGCACTAAACACAGCCCCGGCTACCAGCAGACCTCCGCGTTCGTTTGGAAGGTGGAGGGCCATGACAGCCATGACAGAGGCATGGGCAAAACTCGACCATGCCGCGAATGCGATAACGCCGCGGTTCGCCGATGGACTACGAACTGCCAGCAGCAAGAGAACGCCCAGCGTGACATACAAACTAAGCATCATCGGCAGGGCGTCTTCTTTATTCGCTTGCCAGCCATCTCGCACAGATGTTACCAGCGGGTAGATGGCGGCCGAAAATAGCAATCCGACCAGTACCAAGACAACTTTCAGCGCGCGTTCTCCAATCATCCTGTCCTCCTGCCTTCATTGAAAGTGATGATGACTTTGCCGCGGGCGTGCCCTTGCTCCAGATAGCGGATGGCCTCCCGGAGTTCCGTCAGGCTGTAGCAGCGGTCGATGACTGGGGTTACTTTTCCCGCCTGCATGAGGTCGTGCAGGAGGGTCAGATCATCTTTACTGGACTTCGCTCCAACAAAGGCAAAGTTCTGGCTCAGGAAACGGGACAAGACCGGCATGGCAACGAGGCGAACCAGAACACCCAACATCCAAGGACCGGATGGGCCTCCGACTTGGAGGTATAAGCCCCGGGGCAGCAAAACGCGCCTGCAGGCCAACAACGAGTGGTTCCCGATGCAGTCGAGAATGAGGTCATATTGCTGCGCGCTCGTGGTGAAGTCCACTTGGGTGTAATCGATGGCCTGGTCTGCGTCGAGGGAACGGACCATATCCAAATTTCTGGTGCTACACACGCCGGCAACCTCGGCGCCAAAGGACTTGGCGATTTGCACGGCAAAGGTACCGACGCCACCCGCCGCACCGTTGATCAAAATTTTCTGACCCTGGTGAACATGTCCTTTGTTGCGCAGAGCCTGCAAAGCAGTGAAAGCCGCGATGGGGACTGCCGCAGCTTGTTCGAACGTCACGTTCGCCGGCTTTAGCGCCACTACTGATTCGGAAGCGCAGGCATATTCCGCAAAGGCTCCCCTGATCATGCCAAAAACGGCGTCACCGGGTTTGAACTGGGTGATGTTCTTTCCAACGGCTTCAACCTGGCCGGCCACATCCGCACCGAGACGATTGTCCTTCGGTTTACGGAGCCCGCTTGCCATGCGAAAGGGGTACGGCGTGCCTCGCATGAAATGCCAGTCGTACGGATTGACGGAAGCTGCGCGGACTTTGATCAAGACTTCGTTGTCTTTGGGAACGGGCTTGTCGACGTCTTTGACTTGGACCACGTCCGGGGGACCGTAGCGGAGATAGATGGCGGCTTTCATTGGCGTTCCTCGGCTATCTGGGCATGAGGATTCATGCGGACTGGCCCAGGGGCTGATCCTTTGCACCCATAATCAAGAGCCACAAGATGATCGGCAGTTCGCAAATCGTCAACTGGCCTACAATCCAGGAAACGACACCCGAGGGCAGCAGGCCGAAGGCGACAAGGCTATTCGCCAGGTAGCCAAGACACGCAATGATCAGCAAGACGCCTAGAATTCGAGGAAGGAAACCCGATTTATATACAAGCAGCCCGAAGGGAATAAGCCAAAGACCCCAGAAGATCTGGGCAACGACAAATCCGTCGAAATGCAGATTGAGGAATAGCAGGGCGAGAGCGTCCCGCTGCGGCTTGTCGAATACTGACAAGAAATTGGCGCCGCGTATGAGTGTGAGGGCGACAGTCTCGTTCAGCACATTCAGTAAGGAGATCGGAATCGAAACCAGCATCAGGGTTACCATCAGCGAAGCGTGCGACTTGTTGACCCCAACGAGTAAGCGGTACAGCGCCCTGACCACGAAGATAAACCCCGTGAAGCCGATGACCTCGCTCAAAATGCCGAGGCGGAAAACGAATTCAGAAGCTGCTATCTTGCTGGCGGTGGCGCCGGCATCTCCGGATACGATGAAATGAGAGGGAACATAAAGCAGGCAGAAAACGCCGGGCATAGACACTAACAGATACAGCAATCCTGCGACCCTGGCTTGCCTTTTGGTTGAATTCACGCTTTTCTCCTTATTTCGCAAAGGGAGAAACAGGCTTGGTCATCCAAGGCGCCGTTTGTCTGCGAAACGCCGCACGGATTCGATCGCCGAACCAAACGCGAATCACCCAGAAAATCATCAGCACGAAAGGAAGGACAGTGAGAAGTATGTACAGACTTGTGCTGAACAAAGCCGCGGGTAGGTGGCGTGCAAGCCCTATCGAAGAGAGCAGGCGCAATGGGCGGTTCGAGGGTCCCAGGAAAAAAGATCCTGCGGCGATGAACAGCCCAAAGCACATGCGCCAGAGATGGCGCACCAGGCGTTTTGTCCCGAAGAGGCCGCCGCGAGCCAGCATACGAATGTCGCCTGCCGCCGACAACAGCATCACGGAACCGATAAAAAAGTTCATTCCCTGCGGAACGCCGTCGTTCGGCGGAGTGTTGCTAAAGAGCTTTTCGAGACCGAGCACCCAAATCCAGGTTCCACCAACCAAAGGAATCAGCAGCGCAAACCAATCGACTTTGCTGGTTTCTCCGTCTTTCCGCCGCGCGGACAGCCAAGCGGTTAAGACCATGTAAAACGCCAGCGTGCCGCCAAGAATATTCGGCGTCTCGTGACTCAGGATGGCCAGGTACACCGCCGCAGAAGACATGGCCAGCATCGATGCGACGAAGACCTTTCCAGCCAAGACATGGCGAGGGGAACCTTTGTGGAAAACCATTGCGGCCGCGCCCGAAAGCAACCCAAAAGTGCCGCCGGCGATATGAACAGGCAGTAAGAACGAGGGTGACATTGCTCTGTACTCCTTTTGGTCAACTCGGCTCGCGATAGCGGCGCAACCGCACCGCCGCGGCAAGGAATACCGCAGTGACGGCCAAGCCAAGCCACAGGCCTGGCGTGCCCAGGAATCTTCCCGGCGTTACATGGGTCGTCGGGTCCATCGGCATCGAATCCGGCGCCATGTGAGCTTCGGTCCCGCTGCCGGTTAAAAACTGGAATAGGAAAGCGCCGAAATGCCCGGTGTTGAACAACAGCCTCTCGAGGGCGACAACCGCCAGCGGTGGCAACACCGCCCACAAGAATGCTGCGCGGCGCGCCCACGCGGACACCAGCAGGAGCCACCCGTAAATGGGTGCGCACCAAAGGACATGTACGGTCATCACGTGGTACACCAACAGCCATGACGCCTGGAACAGCGACACTTGCGCCCAGTACGCCCCGACACTGAGGCCGTTTACCGCCAAGATAGCGCTACTCACCAGCAGCATAAGGAACTGGGTGACAATGGCGACGCCGCAGGTGAGCAAAGGAAGGACCAAAAACGCGATGCCCGCCTTCGTTAGCACGGTGGTGACATCGGAAACCGGCAGCGACTTCCAGAACAGGATGCTGCGATCGCGGCGCTCGCGCTGCAGTGTTTCGATGCAGTAGAAAATGGCGACAAACAGAAAAGTCCCCATCAGCATCCCCGCCGCCAGATCGTACGGTTGAACGATCAAGTCGCGCTGCTTGGCTGCGTCGAGCGCCGACAAGGCGCGCATCTTGTGCGGCAGATGAATCAAGCCGATCAGGAAGCCGGACAGGAATAGTGCGGCAACGGCCAGGGGCGCGAGATAGATGAAACGGTTCTCCCAGAATTCGCGGCGTAGCGCCCAATAGATGTGGCGCGTTACAGGGATCTCTGCCGCTGCGACGGCCGCGGCCCCCCGGGAAGACTCCGGCATGGCATCCGATCGCGTGCTCATTGCGCCACTCCTTGTGTCTGGTCGGCCTGGTTACCCATCACCGCGATGAACAGATCAGCGATACTGGGCCTGCGCACTTCGCCGAGCGCGGCGACTTGCTGACGATCGACGCCATCGAAAAGCAGGATGCTGCGGCCGAACAGCTGCCGTTCGTGAATCGGCTTGAGCGCCCGCGCCGCCGCCAAACGCTCCGGGCTCACCATGACTTCCGCATAGCGCGACTCAAACTCTTCCATGCGGCAGCCGAATACGATCCGGCCACGATGGATGAACATGACATCGGTGAGGACGTCCTGGATTTCATCGACCTGATGCGTGGTCACCACGATGGTGCGATTGCGATCGAAGTAATCGTTCAGCAGCGAATCGTAGAACTGCTTGCGATACAGGATGTCCAGGCCCAGAGTCGGCTCGTCCAGCACCAGCAAGCGCGCGTCGATGGCCATCGCCAAGGCGAGGTGCAGTTGCGCCACCATGCCTTTGGACAATTCCCTCACTTTGCTGGTGCGCTGGATGGTGGTCTTGGACAAAAAGCCTTCGGCCTTTGCACGATCGAATCGCGGATGCACTCCGGCAACGTAGTCGAGCGCTTGCGAAACCCGGATCCAGCGCGGCAGCACTGCCACATCAGCGATGAAGCAGACATCGCGCATGAGCCGGTCGCGCTCGCTCCAGGGATCGCGCCCCAACACCCGCAGTTCCCCCTGATGGGGCGTCAGGCCAAGAATCGCGTTGAGCGCCGTGGTCTTGCCCGCGCCGTTCGGTCCGATGAGTCCGAGGATGCGGCCCTCCTCGACACGCAAATCGATGCCGTCCACCGCGATGGTAGTGCCAAAGGCCTTACGAAGGCCGCGTGCTTCTATACATGACATGGCTTCAACTCTCCTCCCCGGTTTTCGACTCTTTGGCTTTCTGTGGTGAGGCATCCGTTGACGTCTGGCCGGTTGCGCCGTTCAGCAGATCCTTTGTCTTCAGTCCCAGCCTTTGTATCGCTTCGCGGATTCTGGGCCATTCTTCGGTCAGGAATTTCTGCCGTTCCCCATCCAACAGCAAGTCGCGCGCGCCAGCGTTGATGAACATGCCTAGCCCGCGTCTGGACTCCACCAGCCCCTCATCCACAAGCTGCTGGTAGCCCTTCAGGACCGTGAGTGGATTCACCCGATACTCGGTCGCCACCGTACGAACAGAGGGTAAGGCATCGCCTTCCTTGAGCACGCCGTCGAGGATCATTGCGACGACGCGGTCCCGCAGTTGGCGGTATATCGGCTGACTGTCGTTCCACTCACGGTCCATCTTGGTTTCCCGTACGCCTTACAAAAGGCGCCTCCGCTACTGTACCCGCTTCAGGTCGAAGTGGGCGTGAAGGGGCTTGTCGCCGGGCATCATATATGTCCAGTCTTCGATGTGGTGGTTGGCGTCGATGAGGGTGAACACCGAATGATTCATGTGCCCGTACTCATTGCCGCCGGAGAGGTCGCGGAAGTCGAATTCGACGGTCTTGCCGTCCGGCGAAGTCCTGGCGACCATGCGCGGGCGGTTTCCGGCATCGCAATAGTGAATCAGAGTGAGGCGATCGCCATCGAGGTAAAACATGGTAACCGGATGGTCGTACTTGGCCGGATCGTCCGGCTTCCCCATCTCTTTCATCTCATGTACAAGCGCGTTTCCCCGGGAAGTCACGCGCAGCGATACCTGGATCATGCTTCCGTCGCCCATGTCGGGTTGCGGCGGGTCAACCGCCACTGCCCCTTGCCACGTTCCCGCAAGGGACTTCAGTAAAGTGAAAGACTTCTGTGCTTCCGAAGGCGCAACCGTGTCAGTAGCCTTGTATGCGTGCTCGTGAGGCTGTGTCCCTTCCTGGGAATGCTTCGGCGGATTGGACGGGGACAAGGCTGCGGTGGAGAGTGAGGTAAGTACTGCGATAAACACCGTAAGTAGAAAATTCATGTTCGTGCTCCTTAAGATTCTTTCGCGTCAAGAGCTTTTCTCGCGTTGGCCAAGCGCGAAGCGTGCCCTAGAAGCACGCTATAGTGTTATAGCTAACTATAACACTAAATCTGTGTCAAGCAATTTCTTGAAAAAAAAGTGAGGGTGCCCATTGGACACCCTCGCCTTAGTGCTAACTTATTGATACTGAAGCACTTAGTGTGTCGGCGGGATTGCGGTTCGCTCCTGCGATAGCAACTGTTCTTTGCGCGAAACTCCCCAGCGGTAGCCAGCGAGGGTTCCATCTTCGCGAATCACGCGGTGGCAAGGGACTACAATGGAAACTGGGTTTGTGGCGCAAGCACGAGCCACGGCGCGTACTGCCTTTGGTTGCCCAAGGGACCGCGCGACCTGTGAATAGGTTCGTGTCCTACCGCGTGGAATCTGCTGCAATTCCTTCCAGACGCGCCGCTGAAACGCCGTGGCTTGCAGGTCTAGCGGAAGCTCGAAGTGAGGCCGCTGGCCTTCGATGCGCTGCACGATTTCTTTCACCCAGCGCTGAATGGAGTCCGCGGCGGGCGCGATCTCCGCGCGCGGATACTCCTCGCGCAGTTCGCCAAGCAAAGCTCCGTCAGAGCCGCCTAGATACACTGCGGATACGCCGCGTTGCGTAGCGGCGACCAGGACTTTTCCGAGCGGCGATTTGGCAATCGTGTAGCCGAGCTTCATGCCCAATCCTCCTTTTCCATACGTGGCCGGGGTCATGCCGAGCTGTGCGTTGCTGCGTTCGTAGACGCGGCTAGACGAGCCGTAGCCTGTTTCGTAGAGAGCGTGCGTAATGCTCTTCCCGGCACGGATCAAGGTTTTGAAGCGCTTAAGGCGTAGCGCCTCGAAAAGCTCGCGGGGCTTGAGTCCCGTAACCTGCAAGAAGGCCCGTCGGAGAGTGGCTGGCGTAGTGCCGAGCGTGCGCGCGAGGGCTCCCAAACCGGTGCTTCCCTCGCCACATTCAGCGAGTATTCGCACCGCCCGCTGAACCAGCCCCACAGGAGCAGCGATTTCGTCAGGGCGGCAGCGCAGGCACGGGCGGTAGCCTTGCTTTTCCGCTTCTTCGCGAGTGCGGAAGAAGGTAACGTTGCGGCGCAGCGGCCGGCGCGCGGGGCAGGATGGACGGCAGTAGATGTGGGTCGAGCGCACCGCCAGGACAAACGTGCCATCGGCGTGAGAATCTCTTGCCAGGGCAGCGCGCCAGAACCGCGCCGCGGCGCGCCGAGTGATGTTCGAAGGTTGGTGAATGATGCGCTTGTTCACAAGGCCAAAATAGCGCAGGCGCTAAAAGAAATCTATCCGCAAAGATACGTCAAAGTGAGCCCACCACGATGTTGCCTAGACCGAATACGGAAAGCAGATCAGAGTTCGCCCGGAGCCGGAACTGGTTTCGGGACACGCTCGGGAATTCTGTGTGGAGCGGTAATGACCAGAATGACAGCCGTGAGGATCACAGCGGCCGCGAGGATCGTTCTTAAGGTGATGGTCTCGCCCGCAATGAGCCAGCCAAGAAACAGGGCTACGACGGGATTGACGAACGCATACGTACCCACGCGCGCGGGCGTGCTCTTGTACAGGATGTAGGCATATGCGCTGAAACCGATGCCGGAACCAAAGGCGATGAGATAGGCCAGCGCGATCCAAGAGCGCATCGAAACAGCCGCGATACGAAACGCATGAAATTCCCCGGACAGCCAACCGACGATCAGCAGAATCGCTCCACCGGCAAGGCTCTGCATGGCGACGCCCAACATAGGCGAGCTTGGCATGCCGCCGTGTTTGGCAAAGAGCGAACCGCAAGACCACGCAAATGACGCAAAGACGAGGACACCTGCCCCGCGCAGGTTGACCCTCTCGGAGCCTCCCAGATGCGCCGGGCCAACAAGTATGGCCAGGCCTGCGAACCCCAAGAGCAACCCAATGACAACCTTCGGGACGGGCTTCATGCCGCCGGGGCGGAGCCAATCCACCACGACAAGCCAAAGCGAGACGGTTGCCACAAGCAACGCCGTAGTGCCAGACGGCACAGTCTGCTCCGCCCAACTGACACCGCCGTTTCCCGCGAACAGCAAGAGAAATCCGACAACCAGAGCGGTACGCCAATTGACCGCGGTGGGTTTGCCTGCCCGGACGCGGAAAAAAGGATAGAGGATTAGGCCCGCGGTCAAATGGCGGAGACCGGCGAGAATCATCGGCGGAAAGGACTCAAGGCCAATGCGAATCGCAAGATAAGTGGAACCCCAGACAAGATAGACGGCCGCAAAGGCCACGAAGACCATCGTGGTCGCGCCAGTGGACGAATGCGACGGGGACAAAGAGTTGGTCTCGTGGGAAGGCACGCTCGAAGTTGCGGTACCGGACATTCTTTTTGCCAACGATCAGAACTAGAGCAACTTGATGGACAAGTCCATCCGAAAAGAGCCTGCAAAAAACGGTGACTCGGAAAAAAAATTTGCCCTCTTTACGAATAGCGGGACCGGGGCAAAGAGTCGAGCACCATATTGGTTGGGCCTCGCGCGAGATAATCCACAGAATGTAGGGGATGGGTTTACGTACTATTACTAAGTGTTTGAAGATAGGACACTTCCGTCGTTTTCCACAGGTTGACGTGGCGCGCCGCAAATGCCATCTTATCGGCCCACACCACTCGCGTGTGGACGGGGCAATTCCAGAAAGTCCGATTGTGATTGCAAAAGTTGGGCCGCAGCCAGCGATAGAGAAGTTTCGTCTCTGAGGGGCGAAATGAGCGCGACGAAACGCGCAACTCCAGCCGAATCGTGGCCAGCCAGAACCGCGGAAGAATCACGCGCCGCGGCTGCCGCTCCGCAACTTGTTCCCGCACCGCCGCGAACTCCGGCGTTGCGCGTCGTTCCCCTGCTGGGGCCGGCGCAACCGCGCCGCTTCGTCCGCGTGCCCACGCACGCGGTGGGTGTTTATCCCGAGCAGCGACAGTATCCGCGCGCGACGTTGAAACTTCCCCTGCGCCTGCGTGCTGTCTGCGGCGTCCCGGAGGAATATCCCATCACCTTGGTGACTCGGGACATCAGTTCCACCGGCGTCTATTTCCTGTGCCCAAAGGAACTGTCAGTCGCAGCACCCATCGAACTGGAAATTGTACTCGTGAGCAAGCCGCTGGGGCGCGGTAACGTGGTGATGGCCACACGCGCGCACGTTTGCCGGGTTGAACCTGCGGCGATGCCCGGCTGGCATGGCATTGCCGCGTCCTTTGACGACGTGCAGTTTGACCGCGACGATCATCTCCCCTCGCGCTTCCTGAAGCCTTAGCTACTCCCCTCACAGCTTTCCTTCCTCTACAAGTGCCAACGCCTCATGAAGGGCTTTTACGACCTTCTGGCGCTTTGGTCCCTCTAGCAGTACATTGGCAAGCGCTCAAACCAACGCTCCACTTCCCAAGAACGCAACTTGCGCCAGTCCTCCCCAAGATCTGCGGCAATGGTCTTGGCCGCGATCCGACTACTCGGGTGCGTCTTCTGTTGGTAGTACCTAATGCACTCCCGCAATTGATCGACACTCTCAAACCGGAACGTGAAAGAAGCGACACGAACTAAGACTATAGATTCGGACTCCAGATTTTTGCCACGGTTGCATCCTCAAGAGCGGTGTTCCCTCGTATGTTACCCTGAGGCATCATGGTAGCAAGAGAGAAACGGCGACGTGTCGAAGGCGTGCTCTTCGACTGGGACGGAACGCTGCTCGATTCCTATCATGCGGACACTTCTTCGTATCTGGCGATGTTCGAGAAGATGGGGATTGCCTGGGGGCTCGAAGAGCTCGAGAAGCATTATTCGCCGAACTGGTATCAGGTGTATCGCGCCGCTAAACTCCCGCGGAAGCTTTGGAACGACGCCGATGCCGCTTGGCGGGCACACTACGCAAAGCACCAGCCCAGACTGATTCCCGGCGCGCGGAAGGTTTTGGCGCGCATCCGCAGTAGGCACCGGCTCGGCCTGGTCACGAGCGGCGACCGCGACCGTGTCATTCAGCAGCTGCGGCAATTTCGTTTGATGCGTGTGTTTTCCGCACGCGTGTGCAGCGGAGATACGCGGCAAAGGAAACCGCATCCCGAACCGCTGCGCGAGGCGTTGCGCCGGATGAACCTCGAACCCGAATGCTGCGTCTATGTGGGGGACGCGCCGCAGGACGTGGAAATGGCGCAGCGTGCGGGCGTAACGGCGATCGGCGTGCTCGGCGCATTTCCCACGGAGCGGCGTCTGCGTGCAGCGCGGCCGGAGTTCCTGATCGACTCGATTGAAGCGCTGCCGGATATTCTGAAACGCTTGCGGAGCTAAATGGGAGAGAGCCTGTGGAAAGACTCAGGGCTTGGAAGGCGGCGCCGAAGGGGCAGGTGGAGTCGGCGGCGAGACTGCTTGCGCGGGCGCGGCGGAGAGGACTTTGAAGTCCGTCCATTTGATAACAATCCGCACGGGAATCTGCTGGCCGTTCTTCAGATCCATGGTGTCATCCGAGCGCGCGTAGTTGGGGAACCAATACTTCCCTTCGACGTTTTCGCGATACGTTTCGAACAGGCTGAACGGCAGGTTCGCCACGCTATGCGTATCGCCAAGATCCGTCACCCACTTCCCGTAAGTTTTCACGACTTCGAGATATTTCGCGTCCACCCAAACGAGGCCGTCGAAATAAGCTTTCTGCCGCTCGACGCTTTTCGGCTTCACCTGGAAGATGTAGCAGTCCACCTCGTCGACCATTTCCTTGCCCAGATATTTCAGATTGTATTTAGCCAGTTGCGCAGTCGTCAGCGGGAAAGGAGGGATGCGCTGCAAGCCATCGAGATCTTCGCTGCGCAAAAAGAAATGCTGCAGCGTGGAGCGCGGCCGCTCCACAACGCGTTCGTACACCTTGCCGTCCGGATCGAGTTGAGGTTGCGTGACCAGAACGTATTCGCCAGAGGGCTGTCCGTCAGGACCGAACTCCTGAATGCGAATGGTCTTCCGGTACGTGTAGTGCATGCGCGTGACGAGGTACTCGTCCTCCTTCCTGGAAAAACGCTGGATAATCTCCGATTCGGGAAGCGCGGGAGGCGCGGGCGGTTCGGCGACGTTGCCAATGCGCGTCACGCGATGCTCGGGAGGGGGCGCGATGGGTCCCTGGGGAGCGTCTTGCGCAAACACTTGCTGCGCGGAAAAGCCAAGCACCATGAGGAAGAAAAGGGCCCGGGGACGCGCAGAGACTCTCACCAGTTTCGTCAATGATTTGGCCTGGGTCATATTCAATTAGATGCGCCGAACACTTGTTGCGACCGCCTGCTCCAGCGGCATGCCGAGTCTAGCGCATTTTGCGCAAACCGGAACACTTGGGACGGCGCGCGTGAGCAACAACCATCTCTACTCTGCTACAATTTTCTTGATTTGTGAGCGAGACGATACGAGCAGCGCGGTATTTTGTGTTTGGCATGGTTCAGGGAGTAGGCTACCGCTACTTCGCGCAGCACGCTGCCGAAGACCTGAAAATCAGCGGCTTCGTCCGCAATCTCAGCGACGGCCGCGTGGAAGTTTTTGCCATGGGCACGCCTCGACAGCATGCCGAGCTTCGAGCGCAGCTGGAAAAGGGCCCGCGATTTTCCAGCGTCAGTGAAGTGCGCGACGAGCCGGCGGCCCTGGATGTGCACTACGAAGGCAGTTTCGTCATCAACCCCAGTGCATGACCTGTACGAACAGGGAAACGGTAGAGTGAGCAAACAGGAGACGTCCGCATGAACGATTTAAAGAAGCTGATCCGGGAAGTCCCGGATTACCCGAAGCCGGGGATTTTGTTTTACGACCTGACCACTCTGCTGAAGGACAAGCAGGGCTTTCACCTGTTGATCGACCGCCTCTGCGAGCACTACAAGGGGCACTCCATTGACGTAGTGGCGGGCATCGAAGCGCGCGGATTCATTTTTGCTCCGGCCCTGGCTTACCGGCTGGGAGCAGGATTCGTTCCGGTGCGCAAACCGAAAAAACTGCCTGCCAAGACCGCGAGCATTTCCTACGCCCTCGAATACGGCACCGACACGCTGGAAATTCACGAAGACGCTATCAAGCTCGGGCAGCGCGTGATCATTTGCGACGACTTGCTGGCCACCGGCGGCACCGCTGCCGCGACGGCCCAGTTGGTGCAGAAACTCGGCGGCCGCGTAGAAGGCGCGGCTTTTGCTGTCGAGCTGACGTTTCTCAACGGCCGCAGCAAACTAGATGGCGTGGATGTCTTCTCGCTAATCCAGTACGACAAATAGACGACCTGCCGCGACATGCGTTAAGTATTTCTCGATGCCGCATTTCGCTGCCGGAGCACTTCGAACAGCACCACGCCCGCGGCCACCGAAACATTCAGCGATTTCACCGGACCGGTCGTCGGCAGCGAAACCACAAAGTCGCAGCGCTTGCGCGTCAATTCGTGCAAGCCTTGGCCCTCGCTGCCTAACACGATGCCCACCGGCGTAGTGTAGTCCACGTCGGCATAGCTTTTGTCCGCGGCTTCGTCCAGCCCCACCAGCCAGTAGCCCGCTGCCTTCAATTCTTCCATCGCGCGCGCGAGATTCGTCACTTTGGCCACCGGCAGGTGCGCCAGCGCTCCCGCCGATGAGCGCGCCACCGTGTCTGTCAACCCGGCGGCGCGTCGCTCCGGAATCACAACGCCGTGCGCGCCCGCAGCCAGCGCCGTGCGCACAATGGCACCCAGGTTGTGCGGATCCTCGACGCCGTCAAGCAAAACAATGAGCCCCTTTTGTCCGCTGCCCGCGTTGGCATTCGCCAGAATACCTTCGAGCGTCGCCGCCGCGCGCGCTGCTGCCAGCGCGACCACTCCCTGGTGATCCTTCGCATTCGCCAGCCGGTCGAGTTGCCCGCGGTCCTCGAAGCGCACGGGAATGCCCTGCTTGCGCGCGAGCTGCACGATCTCCTCAACGCGCGTGTCCTGCCGTCCCTTGGCAATGGCGATGCGGTCGAGCGGGCGCTGCGCTTCGAGCGCTTCCTTCACCGCGTGAATGCCCGTCAGCTTATCCATGACAAGAACAGTTTACAGTCGACAGTTCACAGTTGACAGAGGCTGCGCCCGGCGCCCTCTTATAGGGGCATCCGCCACGGCGAGCTACGCCCCTACCGCCGAGGATTTCAATCCAATGCGGTGCAGAATTCGAGAATCCGCGCCCGCGCGGACTTCACGGGCACGGCAAACGGCAAGACCGCCGCCTCATCCAGCAGCAGAATCACGCGGTCGAGTTCGCCTTCGCCTGCGCGACCGGCGAGCGCCAGCCGGATAGGATGAAACAGCTCGCGGCTGCGCAGCTCCATTTCCTGCTTCAGCCTGCTGATGATTTCCTTGAAACGCTCCGAGTTGAGGGGTACGCCGTCCAGCAGGAACAGCGCGAGATGCCGCAGCACGTCGCGCGCGGCATTGCGAGCGAGCACTTCATGGCTCGCGACGCGCGCAAGGATTTCGCGCGCGTCGTAGTGAAAAACCAGCTCCAGCAAGTTGCCGAGCGCGGCGCGGTCAGGAACGTGACTGCCGAGAATCGCAGCCGCGTGCTCGCACCACGCCTCGACCTCCAGCGTCGGCACGAACTCCACTGGCACCCAGCCGCGCTCGCGCAGAATCGCCAGTACATCACCCGCGCTAAACGGATTCGTGGCCGAAGCCAATGCATCTGTCTGATCGGGAGCAGTCATTGCGCCGAATTGTAGCGCAGGGCCGTAGCCCTGCGGGTTTTCTGAGAGTGTGCGCGTGATGCGGAAAAGGCCGCGGGTCTCTGCCCGCGCTACAGCGAAACCAGCGTCGCGACGACGTGCGCGGCGATGGCTTCGCCGCGTCCAATCGCGTCCACGCCCTCGTTGGTTTTCGCTTTCAAATGAATATGATCAGCGGAGACGCCGAGGGCTCGCGCAAGAGCTTCCCGCATCTTCGGAAAATGCGGTCCCAGTTTGGGCTTTTCCGTAATCACCACGGCGTCAATCCACTCGATCGTGAAATGTTTTTCATCGAGCAGTTTTCTGGCATGTTCCAGAAAAAGCAGACTGTTCGCGCCTTTCCACTGCGGATCCGTATCCGGAAAATGCGTGCCAATGTCGCCAAGCCCCGCCGCACCCAGCAGCGCGTCGCACATCGCGTGCGCCAGCACATCACCATCCGAATGCCCCATTGGCCCCTTATCGAACGGCAACTCGATTCCGCCAACGATGAGTTTTCTTCCTTCGGCCAGCCGGTGCAAATCGTAGCCGATGCCGCAGCGCGTGCTCATGCTTTTTGCGACTCGCGTTCGAGGTAGAACCGCGCCAGGTCCATGTCCGCGGGTTTGGTGATTTTGATGTTGCGCTCCGAGCCGAGCACCACGTGCACGTCGTGCCCCATGCGCTCGACCAGGCCCGCTTCGTCTGAAGCGTTCACGCCATCGGCCTGCGCTCGCGCCAAGGCCTCCTTCAGCAGCTTCGTCGCAAACGCCTGCGGCGTCTGCGCCAGCACGATGCGCTCGCGGGGAATCGTCGCCGTGATCAACGCCACGTCTTCCGGCAGGCTGGCGCGCTTTACTTCTTTCACCGTGTCCATCGCCGGAATGCCGAGAATCGCGGCCTGGCAGCGTCGCGCCTCTTCGATCACGCGTGCAATCTGCTCGACGGTCACGAAGGGCCGCACTGCGTCATGCACCAGCACGATCTCCGTGTCATTGGACACTTCGTTCAGTGCGCACGCCACGGAGTCCTGCCGCGAGTCGCCACCCTTCACCACGCGCACGGTCTGTTTGAACTTTTCCCGCGCGATGCGCTCCTCGAGATGCTTCACTTCATCCCCGCGCGTGGCCACGATGATGTCCGTCACGAGCGGGCAGGAAGCGATACGCCGCAGGCTGAGGGTCACGATGGGCGTGCCCGCCAACTCGAGGAACTGCTTGGGCGTTTCCGCGCCCATGCGCGTTCCCAGGCCCGCAGCAGGCAAAATGGCGGCAATTCGGCTCAACTAAACCCCTCCACCTTTCATCCCGACCCTCTGGCTGCGGCTTGCCCGCGTTAGCGGGCCTTCCGCAGCTTAAGGCGGAGGGATCTGCTTTTCTCTTTGGAATTCACATTCATTTCGGAAGCGTCCCTGCCCCTGAATCGTACAACGAGGGATTGGCAAACGATAAAGTCTACCTCAACCGAGGCTGCGGGGCGAATTTTGCAGTCTGCTGCTGCCGCTACGAAACTATCAAACGCTGCTGGTGTCGCTGCTACCCGCAGCGGCGGCTTGCCGCAGGGGCGGCGCGGAAGCCTCGAGGCGTTCGTCCAGCCGGCCAAAAATCATTTTGCCCGCGGGCGTCTGGTGCACCGAAGTTACCACGATCTCGACGTTCTTGTTCAGCGAACGCCGCGCCCCATCCACCACCACCATCGTGCCGTCTTCCAGATAGGCCACGCCCTGGTTAGGCTCCTTGCCTTCTCTCAGAATCAGCACGCGCATCGCTTCGCCGGGCAGCACCGCGGGCTTCAGGGCATTCGCGAGCTGATTCACGTTCAGCACGTCCAATCCCTGCACCGTGGCCACTTTGTTCAGATTAAAGTCATTCGTGACGATCTTCGCGCCCGTGCGCCGCGCCAATTCCACCAGTTTGTGGTCCACGTCGCTCGCCTGAGGAACTTCCTCCGCCAGAATGCGCACTTCCACCTGCGGCATCTTCTGGAGGCGCTCCAACACTTCCAACCCACGCCGTCCGCGCTGGCGCCGCAACGAATCGGATGAATCGGCCACCATCTGTAGTTCGCGCAGCACAAATTGCGGCACACCCAAAACGCCGTCGAGGAACTGCGCTTCGCAAATGTCCGCAATCCGCCCGTCGATCAGGACGCTGGTGTCCAGCAACTTCATGGGGCTGCTCGCTTCCTTTCGCTTCTTGAAGAATCCGCCCACGGAATCCGCGTGCAGCTCGACCCCACGGTCCGATCCCAGCACCAGCCCCAAGTAGGCAAACGCGAAAAGCGTGGCGAATTCGAGAAAGGACTTCGTAGCTTCGGATGCGTGCGTCCGGGAAATCACCAGCGTGACGAGCAGCGCCGCAAACATGCCAAAGACCGCCCCCAGCGCGCCGCCGAGAAGTCCCCCCAGCGCCGCACGGCGCAACCGCAGCTCCCCCCACATCACCACCAGGGCAATCAATAAGCCGACTCCCGCGGCGGGGATTCCATTCAAGCCGAACGGCTTCTGCATGTAGCTGACGGCGCCCGTGCACGCCACGATGAAGACGCGCACGGCCCAGAATCCCCAGGCGTTCCACGTAGGAGCCGAGGGCACACCTCCAGCCTCGGCGGGGGGCGCGCCAGTTCTGGATTTGGAAGAAAGCAAAAGCGGCTGCGATTCTGGTATCTTCCGGCTCATACGACCTCACAGTAAGTCTTCTTCACTGCAAAATCGATACAGCCAGCCCGCAGGAGCGGAGGGGCGTGACCCAATGCGGGATGAGGAACCTCAGTTGGCGTTCCGTGGGTTATATACTCTCGCGCTTGTGGCGCGTCAAGCCGCTGCCGATTTCTTGACATTTCGGATGAAAAGAAAATGAGAGACACACAAAAATGAGAGAAGCGCTAACGATTTTCTGAGGACCTTGCAGAAGACTTTAACGGCTACGTTTTGACTAGCATGCCGGAGTCAATCTTGGTTTGCGCCAACTTATCCGGTATCGCGACGTGGATCGTATTCAGCAAAACGCGATCCTTCGTCATAAAGGACACGCCGAGCAAAAGGTCATCAGGGTCCGCGCCTGCTTGCCAGATACTTCCTTCAATGTTTTCGGTCTTCTTCGTGCGGTACATGCCTTGAAAGGTGTGGCCGCCTGACATTGTGAAGGATCTGCTTCTCTTAGTGTCCGTCGATTTCACGTCCCTACGGTCCATCCGACAGGGCTCGAAATTCCGTGCGATAAATGGGCTCTCCGTTGAGGAACACTTCGAGTGCCATAGTTTTTCCGTTGGGACAGTCGCCGAACCAGTACCATACAGCCTGTCGAGACCCGTCGGAACTCTGTGCATAGATGGCTTGTGGAGTTGCAACGAGAACCACCAACACGATAATGGGGACCTGCCATATCCACGTCAACCTTCGACCGGCGGCACGAGAGCCTTGCATTTGCGCATCACTCAGCGGACGTAGACGCGTTCGACGCGCTGGCTGACAGCGCAGAGCAGGTCGGAAGTCACTGTGCTGATGCTGCGGGCTACGCGGTTTGCAAGAAGAGTTTGATCGCCGTCTGTGCCATAAACGGTGGCCACGTCTCCGACGGCCACGCCCTCGACGTCCGTGACATCGATCATCGTCACGTCCATCGAGATGATGCCCACGATGGGCGCGAGCTTGCCGCGCACCAGCACGCTGCCGCGACTGCCGAGCGAGCGGTGAACGCCGTCGCCGTAGCCGGCGGCCAGCACGCCAATGAGCGAGGGCCGCTTCGGAACAAACGCGGCGTCGTAGCCCACTCCCATGCCCGCGGGAACGCGGCGCAAGTGAATGATCTTCGTGCGCAGACTCATCACCGGCTTCAGTGGCAACAGCTTCTCTGCTTCCTCGCGCTTCTCGATGGGATCGTAGCCGGGATGATACCCGTACAGAATCGCGCCGGGACGCACCATGTCCGCCCAGGTCTCCGGCCGCGTCACTATGGCCGCGCTGTTGGCGAGATGGACCAGGCCAGGATCAATGCCGAGGGAGCGCAGGCGATTGAGCGCGGCATGGAAGGTCTCTTCCTGCTCGCGCGTTTGCCTGCCCACAAGCGTGTCGGTGAACACTCCCGATGAAGCGAAATGCGAAAAAATGCCTGAAAGCTGCAGGTGCTGGCACTTCGCGAGCTGCCGCGCAAAACAGTCCACGTCCGAAGCCGCGATGCCCAGCCGGTTCATCCCTGAGTCGATCTTTAGGTGAAAAGATACCGGTCTGCGGCCACCGCGCCGGGCTGCGGCGCGCTCTAGCAGCGGCAGCTGCTCACAACGATGGATCGCCGCGGTCAAATCGTGTTCGACCAGCCGCGCCTCTTCTCCGGGCACAAAACCAGTCAGAACCAGGATGGGCTTGCGCACGCCGGCTTCACGCACGGCAATGCCCTCTTCCGTACACGTCACGCCAAACCAGTCTGAGCCGGCCCTTTCGAGAGCTTTGGCGACCTGCGGCCCGCCGTGACCGTAGCCGTTGCCTTTGACGATGGACAGGATTTTGCGCGGCGTCTTGCGCTTCTCATTCGCGGGATTGACGTACCTGCGAATGGCTTCGAGATTGTGCGTCAGCGCGCCGAGCGATACCTCGGCCCAAACCGGCCGTCTGACTTCTTGGCGTGCTTCCTTGCGGGGACTTTTCTGTTTGCCTGCCATGTGCCTTCAATTTTGTACCGCCGGCATCTTGCCGGCTCTTTGTAGCGGCGACTTTACGTCGCCACTTGAATTTGTCGCGACGGCTTCTTTGTCAGCACCTGCCTAAACAATGGTATGGCTGGCTTTACCTCGCCGCCGAAAAATCCAGTTTACGACAACCGGCACGCGTCGGCAGACAGCCACATTGGACCGCCGCGTGAAAAAGACAACACCAGTGATGATTGAATGCAAATCGCATGCCAAGGAAGAAATCCTGGGCTTATGAGAGTGTTTGAACTGCAAGTGCCATCATTGCAGGGAGTTACGAAGCGCTCGTGTCTTCGAAAACGATCATGTTCTATAGGCAGCGAGGTGCACCATTGTGTGCACCATGCCGCGCTGTGGACAGATGGACCTACCTTCAAGCCGAATTCGCGGGAGCGGCAATTTCCTTTGTCGCGCCACATTTTTCGCAAAAGGGCAGGAGCGAGTGGCGCACAGCCTGGCAGACGGCACATTTTTCGTAGAGCATCGTCCCGCACGCCGGGCATGCGTAGGGATCGTCGCTCGCCGGTCCAGAGGGAGCAGATGCAGCCAATCTCTTCCACGCCTGACGGGTGAGGAGCACGTACTTAAGCGGCCCCCGGCGGATTGGGTACGCACAAATGGGGCAGGAAAATCGATAGTAAGCTTCGCGGTACTGTTTGAGCAGCCAAGGCTTCTTGGGTGAAGCGATCACGCGGATCAGGTAAATCAGGACACGCACGACCACGCCGATAGCGAAAAGCAGGACCACGTACTTGAAGTATCGCGTGGGAAAATACTCGTGGATTACCAAGACCAGCTTGACCAGCACCGCGATGCCACACGCGAAGATGACGGGAGCGAAGAGGCTGCTCCGTTTGGTAAGAAACAACCTCGCAGCAATCAGCACCAGAGGGATTAAGATCAGGAGTTTCAACGAGGCCTTCAGCAATTCGTGGCGGCGGAACGCCTGCTGGAATTCCTGATGGGCTTGGACTCGCTGGCCGGCGAGACTTCCTTCCAGGGCGTCTCGTTTGGATTGAATCGTTTTTTCCTGCTCGCGCAACCGCCCCAATTCTTCCGTGTAGGCTTGAAACTGCCTTTGGCTGGACAAGAAAAGCTGCTGGCTGTCGTTGAAGGCCTTCAGCTCTGCTTCCGAAGGTTTGACGCCCTTCTGCAAACTCACGCGCTGCATTTCGAGAAGCTGGTTCAGCGTTTGTTGCGACGTGCTTGTGCTTTCTCGAAGCAGCGCCTGCCGTTCCCGAACATCGGCCATTTGCGTGCGGACTAGCGCGAGTTCGCGGTCGAGCCCACCTTCCTGCTGGAGGATAGCTTGGTCCAGATGCGCGCTCTCGATCGTGGCGTAGTCGGGACCGCGCAGCGTGTTGATGTCATCGAACGCGAAGTCTAGAAACCAATAGACCAGGACGCCCAGGATGCAACTGAAGACAATGACGAGAACACGGAGAAACCGCGGCCCTTCCCGCTTGGGTGCATCTGGCATGGAGGCCTCCGATGGTTCTTTCGGGGTCTAGTTTACATCTCGTCGGGCGAGAAGGACGAGAAGGCGTCAGGCGCGGCTTCTTCAAACCGCGTGAAGCGGCTACGGAACACGAATTTCACCATGTCTGTCGGGCCGTTACGCTGCTTGGCGATGCGCAACTCCGTTTCTTCTCTTTCCTCGGGCGTCGCGCCGGCTTTGAAGAAATGCGGCCGGTAGATGAACATCACCACGTCGGCGTCCTGCTCGATGGCGCCCGACTCGCGCAGGTCGGAAAGCTGCGGCCCGCGCTCATCGCGCTCCGGCGCGCGCGTCAACTGGCTGAGCACCAGCACCGGAATCTGCAGTTCTTTCGCAAGGCCCTTCAGGCCGCGCGAAATGTTCGAGACTTCTTCCTGGCGGTTGCCAAAGCGCCCGCGGGCGGTGATCAACTGCAGGTAATCCACAACCAGCATCGACAAACCTTTGTCGCGCTTCAATCTTCTTGCTTTCGCGCCAATCTCCAGCACGCTGATCGAACCGGAATCGTCAATCCACAATGGCGCCGAGGAAATCGTTCCCAGCGCTTCCGTCATGCGCCGCCAATCTTCCCGGCTCAGGTGCCCGGTGCGGAACTTGTGCGCGTCAATCTGCGCCACCGACGCCACCAGGCGCTGCAGCAGCGACTCCTTGGACATTTCCAGGCTGAACATGGCTACCGGATGCCCGCCGCGAATGGCGATGTTTTCCATCATGTTCAGCGCCAGCGCCGTTTTCCCTTGCGAGGGCCGCGCCGCCAGGATCAGCAACTCGGATGCCTGGAGGCCGGAGGTGAGCTTATCCAGCTCCGTGTATCCGGAGGGAATTCCGGTGACGCTCTTGCCTTCCTTGAAGATTTTTTCCAGGCGCTCGAAATTGTCGCGGACGATGTCCTTGACGGAAATCAATCCCGCCTTCACGCGATCTTCCGCGAGCGCAAAAATGGAGGACTCCGCGCCATCGAGGATGGCGTCCGCGCCGTCCTCGCCTTCAAACGCCCGTTGCTGGATGTTGTGCGTGGTGTGAATCAGATTGCGCAGGATGGCTTTCTCTTTGACGATGCGCGCGTAGTGCTCGACGTTGGACACTTTCGGCATGCCGTCGGCCAGCGCAGCCAGGTACGGCGCGCCTCCCGAAGCTTCCAGCTCGCCTTTGCGGTGCAATTCCTCCGTGAGTGTTACCAGGTCGATGGCCTGCTGGCTCTCGCCCAGCGCAATCATGTTGGTGAACACGCGGCGGTGCTGGTCCAGGAAAAAATCTTCCGGCTTCAGGTTTTCGATCGCCGTGTTCAGCGCGTGGTTATCGAGCAAAATCGCGCCGAGCACGGAGCGTTCGGCATCGAGATTGTTCGGAAGGGGCTTTTCGAGGGTGGCTTCAGCAGGCATGAGAGATCTTTTATCGTTCGCCTTTTCTTCGCTTGCGTAATTTTATACACATTCTCCGCGCGTGTGCAAGCGCGGGGTTTATTTTTTTGTGGGACTCGACCAATTCCCTGTCAATTGGATTCGCGGATTGTGGTGTGAAAACTCTTGCGCGTCAATCCGGCTATCTGTGCATTGCGTCGGAAATCTCTGCAAAACTTTTTGCATCGAAAAAATAGGCGCAGCGTTCCTTCGCGTGTGCTCCGGATAAGGCTGCGCCGTGAAACTTGACCACGATTCGGTCTATTGGTTTTCTTTTTCTACGGTGACTTTGATCTGCGCGGTCACGTCGCGGAACACCTTGATAGTCACCGGCGATTCGCCGATGATTTTGAGCGGCTCGGCCAATTGCACCTGGCGCTTGTCGATCTTGAACCCTTGCGCCGCCAGTGCTTCCGCGACGTCAGCGGAAGTGACCGACCCGAACATCTGATCGTTCTCGCCGGTTTTGCGCGTGAACTTCAGCGCGACGAGGTTCAGAAGTTCGGCCTGTTTCTGCGCGGCATCCAGTTCCGTCGCGGTTTTCTTTGCAAGTGACGCACGAATGCGCTCGATGGCTTTCAAGTTGCCGTGCGTCGCTTCCACGGCGAGCTTGCGCGGCAGCAAAAAATTGCGCGCGTATCCCGGCTTGACGGTTACCACGTCGCCGCGATGGCCCAGCTTGTCGATATCTTCCTGAAGAATGATCTGCATGCTGTCTCTCTAAGCTCCTGTGTTCTTAGCCCGAAGGATCAAGCCTTGGGCGCTTCGGCGGCCGGTACTGGCGCCGGTGCCGACGCCGGCGTTGCATGCGCGGGAGGCGCTGACGGAGAATGCGCAGCCGCCGGAGGGGCGGCATGCGCTCCACCGGGAGCTGCTACGCGCGGCGCTTGCGTGCCCGCGGCACTGCCCGCAAAGGGCATCAACGCGATATTGCGCGCGCGCTTGATGGCCACGCCCAGCCAGCGCTGGTGCCGTGCGCACACGCCCGTCATGCGGCGCGGGAGAATCTTGCCGCGCTCCTGCACGAACTGCGACAGGATGTCCGCGCGCTTGTAGTCGATGAAGTCCATCTTCTCGACACAAAACTTGCACACTTTCTTCTTGCGGAAGTATTGGCGCTTGCCGCGCGGGCGTCCGCCCGGACCGCCAGGGCCGCCTTCACGCCGTGGTCCTCCCGGGCCCCCGGGACCGCCTTCACGCCGCGGACCTCCGGGACCACCGGGGCCGCCTTCGCGCCGCGGAGCTCCGCCTGGCGCTTCCGCTTGTTTAGGTTCGTCTGCCATAGCTTTCACCCTTTCCCAACTCACTCGGCCGCTGGCCGGGTACCGTTTCCTTCAAGCTTTTTCCAAAGAGGGCACGATATATCGTGCCCCTACAAACAACTTCTCGGAACTTGCTTTTCGGGGAGGGCCATCCGCCCCCTCCCCCCTGTTTTTCGTAAGTGTTGATTCTAAACCACTTAAAATCTCCGTAAGTCCTTTGGAATCAACACTTGCATAAGTGTTGATTCTAAACGGGTTAAGCTCACTGTGCGCTCCCCTTTACGACCGGCCCGGACGCCGCCTACTTTCCTTGCAAAACCGCGGGTCCAAAGACCCGCCACAACTTCCAAAGCAAGAACCCAAGATGGCGACGTGAAGTCGCCGCTACACCAAGGGACGGGCTAAAGCCCGCCCCTACAAACGCAACTAACTTGTTGCCGCGGCCTGCTCGGGCGCGGGTGCCGCAGCGGGGGCTGAGGCTGGCGCAGTGGCGCGGCGCGGACGACGAGCCGCGCGGCGCTCACGCTTCTGCGAGAGCTTCTTCTGGCGCTTCAAGTCTTCATCCAGGCGCACGGTCTGATACTTGATGATGGCATCCTGCACGCGCAGGCGCCGCTCGAGCTCTGCGATTAATTCGCCGTGGTTGGTGCGAATCTCCTGGTGGACGTAGATGCCCTCGCGGTGCTTGGCCACGCGGTAAGCGAGCTTGCGCGTGCCCCACTGCTCGGTTTTCTCCACCTTGCCGCCTTTTTCGGCGCAAGTGTGCTCGACGACCGAGAGAATCTTCTTGATCTCCTCTTCCGGCGTCGCTGGCCGGGCGATGAAGATCAAATCGTAGTAACGCTCTTCCATGGTTGCCTCGTTTCTATCTCTCTCCGGACGCAAGGCCCGGAAAATCTACTCGCCTGCAAGCGGCTCCTCAGACGGGCGAGGCAAGCCTCGCCCCTACAAAATCAACCGCGCAAAACCGCGGGTCTAAAGACCCGCTACTACAACTTCCTAGGGGACGGGCTGAAGCCCGCCTCTACAAACGCAAGGTGGCGACGTAAAGTCGCCGCTACACAACTTCCGGCTCCTCGGGCTTGCGGCGGTTGTACTTCGTCATCGCCGCGTCAAGCCCCTTCGCCAGAATCAACTCGACGGCGTCTCCCGCCTCACCGATCATCTCGGCGGCGACTTCCAGTTCCGCCTTGCGCATCGGCCGCAGTACGTACTCCCGGCGGCTGCCGAGCTGGTGGTCCGGCGCGCAGCCTAGCCGCAGCCGTGCAAACTCCTGCGTGCCCAGCGAACTGATCACCGACTTCGCGCCGTTGTGGCTGCCGGCGCTGCCATCCGGATGAATGCGAATCGTGCCCAAAGGCAACTGCGCTTCATCCCACATCACCAACAGGTCCGGCACATCCAGCTCGTACTTCGCGAGCAGCTCCCGCACGGAGATGCCGCTCAGATTCATGTACGTCTGCGGCTTTGCCAGCACTACTTCTTCGCCAGCAATCTTGCCGCGGCCTACCAGCGACTTGCCTTCGGGCCGCTCGACGCGAATCGCATGGCGGTTGGCCAGTTCGTCCACGGCCATGAATCCCAGGTTATGCGGCGTCCACTGATACTCCGGATCGGGATTCCCAAGTCCGACGATGAGCCGCATGTCCTAATGCCGCGCCTTGCGAGACGCCACAACCGCGGCCTCACCGGTGACTGGTGACCCCTCGAAGCTCGGGGCAAGCTGGTGACTCGTAACTCGTGAAGAAGACATGTCTTCCAGCCAGTCCAGTCGTTACTTTTTCTTCTCGCCCTTGTCCGCTTTTTCGGCCTTGGGCTTGGCTTCTTCGGCCACCGCGCCCTCTTCGCCTTCCACTTCTTTCTTGCCCTTCTTGATGACTTCGGGCTCCGCCGGCACCGCCGCTTCCGCTGCCACCGCCTCAGCAGGTTTCTCTTCTTCCACCTTCAGGGCCACGACGTGGGCAATCACGCGCTCCGGCTCGGTAATCAGCTTCAGCTTGGCTGCATCCAGAGAAATATCCCCGGCGCGCAACTGTTTACCGAGCATCAGCTCGCTGACGTCCATACGGAACTCGGTCGGGATATCCGTCGGGAGGCACTCGATTTCCACTTCGCGGGTCACGACTTCAAAGATGCCGCCCTGGACTTTCACGCCGGCGGGCTCACCGAACGTGTGCACGGGGACTTTTACCTTCATGCGCACATCCATGGCCACGCGCAGCAGGTCCACGTGCAACAGCTTGCCGCTGAGCGGATCCACGAGCCAATCCTTGAGGATGGCCGGCTCGGCCTTTCCACCGAGGGCGACCTGGAACAATGTGTTGTGGCCGCTCTCGGAGCGCAGTATCGCGCCCACTTGCTTGGCGTTCACGGAAAGCGTGATGGGCCCGCTCTTGCCGCCATACAAAACGGCCGGGACCTTGCCCGTCTGGCGCAGCCGCCGCGCTTCGTTCTTGCCTCGTGTCGCGCGAGGCGCTCCTTCCACTACGATCTTCTCTGCCATGACCTTCTTTCCTTCCTTAAATCTGAATCTCACGTGGGGCACAGCATGCGGAGCCCCTACAAAGAACGTTTTGCTCAGATAAACAGTTCGCTGATCGAAGTCTCTTCGTGAATCGATCGGATCCCTCGCGCCAGCAGATCCGCTACACTCAGCACGCGGATTTTCCCCATCTTCTTTGCCGCCTCCGACAGTGGAACCGAATCGGTGGCCACCACTTCGGCAATTTTCGACTTCTCGAGTCTTTCGACGGCCGGGCCCGAAAGTACGGCGTGAGTGCAGGCCGCATAAACCCTCGTAGCACCTTCGCGAATCAGGGCATCCGCCGTCTTCACCAGCGTTCCCGCGGTGTCAATAATGTCGTCCACGACGAGCGCGGTACGCCCGCGTACATCACCGATCAGATGCATGACTTCGCTGACGTCCACATCTATGCGTCGTTTATCGACGATGGCCAGGGGCGCATCGAGCTTCTTAGCAAAAAACCGTGCGCGCTCCACGCCGCCAGCGTCCGGCGAAACGACCGTCAGATTCTGCAGGTTCAGGTGACGGAAGTACTCGACCAAAACAGGCGAGCCGTAAAGATGATCCACGGGCACGTCAAAATAGCCCTGAATCTGTGGCGCATGCAAATCCAATGTCAGCGCGCGGCTAGCTCCCGCCGTTTCGAGCAGGTCGGCCACGAGCTTAGCGGAGATCGGAACGCGCGGCTTGTCCTTGCGGTCCTGCCGCGCGTAGCAGTAGTACGGAAGCACCGCGGTAATGCGCCAAGCCGAAGCACGCTTGAAGGCGTCAATCATCAGCAGCAGCTCGAGCAGATGGTTGTCCACGGGGTGATGACACGGCTGAACGACGAAGACATCCGCGCCGCGGACGTTTTCGAGGATCTGGAAGTAGATCTCGCCGTCGCTGAAGCGTCCCAGCAGGGCCTTCCCCAGGGAAACATGCAAGTGCTGGCAGATGCTCTCCGCCAGCACCGGATTCGCGGTCCCCGAGAAAATTTTAAATCGCTCGTCCTGCACGCTGCTCCCTAAGAAGTCAACAGTCTACAGTTGAAAGTTCACAGTAAGGGAAAGAGGCCAGCCCAACTTCCCCATTTTCGGTTCCGGGCCCAGGGCTCAACAGTTCAAGGTCAAAAGTTGAAAAAAGAGAGGAAAGAGCTTCGAGATTCTTCCCCACAAGCAATTCTCAACCAAGCGGAGGCGCTGAGGAGGATCCGCGAGACGCAGGCAGATTACACTGCGATGCGCATTCGACGAGCGTACCTCGCGCGCGAGAGCGTCTCGCAAACGAAGGTCTGATCGTGCGGAAACCCGACAGCGGCTCGGCGCGCCATCGCTGGGCTCGGGAAAACTCCAAACACCGCCGAACCGCTACCCGCCAGCGAGGCTTCTGCAGCTCCTCCGCGGAGCAAGGCCCGCTTGATCTGATCAAGCCGGGGATGGCGCCGGAACACCGGCCCCTCAAAATCATTGGAAAGGCCGCTTCCCTGCGCGCTCCGAGATAGAGCACAGAACCCTAAGAGTCTAGGGTCTGCGGCGCGTTTTGTCAATCCGAGAGGCTTGGCCTTCAGCCAGCGATAGGCGTCAGGGGTCGGAACGTGAACCGCTTTCGGCGAGACTACCAAGAGATGCAGTTTCGGGCTGTCTTCGAGAGGGTGGATTTCATCGCCTTTGCCAATGCCCAGGGCACGCCCGCCCAGCAGGAAAAAGGGGACGTCGGCGCCAAGCGACGAGGCGATTTCGATCAAGCGAGCCGCCTCGATCTTCTTGCCCGTCAAACGCAGATAGCCGAGCAGAGCGGCGGCGGCGTCGCTGGAGCCCCCGCCCAGGCCGCGGCCAGCGGGGATCCTCTTTCGCAGTACAATTTCCACGCCGCCGCGAATCTTTAGTTCACGCCGCAGCGCGTCCACCGCGCGATAGACGAGATTTTCCTGCACCGGCTCTGAGGAGAGCGTCTGGTTCCCTGCGATTTTCAGGATGATCCCCGGATTCCGGGTAGTGTGAAGCCGCAGGTCATCGTGAAGAGAAATCGTCTGGAAAATCGTGCGTAATTCGTGAAAGCCATCGCTGCGCTTCCCCAGAATATCGAGACGGAGATTGATTTTAGCGAACGCGGGAATGCTAACTTTGGACATGCGTTCGGCTACGGCTTGGCTTCGTTATTCGTAGCTTTTTGCGCCACGCGATGTTTCGATTGGGAGAGCTTCTTTTCGAGCTCGGCGACCTTGTCGGTTTCCAAGTCGCCAGGCAGAGAACGGCGCCACTCGGCGAGAGCCTTTTCCCATTCGGTGGCGGCCAAATCGGCGCGTCCGCGCTTGGCGTAAACGTCGCCCAGATGGGAGTGGATGGTGGCATCGTGGCCCTCGCGGCTCACGGCCTTGCGCAGCATCACCTCCGCGTCGGCCGGCTTGTTCTGCTTGTAATAAATCCAACCGAGGCTGTCGAGATAGCCGCCGTTGTAGGGCTCCTCTTTTAGCGCGCGCTGGACGAGATCTTCCGCTTCGTCGAGGCGGATTCCCAAGTCACCTAGCATGTAGCCGTAGTAGTTCAGCGCAGGAGCATTCCTGGGATTTACGGCCAGGACTTTCTTGAATTGCTCCTCAGCCTTGTCGTACATCTTCTGGCGCTCGTAGATGGCGCCGAGGAGGAACCAGACCATCTCATTGTCGCGGGGCAGGCCGGGAATGACTTCGGCGGCGCGTGCGGAAGCTTCGGCTTCTTTGTAGCGGCGGGCGCGCTCGAAGACTTGCGCGATATTCAAATAGGTTTCGCGGTCGCTGGAATCGCCGCGGAGTTGGGCCTTCAGGAGCTTGTTGGCTTCGTCGGTCTGGCCGTTCTCTCCGAGCAGCAGCGCGTAGCCGGTGCGCACTCCCGGATCGGCGGGATACTTGGCCATGGCTTCTTTGCCGGTCTGGAGCGCCTTCGGCAGATCCTTGGAGGCACGGTAAGTGTCCATGATCATCATGCGGGCGCGGCGGTCTTCTTCGTCTCCCAAATGACCCAATTCCTCGAACGTGAAGACAGCGGCCTGGAAATTCTGCGTTTCGCGGTAGAGTTGCCCCAATTGCTGATAAAGAATCGCGAGTGAGCGCCGCCGCGACGGCATAGAGGTGGGCTGCCCCTTGATCCCGGTGACGGCATCGGAAAGCACGCGAATGGCGTCCTCATAGCGGCCCTGCGATTCGTACAACATGCCTTCGTTGTACATAACCTCGAGGCTGCCCGGGGCGTACTGGCGCGCCTTGACAAGATTTTCTTCGGCTTTGTCGAGTTGATGGAGTTCGCGGTAGATTTGCGCGACGCGCAGGTACAGATCCGAATCGTCGGGCATCAGGTCCAGCAATTTCTGATAAACCGCCAAGGCTTCCGGATATTTTTCTTCCGAGAGCAATGTCTGTCCCAGGCCGCGCTGGTGGCTCAGCTCGGAAGGATCCATCTCGGCGGCCTGGCGATAGGCTGCTTCGGCCTTTTCCAAATCGTGAGCCTGGGTGTAAGCGTCGCCGAGAAGATCGAGCAGCACCGGCGTGGGGGACTTCTTGGTGATGCCTTCGAGCAGGGACACGGCTTCCGCGGACTTGCCTTCGTCCATGAGCAGCTGCGTCAGTTGCTCGACACCGGGCTCGTTATCAGGATCGGTCTTCAGGATGCCGCGCAAGACCTGCTCCGCTTTGTCGTGCTCGTTCTTCAGGCGGTAGAGCCGCGCCAGCCAGAGCGCGGATTCAATGTCCGTGGGATCGAGGCGGTTGATTTCGCGGAACTGCTCGATCGCGCGGCTCGCGGCTTCCGATTGGCCGGTGCCCACGTTCACATCTCCCAGGTTCCGCAAATAAATCCTGCCGAGCAGCCTGCGTGAGGGAACGTCGTCGGGATTGCGCTTGAGAATCTCCTTCGCTTCGGATTCCGCTTCCTTGGTGCGCTGGGCTTTCCAGTACATCTCAGCGAGGCGTTCACCGATGACCGGGGACTTGGGATCAAGAGCATAGGCGCGCTTGTACGCATCGATAGCTTTGGTGGCGTATTCCGGATTGCTGGTCGACTCGAACTGCTGCTCGTAGATATGCCCCATCGTGTAGTTGTAATAGCCATCGGCGCGGGCGGAATCTTTTTCGCTGGAATCCGGCTTGGGTGTGAGCGCAGACGAGGGCGAGTCGGCCGTTTTCGAGGCGGCCTGATCTTGTGCCGTTGACGCCTGCCCGAAGGCCGCGGCTCCAGCGACGCCCATGGACACAGCGAGAAGGGTGATCCTGTATAGGTTCATCGTAGCCCCAGAAACTGAAATTATCCCATGCGGCCGAAACGCGGTCAAAAGCGAAAAGAAAGGCGTTTCCAGAGCTTGGGTGCCCCCGAGGATGAGATGCGGTGGCGGGAGGAAACGTTTGCAAGAAGAAGGGAGTTGACATCCTTCCGTATTTCTGCAACCATCGAAAGATGAAGAAGCCGGATCCCCTGCTGGTCACGCGCTCCGCCAACCGCTTTTCGGCGCTGGGCGCCGAGCCGCGCCTGCAAATCCTTCGTGTGCTGCTGTCCGCGCACCCCAAGGGGATGGTTGCCGGCGAGGTGCAGGAGGAACTGGGCATCCCCGCCTCGACATTGTCGCACCATCTCGAGAAGCTGAAGCAGGTAGGCCTCGTCAAAGTCCAGCGGGAAGGCACGTATCTCTGGTATTCAGCGGACACCGATGCGCTACGTGAGGTGCTGGGGTTTTTGTACGAAGAGTGCTGCACGCGGTCGCGAGCGGTGCCCGCGGAGTCCATCATTCAAATTTCCAGGTGAGGAACGCCATGAACGACACAAACATCCAGCAAGTGGTGAAAGAAAAATACTCGGAAGCGGCGAAGCGCGCCGCAAGCGGCGGCACGGCTTGCTGCGGCGGTGGCGCGGAACTGAGCGGGTGCGACCCGATCACGAAAGACTTATATACAAACGCCGAGAAAGGGACGTTGCCGGAGAAGGCCGTGGCGGCTTCGCTCGGTTGCGGGAATCCCACGGCACTTGCGAAGCTGCAGGCGGGCGAAATCGTGCTGGACCTTGGCTCGGGCGGCGGCATCGACGTCATTTTGTCCGCGAGGCGCGTGGGCCCCACGGGAAAAGCCTATGGCTTGGACATGACCGACGAAATGCTGGCGCTGGCGCGCGAAAATCAGAAGAAGGCCGGGGTCCAGAACGTCGAATTCCTGAAAGGCGCGATCGAGAATATTCCTCTGCCTGAAAATAGCGTGGACGTCATCATCTCAAACTGCGTGATCAATCTTTCCGGGGACAAGGACCGCGTGCTGGCGGAGGCGTTCCGCGTCTTGAAGCCGGGAGGGCGGCTGGCGGTTTCGGACGTGGTCGTGCGCGGCGCGGTGCCCGCGGATATTCGCAAGAGCATGGAACTATGGGTCGGGTGCATCGCGGGGGCACTGGAAGAAAACGAGTACCGCGAGAAACTCGCACGCGCAGGATTTGACTCGATCCAAGTCGAACCCACTCGCGTATACAAAACGGAAGAAGCGCGCGACTTTCTGGCAGCCGCCGGACTCGACCCGGAAACCGTTGGCCCGCAGATTGACGGGAAGTTCATCAGCGCGTTCGTGCGCGCGACCAAGCCCGCGGGACAAGCGGCCTGCGAATGTCCACCGGGCTGCGTGGACCTGCCGTGCTGCCCGTGACGCAACGCGTCCTGATTCTATGCACCGCCAATTGCGTGCGCAGCCAGATGGCGGAGGGCTTGCTTCGACAAATTGGCGGCGTAGCAGTCGAAGTGCACAGTGCGGGAAGCCGTCCCAGCGGTTTCGTCAGCCCGCTGGCCATTGCAGTGATGCGCGAAATCGGCGTCGACCTATCCGCGCACCGCTCCAAATCCGTTTCCGAATTTGCGGGGCAGCGTTTTGACACGGTCATTACCGTCTGTGATTCGGCCGCCGAAGAGTGTCCCGTTTTTCCCGGCGCACCGCGACGAATCCATTGGAGCATTTGGGACCCGGGAATGGCCGCAGGGCCTCAGGAAGAGCAGCTCGCCGCTTTCCGCCGGGTTCGTGATGATCTTGCGTCCCGGCTCAGAACTTTCCTCGCGTCTCCCTGGATTCGCCAAACGCCATAGGTGAGCCTGACGGCCCTCGAGGCTGGCTACCTCTGCGTAGACCAGCGCTCCGCCATCTTGTCGCTTACTTCGCAGAGGGCTGTGGTCTTGCGCAAAGGGCTGACGGCTGGCGTTACCATCGTCACAGCAATGAGGCACCTGGCGCGCAAACTGTTCTCTCTGTACTTTGTCATTACTTTCCTGGCCATTCCTGTGAGCGCGTTCTGCAGCATGACCGGTTGGTGGCCATCGCGCTTGCGAGTTCCGTGGTCGGACCTCGGCAGCTTCGTCGAGACCAAAGACGGCATCGTCCTTGTCGAAATTCGAATGTGGGGCCGTATTGAGCGGTACGACTCCAATGGGAAATTCCTAGATTCCTGGCGGGAGCCTGCAGCGAAGGGCGACGTGGCCCTGGCAACGGACGAACAAGGAAACGTCTACTTACGCCATGCCAACATCGTCTATCAATTCGACGCGAGCGGCCGCGTTCAGAAAAAATACTCCGCCGATCCCTTTCATCTTTACAGCCTGCCTCGCAATTGGGAACTTTCGGCGTCGTCCGGCGAGCCACAATACGCGCCTAAGCGATCTCAATTCTTCGAGCGGAAAATCGTGAAGCCGGGCCAGCTTCTTTTCTCCGATCAGGAAAGCCGATCCTTCTTGTGCGCCGACGGCACGCAACTTGTTTCGGATGGATCTTCGATAAGCCGCTTTACGGATTCCGGCCAGAAGCTGATGACTTATCGTGCGCCCCACTACTATTGGCCGATTCAATTTCCCGTTCCCGGTATGCTGGCGTGGGTTGTCTGCATTATCGTGCTGTACGCCGTCAATCTAAAGGAGAAGAAAGCCGAATCGCCAGGACCGGCCGCCCGCGAATCAGGTCAACCCGCCCCTCAAGCGTGATTTTTCCTTTGTCGATTTGCGTACGCCACGGCAATGCGGCCGGCCAGTTTCGCGTTTGCGGCAAGCAGAGCCGTATTGGCATGCAGAGTTCTTCCACCACTCAACTGAGCAAGCTCCTGTAACAAAAAGGGCGTCACGCTCTTTCCCTGAACGCCCGCCGCTTGCGCGGCCTCCAAAGCAGTGGAGATAAACGACTCGACTTCCTCGCGGCGCAGAGCGCTTTCCGCGGGGACCGGATTGGCAAACACGATGCCTGTAGCGTCTCTATCCCGGTCGCTTTTGCCGTTGTGAGCGCCGAATCCCCACTGGATTTCCATCAACGTTGCGGCTTCTTCGGGCGTGTTCACCTGGTGCATGAGCCGCAGACCACTCGTGCGCGAATAGAACGCAGGAAATTCGCGCGTGCCATAGCCGACTACCGGCACACCGAGTGTCTCCAGGACTTCGAGGGTTCTTGGGAGATCGAGGATCGCTTTGGCGCCCGCGCAAATGACGGCGACCGGAGTGTGGGCGAGCTCCGTCAAATCCGCGGAAATATCCAGGCTGGTTTCCCCGCCGCGATGCACGCCGCCAATTCCGCCAGTAGCAAAGACGCGGATTCCCGCGAGATGCGCGGCCGCTAGAGTTCCGGCTACGGTGGTCGCTCCCGGCCAGCCGGAGGCCAGCACTGCGGCCAAGTCTGCCCGGCTGACCTTTGCCACTTCGTCGGCCTCGGACAAGCAGGCGATTTCTTCCGGCGAGAGCCCCACGATCAACTTGCCGCTCAGAATCCCGATGGTTGCGGGGCGCGCGCCCGCTTGGCGGACGTTTTCTTCCATGACGCGCGCGGTTTCCAGGTTCAGAGGACGCGGCAAACCGTGCGCGATCACCGTGGACTCGAGCGCCACCACCGGCTTGCCGGCCGCGAGGTCAACGGCAATGTCTTCGCGCACGCTGAGGAATCGCTTCACTCCGTTCTCCTTCTATCTGTCGTCTTATCACACTGGCTGACTTTGCCGATGGCAAAATTCTGTCTCTCGCGGGGAATGATAAGATGCCCGCCGCCATGCTGCCCACGAAGAAATCGTCTCCCCGCATTCTCGTGTTCGGGGACCTGAACGTGGACATTATCGGCCGAGTACAGGGCTGGCCAAAGCCGGGCGGCGAATGCCTTTGCTCGCAAGTCGACATGCACTGCGGCGGCGTTGCTGCTAACACGGCGCTGGCTCTCCGCTCATGGGGAGTCCACGTGCATCTGGCCGGCTGCGTCGGCGGGGACGCATTCGGCGATTTCCTTTTTCGTACGCTCAGGAAAGCGGGTGTTCACGTGCGTGATGTCCAGCGCACCAGCCGCGCGCTGACCGGGCTTCTGTATATCAACGTGACGCCCGACGGCCAGCGCACTTTTTTCGGGAGCCGGGGCGCGAATCAATTCACGAATCCCGAACGTTTTTCCTCGCCGACTTGGAATCGCTGCGCCGCCGCGCATCTCGTGGGCTATAGTTTTCTCAATCCCGGCCCGGAAAAGACGGCCCGGCAAATCCTGCGTAGCTTTCAATCACGCTGTAAACCGGTGTCGCTGGATGTCGGCATGGAACCGGCCCAGAGAATCCCGGAGAAGATCCGGTGCCTGCTACCCCAGATGGACGTTCTTTTCCTCAGCAGCGAAGAAGCTGCGGCGCTCACCTGCCAGAGCAATCCGCGCAGGGCTTTCGTCGAATTAGAGTGCGCCGGTGCGCGTGAAGTAGTAATGAAATGTGGGAAGCGCGGCTGCTTGATCAGAGATGGAGCAACCGTGTGTGAAGTTCCTTCGTTCACAGTCCGCGCGCTGGATACGACGGGCGCGGGTGATGCGTTGACCGCCACGTTTCTGCAGGCACGCCTGCGCGGTTGGCCAATGCGGCTAGCCGCTCTCCTTGCCAACGCTGCCGGAGCAGCTGCCGTCTCTCACATGGGGGCGGGAACGGCGCTTTGCGATGTCGCTGAGATTCTGCGCCTGCTCCGCCGCCAGCGTTTGCCGGCGCCTTGGGGCGCAATCCGCTCCGAAGTCCTTCTTGCTTGCAAATAGTTGCAAGTCCCAAGAGGCAACCGGGTGGGGCAAGCCCGCGGTCATCGAGGTTACCTACCACCGTGTGAAGTAAGCGCTCCGAACACGAGCCCTGCTGCTTTGTTCCACCAACCCTGCTTGGCCCCAGCGTGCTTGAGTCCCAGGCGAAACCGCAGCCGGTCGTAATCAATGAATGGCTGAAAAATCTCCGGCACTTTCAGCGGCCACACGCCCGCGCGCGCCGCACTCGACCTTTCCCGGTCCAGCAATGCGTTCACCGCCCGCCGAGCCGCCTCGTTAGCCGCTTCCATGCACGCCACGTCGGTGTTCGTTTTCACATAATCCGAGGCCAGAAAGAGATTCGGGATTTCGGTGAACACCTCGGGCCGATATTGCAGCGATCCGGAAGTATTGATCATCAGCGGCTCGAGATTCACGGTCACGCCGTCTGGGTTCGGAAACACCACGTCCGGATCGAGAAACCACTGCCGCAGGTTGTCATCACGCAGCACCAGCGCGCCGTCCACATTCACGTGCTGTTGAATCTGCGCCCACGTTTCCTTCTCCACTTCCTCCGGCGAACACTGCATGGCGGTCTTTCCAAACAGAACTCCCGGCACTTCCCAATCCGAGATGTCCACCGAGAGAATCCCGCCAACCTTCCCATCGCCAAAGTCCTCCAGATTCACGGGTGTCCAGAACTGCCGCTGCGAAATCGAGGTGAGCGCCCACGGGGAATCCGCGTACAACGAATGGCCAAACTGCATGGGCACATCGGTGGTCAGATAAAATTGAATTCCGTTCATCCATGCCGTGCGCAGTTTGTCCAGGTTCGCCAGGGACGGCGCCAGCGCTTTCAATGCCGCATCCACCAGCGGGGTCATCACTTCGACGGGAAGCGCCGCGATGTAATAATCCGCGGCAATTTCCTGCGTTTGCCCGTCCGCCTCGGTGGCCACGGATGTGATTCCGGTCCCAGTGGCGCGCAACGATTTCACGGTTGCCCCGTCATGAAACTCCACGCCGCGCTGCCGCAGATACTCGACCCACGGCGTCAGCCACACGTCGCTCGTCGGTCCGTTGAGCAGCCGGTCGAACCCGCCGAGGGTCATCAACCCGTATAACAGTTGCGCGAGCGTCCGTCCCGCTGTGCGCGTGCTCGCTTCCTGGGCGCGCACCGCCACGAGCGATCGCGTCAGCCCCTTGCCCAGCATGGTCTGATACGCCAGGGAATGCTTGTCGGCCTCGATAAACGTCCACCAGGGAATCTGCTCGTACTCCCGGTCCATCCTTTCCGGGCAGCTGGTCACCAGCACGAACATGCGCTGGGCAAAAAACAATACTTCCTCGTCGGGCACTCCAATCCCTTTGAACACTTCCTGGATCGCTACGATCCAATCGCTGGCGCCTTGTGGTATCCGCGCCGTCAGGATGATCGGCGCTTGTCCCGCGCGTGCCACGTTAATGCGCGTTGCTTCCACCAGGTTTTTATCAACCGTGGAGCTCCCCGCAAACGGAATTCGGGACATGGTGTCCGGCAGGTGCCGGTAAAAACCGGGGAAAAATCGGAAGCCATGCTCGCCCGGCAAGTCCTGGCGTCCCCCCTGGCCGGTGCCCGCCACGGGAATGCTGCGCGCTTTCCCGCCAAAGACGGCTCGCTGCTCATAGACCTTAACGGCGAACCCACGCTCGATCAGCTCGTGCGCCGCGCTCAATCCGCCTACGCCCCCGCCAAGGATCGCAACGGTCTTTGCCATAGGCGGTTACTGTATCTGTCAGACCACCCCTCTGCAATCCCTTCCAGGCGGACTTAGATTTTCGCTTGGGTTCTATTATTTAGACCGCTAGCCGGGTGGCGCGGCGCGCTGCGGGAGGAGAAGCAACCTCTGGCCAATGCGGCGAAGCGCGGCGGTGCTTGCCTTTGTGCTCACGGTCGCTCCTCCTTTCCCGCGTCGCGTTCCGGGCCACCCGCAGGGGGTTTGGCTAGCGGAGCCCTTGCCCGGCGGTGCAGCCGGAAAATCCAATTTTGTAAAGCAGCGTCCGAGTCGAGCGGCGAACGGTCTCCTTGCGCCGGAGCAAGCGCTGCAACTGCATGGCGAGGTAAATGTCATGCGCCGCCAGCGCCGCAGCACTCCCAAAGAGCCCCACCCCCAGAATCGTCAACAGATATCTCAGAACCACCATGGTGTTTCTCCTTAGACTCCCTTCCCGGTGCGCTGCGGGCGGAGCGGTGACCGGCGACTCCGCCGCTCGCACGGGGCTGGGCAAAACTTGCGCGGCAGGCTTGGCCCGTGCATAGAGCCCTGCGCGATCAGCGAATCGAGGCGTAGGCGCGCGCTAATTGCGCGGTGCCGTGCGCCAATTCCGGGCGCGGTGCAATCCGCCGGGCTGTTGCGGGCTGCATCAGCACAAATGCGGCGTGCAGGCACAGCCAATTCAATCCGGCGGCGGCAGCAGCAGCAAAGACTGTGGCAATGGTCAGTGTGGCGAAGTTAAGAACGGCAATCATGGCGTGCCTCCTGTCGTACGCTGGGGAAAATGGCAAGCCAGCCGCCAATCTGAGGCTGTTGAAAATAAAAGGGTTATTGAAATTCCAGGGCCTGCGCACTGTAGACGCCGCGACACGGCGTTGCTGTCCTGACGCGAAGTCGGGCCGGCATTTGGCGGCAAGGGCAATTCGCGCTAGTGTAGATTTGGGCCTTTGGAGCAGCTGCGCTGAAGGCACCTAGCAGCCCGTGCCTCGGCGGAGAAGGTCCTAGCGAATGCCTTTTCGGACCACTGGATTTCGTATCGCCCGTATCTTCGGCATCCCCATCTATCTGGATGCGAGTTGGCTGCTTATTTTCGGGCTAATCACCTTCGAACTGTCGATGCAGTTTCGTCAGCTCCACCCGCAATGGACGGGCGCGGAACATTGGGCGCTGGGCATCCTCACCAGTCTTCTGTTTTTCGGCTCGGTGCTTTTTCACGAGCTGTCGCACAGCGTGGTAGCGCTGCACTACAAGATCCCCGTTCACTCCATCACGTTGTTTCTCTTTGGCGGCATCGCGCGCATCGGCCGCGAACCGGCGAAGCCCATCCAGGAATTCAACATCGCCGTCGCCGGACCGCTCGCCAGCTTTTTTCTGGCCGGAATGTTTGGCGGCCTGATGCTGCTTTTTCCTTCGGAACAAATGCTCGGGGCACTCGCGAGTTATTTGGCAGGTGCGAACCTCATTCTGGGCCTTTTCAATCTGGCGCCGGGATTCCCTCTCGATGGTGGACGAATCTTCCGGGCAATCGTTTGGGGCGTCACCAAGAGTTTCTCGCGCGCTACATTGATTGCCGGTGCCAGCGGCCGGCTGGTTGCTTACGCCCTAATGGGCTTCGGTGGGTACCTGGCTTTCTTCAAGAGCCAGTGGTCTTCCGGGTTGTGGCTTGGCGTGATCGGCCTGTATCTGCTGAACGCAGCGCAGGAGAGCATCGCGCAAGTCACCATTCGCGAGTCGCTCGCCGGGCTTCATGCTGTGGATGTTATGAGCCATGAAGTTCCAACGGTGGATGGGCACATCACGCTGGAAGAATACGGCGCGGAAGTGCTGCGCACCGGGCGGCGCTGCCATCTCGTGCTGACCGACGACCGGCTGGTGGGCATGATGAACGTACATATGCTGAACGAGGTGCCGCGTGAGGAATGGGCCAACAACTCCGTGCAAGCAGCGATGCTGCCACGCGACAAGATTCTGTGGACCACGCCCGAGGAGCCGTTGTTGAAATTGCTGGAGCGGCTGCTGACTGCGGACATCAATCAGATGCCGGTGGTGAGCGGCATGGATAATGGCGCGCCGCACATCGTGGGCATGGTCACGCGCGACTCCATTCTTCGCGTGATGCAGACGCATTCGGAACTGGCTACGCAGGTCTCAGGCAAATAGTCTTACGCGATTGTAGGCACGCAAAAGGCGCAGTCTAGTCCGCGCTCACCACCCGGCTTGCGTCCGAAGAAAACTCCACGCGGCTGGGCCGCCGCGCCTCCAGGATGACCTTCACGCCGTGCCGCGGCCGTAGGGTGATGGACGCCAGCGGCACCACTGGATGACTTGGCACCAGGCGCAAGCGATAGCGCTGAGCGATCGCCGCCAGAATCAGTTGCGCTTCCATCAGCGCAAACGCATTCCCAATGCACTGGCGCGGACCTCCACCGAACGGAAAATACGCAAAGCGCGGGAGCTTTTTCAGCAAATCGCCTTCCCAACGCTCCGGACGAAATTCCTCGGGGGCGTCATACCAACGGGGATCGCGATGCACCACCCACTGGGCCATGGCCACGCCCATGCCTTTGCGGATGTTGAAACCAGCAAGCTCGTGATCTTCGATAGCGATGCGCGCCAGGCCCCACGCCGTGGGATAGAGCCGCAGCACTTCGGTAATCACATTCGCGGTGTACGTGAGTTTCGGGAGATCGTCGAGTAAAGGCGCTCGGCCGTTGAGAACAGCATCGAGTTCGGCATGCAGCTTGGCCTCCACTGCGGGATTCTGCGCGAGGAGCCACCAGGTCCAGGAGAGCGTACTGGCCGTGGTTTCGTGGCCGGCGAGGAACAAGGTGATGGTCTCATCGCGCAGCTGCTTGTCGGTCATGCGCGAGCCGTCTTCATCCTGGGCGTGTAACAACATCGACAGAAGATCGCCGGTATCGCGGCCGGAAGCGCGGCGTTCGCTGATGATCCGGTAGAGAATGCTCTCAATGTAAACGATTTCGCGCTTGATGCGGAGATTGGTGGGCGTGGGGACCCAATGCGGAATAAAGATGGTGCGCCGGAAATTTGCGCCGAGTTCGAGCAGAAGCTCTAGCGATTTGCCCACGTCCTGCGCGTCACCCGCGACGTCAGCATCGAACAGCGTCTTGCCCACGATTTGCAGCGTGAGCCGCATCATTTCTTTGTGCGCGTCGCGTTCTTCCCCATCGCGCCAATTTTCGAGGAGGCGTTGCGCGTACTCGACCATGGTCGCCGCATAAGAAGCGATTTGCGCGCGATGAAAGGCCGGCTGAGCCAGGCGCCGCTGCCGCAGCCAGAAGTCACCTTCGCTAGTCAGCAGCCCTTCGCCAAAAACGTGGCGGTTGGCGCGGAGCACGCGGCCCTTGATATAGCGGCGCGAGTGCGTGACCAGCACTTCCTCGATGAGGTCCGGGTGATTGATAAAAACGTTGCGGAAGTTAGCGACGCGGATGCCGACAATATCGCCACAGCGCGCCAGTTCGGTGAACATGACCAGCGGGCTTTGCGTCAGCGCGGACAACGACCAGCCTTTGAGCCCGCCGTAGGGGCCTGGAGGGAATTTGTCGCGACGCGGCCACATCCTATGATGCTAAGCCGTACGCGAGCAGGGGTCAACGCAGGGCAAGGATGCGAAATCCACCACCATTGAAATCGAGCGTGACGTGGGAAAAACCCGCGGCACCGAGGCGAGGGGAAACCGTGGCGGGATCGACCGGGACAAACGTGCTTCTGAAGTGCCCGACGCGGTGGAACCAGCCGTCACGAATTTCGAAGGCGACGAAGACGCCGCCGGGGCGAAGCACACGATGAATCTCCGAGAACGCACGATCCTGTGACTCCACGGACTTCAGATGATGGAGCATGAGAATGGCAATCGCGGAAGAGAATGAACTGTCTGGAAAGGGCAAAACGGCCGCGTCACCCTGAATCGCTCGGACATTCGAATTGGCGACGCGCACGGCGAGGATCGCCGCAGATTTTTGATCGTATTCCAGGGACGTCACGAGTGGTGCCAGCTTCGCGAGCTCGAGGGTAGCCGGACCGCGCCCGGCGCCCAATTCCAGCGCGTGTTCTCCCAGTTGCGTTCCGTGAAGCAGCCAGGGCAGCAATTGCCGCCGCGTGACGTAGCGCCAGAGCGCCGACCCGCAAAACCAGTTCTCGTAGGCATTCACAGTTCTTTCCCAAACATCGGCAAGGTTCGAACCCGGACCCTGGTTGGCTCAACCACAACCATGCAGCCCTTGTTCAAAGATTCTTCAAGAGCTGCAAGAATCCTGCTCAGAAGCTGGAATTGCACATCGGGTTCGCCCGAAGCGCGAGGAAACAAAATCACCGATGTTCCCGTCGAGCCGCTCTCAGCCAAAATGCCGCCGAAATCATTGTCCAGAGTGATCAGAACTCGATCTTCCGCGACCGCCCGGTTCACGATGATCTCGTCCTCGGCTGCATGCAATCCGTATTCGCGAACGCGGATGGCGTCGTACCCGATGTTGCGAAGATGGGAAGCGAGGATGTGGGATAGCGCGTTATCGATGAGGAACTTCAAAGCAATTCAGAGACGGGCAGCTCTCGTTCGCGCACTGCGGCTGCCGCATATCGGAGCGCCTCGCGGATGTCTGCTTCTTCCAAATCAGGATAAGCCTCAAGAATCCGCTCGTGGGTCATGCCCTCGGCGATCATGTCCACCACAGTGGCCACCGGTATGCGCAGACCGCGGATGAACGGCAGCCCACCCATTTGCTTGTGGTTTATCGTAATTCGCGGAAATGCCTTCATAACAGTCCCTTGTGATTCCAACCTTGATCAAATATAGCACCGACAGAGAACAAACTAGGAGCGCAAGAATAGTGCAGTCCCTTATCTCTATTCTAGCATTCCCCGGATACGACGCAGTGCGGAGGCGAACTGGTCGGCGTTATACGAAGAAGGGTTTTCGAGCTGCTGGAAGAGGCCGTTGATGGCCGCCCGCACGTCGGCCGCGTTGGCTGGCTTAGCGTCTTTGCTGTAGGCGATGTAGAGAGAATCCATCGCCATAGCGGCTTGTTCGGCGGCGCGTTCGTCGGCAAGCGCGACGTTCTCAGCGTCATCAGGGATGCGCTGGAGCATGCGCAACGCGACGGCTTGATCGTATTGCATCGTGGCCAGCCGTTCCCCGATGCGCTGCGCGAGGGGTGCGGCCGCGGAAGCAGCGCCAGCGACAACGTTGCGATCGGGATTGAGCTTGCTCATTTCGTCAGAAACGGTGAGCAACTGACGGTCCAGTTCCATCCCGCTTGCCGAATCGATTTGCTTGGCCAGCAAACGAAACACGGCGTATCGCGAACTGTTCCACGCCGGATCGCCGGGGCGCCGCCCGACGTAGCCATGCTCCTGTCGCCAACTATCCTTCGCAGGACCGAGCGCATGGTGGCACGCGAAGCAGGACAGCTCGGAGTATTCCGGCCAGACGTCTTTCTTATCGAAACGCTCGTTCTTGGCGCGCCAGGCCAAGCGCTCCATCGCTGCGCGCAACTGTACGGCCTGGCCCGTGCTCCATTCGCGCACGCCGACCCACGCGGCATCTTCTGCAGGCCGCCCCGGCTCTGACTGCCGCGGGACTTTCCAATGGCGCGGCATCACCGCGGAAAACGAATCCAGCTCGAAAAACAAATCGGGATGCCCGGCGGCAATCATCTCGTGATCGACAAATTTGTTTTTCGTGCCGAGGTGGCACTCCAGGCATTTTTCCGTACGATGAATCACACTGCGCGTGTCCTGCATGCCCAGCGCGACTGATTTTTCATGAGCCCACGAACGCGTGGTGTGCGGCCCCAGCCATGCCGAAGCCGGCCCATGGCAGTTTTCGCAGGACACGCCCTCGGAAATTTCAAACGCGCGCCCGCGCTGCTCGGGCGTGGTGTACAGCGCGTGGCACGCCAGGCATTTCGCCGATTCTTCGGCCTTCGTCCCCAGTTTCAGAATGCGCGCCATGCGCTCGCCGACTTCCCCCGTCAGTGCCTGATACGCGCGGCTGTGTTTATCCTGGAGGATCCACGTCGAATATTCATTCTGCAGGATGCGGCTGCCGGCGATGGGCTTCACGCTTCCGTGGCAACTCGTGGCCGCGCACGAGCCAGGGCCGATGTATTTTACCGGCTCGGTCTCCGCCGCGCACAAAAAGGCGGGCATCAACAGAACAAAACATAGAATCAATCGCTGTGCGGGAAAGTTGGACGCGTCGCGCATTCGCTGTGCCGGAGAGTCTGTTCGCTTATATCGTTTGCCCCGCCGGTAAGTCAACGCTTTGCCGTTGCCTTTTTCGCGGCGCGCTGCGAAAAGCCAAACGCGCGCTATTTACAGCGCGGCCTCTGGCCAGTAGTATGCAGTGGATTCAGCACGCCACTTTGCGCCGCGCATTCCTGGGAGACGAGCACGGCGCATTCGCGCGAGACGGGACGACGTGATCTTCGACGACCTGCGGGCCATCCAGCTTCGCTACGGCTTTTTGCCAAAAGTGGAACTTGAGGCCCTTTCCCACCGCACCCAAACTCCCCTCTACCAGATTCACAGCGTCGCCAGTTTTTATCCGCATTTTCATCTCGCGCCTCCGGCCAAAGCCGAAATTCTGGTGTGCGCGGACATGAGCTGTCACCTGAACGGCGCGTGCGCACTGCGCGCCGATCTCGAGCGGCGCTTCGCGGGAACACCGCCTGACGACGTGCGGATTCGCGACGTTTCCTGTCTGGGCCGCTGCGATCATGCGCCCGCGGTTTCCATCAACGATGCGATTTTGACGGATGTCACGGTGGCGCAAGCAGAACAGGTGGCCCGCGCTGCCATTCAAGGAGAAGAAGCTCAGGAGTCGCATCCCGAGCAGGCGCGCGTGGCGTGCAAAGCCGATCCATACGGCGAAAACGAAAAGTATGGAGTGCTTCGCAAGCTCGTCCAATCTCGCGCCTGGGACGATGTTCTCTCCCAACTGAAAGCGGCCGAGCTCCGCGGCATGGGAGGCGCGGGCTTTCCCACCAGCATGAAATGGGACCTCGTCCGCAAGCAACCCGATCCCGTGAAGTACATCGTATGCAATGCGGACGAGAGCGAGCCCGGCACCATCAAAGACCGCTTCATCATGACCAACCTCCCGCATCTGCTGATCGAGGGCATGATCATTGCAGGGCTGGTCACCGGTGCAAAACGCGGCATTCTCTACATCCGCCACGAATATCATTTGCAGGAAGAGATTCTCGGTGAAGAAATCCGCCGCTGCTATCGCGGCGGACTGCTCGGCAAGAAACTCCTCGGCAGCGACCTGGATTTCGACCTGGAAATTTTCGTCAGCCCCGGCGGTTACATCTGTGGCGAAGAGAGCGCGCTGATCGAAGCCATCGAAGGCCATCGCGCCGAGCCGCGCAACAAGCCTCCGTTCCCCGGGCAAGTCGGCCTGTGGCAAAAGCCCACGGTCATCAACAACGTCGAGACCTTCATCAACGTGCCGCAAATTCTTGCGCGCGGCGTCGACTGGTTTGCAGCTCAAGGCAAGAACGGCTCGCGAGGCCTGAAATTTGTAGGCGTCAGCGGCCACGTCGCCCGTCCGGGCATTTTCGAAGTGCCCATGGGCACGCCGATGCGCGAGGTGATTTTCATGCATGCCGGCGGCGTTCGCGGCGGCCGGGCGCTGAAAGCCTTCGCGCCTTCCGGCCCGTCGTCCGGTTATCTTCCCGCTTCGTTGATCGACGTGCGGCTCGACTTCAAAGCGCTCGCCGACGCGGGCTCGATGCTCGGCTCCGGCGCCATCGTCGTTTGCGACGACACCACGTGCATGCTGGACATGGCGTTGAACGCCGTGCGCTTTTATCGCAACGAATCGTGCGGCAAGTGCGTGCCCTGCCGCATGGGCTCGCAAAAAATGACCGACCTGCTCGTCCGCTGGACGCAGGGCGCCGTTCCCGAGCCGCAATACCGCGCCGACCTCGCGCTCCTCGACGATCTTTCGCAGGCCATGAGCCAGACGTCCATCTGCGGCCTCGGCCAGATCGCTCCGGCGCCGATTCAATCCGTGCTCAAGCATTTCCGCGCGGAAGTTGACGCGCATGTTTTGAAGGGGCAGTGCCCAAGCGGCATCTGCTTCACTGCCGCTGCGCGCGCAGGCGAAGCGCAACGCGTCGGGATTCGGCCATAACATGAGCACGCGCGCCACACCTCCCGGAATAATCGAGCTGAGCATCGACGGGAAACTCGTCGGAGTGCCCGACGGCACAAGCGTGTTTGACGCCGCGCGGATGAATGGCATCGCCATTCCCACGCTTTGCCACTTGCAAAATCAAACACCCGTCGGCGTCTGTCGCCTCTGCGTGGTGGATACCGGCGCACGCGTGCTCTCAGCCTCTTGCGTGCGCCCGGTCGAGCCCGGCATGAAGGTGGCCACGAATTCCGAAAAAGTTCTGAACGCCCGCAAGACGCTGCTCGAGCTGCTGATGTCCGATCACCCTTTGCCATGCGCGCGGCAGGAAAAATCCGGTGACTGCGAGCTGGAAACTCTTGCGCATGCCGCCGGCATCACCCAGCCTCGTTTTGCCAAACGCACCGTCGCGCGCGGCACAGATGATTCCTCACTTGCCATCGCGGTCGACCATGACGCCTGCATCCTCTGTGACCGCTGCATCCGCGGCTGCGACGAAGTGAAAAACAACTTCGTGCTCGGCCGCATGGGCAAAGGCTATTCCGCGGGCATCGCGTTTGACTTGAACGCGCCGATGGGCGATTCCACCTGCATTTCCTGCGGCGAGTGCATGGTGTCCTGCCCCACAGGCGCGCTCACCAACAAAGGAGTCGTCGGCACGGCAATTGCGACCGGTCCCGGCGCGCAGGGTTTCGAAGCCGGGGAACTTTTGCAAATTCCCGTCTTCAAAGGCGTCTCCGGAACGTTCCTGGAGCTGAATCGTGGCGCCATCGTCAAGCGCCGCTTCCGCAAAGGTGAACTCATCTGCCGGGAAGGCGAATTTGGCTCCACAGCCTTCTACATTTTGGAAGGCAACGCGCGTGTTTCCATTTCCACGCCCATCGCCCACGTGAAAACGCAAGGCGGCGCGAAAGGCTTCTTCAAGCGTTTGACCAGCACCCTCGTGGGCCGCGAAGAAGACAAGCGCGAAGAAGAAGCACGCGACCGCACCATTCCCATCGACGCTTCCGTCGATCTCGCTTACGGCAATCCTGTCGCCCAGCTTGGCCCCGGCGATCTCTTCGGCGAAATGACGTGCATGAATTTCTATCCGCGCTCGGCCACCGTCGTCGCGGAGTCGGACGTCGTTGCTTACGAAATGCTGCGCAACGTTCTCGACATCATGCTCAAGAACAAAACGTTTCGCGCGCAGCTTGACGAAACGTACCGCCGCCGCGCCCTCGAAAACCATCTCCGCGGAGTGCCCATGTTCGCGGATCTTTCGCCCGAATTCATCGAACGCCTCAAAAGCAGCGTCGAGCTGCAGCGTTTTGCGCCCGGCCAGGTCATCGTGCAGCAGGGCCAGGCTGCCGACAGTTTCTACCTCGTGCGCATCGGGTTTGTGAAAGTCTCGGAGAATTATCCCGGAGGTGAGCTGGTTCTCGCCTACGTCTCGCGCGGCGATTACTTCGGCGAAATAGGTTTGCTCGGCGGTGGCTTGCGCACCGCCACGTGCACCGCGCTCGATCACGTCGAGCTGGTGCGAATCTCCGGTGACGATTTCCGCGAAATGGTCGGGAAGTTTCCCAGTGTTCGCGCGGGCCTCGAAGCCGTCGCGGCCGAACGCCGCGCCGCGAATCAGCAGCGTATGCAGATGGTGCACAGCGTGCCCATCGACCAGTTCCTCTCGCAGGGCCTGATGGAAGCGCAGAGCCTGCTCATTCTCGACTTGCAGAATTGCACGCGCTGCGACGCCTGCGTGAACGCCTGCGCCGATGCGCACGACGGCGTCACGCGCCTGGTACGCGATGGCCTTCGCTTCGAAAATTACCTGGTGGCCACGAGTTGCCGCCAGTGCCGCGACCCCCTCTGCATGGTCGGCTGCCCGGTTGGCTCGATTCGCCGGCGCAATTCGCTCGAAGTCATCATCGAGGACTGGTGTATTGGCTGCGGACTCTGCGCGCGCAATTGCCCTTACGGAAACATCAATCTGCATCCCTTTGAAGTGCTGGCCGACGACCCGGACAATATCGGGCGCAAGAAAGCGGTTCTCAAGCAGAAAGCCACCTCTTGCGATTTGTGCACGCACTTGAAAGAGCCCAGCTGCGTCTACGCCTGTCCGCACGACGCCGCGCATCGCGTCGATCCAAAAACATTCTTCACGGAAATGCTTGGTGGGGGCGGCGCGAAATGAGAATCGATCGCACGCATCGCAGCTGGGCCGTCGCCTCGCTCGCCATTCTCGCAGTCTCCGTGGCCGTATATGCCCTCTATGCGGCCAACGCTCCGCAAGACCCGCGCGGCGGCAGCGCCATCGGCTTGCTCTTCGGCATCGTGGGCTTTGCCTTCATGCTCTTCGCTGCGGCTCTTGGCGCGCGAAAACGCGTGCCCACCTGTCGCCTTGGCCGCGCCCAAGTCTGGATGCGCGGCCATCTCTGGCTTGGCTTGCTGGCCCTGCCGATGATTCTCTTTCACGGCGGCTTTCACTTTGGCGGCACGCTCACCCGCGTGCTGATGTGGCTGCTGATCATCAGTGTCTTCAGTGGTGTTTTCGGCGCGGCGCTCCAGCATTACATTCCGCGCCTGATGACCACCGATGTGCCGCTCGAAACCATCTACGACGAAATTAGTCACGTCCGCGTGCTCTTGCGGGAAGAAGCCGACCGTGCCGTTGAAGCGCTCTGCGGAAATATGGGATTCGCCAAAACTTCGGAAGAAGAGATTCAGCGCGCGGGAGGTTTTTCCGCTTTGCGGCCTATTGCGGCGGCAGCTGCTCCGCTAAGAACTTCCGCCGCGGTCAGCGCGGGTGCCAGCGCCGCCGTGGCGGCTGCTCCTGAGCGGATTCTGTTGAGCAGAGAAGAAGGCGCGCCGCTCCGGCGTTTCTATCTTGACGAGATGCGGCCGTTTCTCGAGCATCCGGGAAAGAGCGGTCAGCGGCTGGCCGATGCCGCCACGGCCGGCGGCGTGTTCGCGGGACTGCGCACACTGTTGCCCGCCGCGGCTCACATCACGATCACGGACCTCGAAGAGATTTGCGACGAAGCGCGCCAGCTCACGCGCCAGGAGCGCCTGCATCGCTGGCTTCACGGCTGGCTGCTGGTACACATTCCGCTTTCGCTCGCGCTGATTTTGCTCGGCGCCGTCCACGCGGTCATGGCGCTGCGGTACTAGCGAACAAAAATCGTGGCCAGGACCCGCACAACAAAAAAGCTCGCGCAACGCATCGACCTCAACTATTTCAAGAGGCCGACGCCGCTGAAGCGCGCCAAATTCTGGCTAAGCCTCCTTCTGCCATTGCTCGCCCTTTCTTGGATCGCCTGGCGTGGATTCTCCGTCGACCATCGCGTCTATTCCAGCGGCCGCATGTCCCGCGCCCACGCCGTCCTCGAAAAGGAATGCGCCGCATGCCACGTGCAAACGGCCGGCGCATTTTCCGCCAAGGCCGCCGACAGCGCCTGCCTCGATTGTCACGACGGCCCCATTCACCATGCCGTCGGCCCGATCGGCGAAACACATCTTGCTTGTGCGGAATGCCACACCGAACACCGTGGCCGCATCAACATTTCCGCCGCTAGCGATCAAGCTTGCGCTGAATGCCACTGCGATCTAAAGAGAAGTGCTTCCGCAACCCGGTACGCTTGGCACATCAATAGCCTCGAAGACGGGCACCCCGAGTTTGCGGCCCTACGCCCCGCGGCCGGCACGCCGCCTGGCGATCCCTCCACCATTAAGCTGAATCATGCCATTCACATGAAGCCTATCCGCCGCGGCCCCGACGGGCCCGTCGTCAATCTCGAATGCGGTAATTGCCATCGTCCAGCCGCCGTGGACGCCGACCTGATCTACTCCGATCCGAGCTACCGTGCCGCAGCTATCAGCTACAAAGATTCCGACGAGTATCTGCCGTTGCGTCAGGAAGGCGTCAGGGCTGTGAAGCCGGTGAGTGGCCGTGAACTGATGGCGCCCGTCAAATTTGCCAACGCTTGTGCCGGCTGCCATTCACTTGCTTTTGATAAGCGGTTCGACGAAGGCGTGCCTCACGACACACCGGAAATCATCCACGAGTTTCTGATAAAGAAATTCCGGCTATATATCGCCGCCCATCCAGCAGAAGTTCGCGTACAGCGTGATCCCAGTCGGGATCTGACGGGCAAACCTTTGCCGCCGGAGGTTCGCATCCTCACGCCTGCGCAGTGGGTGACAGAGCAAACTGCAAAGTCAGAAGAACTCTTATGGCGGAAGACCTGCAGACAATGCCACTCACTTACATTTCCTTCGAAGAACTCACCACGTCCGATTGAACAAGCGATGCCGCAAGGCAGCCACGCCAAACAAAACTCGGATCTCGAGATGGATTTGCCAGAGATAGCGCGCGCGAACGTTTCGCTCCAGTGGATGCCGCACGCGAAATTCGACCATGACGCGCACCGCGGCTTCACTTGCGTAAGCTGTCATGAAAAGGCGCTGACGAGCACGGAGGCGAGCGATATATTGCTCCCGGGAATTGCCACCTGCAGGACGTGCCATGGGCCCGGACCCGATCACGCCGACTCGCGCTGTTCTGAGTGTCACACCTACCATGATTGGGCGAAGCGCAAGGAAGTCACGCCAAAGTTCACTTTGCCCGCCCTCCGCACCGGCCGCTAACGGTGGCACAGGCCTGCCTGCCGCAGGCAGGCTTCGGCCCGTGCTCAGCGATTCGCTCGTAATTCATCCTTCGTCAGTGACACTCTAGAAGGCAGACAAGGTTGCCCGTATGGGCGCGGTCCGGTGCGCGAAGTCACGCACCCCGCCTCGCTGCTTTGCGCCTCATCGCCCAACTTCCGTTCTTATGGCTCGCCCAACCGTATATTAAACTTTTTAATATCAATAAGTTACAGGAACCTCTGGGCGTGCTGTCTTGGCATTTGGGATGCCCCTAAGGTGCAGTGTAGGAGGTACCTACCATGGCACCGTCCGCCATCGCTGAACATCCCGTCAAGGATGACGTAATCGTCCCGAAGCTCATTGAGATTATTCCTCTCGAGCAGGCGCCCCGGCGCGAATTCGTCGAAGATCACCGGGAAATCAAACCGGCATTCAAGTTTTCCCAGGCCGTGCTCCTGGAAGAGAATCACTTCAAGACCGGCTCGCGTACATTGAAAGTCTTCGTTTCCGTGTTGACGCACGTCGCGATCATCTCGATTCCGATTTTGCTCGGGCTCTTCTTCACCGACACGATCAACATCAAGCAGTATGCATCGATGATGCTGGTCGCCCCGCCGCCACCTCCGCCGCCTCCTCCACCGGCAACGGCAGCCGTTGCGAGGGCGACGGCGCCGCGGGTACGCCTGCTGACTTCCGGAAAGCTGTACGCACCGACGGTCATTCCCAAGCAAATCGCTGATATCAAAGAAGCGCCACTCGAACCAGAAGCCTTTGGCGTAGTTGGCGGCGTCCCTGGTGGAGTACCGGGTGGACAAATGGGCGGCGTTTTGGGCGGTGTGATCGGGGGCGTGCTGAACACTACGAAACCTGTGGCCCCAGCAGCCAAGGCCCCGCCGATCCGTGTCGGCGGTCGAGTCCGGCCACCGAAGGCAATCCTGCAGGTTCCCCCGGTGTACCCGGTGATTGCGCGGCAAGCACGCATTCAGGGACAAGTGCTGATTGACGCCGTGCTGGATGAGCAAGGAAACGTGGTGGAAATGAACGTCGTTTCTGGCCCGCCACTTCTTTACCAAGCCGCGCTTGACGCCTTGCGAAAGTGGAAGTACGAGCCAACGTATTTGAACGATCAGCCGATTGCCGTCCAGATGGTGGTGACGGTCACTTTCGTCTTAGGTCAGTAGCAGAGACAAGTTTGGACGGAGAGGGTGGAGCACTGCAGTTCCCGGGTGCTCCGCCCTTTAATTTTCTACGAGCCTACGCCGCTGCCGCTTTTGGTGAAGCCTTGCGTCGCGGCTTGCCGTTCTTCACGGAAAGCTCCAGCTCGGCGCGCGTCCAATCCTCCAGTTCGTGGCCCGGCTGGCCGCCGCGCTCCAGATAAATCTCGTAAGCGCGCAAAGCAATTGCTTCGCGGGAGGGCTGGCTAACCACGACCCGTGAATTCTTGACGGCGGGCCCGGAGCTCTTCCTCGTCTTGGCCATACATTTCTCCTTACAACTACGCCCTCCATTTTACAGCCGGCGGCAGCCAGCGGTGCTGGAAATTCGCATCTCGTAGGTTCGAAAGTTTCAATGCTTCGTATCAAAGAAGAAGCGCCTTTGTGGGAAGGGATAAGCTTGTTCGGATGAATCGCTGAAATCAGTAACCTTCGGTCTCGACGAGGACGGCGCGCGTCTCGCGATTCCAGAGTGTCAGTTTCGTTCCCGGGTAAAGCGCGGCCAGCGAAGGGAATCTTCGCCTCGCGGTATCCAGGTCCCGGAAGCTTTCAAGCCGCAAATGCTGGCCGTCCGCATCGGTGATCAAAATGTCGTAGATGGCGTTTCTGGCCACTGAGACCTGCCCCTGCATGGCACTACTCCTTCTAAAGTAGTGGTGCGCCGAGGCGGCGAATCGTTTCAATTCTGAGTTGGCAAAAAAGGTGGTGTGAGTTATAGCTGTTTCGAACCAGGCTTGGCCTAACGAGCCGCCGCGCTATGGGGTCTTCCCAGCGGGGACACCACGCCAAGCTGTTGCATCATTCCCCAGGTGTCCCAAATGACGTCCGAATCCATGATCTTCCCTTCGGTGATGTGATGAACGGTAATACCGTCAACGGACACTTTCTTGTGGGTAGGCGCCACGCCCATGAAGTCGCCTTGATGCGTCCCGGAAAAAGTCCACATCACCACCAGCTCGTCCTTTTCGGCAATCGTATCTCCGATCGTCCAGTGCAAGTCCGGAAAGCCCCTGACAAACATAACCACTTGACGTGCATAGGCTTCCGGACCGATCGATGCTCCGTCAAAGTTCGGACCATGCAGCGCATGGCTGGGAGAAACCAACTCGCTCGTCAGTTCCAGTTTTCGTTTGTTCCATACTTCTTCGTAGAGCGTCTGAATGATGGCTTTGGCATCCATGGACATCATCGGCGTCCTCCTCCGTGGAGTCGCTCCTTGATCACCGGAGACGGTCCCGCTGCACGGTGGATGGAAGGTAGGTGTGAGACTCGCCAGAGCGTACTCCCAAGCCGTCTGGTTTGCAATGGACACCTTTGTACGAAACGAAAGGCGTCTCTCCATCACTACTTCCGCAGAAGGTTGGCCAGGCCCGAAGCACCGCGGGATCTCGTTCGCTCCAACCGCGTCTCCTCCCATCGCGGCATGGCTGCTTCCGGTTTCTTGGCTCAAGAGGTGCAGCCAATGAAAATCCGCGTAAGCACGGACCCTCTACGTTCTCTATCAGTGTTTCGCTTCAGGCTTCCCGGCAGACAGTGGAGCCTATTGGTACTGCTCCTCAGCCTGTTCCTCATGCAGGGCTGCGATGGAACCCTGAAAGACCCCGCGCTTCCCGGCCACCACACCGTGCTCTCGTGGGAATATCAACCTGCACCCGCAAATCCGGCCGATCCGCTCTGGACCGACGTCTCCGCGTATTTCAACAGTCCCGATTGGCAGGTCACCTACACGATGAACCACGTGCCGCTCCACGGCATCGTCCGCTACCCCAAAGGCCGCGGTCCTTTTCCCCTAGTTCTGATCGTTCATGGGAACCACGATCCGACGGTCAGCAGTGAGAAGGGCTATATCTACCTGCTCGACCTGCTGGCCAGCCACGGTTTCATTGCTGTAAGCGTGGACGAGAACTTCTTGAACGGCGGGGTTTGGGGCGAGATGGATGCACGCGCGATCGTGATCCTGCGGCATCTGCAGCGCTGGCGGACCTGGAACTCAACGCCGGGAAACACCTTCTACCACAAGGTGGACATGGACCGCATTGGCCTCGCCGGGCACTCCCGCGGCGGTGAAGCCGTCACCATCGCCTGGCTTTTCAACACCATGCTGAATAACCCTGCGGATCCCGACCATAATTTCAATTTCACCCTCAAGAGCCTCTTCGCCATCGCGCCCGTGGACGGCCAGATTGTCGGCGACATCAATCCACATACTGGGTTGCCTTACGCCAATGTTCCTGCAGTGATTCAGAACGCGGACTATTTCGTCATGCACGGAACCCACGACGGCGACGTCTATGACTTCGAGGGCTACAAAGCGTTTGACCGGGCCCAGCCCGTCGCCGTTGCCGGCACGGCCACGAAATCGCTGCTGTGGGTCTACGGCGCCATTCATAACCAGTGGAATACGATGTGGGGCACTATGGATCCGTGTCTCGTCGCTCCTGCGGCGGAAATCATTCCCGCCGCCAACGAACAAGCGATCGGCAAAGTCTTTTTCAGCGCCTACTACCAAATGACGCTGCAGCACAAACACGGTTATGCGCGTCTCTTCCAAGGCAAGATTCGTTTTCCCAGCCTGCCCAGCGGAATCACGCTGATGACGCAATACCAGAGCGAAGAGCGCGTTTTCATCGACAATTACGAACAAGGCCCAAATTTGGCCACCGGTTCCTTTCCTGGCATGACCAATACCAATGTCAGCGGGTTGCTGAATCCGTATCAGCACTACACTTTCTCCGACGACGGGCCTCCTTTCTACCTCTGGGAACAAACCGATGGCCTGATTGCCGGCTGGAACAGCACGTCGGCCGAATACGAAATCGATGTTCCCTCTGCTTTGGCGGCGCAGATCAGCACGCATCCAGTCTTGTCCCTACGCGTCGGACAGATCTTTGAATCGCCGGCAGTGAAAAACACTCCGGGCGCGAATCAGGATTTCAGCATCGTGTTGGAGCTGGGTCCCGGCGTACTCACCAATCCGCTGCACGCTTCCGCGTTCAACGTGCTTCCCTACCCCGAGCAAACCAGCAGCGTCTGCTCCGGCGACGATACCAAATCCGTTTTGCAGACAGTGCGCATCCCGTTGCACGAATTCGTCGAACACCATCACAATTGGAATTTGTACCATCTAAGTAAGATTAGGCTGAAGTTTGATCAGAAACCCAGCGGCCTCGTAGCCATCGATGACATTCAGATTGCCCGGTAATGGAGGAAGCCATGAGACGAATTTCCGCATTTGCCCTTGCTCTCGCATCCTGTTCGTTGCTCGCGGGATTGACGCCGGCTCGGGCTCAAACCAGCAGCCGCGAAAAACCCTTGAACGTCAAAATCAATTCTTATGAAATCGTGCGGCTGGAATTGAAGACGCCGGTCCGACTGCGCGACGCCGAGGGAAAAGAACAAAGCTACGAACGCGCGTATCTGGTGACCCTCAAAGGCACATTTCCCCGCGATGAAGGGCTAGGAATGGAACTCTACATCGGCGACTATCGCGTTCCGGAATACGGCGGAACCAAGGATGGCATCTACTTCCGCATTTACGATGAAAAAGTCCTGAACAACCTCGAGGGAAAAGAGTTTCGCTACCGCTTCGGCCCCACGGAAATTCACAGCCTGGAAAAGCGCTTTTCAACCAAAGAAGCTCGGCCCTTCAAAACCCAGAGAGAGTAGCCCAAACAGTACCCACGAGTGCTACGTCAGGAGTGGGAAAGAGCGAGCTACGCGGCGGCGGGTTGGTCGGCGAGGATGTGGGCGGGGACTTTGCGCAGATCCCAGACGATGCCGAGCCAGGACATGACCTTCAGGGTGTAGTAGGTGATATCGATCTCCCACCAGTAGAAGCCCTGGCGCGCGGAAGCCATGAAGTGATGATGGTTGTTGTGCCAGCCTTCGCCGAGGGTGAGCAGGGCGAGGAGCCAATTGTTGCGGCTGGTATCGGTGGTTTCGTAGCGGCGGGAGCCGAAGAGGTGTGATAGCGAATTGATGGTGAACGTGTCGTGCCAGAGGAGCACGGTGCCGAGGCAGAAAGCCCAGATGAACAGCGGCCAGCCGCCGATCAGCCAGAGCGCCACGCCGAGCGTGATGGGCGGAACCATGTGGTACTTGTTCAGCCAGCGCAATTCAGGAAACTTCGCGAAGTCGCCGATGTAGTCCATGCGCGTTTCGTTGTAGCGGTCAGAGATGATCCAGCCGAGGTGCGACCAGAAAAAGCCGAAGAGCGTCGGCGAATGCAGGTCCAGCTCCTGGTCTGAATAGCGGTGATGGTGGCGATGGTGCGCCGCCCACCACAGCACGCCCTTTTGCGAGGACGACATGGCCATGAAGGCAATCACAAACTGGAAGACGCGGCTGGTCTTGAAGGAGCGGTGCGAAAAATAGCGGTGATAGCCGGCGGTGACGAAGAACATGCGCACGACGAGGAGCGCCAGGCAGGTCACCGGGTAATACCAGTGGAAGGGGATGAAGAAAATCAGAAGCGAAGCGAGGTGCACGAGAGCAAAAGGCAGAGAGTGCAAAATCGAGATGCGCGCCCCATTGGGGAGCGCAATCGTCAGGTGCCGTGGAACAGAAGCCATCCGGCAGAATCCTCCGCGTCAAGCAGCAGACGCTCTTTGAAGTGCGTCATTCCGCGCGCGCAAGAGATCCAGCCGGAGCTTCGCGCCACGAAGCAACAATATTCAATTTACGGTTGGGCTTGCAGACGGTCAAGCACAACGAAGTACAGGTTACACCTAATTAGATGTCCGGAAGTACAGTTTCGTTGCAAAAATAGAAGATTTTTTTGTGAGGGGAAGCACGATTGCTGTGACGAACCTCACCGTGCCGAGATTCCCGCAATTGAAAGCAGATCCCCTCCGCCTCAGGCCGCGGAAGCCCATGGCCTGAGGGTCGGGATGACAGTGGGAGAGTGCGGGGCCGCAGAGGGCCAGCAAGGCAGGAATGTGCTATCGTCGCTGGCTGGATTTCATCGTTGAGGAGCGCTGCGCCAGACGCGACGTCCGCGCGCGAGAACAAGATGGCTGAACGTCCCGTACTCGTTGGACTGATTCCGCAGGCCGTGGTCATCGATCCCAGCGATCAGGTTTCGTGGATTTCGGACGCGGGCAACCTGCGCGTCGAGTTTGACGTGAACCGCTGCCCGTTCTCTTCCAATATTTTTCAGGCGCCCGCGGGAATGCGGCTGCTGAGCGGGCCGCCACGGCCGGGGAGCAAAGCAGCCAGCTACAAGTACCGGCTGTGGCTCAACGACCAACTTGTCGGCCAGGGAGAAGTGATTCTGCGCGACAAATAGCGGGCGTCTACCCGAGCCTCAATGCAGGAAGTGCCGCATTCCGGTGAAGACCATCGCGAGGTTCAGCCGGTCTACGGCGGCAATCACGTCCGGATCGCGCACGGAACCGCCTGGCTGAATGAACGCGGTCGCGCCTGCCTTGGCAGCTTCTTCGACGCCATCGGGAAAGGGAAAAAACGCGTCCGAGGCCACGACGCTTCCCGCGAGCGGCGCCTGCGCCTTCATCACGGCGATTTTCACGGAGTCGACGCGGCTCATTTGCCCTGCGCCGACGCCCAGCGTCGCGCCGTCTTTCGCGAAAACGATGGCGTTGGACTTCACATGCTTGGCCACTTTCCAAGCGAAGCGCATCGCGCGCATCTCTTCCGGCATGGGCACACGCTTCGAGACCGTGCGCAGCTCGAGGTCGTTGAGCTCGCCAAGGTCTGGCTGCTGCACCAACATGCCCCCGAGGATGCGCTTGAGCTGAAGTTCGCGTTCCGGTTCAAGCCCGCCTGGAGGCAGCTCCAGCAACCGGAGATTTTTCTTGGCCGCGAGAATCTCTTTCGCGCGCGGCTCGAAACCGGGTGCTGCGATGCACTCCACAAACAGCTTCGCGACTTCTTCTGCCGTCCCCGCGTCCACAACCCGGTTGAACGCCAGTACACCGCCAAACGCCGACACGGGATCGCACGCCAAGGCCTTCAGGTACGCCTCGCGCAGCGTCGCCTGCTCCGCCGTGCCGCACGGATTGTTGTGCTTCATGATGACGGCAGCCGATTCCTTGAACTCCGCGGCCAGGCTCCGCGCTGCTTCCAGGTCGACGAAATTGTTGTAGGAAAGCTCTTTTCCTTGAAGCTGCTTCGCGGCGGCCAATCCTTCTGGAACGCGGCCTGCGGGCACGTACAACGCCGCAGCCTGGTGCGGATTTTCGCCGTAGCGCAACTCCTGCCGCCGGCGAAGCGCCAGGTGCACTCGCTCGGGCAAAACGGGCTTCGCTTCCAACGTGACGTGCGCCGCCGACGCCGCAAGACGTTCCAGATCCATGGCGATGAGTCCGTCATAGCGCGACGTCGTCGCAAACACTTGGCGCGCCAGCTCCAGCCGCGTCGCCAGCGATGTGTCACCGGAGGCTTCCAGTTCGTTGGCGACTCGATCGAAGTCCGCAGGTTCCACAACCACAGTCACGCTCTCAAAATTCTTTGCCGCCGAACGCAGCATGGTTGGGCCGCCAATATCGATGTTTTCGATGAGGTCTTCGGCGGTCAGCCCCGTCTTCGCCGCTGTTGCTTCAAACGGGTAGAGATTTACGACGACAAGATCGATGGGCGCGATGCCGTGCTCCGCGGCTTGTTTCTGGTCGTCAGCGCGTTTGCGGCGGAAAAGCAACCCACCATGCACCTTGGGGTGCAAGGTTTTGACGCGACCGCCGAGCATTTCCGGCCAGCCGGTGAAGTCGGAGACGTCACGGACGGCAATTCCGTTCTCACGCAGCAGCTTGGCGGTTCCACCGGTAGAAAGAATTTCGATTTTCAGAGCGGCGAGGCGTTTCGCAAAATCCACAATCCCGGTCTTGTCAAAGACGCTGATGAGCGCGCGCTGCACCGCCATGTTTCCTCCACAAAAGAAGAAAAGCACACCAGTGTAAGCGCGGGGGATAAAATGCGAAAGGGAAACGATGTGGAAAACGGCTCCGGAAAGAGATCAGGGAACTTTCAGGAAAGTTCTCACGACTTCACCAGCGCTTTGAGTTTCACCTGGCCATCGACCGTCTCGACGACGTACTCTACATCCCTGCAGTTCTTCTGCTTTTGCAGTTCTTTCGTCTTCTTCAGGACAAACTCATTGAAACTGGACCGCGACAATTTGCCAGTCTGTTCTCCGGCCTGCTGCTTGGCCTGGACAAAGGCCTGATACAGCTTTTCGACTTTTTCCGATTCGCGTTCCGGCTCCGAGCACACCATGCGAAACGCTTTTGCTCCATCCGTGCCCGCTGCGGCCGCCGCGGCTTCCTGCTCGGCGTGTTCTTTGGCGCGCGCTTCCTCGATCTGCTTCGCCGCTGCGCCGAAATGCCGCTGCGTTCTGCCTTCTTCCTTGAGGGCGGTTTTCTTGCGGAAGATATCTTTGTATTTGGCGTAAGTCTGAGAAAGATTATTGAAGCGAAAGCGCTGTGCGAATTTCAGCTCGCCGCCGCGCTCGGCGTAGCGCTTGATCAGCTGCTCGATGCGCCACTCGATTTCGGAGGGCGGGCGCTTGCGGCCACCGCCGAAATACTGGTCGTACTCGATTTTGAGCTGGCGAATGTCGCGTTCGAGTGAGCCCAGCTCTTCATCAATGGTCGCCATGCGTGAAGGAAGCTCCCAAACTTCCATGCTAGGTGCAGCGAGGGATGCCGTCAACCGGATGCGCAGGCTGCGGTTCGAATCGGGCAAGGCGGCTTTACCGCCGGCCGGCGCCTCGAGCGCATCGGGAAAATCCGTGCCATTGCCCAGCGCGCGGAGCTGTGCTGAAATGTTCGCATGCAGGCCCGCAGTAAACGCACGATTTCCGCGGAACAGTCGGAACTGTTGCGGCAGATTCCTTCGGTGGACGAATTGCTTGCGCAGCCGCGGCTTTCTGAGCTGGCGAAGCGCGTGGACCGCAACCTAGTTGTAGAGATTGCGCGGACCGTGCTGGCTGATCTGCGCGGGCGTATCACTGGCGAGACCGCGGCCGTGCTTCTGGCGGAAATCTCGGCGCTGGCTTCCGATCCCGCATCCCTTGAAGCCCGCATCACTTCGCTGGTCGAACGAATCCTCGCGCACTCGCTGCAGCCGGTAATCAATGCGACGGGAGTGATCCTGCACACAAACCTGGGCCGCGCGCCACTGACTGAGTCAGTAGTCGAGGAATTCCGGCGGACGGCCACCCAGTATTCGAATCTGGAATATGACCTGGAGGCGGGCGCGCGCGGAAGGCGCGACGTGCATCTCGCCGAGCTGCTGACGCGGCTGACGGGAGCGGAAGCGGCCATCGTGGTAAACAACTGCGCAGCGGCGGTGCTGGTGACGCTGGCGGCCTTAGCGCGGGACGGCGAAGTGATTGTCTCGCGCGGCGAATTGATCGAAATCGGCGACGGTTTCCGCATCCCGGAAATCATGGAGCAGAGTGGCGCGCTGCTGCGCGAAGTGGGCACAACGAACCGCACGCGGCTTGCCGATTACGAGAACGCCATCGGCGAGAAAGCGCGCCTGCTGCTGCGCGTGCATCCCTCGAATTTCAAAGTGACGGGCTTCACGGACAAGCCGTCGCTGGAAGAACTGGTGGAGCTCAGCCGGCGCAGCGGGATCCCACTGGTGGAAGATTTGGGTTCAGGCTGCCTGGTCGATTTGACCGAACATGGGATCATCGAACCAACCGCCCGTCAAAGCATCGAAGCGGGCGTAGGAATTGTGACGTTTAGCGGGGACAAGCTGCTCGGCGGGCCACAGGCAGGAATCATTGCCGGGAAGAAAGATTTGATCGCGCGTGTGCGAAAGCATCCGCTGTTTCGCGCGCTGCGCGTGGACAAGCTGACGATTGCGGCGCTGGCGGCAACACTAAGCGCGTATCTTCGCACCGCATGGGAGGAGATCCCGGCGATGCGCATGATTCGCATGACGCCGCAGGCACTGAAACGGCGCGCGGAGAATTTCCTGCGCGAGCTGCGCCCGGAACTGCCGCTAGACGAAGTGGAGATCGAAGTAGTGGATGGCGCATCGCTGGCGGGAGGCGGCTCCACGCCGACGCAGTCGCTGCCCAGCAAAGTGATTCGCGTTGCCAGCGCGCGATATTCAGCGGCGAAACTGGAGGAACGGCTGAGACGCGCTCCCGCAGGAATCTCCGTCATCGCCCGCGTGGAAGAAGACCGCCTCATCCTGGATTTGCGCACGGTCTTTCCCGAGCAGGAGTCTCTGCTTCGCAAGACCCTCGCCGCCGCGCTTCATTAGGCGAGACAATCTCTAACCACCGTTGTTCCGGAGGTTCGTAAGACACCTTTCGCACCGCTTTTGCGTCGAAGCGTATAAGGGAATTGTACGGTCCAGGGGAACCCGGCAACGCCCGGCTTTCGATCACGGGGAAGGTATCATGGAGAGTTTGCTGCACGACATCCGATATTCCGCCCGTACTCTGCTCAAGAGCCCGGGGTTCGCCGCAGTAGCCGTAATGACCCTCGCTCTCGGTATCGGAGCCAATACCGCCATTTTCAGTGTCGTCGAAAACGTCCTGCTCCGGCCGCTTCCCTATCCTCAGCCCGGACAACTCGTACAAATCTGGAATACCTATCCGCCGCAAGTCCCGCGAGGCGGTTTGTCCCCCGGGGACTATGCCGACTGGCGCGAGCAGAACGCCAGCTTTTCGGCGATGGGCGCCTACGTCCAAATCTCCCAGGGATTCAACCTTACAGAAGAGGGTGAGCCCCAGCGCGTACTCGTGAGCTACGCCAGCGCGGGCCTGTTCCCTTTGTTGGGGACAAAACTCGCAGCAGGCCGCTATTTCCTGCCGGAAGAGGACCGAGCCGGGAGCGCGCCGGTGGTGATGCTGAGTCATCGCCTCTGGCAGAGCCGGTTTGGCGCCGATCCTGCCGTAGTTGGACGAACCATTACGCTGGATAACCAGGGCTATCGAGTCGCGGGTGTCTTGCCGGCGGATTTTCGCCTTCTGCGCTGGCCGGATCTTTGGATGCCCATTGGGCAGTTCGGTGACGACCTGACCGAACACATCCACCACGCCTTCATCGGGGTAGCGCGGCTCAAGCCCGGCATCACCATGGCGCAGGCGCGCGACGAAATGGTCAGGCTGAATCAACAAGAAGCCATCAAGTACCCGGATTCGCACAAGGCCTTTGGCGTACTTGTCGAACCGATGCAGGATCCCTCGGTTGCCAAACTGCGCAGCATCTTACTTGTTCTCTCGGGTGCCGTCGGGCTGGTGCTGCTGATCGCCTGCGCAAACATCGTCAATCTCCTGCTGGTGCGCAATTCAGCGCGCGAGCGGGAAGTAGCTCTGCGCACGGCGCTGGGCGCCAGCTCCTGGCAAGTGTCCCGCCAATTGCTGACGGAAAGCATGCTGCTATCGCTGGCGGGTGGGGCGCTGGGATTGCTACTCGCCGCTGTGGGACTGCGCACTTTGATGGCCTTCGTTCCCGCCGATCTGGGCGTGGTGCGCGAGAGCGGCTTGAACGGCACTGTGCTGGCATTCACCGCCGTGATTTGTGTCATCACGGGAATGATCTGCGGGTTACTACCCGCGATGGGTACGCTCCGCACAAATCTCGCCGGAGTGCTCAAACAGAGCGGCAAGGGGACAAACGGATCTTGGCATCATCGCAGGCACAATGCCCTGGTGATTTCAGAGGTCGCCATGGCGCTCGTGCCGCTGATCGGCGCAGGATTGCTGCTGAGGAGCTTTCAACATCTGATCGAAGTCGACCCGGGTTTCCGCGTAGACCATATCCTCACCATGGAAGTGGAGCAAGCCGCCCTGCCCTTTACCCAGTTGAGCCAGCTTTCGCAGCAGCAACAGATTGAAATTGGCGATAAGCAGGCCATGCAATTTGAGCGGATTGCCGAAAAAATCCGCGCAGTCCCTGGCGTGAGGGAGGCCGCTGGCATCGACGACCTTCCACTGAGCAACGAATTCCGCCAGGCGTCGCGATTTGTGATCGAAGGCCAGCCTATTCCCACTGCCGGGGCGCGTCCGATCGTGCAATTCCGGACCGTGAGTCTTCGTTATTTCGCCACGCTGGGAATCCCTCTGCGCAAAGGCCGATTCTTTACTGCGGACGATTGGAAACTTCAGAATACCGTGATCAACGAGACGATGGAGCAGCGCTTCTGGCCCAACGGCGACGCGCTGGGGAAGCGCATCAACTTGTGCTCCCTCGACCCCCAACCGTGTTGGAGCACTATCGTCGGCGTGGCGGGGAACGTGCACCAGTTCGGCCTGGATGCCGAATCCACCTTTGACGTTTATTTTGTCGGCGGTTGGACGCCGTTTCTCGTAGTGCGCGCCGCGTCCGATCCCATGACATTGGCGCCTGCGATCACGGGGGTCATTCACAAAGCGGATCCGAATCTGCCGGTGACGCGCGTCATGACGATGGATGGCCTGCTGTCGGACTCCGTCTCTCCGCGGCGATTCTCCGCCATGCTGGTCGGAATCTTTGCCGTGCTTGCGGTGCTGCTCGCAGCGGTCGGCATCTACGGCGTAATGAGTTACTCGGTGAGCCAGAGAACGCAGGAGATTGGCGTGCGCATGGCGATGGGCGCCCAGCCAGCCAAAGTGCGCAGCATGATCTTGGTCCATACCTTCAAGGTCACCGCTGCGGGCGTGGCCTTTGGATTAGCGGGGGCGTTCGTGGTGGCGCGTTTTTTGACCAGCTTGCTCTTTGGCGTGGGCCAGCACGACCCGTTTACGTTTTTTGGCGTGGCCGGTCTGCTGATAGTGGTCGCTTTAGTGGCGGCCTATTTGCCGGCGCGGCGCGCCATGGGCGTAGACCCGATTGTAGCCCTTCGCTACGAATGACCCGATTGCGCCGGTTTGCTTTCCATTGACCAGCTCCTGAAACTCGGCAAAGATTGCATCCGTCCAATCGAAAGGCTTCGCGGAGTGGGCGAAGCTTTTTGGTGCGTGTTGAACTCCTGGTAGCTCGAGAAATTCTAAAATTAAGAAAAAGAGGTGTGAGATGAGAAGAGATCCGTGCGTCCTCGTCGGGATTTTGCTGCTGTTGGCTGCGCCCGCGTCGAGGAGTCAAAGCGATCCCCAACGGCCAGCGGAATCGCAATCGCAGCAAATGACGATCCCTCCAGGTCAGCAGCCGCCGCAGATGACTCAGCGCACGCAACGTCCTCCAGAGCAAGCCGCGTCGCAACCCGAAGGCACGCAGGGAAAGCAGGGACAGCGGCCGCCGGCGGCCGAAGAAAAGTCTTCAGTAACGCATCATTCCGCGCGCATCGGAGGACAGGAGATTAAGTACACGGCGACCGCAGCCACCTATAACATCAAAGCCGACGATGGCACCGTCAAGGCCACTATGTTTTATGTGGCATACACGAAAGAGGGCGTGTCGGACATCGCCAAGCGGCCCCTCAGTTTTGTCTACAACGGCGGCCCCGGCTCGGCATCGCTCTTTACCCACATGGGCATGGGACCGAAGCGCGTCGTTTTGACTGCCGATGGCCACGGTATGCCTGCCCCGTACACGGTCGTGGACAATGAAGATTCCTTCCTCGACGCCACGGATCTTGTTTTCATTGACGCTATCTCCACGGGTTTCAGCCGCCCCGCCCCTGGCGAAGCTCCCAATCAGTTCCACGGGATCATTGCGGATGCCAACTGGTTCGCCGATTTCATCTACCAATACATCACCCGCACTGAGCGCTGGGCCTCGCCGAAATTTCTGATCGGCGAAAGCTATGGGACTACACGGTCCGCGGAACTGGCCGGCGTGCTTCAGGAGCGCCATCAAATCTACTTGAGCGGCATCGCATTGCTCTCCTCGGTGGCCTTTTCCAACTGGGGCGCGGACAACCGCTCCGAGTTCTTCCTCCCGACGTACGCAACCACAGCGTGGTATCACCATCTGTTGTCATCCGATCTGCAAATCCTGACCATTGATCAGGTGGCGCAGCAAGCGCGCGAATTCGCGCACGGGGAATATGCCGCGGCACTCGAGAAAGGCGATGCGCTCTCCCCGGCCGAGCGACAGAAAGTGGTCCAGGATCTTGCGCGCTTTACGGGGTTGACCCCCAAATACATCGAACAAACCAACCTGCGCATCAGCTCGTTCCGCTGGTTCAAAGAACTAGAGCGCGACAAACGGCGCACCATTGGCCGACTAGATTCCCGTTTCGAAGGCATGGATGTGGACGCGGCTGGCGAACGTGTGGAATACGATCCCAGCGAAGCATCGTACGAAGGAGCTTTCGTTGCTACCTTCCACGATTATGTGCGCCGCGAACTCAAGTGGGACAGCGACATGTACTACACGGTGAGCGCGAATGTACGGCCGTGGGACCAGACTGGCAACACGGAAGTTGCGGAAGTTTTGCGCGCGGCCATGACCCAGCAAACTTTTCTGAAAGTGCTGGTCCTTTGTGGCTACTACGACGTCGCCACACCGTTCAACGGCATCGAGAACACTTTTGCGCACATGCACCTCGAGCCGCCCGTGCGGAAAAACGTCAGCTTCACCTACTACGAGGCCGGACACATGATGTACATCGACGAGAAGGAGCATCACAAGCTACACAAAGACGTCGATGAGTTCATCAATTCCGGCTACACGCGCTGAATGAGGCAGGTGTTTCGCAGGCGGCGACGGTGAGCTAGAGTAGGCTGCGGAGGACTCGTCGCCTTTGCTCGCTTTTCAAATCGACAAAGGAAAGCTACGTTCCGTCGCGAAGCCGGTGCCGAAACTACACCCCGGTTGGGCGCTGATTCACACGCGGCTCGTTGGCATTTGCAACACTGACGTGGAACTGCTCCATGGCTACTACAATTTCCGCGGAATCCCAGGCCACGAATTTGTCGGCGAGGTCGTCGAAGTCAAGGGCGTCTCCGTTGCGACTCACAAGAAATGGGTTGGCAAGCGGGTTTGCGGCGAAATCAACATTTCCTGCGCTGCTCTGGGGCGAAGACCGATTTGCGACTTTTGCAAGCGCGGACTCAAGACTCATTGCGCGAAACGAACGGTTCTCGGAATCATTGGCCACCCTGGCGCTTATGCCGAATACTTGACGCTGCCGCTCGAAAATCTTCACCTCGTGCCCAAGAGTGTGGGCGACGAAGAGGCTGTGTTTGTCGAGCCGCTCGCGGCGGCGTGCGAGATTTTTGAGCAGGTGGACGCGAAACAGTTTCGCGCGGCAGCCGTACTTGGCGACGGAAAGCTCGCCCAGTTGATTGCGCGCGTGCTGCGGACGAAGATTCCGCGCACGGTGATGTACGGCAAGCGCGAAAAAAAACTGGCCCTGGCGCGGGTCACCGGAGTGCAGACAAGAAGAGTCCGCGGGGACGCTTCGGACTTAAAGCGTGTGACGGAGAGTTTTCCACTCGTCGTGGAAGCAACCGGCTCAGCGAATGGCTTGGCGCTGGCGCTGCAGATGACCGAAGCGCGCGGAACGCTGGTGATGAAATCGACGTTTCACGGGACTGCGCGAATGGAAACGTGGCCCATCGTAGTGAAAGAAATCAACGTGGTGGGATCGCGCTGCGGGCCGTTTGTGAAAGCAATTGCGCTGTTGCGGTCGGGCAAAGTGAATCCCAAGCCGCTGATTGCGCGCACGTTTCCGCTGGCGGACGCGGCAAAAGCGATTGCCTTCGCGCAACAATCCGGTGTCATGAAAGTGCTCTTGAAGAATTCCTGAGCTACCTGGGGCGAACCTGATCGAGCGCAACCGAGAGATTTGCCCGCGTCTCGTTTCCTTGCTGATATTCCTCCAGAAAGTGATCGAGCTCGATCCGTGCGTCGCTCAGTTGACCCATTCTTGCCAGAGTGAACGCACGAACCAGCCGCGGCCCCGGAATGCGGCGCACACCCAACTGCTGGCGGGAGAGTTGTTCCGCGCACCGAGCTAGAATTCCTTCCGGCGTGAGGGTGGAGTCGAACCACGCAAGAATCCTGGGAGACGCTTTTTGCCATGCTGCGCGAGTTCTTCGCGAAAACACTTTTCGCCCAGCATGGTCGTGGCAATGTGCGATTCCGCGCTGTAGGACCCAGCGTTAAGATCGAGCCAGTCCACCTGGGGTTGTTCACACAGATCCACAGAGGCGGATCTCAGTGTGCGGTGCCATCTGACTGATGGAACGTATGGATAGGGCAAGTAAGAAAGCGAAGCTCCATAGGCGATTCCGCAAGCGCTGCCCTTGAGATGATCGAGTTTGAGGACATGAGTGATGTCATCGTCGATGCGACGCGCCAGATAACCGCGCTTGGCCTTGACGAAGCCGAGGCGTGTGGGATTAACGATTTCTTCGAAGATGGAGTGCACTGCTTCGGCGGGCACTTGCTTCCAGCCGCCATATTTTTCGACTTTCGCGTAGAGCTTCTGAGACTTTTCTTCCACGAGCCGCCTCCCGTGAGAATTTCTCTCCGTTTCGTCAACCTCACAAGCGGTTGATGCAGGAGGCGACGCAGGCGGCGCCGAAGCCATTGTCGATGTTGACGACGGTGACGTTGGAAGCGCAGGAATTCAGCATGCCGAGCAACGCCGCGACGCCGCCGAAACTGGCGCCGTAACCGACGCTGGTGGGCACGGCGATGACCGGCGCAGCCACCAACCCGCCGACCACGCTGGGCAACGCGCCTTCCATCCCGGCCACACAAATGATGACGCGGGCTTGCGCGAGCTTACTTTCGCGATGCTCCAGCAGGCGATGAATGCCGGCGACGCCGACGTCATAGAGAGAATCGACGCGGTTGCCCATCATGCGCGCAGTGAGCAAGGCTTCTTCGGCAACGGGGATGTCGCTGGTGCCAGCGGAAACAACGAGAATCAAGCCTCTGCCGGTGATATGGCTGCTGCGCTCAAGCGTGATGACGCCCGAAAGCGGATGGAATTTCGCGGCTCGCGCGGATTTCCCATTGGTCTTTTTTACGCCAGCTAAAATCTTGGCGTCGGCGCGCGTAACTAAAATATTCTGCTTCGAGTCTTTCTTCTGTAGCATGGCGCGAACAATCTCAGCCACTTGCTGTGGCGTCTTTCCCTTGGCAAAAATCACTTCCGCGAAGCCCTGGCGCAGGGCGCGGTGATGGTCGACCTTGGCGAAGCCGAGGTCCTCGAAGGGGAGATGCTTTAGCCGGTCGAGCGCCGCGCCGGTCGAGAGGTCGCCGCTCCGCACGGATTCCAGAATTTTCAGCAGTTCCATTTGATTCATGAGCTTTGGCCGCCCGAAATTCTATCATTGGCGAGCGGGATTGCCGCGCTTGACTTGGCACAGAGTGGCTGCGAGACTGAATTTATCCGCGAAAAATCGCGATTGCAACGAGAGAGACCGATGAGCGCAGGGCGCATTCGCACAGTGCTGGAGATGATCAAGTTCGAGCACTCCGTGTTTGCGCTGCCGTTTGCGCTGACGGGGGCGCTGCTGGCGGCGCGGGCCAGCTTTCACGCATGGCCGACGCTGCGGCAGGTCCTGTGGATCGTGGTGGCCATGGTAGCGGCGCGGTCGGCGGCGATGACCATGAATCGCATTGCGGATCTGCGCTACGACCGCGAGAATCCGCGCACGAAACAGCGAGCGCTGGCAACGGGCGCGCTTTCGCTGGAATTTGCATGGTTTTTTACAGTGCTAGCCGTGGCGATTTTTTTTGTGGCGGCGTGGCAGCTCAATCCTCTGGCGCTAATACTGGCACCGCTGGCCATTGCCATTTTGTTTTTCTATTCGTTCACCAAGCGCTTCACGAACTGGTCGCATCTTTTTCTTGGATTTGCGCTGGGAATTTCGCCAGCGGCCGCGTGGATCGCGGTTGCGGGTGGGCTGGACTGGCGAATCCTCATTCTCTGCGGAGCGGTGACGCTGTGGGTCGGAGGCTTCGACGTACTGTACGCCTGCCAGGACGTGGAATACGACAAACAAGCAGGGTTGTTTTCGATTCCGAAGCGGTTTGGCATTGCCAATGCGCTCTTGATTGCGCGCGTCATGCACATCGGCGTGATCGCATTGCTGAGCTGGCTGGCGCTGAGTTTTGGCTTGCCGTGGCCGGCGTGGGCGGGGATCGCAGTGGTAGCCGTGCTGCTGGGCTACGAACATTCGCTGGTGAAACCGAACGATTTGAGCAAGCTGGACGCTGCGTTTTTCACGGTGAACGGTTATATTAGTCTATTGTTCCTGCTGTTCTGGGGCGCGGCCGCTGCAGTTTGGCGCGTCTAAATTTCGACGGATTGGTAATGAGCGAACTGACCATTACGGATGCACGGCTGAAGCCGGTTGCCAAGAAAGTGCTCGCCGGGGAGCGGCTGTCGTTTGACGACGGCATCACACTGTACCGCTCGCCGGATTTGCTGGCGGTGGGCTGGCTGGCAAATCACGTACGCGAGAAGAAGCACGGCAACGTGACGTATTACAACGTCAACCGGCACATCAATCCGACAAACATCTGCGTGGCGCATTGCAAATTGTGCGCGTTCGGGCGCGACCCGAATGCACCTGGCGCATACAACTTCGCGCTGGAGGAGATTTACGCGCGCGCGGAGCAGGGCGCACGCGAAGGGGCACTGGAATTCCACATTGTCGGCGGGCTGCATCCCGACCTGCCGTTCGAGTATTTCCTCGACATGATGCGCGGCTTGAAGCAGCGCTGCCCAGGCGTGCACCTGAAAGCGTTCACGATGGTGGAAGTGGGCTACTTTGCGCGCATCTCGAAGCTGAGCGTGAAAGAAGTGCTGGAAAAGCTGAAAGAAGCAGGCGTCGATTCCCTGCCCGGCGGCGGCGCCGAGATTTTTCATCCCCGCGTGCGCAAGATCATCTGCGACCACAAGGTCAGCGGGCAGATGTGGCTAAGCATTGCGCGGCAGGCCCATGAAGTCGGTCTGAAGTCGAACGCCACAATGCTGTATGGTCACGTGGAGACGGAAGAAGAACGCGTGGATCACCTGGTGAAATTGCGCGAGCTGCAGGACGAGACGCACGGATTTGTGGCGTTCATTCCGCTGGCGTTTCACCCGGACAACACGGCGCTCTCCCACATCCCGAAAACGAGCGGCTACCTGGACCTGCGCAGCATCGCGGTGTCCCGGCTGCTGCTGGACAACTTCGAGCACATCAAAGCGTATTGGATCATGCTGACGCCGAGCGTCGCGCAAATTGCACTGCGGTTTGGCGCGAACGACCTGGATGGAACGGTCGTGGAAGAGAAGATTTACCACGATGCGGGCGCAAAAACGTCCGAGTTCACTCCGCGCAACGAACTGGAGCGCCTGATTCGCGCGGCAGGCCGGGTTCCCGTGGAGCGCGACACCCTGTACAACCCGGTAGATCGCACGAAGCTGCCGCCGCTTCCTCCACCCACGCGGCTGGACCTGGTCTCCCTGACACTCAACGTTTAAGAGGACGTTGCCGCCCCCTGCACTCAGTGAATGGCGGCGGCTTTCGTGATGACTTTGTCCAGCACATCTTTGGGCAGAGCGGCGTAACCCTGCTCTTGGGCGATAAGCTGGCCGCTGCTGTAGACCCACTTTAAGTAAGAGCCGATGGCCCGGCCACGATCTGGGTCTTTGGCGGCAAGCGGCACGTAGAGCCAGGTGAAGCTTGAAATAGGGTAACTATCTTTCCCCGGCGCGTTGGTCAACGAGACACGAAAGTCGTCTCCCATTTTGCCTCCGCTCGCGGAAGCAGCCGCTTCGATGCTTTTCGGAGAAGGCTTGATGAATTCCCCTGCCGCGTTCCGGATGCTGGCCATGCGCGCACCAGAGGTGACCGCCAGGTTCAGTTCCGTATAGCCGATGGCTCCGGGAGTGGATTTCAACTTGGCAACGAGTTCCTGGGAGCGCGGAAAGCTGTCGCCGACGGGCCACTTGGGCGATTCGCTGCGTCCGGCAGCCGCAAGGAACTCCGGGCTCTCCTTGGAAAGATAGTCGGAAAGAATGTAGTTGGAGCCTTTGCCTTCGTTGCGGTGGAGGACCTGAATCGGAAGGGCTGGAAGTTGCAGGTCGGGATTGAGCCGGGCAATCGCGGGATCGTTCCACAGCTTGATTTTGCCGACGAAGATACTGGCAAGAACCGGCCCCGTGAGTTTGAGGTCGCCATTCACGTCGGGCAATTCATAAATCACGACGATGCCGATCAACACAGCGGGCAGCTCCACGACGGACTTCCCGGCTGCGCGCAATTGCGCTTCGGGAATAGGAGCGTCACCGCCACCGAAGTCGCCGCTGCCAGCCAGGACGTTGCGGGCGCTTTCGGCGGAACCGACAGGCATATAGCGGACGTCGATGGTCTTTTCCTGCTTGCGAAAGGCGTCAATCCAGTTCTTGTAGAGAGGCTCCGGCATGCTGGAGCCGGTTTCGACGAGCACGGTTCTTTGCTGGCCGTGGACGGCAGCGGGCGCCACTAAAATCCAGGCTCCAAACGCTGCCGACAATCGGTTGAATCTTAAACGCACACGTCCCTCCACGAATTTTCGGATAGATTCCGAAATTTATCGAACTAAAACACACGTTCCCCTGGACTCTCTTCCTAAGCTAGTAGCGAACGGGAAGAAACGAAACGGACCTGAAGTACAGATGTGTGGAATGTGTTAAGGGAGTTTGCTAAAAAAGGCAACTCGCGCGAGTTTACATTCGTCCAAACGCTTGTACCACAGCGCGGACCAAGGAGATCGCCAAGCGAATGAAGACCGTTTTGTTGCTCATTTGTTCCAATCTGTTCATGACCTTTGCCTGGTACGGACATCTTCGGTTTCGCGGCACAGCCCTGTGGAAAGTGGTGCTGGCAAGCTGGGGCATCGCTTTTTTCGAGTATTGCTTCCAGGTGCCGGCCAACCGCATCGGTTCCTATGAATTCAACCCTGCGCAATTGAAGGTCATTCAGGAGATCATCACGCTTTCCATCTTCCCGCTATTCTCGATCTTTTATCTCGGCGATCGCTTCAAATGGAATCAAGGCGTGGGGTTCGCCTTGATCGTTGCGGCGGCGTTCTTTATTTTTCACCGCTGGTAGGCTGCGCAAGAACCGGCGGACAGCGCCTGACAAACAGGAGGCACATAAGTGAAAAAGATGAGATCGATTCTGATGGCCGCCGGACTGTGGATTGGATTACTGCTTGGCCGTGGGACACCCGTTGCTGCACAAACAGTGACACCGACGCCGGAAACCGGAATTACACCGAACACGTTGCTGTTGTACCGCGCGGACCTGGCCAACGGGAAGGAAACGGCCTACGAGCAGACCGAGGCGGCCATCGTGCGGGAGTACGAGAAAGCCAGGATTCCCGTGTACTGGGTCGCGCTACAGGCGGTTACGAACGCTCCTCACGTGCTTTATTTTGACGGCTTCGACGCCTTTGCGGATATCGAACGCACCGGGACAACGCTGGCACAAGGCCTGGAAGCGCATCCAGAGATTGCAGCGCTACAGAAGAAACTGCTGGAGACGGTCTCCAGCACGCGCACGGTCCTGACCTTCCGACGCGATGATTTGGGCTATCGCTTGAACAAGATCGACCTCAGCAAGGCCCACTTCGTGCGCGTGTCGATATTCCAATTGCGCGCCGGCTATGAAGACGATTTCGCCGATGCCGTGCGAAACCGCGCGCGGAGCTTTGAGAGCGGAGATGTTGATGCGCCTTCGATGGTGTACCAGGTCCATTCCGGGTTGCCGTTGCCCACGTTCATCGAATTTCAGCCGATGACGGCGCTTTCCGAAATCGATGACGCGCTGGATCGCACCAAGAAAAACCGGCGCATCCTCAGCGACACTCGGCAATTGCCACCAGGGAAATGGATGAAAGATGCGGAATTGCACATCGAAACGGAGATTTATTCGATTAACTCGTCGATGAGCCATTGGCCGCCGGTGGAAGCTTCCGCGGTGGCCAGACGAGAACGTCCTGGCGCCTCGAGAAATGCAGGAGCGGCGCGCCAGCCAGCGAAAGACCTAGAGACTGCGCCATGGTGTTGCTGGCAAGCACCGCTTCGGCGCGCTGCAGCGGCCACGGGAGATGGTGAATTTCGGCGCAAATGACGTGGCCGTGGGCGTCAGCAGTGTAGACGCAGTAGCGTTCGGTGAGGAAGTGTTCGAGAGTGCCGGGCTGAGGGGCCGCGACCGGTGCGACCGGAAGATAGCGAGCTTGGAATGACGCTTCCGGAGCCGCAGAGTGTGTACGCTGGCTGGCATACTCGATCCAGCCGCCGCTTTTGACGCAGGACATTCGTGCGCGGAAGTACGGCAGATGAAACCACTTTCGGGCTATGGCCACGGCCAGGGGATTGCCCGCATCCAGGCTGAAGAACCACACGCCCGGCTTTCCTTCAAGAGTGACATAGGTGCGGACATTGAGCTCGGGGAAAGCCGAGAGCCAGGGAAGCGCCGGCGTGCCGCGCAACCGAATCCCAGTCATGCGAAATGGAACAACCGCAAGCCAAGCCTGTCCCTTGAACGTGTCGATCTGCAGGCGCTGGGGTATGTGGGCTCGGAGCTGCGAGGTTTCGACTGGCCAGTGCGCAAAGAGCAGGTCGTGCCAGCTTTGCCACATCACCCACGGCCCGGACGGCAAAGGCCAGGGCCGGTGCGACACTCGCTGCAAGATTGCCTTCGCGGACATTGCTCGGGCTTCCTCGACAGAATGGCCTGCCAAATATACCCTTGTAGCTCGCCGATGAATCGAATTCTCAAGATTTGAAGGGATTGAAGGCGGCAAAAGGAGAAAACCATGCAGCGCAAAGCCTCGGCAGTGTGGCAGGGCGGTCTGAAAGACGGAAAGGGAACGATCTCGACAGACAGTGGGGTGTTGAAGCAGACGCAATATTCCTTCAGCACGCGTTTCGAGAACGGCGTGGGAACGAATCCGGAAGAGCTGCTCGCGGCGGCCCACGCGGGCTGCTTCACCATGGCGCTTTCCGCGCAACTGGGCAATGCAGGTATGACTGCCAGCAAGCTTGAAACAACGGCGACGATCTCCCTGGAAAAACTGGCGGACGGGTTTGCCATCACCAAGAGCCACCTGGACCTGGTCGCCAAAGTGCCGGGGGCGGACAAAGGGAAGTTTGATGCGGCGGTGAAGGCCGCGGAAACAGGCTGCCCCGTGTCGAAGCTGTTCAAGGCGGAAATCAGCGTCAGCGCGCGCCTCGAATCGTAAGTGCGCGGATTCTGCTCCCGTGAACCAGGCGAGTACAATGCCGCACATGATTCCAGCTCCGGGAGCGTTCGCCGCAGGTGTCGCGATCTTCTTGATCGTGCTTTGGGATGCGTTTGAAGCGATTATTCTGCCGCGGCGCGTAACGCGGAGGTTCCGGCTGACACGGGTCTTCTACAGATTCACGTGGACCGCCTGGAAATCGGTTACGCGGCTCGTGGGCGCCCGAAAGACGCGCGCGACGCTGCTCAGCTTCTACGGACCGCTTTCGCTGCTAGTGCTGGTCGGGGTTTGGGCCGTCGGCCTGATTCTCGGATTCGCCTTAATGCAGTTTGGAGCAGGCTCGGCAGTAAACAGCGCAGGGAATCCGCCAGGGTTTGCCACGGACGTTTATTTGAGCGGGACGACTTTTTTTACGCTGGGACTTGGCGACGTCGTCCCGCGAACGGGGCTGGCGCGGTTTCTTGTCGTGACCGAAGCAGGATTTGGATTCGGCTTCCTGGCTGCAGTGATCGGCTACTTGCCATTCATCTACGGATCGTTTTCCAAGCGTGAAGTGAACATTTCCCTGCTGGACGCCCGGGCGGGCACGCCGCCGACAGCCGGCGAGCTTCTTCGCCGTCATAACTATTCGGGCGGCGGCGATGCGCTGCGACTGCTACTGAAAGACTGGGAGCAGTGGGCCGCCGAACTAATGGAGAGTCACCTTTCCTATCCGGTGCTGGCGTTTTTCCGTTCGCAACACGACAACCAGTCCTGGATCGCGGCATTGACAGCGATCCTGGATTCTTGCGCCTTGCTCAAGTTGGGCCTGGAGAGTACCTGTAAGCGGCAGGCCGAGCTGACTTTTGCGATCGCGCGGCACGCGGCAGTGGATCTTTCGCAGGTGTTCAAGACCCCGCCGAACTCGCTCTCGCACGACCGCCTGCCCCCGGAGGATTTGCATCGGCTTTGCGAAGCGCTGGGCCCGCACGCCTTGAAGCTGCGCGAAGACGCGGAAGCGCAACAAAAGCTTCGCGAGTTGCGACACACCTATGAGCCGTATCTGTTTGCGCTGGCGGAGTATTTGAGTCTGTCCCTGCCGCCATTCGTGCCTGCGAAACAGGGCAAAGATAATTGGCAGACGACGGCGTGGGGACGTTCCGCCGGACTCGTCGAAAAGGAAGCGGCGGCGATCGGCAAGGACGACCATTTTTGATTTTGGGCTGCCTTTGCGCAGCGAGTTCAAAGGAAACGGAGACGGAAACATGAAAGCGATTCTTGTACGTGCGTTCGGAGGACCGGAGGTTCTAAAGCTGGAGGAAGTGCCGAATCCCAAACCAGCGGCAGGGCAGGTTCTGGTGAGGATCCATGCCGCGGGAGTGAATCCTTACGATACGTACATGCGTGCCGGCACCTATGCGCAGAAACCGGCGCTCCCATATACGCCGGGATCGGACGGCGCTGGCGTGATTGAAGCGGTTGGCGAAGGGGTCAAGAAAGTCAAGCCAGGCGACCGCATCTATACCGCGAAGACGCTGAGCGGAGCCTATGCGGAGTACGTGCTGGCGCTCGAAGAACAAGTGCACCCTCTGCCGGCAAAAATCAGTTTCAGCCAGGGCGCCGGCGTGTGGGTGCCTTATGGAACGGCGTATCATGCACTCGTTCATTCGGCGAAAGCGCATGCTTCGGAAACCGTGTTGGTGCACGGCGCCAGCGGCGGAGTCGGCAGCGCAGCAGTGCAGATGGCACGCGCCATGGGGCTCACGGTCTTTGGCACTGCAGGAACGACAAAGGGGCTCGATCTGGTAAAGCGCGAAGGTGCCCACCAAGCTTTCGATCACAGCAAAGCGGGATACCAGGAGGAAATCCTGAAGGCCACGGGCGGGCGCGGCGTGGACATCATTCTCGAGATGCTGGCCAACGTGAACCTCGCACACGATTTGAAGCTGCTGGCGATTCGTGGCCGGGTCATCGTCATCGGCAATCGCGGCGAAGTGACCATCAACGCTCGCGAGTTGATGGCGCGGCGCGGGTCAATTCGTGCATTTACCCTCTGGGCGATTACTCCCTCGGAAGAAGCAGACATCCACGCAGGCTTGATTGCCGGGCTGGAAAATGGAACGTTGCGCCCGGTGGTCGGGAAGGAATTGCCGCTGGCCGAAGCGGCGCGCGCTCACGTGGAAATCCTCGAACCGGGCGCAGCCGGGAAAATCGCGCTTATTCCGTGATCACACCCAGTGAAGCATGCGGAGAAGCGCTCCGATGATAGCCGCGGAGGCGATAATCCAGGCAGAATTCACGCGATAACGAAAAACGAGAATGCCGCTGATCGCGGCAAAGACGAGAGCCGGGACTTTCGCAAGGGTCGTGCGGGCAAACTGCCAGCCGACAAAGGCCATCAGGGCAACCGCCGCCGCGTTGACTCCATCAAGGAACGCTCCTGCCATTTTCGACTGCCGAAGGCGCGGCAGGAAAGCCGCGGTAGCGGCGACGTAAACAAACGCAGGCAGGAACATCCCAACGGTTGCGAGCAGCGAGCCTCGCCATCCTCCCAATACATAGCCCAGGAACGTCGACACGGTGAAGAAAGGCCCAGGCGTGCCCTGGCTGACGGCAATGGCGTCGAGCAGTTGCGCTTCGGTGATCCAGTGAAGCCGAACCACGAGGTCCGAGTGAAGAAACGCCAGCAACACATACCCGCTGCCGAATAAGACCGCGCCCACTTTGAGAAAATAGAGAAAGACGGCGGCAAGAGCGACCGTCACCGCACCTGCGGATGAGGTCGCGGCGGACGCGAGCATGGGTGCAACGTTGGGATTCTCACGGCGCCGCGGCAGGACCTCTTTCACAAGCATCCATCCGACGCCGGCGCCTACCAGAAGAGCCAGAGCAGGCACGTCGAGGGCGGCCAACGCCAGAAGGATCGCGGCGCGATAGCAAGCGGCAGAGTCCGCAAGGCGGTTTTTCCCAGGATCCAGACTGCCTGAACGATCAATACGACGACGGGCTTTACGCCAAAGAGCAGCCCGGCGACCTGAGGCGTCGCGCCGAACCGCACATAAGCCCATGCCAACCCCACCACCATAGCCGCAGCAGGCAAGATAAACGCGGTACCTGCGACGATGAGTCCTGCCAATCCTCCGCGAATTTGGCCAAGATAGATGGCCAGTTCAGTCGAGCTTGGCCCGGGTAACAAGGTCACCGCCCCGACCAAGTCAAGGAAGCGTTCGCGGGTCACCCAGGCGCGGCGGCGCACGAACTTTTATTCCATCAAGGCGATATGCGCCGCTGGCCCGCCGAACGCGATGAAGCCTAGCCGGAGAAACACGCGCGCGATTTCGCCAATCGAGCTGTCCGGGTGCAACTTGTTTTCGTGGGCCGGGTTCATAGCCAGCGGGATTATGCCTTATAATTGAGGCTCGTAAGATTCGAAGCAGGAATTCGGCCGCCCAGGGAATCCGTTCTCATCGTGCTCACTGCCCTCTTACTGTCGGTTTCTCTCGCGCAACAAAACCCCATTAGCCATTACTGGCACAAAGTCACCGACAAAACCTTCAGCGGCATCTATCACGCCAATGCGTTCGACCTGGCGATGACCATCCCTTATTTCCTTGTGCTCTTCGTGCTCGCGATGTACGGGCTGCACCGCTACTGGCTCGTCTACGACTATTTCATGTACTCCAAAAACGTGCCGCCTCCGCCTCCTCCGGTGACAAGCTGGCCGCGCGTGACGATTCAATTGCCGATCTTCAATGAACGCTACGTCATCGAGCGCCTGGTCGAAGCCGTCGCCCAATTCAATTACCCGCGGGAGCTTCTGGACGTGCAGGTGCTTGACGATTCGACCGACGAAACGCAGGAAGTGGCTCGCGCGTGTGTAGAGCGGCATGCCGCACAGGGCATGCCTATCGCCTACATTCACCGCACAAACCGCGAGGGTTTCAAGGCGGGCGCGCTGGAAAACGGATTGAAAACCGCCAGGTGCGAGTTCGTGGCCATCTTCGATGCAGACTTTCTGCCGCAGCCGGACTTTCTGCGCCAGACGATTCCTTACTTCCTGAATCCCGAGGGCGGCGAGAAGATCGGCATGGTGCAGACGCGCTGGACGTATCTGAACAGCGACTACTCGTTGCTCACCAACGTCGAGACCATTTTGCTCGACGGGCACTTTGTAGTGGAACACGGGGCGCGCTCGCGCCGTGGCACGTTCTTCAATTTCAACGGGACCGCGGGCGTGTGGCGGCGCAAGGCCATCGACGATGCCGGCGGCTGGGAGCATGACACACTGACGGAAGACACGGATCTTTCCTACCGCTCGCAGCTTAAGGGCTGGAAGTTTCTCTATCTGCCGCAAATCGAGTGTGCTTCCGAATTGCCCGTAGACATGAACGGCTTCAAGGCGCAGCAAGCGCGGTGGGCCAAAGGCTTGATGCAAACGGCGAAGAAGATTCTTCCGAAAGTGTTTAGGTCAGACGTGCCGTGGCATGTGAAAGCGGAGGCGTTCTTCCACCTCACGGCGAACATCAGCTACCCGCTTATGGTGCTGTTGTCGACAATGCTGCTCCCGGTGATGATTGTGCGGTTTCAGGGTGGCTGGTTCCAGATGCTGCTGATCGATCTGCCGCTGTTCCTGGCGTCCACTTGCTCGATATCCAGTTTCTATCTCGTGGCGCAGAGAGAGCTGCGGCCGAAGAAGTGGTGGCGGACTTTTCTCTACTTGCCGTTCGTGATGGCCACGGGAATTGGCATTTCGGTGCGGAACGCGCAAGCGGTGCTGGAAGCCATTGTCGGCAAGAAGAGCGAATTCGTGCGGACGCCAAAATTCAAGATTGAAGGCAAGCAGGGCACGTTTGCGAAAAAATCTTACAAGAACAAAGCGGGCTGGATGCCGTACGCGGAGGTCTTGTTGGGCTTGTACTTTTCCTTCACCGTGGTGTACGCCATCTCCAACGAGAATTACGCCACCGTGCCGTTTCTCCTGCTCTTTGTGTGGGGCTATCTCTACACCGGCCTGATGTCGCTGGGTCAGGTTTACTTCGCGCATCTCCGCTTCGGGGTGAATGCTCCCGAGATGCGTCCCGCGGCCTCCGGCGCTCCCAGCTTCTGATTTTTCTGAGTCCGCAATCTTTCTAGGTTCTGATAGGTTGAGGTTACCGGAGGAAACGATGCGCCACCACCTTCCGCTACTGGCAGCCCTGTCGCTGATCGTAATTTTCTCAATCACTGCGTTGGCTCAGCAGAAGCGTGGGCCATCCACACCAGAGGAACGTGCCAAAGGCTTGCAATTCGCTCATGACCTCGAAAGCAATCCCCTCGGCCCACAGGCAAAGAGTGAGCGGGAATGGCTGACGCTATGGCTCATCGAAGTTCCAGACGTCACGGTCGAAGTTTGCCCGAGGCTCCTTGGGCCTGAGATTCCAGACAAAAAGAAATATGGAACCGAAATCCTCTCGCAGTTGATGTATTCCGAAGCGGCTTTCATGATTGAAAACCCGGACAAAGCGAAAGATAGTGTTGCAGTTCACGCCGCTGGCGTCGGCGGAGCGCTAAGGGCATACCAAGCCATTCTGAAGGATCATCCAAAGGCGCAACTGAAAGCGCTGGACGAGATCATCGCGCGCCGCGAAAAAGGGGAACTGCAAAACCACGTGCAGGAAGCCATGAAATATTGCACGAAGCAGGTCTCATGACCTGAAGGTAGTCATTTACATTCATGAAGCAGTAGAATCTTTTCGTCCGCCCGCCGCTCCACGGGTAAGTGCGTTCCCTTCCTAAGGAGGTCCCGCCATGCGATATCGCATCGTTGCTGTTCTTGTGTGCTCTCTTGGTTTCACGGTTTTCAGCCGCGCCCAGACGCCCACGGTTTCCCCCGCAGGCCAGCAATGTCTGGACTGTCATTCCAGCACCACGCCGGGAATCGTGGACCAGTGGAAATCGAGCGCGCACGCCAAGAAAAGCGTCGACTGTTACTCGTGTCATCAAGCTGCCGCAAATGATCCAGCAACATTCGATCACTACGGCCAAAAGATAGCCGTCATCGTTACGCCGAATTACTGTGCGCGTTGCCACAAGGAAGAGGCCGCGCAATTTGAAAAGAGCCACCACGCGGCAGCGGCAAAATTCATCGGCTCGCTTGACAACATGCTCGGCGAAATTGTCGAAGGCGGTCCCGCGGCGGCAAATGGCTGCCGCCAGTGCCACGGCAGCGAAGTGAAATACCTGGGCGATGGCAAGTTCGACCCCGCGACCTGGCCAAACAGTGGCATAGGCCGTGTCAACCCCGACGGCAGCCGTGGCTCTTGCGCTGCATGCCACGGGCGGCACGGTTTCAGCTCCGCGCTGGCACGCCAGCCGGAAAATTGCGGCAAGTGCCACTTGGGACCAGATCATCCTCAAGCGGAGATTTATGCCGAATCCAAGCACGGCATTCAGTTCCGCGCCAACGTCGCCATAATGAATCTGGACTCCAAATCCTGGATCGTGGGCAAGGACTACTCCGCCGCGCCCACCTGCGCCACTTGCCACATGAGCGCTACTTCCAATCAGAAGATCACGCATGACGTAGGGGATCGCATCAGCTTCACGCTACGGCCCGCGATCAGCATCAAGCTGGAGAACTGGGAGAAGCGGAGGGCGGCCATGAAAGATGTCTGCTCGAACTGTCACGCTACGGGATGGGTGGATAATTTCTATACGCAGTATGAGGGGACCATCGACCTCTACAACGAGAAATTTGCCAAGCCCGCCAAGGCCATCATGGACAAGCTGTACGCTTCAGGAAAGCTCACTAAGACGCCTTTCGATGAAAAGATTGAGTGGATTTATTACGAGTTATGGCACCACCAAGGCCGCCGCGCACGCATGGGGACAGCTATGATGGGCCCCGACTATACGCAATGGCATGGCTTCTATGAAGTGGCCAAGACCTTCTATACGGAATTCATTCCGGAGGCCGAGCGCCTTATGCCCGGAGTCACTGCCGACGTCATGAAGAGCGACTTCCACAAATGGACGGCGGGTCTAACGAAAGAACAGCTTCAGCAGCAGATCGATTTCTATAAGGACCGTTATAAGCAGTAATTTTGCCGTCTGACAGACATTGCTATTGCAAAGAACCCTTTTTAGGCGAACACTGTCTTTTCGCAGGAGAGGAATGACCGGTACAAACTCCAGGCGCATTTCCGGTGAAGAACTCGCTAATGCCGTTACGCACGGCATTGGCCTCATTTTGAGCATAACCGGTTTGGTTATTCTAATTGTCCTCGCAGCTATGCGCGGCAGCGCCTGGCGCATCGTCAGTTGCACCATCTACGGTGGCACGCTGGTTTGCCTTTACACGGCCTCCACTCTGTATCACGGGATTCCTTCCGCACGCCTTAAACGCGCCCTGAAAATCTTCGACCATTGCTCGATCTACCTGCTCATCGCCGGAACCTATACGCCTTTTCTGCTCGTCAATCTGCGCGGCCCCTGGGGCTGGTCGCTTTTCGGAGTGATCTGGGGAATAGCCCTGGCTGGAATTCTATTGAAGTTTTGGTTCGTTGATCATTTTCAGATTTTGTCCACGACCGTCTATCTCCTGATGGGATGGCTGGCGGTGATTGCAGTGCGTCCGGTCCTTTTGCTGGTTCCCATGACGGGGTTGGTTTGGCTAGCGGCAGGGGGCCTGCTTTACACGATAGGAGTCGTGTTTTTCGCGTGGAAGAGGATTCCGCATAACCATGTGATCTGGCACGTGTTCGTGCTCGGCGGAAGCACGTGCCATTATTTGGCGGTGTTGTACTCGGTCGTCCTTCCTGCCAGGGCATAACCAGCCCGGGCTCGAATTCCGCCGGGCTGCGCCCCTTCAATTCGTTTTCTTGGAAGCCTTTGCGAACTTGCGAATGTACGTCACCAGTCCCGCGATTTGCTTGGCGTCCATGCCTCGTTCGGCAAAGGCGTGCGCGTACTCTTTGTGGCCCACGCCGTAGGCGATGGTCTTATAAAGCTCTTCGTCGGACAGTTTCTGGACCGCTTCTGAACGCAAATCCGCGGGCTTGACCTTCATCTGCGCGTGCCCGTTGCCATCGCCGTTGGCGCCATGGCATTTCAGGCATTGCGCCTTGTACAGGGACTCGGCGTCATCCGCGGCTTGCGCCGGCGCCAGGAAAAGCAGCCACAGTCCGAAAGCGGCGAGTATGACTCGCACATTGGCCTCCACGCTTTGCAATTTGAATTGCTGCGGCCGATGAAGCAGATCGGCAGTTTCTAAGTTTAGGAAACACCTTAAGACCGGTTGTACTGGAGAATATTCCTGCTGTTGTGACCTACTCATACAGAGTAGGCTGTTCCCCGGAACAGACTCATGGATTCCCTCTATTTTGAGAATTCGACGGTGCGGCTCCATGCGGTGACCGCCGGCCCCCACAACGGCCCTGTTGTTGTGCTGCTTCACGGGTTTCCGGAGTTCTGGTATGGCTGGCATCGGCAAATCGAGCCGCTGGCGAAGGCAGGATTCCGGGTGATTGTGCCGGACCAGCGCGGTTACAACCTGAGCAGCAAACCGAAGGGCATAGCCTCTTATACAATTCCGGAATTGGTTTCGGACGTTATCGCGATTGCCAGTCAGTCAGGACAGCAGAAAATCTTCCTCGCTGGCCACGATTGGGGTGCCGCCGTGGCGTGGAGTGCGGCGCTGCTGCATCCGGAGCGCATCGCGAAGCTGGCCATTCTGAACGTTCCGCATCCTTCGGTCATGCGCCGCTACGTCTTCACGCGCCTTCATCAAACACGGCGAAGCTGGTACATGTTTTTCTTTCAGCTCCCCGCGGCGCCCGAAGCGCTATTTTCTGCGCTCCACTTTCGTATGGGAACGAGGGCGCTCACTCAATCAAGCAGGCCAGGCACTTTTTCCGCGGAAGATCTCGCGCAATACCATGCCGCCTGGTCGCAACCCGGCGCGCTCACAACCATGATCCACTGGTATCGCGCCGCGTTTCGTTACCGCGTCAAGTTCCCCGACCGCACGGTGCGTGTCCCTACGCGCATTCTGTGGGGCGAACGCGATGCCTTCCTCATGAAAGAAATGGCACACGAGAGCCTGAAATATTGCGCCGACGGCAAACTGGTTACCTTCCCCGAGGCCACACACTGGCTCCAGCACGAAGAACCCGCCAGTGTTTCCAAGCATCTTGTGGAATTTTTTCAATCGTGAACCGCACGATTCGTTGCCCGTAAGATTCAAGTCTAAAGACAGCGGCGGCAAGCCTCAGCCATGGCCGTAAGGCCCGCCGCGTCGTACTACCTCAGGATATTCATGAATTAGTGGTGGTCGTGAATCGTTCGAGTGACCAGTGTCGGCGTCGTGGGCGTGTTGAAAAGCAATCCCTTGACAGAAATGGTGTTTCCGGGCGCCGGCGAATTCTGGTTTGGAAAGTCCTCGAAATCCATGTGCGAGAGCATAAGGACCTTAATGGTGTTCACAGGCGGGGTCGCTCCGGTAAAGAGAGGCGATAGGCCAGTGAGGGTAAACGCGCCCATACCCGAATTGATGGTTCCTACCTGGCCAGTAACCTGCGAGGGCCACAAGCGCACCAGATCAGTGGTAACGGTGATGGCCCCGTTTGAGGAGCTTACTGTACCCTGGCGGATTTGCACATCTTGACCAACGAGCAAGTCGGCGGAGCTGGCGAAGCTGAAGCCAAAGCCTCCAAATCCCCCGTCCTCATCCATTTCTTCTCCGCCAATCTGGAAGGCGGCGTTGGGAGCGATGGTCACCGCCACCGCTGCGCCCTCGGAAATGCCGTTCACGGCGGGTTCTTCCAGAAATACGACCATGTGGAATTGCGTGGCGCTATCTACACTGGTGATGGTTCCTTTGAGGGCCAGCTGGCTGGCGTTTTCAATGAACTCCACGCGCTTGGCAAGCATGGTGCCCGTTCCGTTCTCGCTCAGGCGGACCTCCAGAATTTGATCCATTTTGACGCACGTGAAGTCCTCGGGATTCGCCATGCACCCCGCGCGATCGAAGTCCTGAAATACGGTATTGCTATCCACATTCACCATGAAGGATTGCCCGCTTCTCCGGCTGACCAAAGTGAACTGGTTCATTCCCACGGCCGTTACTTGCCCGTCCAATTCGTCGAGATCTTCCATTTCCTGTCCTTCATCCGAATCACGATTCTGATGCAAGTGTGCGATGGTCACCACCGGATTGATGGAAAGATCGTTTTGCACGGAAGAGTTCACATTCAAGTCCAATTTGATCCCCACCACCGAATTCGTGTCGATCGTGATGGGAAAGGGAGCGCTGGAAAGCTTGACCGTCGAAGTGGCAAAGCCCGGCGTCAACTGGCAGACCGCGTTGTTGGCGCAGGAGCCAATGGCGGCCCCGGAATGATTCACGATCGTCATCTCCGCATTGGCAAAGGTCAAAGAGAGGCTGCTGTACGTGTCGGCATTGACGTTGGCGAGGCTGAGGAAGGCGGTATCGGTCTGTAAGTGCCCGAATTCCATTTCGACTGGCGCGGAGAGTACGGAGATGGGGGGCTTGCTGGAATCGGAAGACTGCAGGCTCGCGCCGGTGATAGACGCCTCGAAGAACAGGACAGCGACGCCGTTCGGTGGCGTATCACCAATGGACAGGCTTATGGGAACACCATTGGTCACCTTGATCGGGGCCATCGAGTTGTTGCAGGCAAAAAACAAAGCGACGCCCAGGAGTGCCACTGCAAATGAAATAACTCTCCTCATAAATCCTCCGCTTGGACAAACCAACTGAGATTTCTCGTGGGGACGCGAGGGCGGGCCAGCTCTTTTTATATCACTAAGTATCCCCGGGAGGGAAAAGGGTTGCCTCACATATCTGGAGACCAAAAGGGACTAAGTCGATTTGGTACCATTTTGAGAGAAGGAGGTATGGCAGGCCCTTCCGTCGTTGCCTCAGGGTTTGAACTTCGTAGACTGGGTTCTTGCGAGGATAAGTCTTAGTGACTGCGCCCGCGCCCTCCCAGGGACGAGATCGGTGCTCGTCCCAGGAGTTCGCCTTGGGAGAGTCTCGTTATTGTCCAGGCCCTCCGTAGCGGGTCGCTCCGAAGGCCACGCGGCCAATGTCGTAATACTTCGCCACCGTCCGGCTCAGACTCTGCTTATCCCGGTACCAGCAGACCCACGCCTTCGCGTCCACGTCACACAGCGTCGCCATGCTGGCCGCAGTTGACGAGCTCGGCAATTGGCCATTCCCCATTTGCGTTTGCGGGGGAATGCCGTTGGCGGAAGCCACTTCACCGAACCACTGGATCAGCGATGTTTTGGTGTACTGTCCGTTCCACTCAGTCCCCGGAAAGTAGCCCATCCATTGGTCGTCAAACCACGCCCACCAGTTCCCTTGGTAGAACACATAGCCGATGTAAACCTTCTTTCCCACGGCCGAACCGATATCCATGCCTGGATGATAAGTGTTGCTCCATTGCTGCCAGCCACAACCGTCGTAGCAGGTACCAACCCAGTTTTTCCAGTGGTATACAAAGATGTGAGGATTGCTGTTGCCCTCCTGATCGCTAGACACCAGCCAACCCAGCTCCACAATGTTCCCGTTGTTGTTGCCACCCTGAATGGCAATTTCATCGAGCGAATGGCCAGCTCCTCCGGTATTGACGTAAGCAGGCTTCTCAAGGGAATTGGTCATGCCCCCGCCGTCCGCAGAAGTCGAGAATGCCGCGCTGCCGTAGTAGTAGCAACTCCCGAACCAGGCAACTCCGTCACAGCCCGGCGGATCTTCGGTGCTGCCAGACTTCTTGTATACTTCCTCGAAAGTGCGCACGTGGCGCAACACAAATTCCTCCAACGCACGCCCTTCGAATTTCCGATATTCATTTTCTGGGTCCGGAGCCAGCAGCGGATTGCCCTTGGCTACCTTCGTTGGGATGACCTTCGCCACTGGAACCTTGCCCTGGGGACAAACGGGCTTAAATCCCAGCCTGCTCGCGCCGGATTGCGCCGTTTTCTTGGTGCCTTCCTTATCATCGTCGTCCGGCTCTTTTCTCCGTGCGCGTGGCAGAGGAGCCAATCGCTTCGGCGGAGCGCTCACTCCTTTGGGGCGGTCCACGCAGGCCATCCCGGGCGTCGCTGGCTCCTGCGCTTGAGATGCGCTCACCGAGCCGTCAGGCGAACTTCCAGCCCGAACACGCACCGGCTCGCTGATCCAGAACATCGCTGCAAGACCAATTGCGAATAGCAGGACTCGAAGCAGTTTTCGCATCGTTTGCATGGTTGAACTCCTGTGTGGACTCGCATTGGGAGAGATGCGGGAGCGGCTAGTGCTGTCGGCTGCCGCGGCTGTCCCGGGGGAGGGGCAGGGATGTCGCGACAGTCTCCGCTTTGTCTGTTCCTATGGTGATTGTCGGTGTCGTTTCGTTTCACAAACAGCCAAGGAGATTTGTATTCGCGGTTGTCAGGTGAGAACTCGCCCCTCCCTTCCTCTGTGTGCTTGCTGCGGTATCGGATAGAATCTCCGGGCTGCTGGCTGTTCGCCGCGAGACGGTAACGACCGGCCTCGCTAGGCCCTGACTGGAATTCACCAATCCCGAGGTGAAGGAATGAGTGGTCGGCTACGGTGGGATGTTTTGTGCGGAAGGCGGAATGCAAGAACGCGCTGGCTTACTTGCCCGGCACTCTGTATCCGGGCGATATCCGTGTGCCTCGCTTTGTTCGCAACCACCGCACACGCGCAACAACCCCGCGAGCGCGAACCCAATAGCGTCTATGCGGAGCGCCGCGCCAAACTCGCGACGCAGGTCGACGCGCCTGTCATTCTTTGGGGCTTCACCGGGCGCGAGGAAATCTCGGAAGCGTACGTCTTCGCGCAGGAAGAGAATTTTTATTATCTGACCGGCCACAACGAAGAAGGCGCTGGGCTTGTGCTTCTGCCCGCAGGAAACACCACTGCGAAGCCGGATGAGGGTCCACGCGAGATCCTGTTCTTGCCCGCGAAGAACCCCACCAAAGAAAACTGGAATGGGATTCGGATGGCGCCCAGGGATCTCGGAATCGAGGCGCGCACAGGATTTGCAGCCGTGAAACCTTTCACGGAAATGCGCGCGACGGTCGAACGGCTCGCAAAACTCTACCCCGGCTTCTGCACGATTCTTCCTTATGAGAAAGAGCTCGGCGGCTATCCCCACGAGAAGGCGGTAGCCGATTGGCTGCAATTGGCGGCACCGCAAGCCAAGCTGCAGGACGTTCGCGCAAAGATCGCCGGACTGCGGCAAATCAAGTCCGCTGGCGAAATCGCGTTTCTGAGGACGGCCATTGATCTCTCCCTTGATTCTCACCTCGAGGCAATGAAGATGATGCGTCCTGGCCTGTACGAATATCAGGTGGCGGCCAAGATGGTCGAAATCCATGGAATGGGCGGCGCGGAAGCGGAGGGTTACGCACCCATCGTGGGTGCCGGGCCGAATTCCACGGTGCTGCACTACGACAAGCTTTCACGCAAAATCGAAGACGGCGATATCGTCGTTCTCGACGTCGGCGCGCAATACGCCGGCTACTCGGCGGACATCACGCGCACCATCCCCGCCAATGGCAAGTTCACGCCGCGCCAGCGCGAAATCTACGAAATTGTTCTAAGCGCGCAAAACGCCGCGCTTGCCGCCATCAAGTCCGGCGCGCATTTTTCTTGCAAGGGAACGAAAGACGGGCTGATGAATATCGCGTATGACTACATCAACTCACATGGAAGAGACCGCCATGGCAATACGCTTGGCAGATACTTCATTCACGGTCTAGGACATCACATCGGCCTCAACGTTCACGATCCTGGCGAGTACTGCACGCCTTTGCAGCCGGGGATGGTTGTCACTGTCGAACCCGGGATTTACATCCCCGAAGAGAATCTCGGGGTGCGCATAGAAGACGACGTGCTGATCACCGAATCCGGCTACAAGCTGTTGAGTGAACGACTGCCGCGCAATCCCGACGAAATTGAAAGAATCATGGCGGAAGCAGGCAAGTCGCGAGGATCACAGTCCAGCGACACTACCGGGGCCGAAGAGATCAAAAGCTTGGTCGTAAAATATGCAGAATCGGTCGATCGAGCTGATACCGAGCTGGCCTCGAAGATCTGGCGGGATTCACCCGAGTCCTCGTTCATTCATCCGCTGGGCCACGAACGCGGTTTCGAGCAGATTAAGCAAAACGTCTATAAAAGACTGATGGGAGAAACCTTTTCAGAACGTAAGCTCAGCCCGCGGGATATTTCCATCCAAATGCTGGGAGATGCCGCTGTGGTGGAATTCTACTGGGACTTCGTGGCCAAGTTCCGCAAGGATGGCTCGTCCATCACCACGCATGGCCGGGAAACGCAGGTGTATCGCAGGACGCCGGAAGGCTGGCGGCTGGTTCACGTTCACTATTCCGGAATGCCCGTCACTGATCAACGCCAAGGTTTCTGAAGTCGGTCCCGCGTTCCCTTGCAATGCGCCGATTGACCGCGCGGAAGCCGACCCTTTATACTGAGTATCCGCGCTGGCCATGGAATTTGCCCCAGTGCGCCTCGCGCCTGCTTGCGGCAGGCAGGTCATTCCGGATGCGGCCATAGTCCTGGCCCGCCTGAATCTCCGAAATCGAAACGAACAGGGAGCTGTCGGCCGAGGAACGGCCGAAAACAAACAATGAGCAGCGTCAAGGCCACACAACTTCGCCCCGGCATGGTCATCCAGCACGAGGGCCAGCTTTACACGATTTTCAGCGTCGATCACCGCACGCCCGGCAACAAGCGCGGCTCGATGCAAACGCGCATGAGAAACCTCCGCACGGGGGCGATCGTCGACTACCGGTTCCGCGCCGAGGAATTCGTGGACCGCGCCATTCTCGACGAGATCGAATTCGAGTACCTCTATAACGAGGGCGACGAATTTCATTTCATGAACACAAAGAATTACGAACAGATGCAGATGAGCCGCGAGGAGCTAGGTGAATCCGTCTATTATCTAATTCCGAGCACCATAGTAAAGGTGGAATTCTTCGAGGAAAAGGCCATCGGCGTGGACCTGCCGGACACCATGGAATTGAAAGTGATTCAGACGGAGCCGACGCTGCAGAAGGCCACCGCCAGCGCGGTCATGAAGCCCGCGACGCTCGAAACCGGCTTGGTGGTGCAGGTGCCGCCTTTCGTGAATCAAGGCGACAAGATTAAGGTGGACACGGCAGAAGCGCGGTACGTCCAACGCGTCGAGTAGTTCGCCGTCATCAGTTTTCAGTACTCAGTTAGGAGAGAGACAGAACGAATCGATGGCTGGCGGCGACTGAGCCGGCAAGGTTTCACTGAGAACTGAATACTCTTGAGCTTCCGCCTCCGCAGCTAATTTCAGCGCAAGCCGGAATTAGAAGAGGCAGAACGGCGTCCCGGTGAAAACCGGGACGCTTTTTTTGCTGGGCGGTTGCTTTCTGCATCTTCACGCACGCAAGGATAGAACATCTCTGAGAGCAAGCGTCAGTGCGCCCCCGCAGTGCCAGCCGCCGATTCCCCCGCAGGATGTGCGCCAAACACGCGGTCGAAGATGGCGTCCACGTAGCGCAACTGCCGCTTCAGATCAAACGTGTGCGCCAGCGCCTTTGCGTCGAGATACCGGGCGATGCGCGGATCGGCGGCCACCCGCTTCTGAAAGCTGGTGTCCGATTCCCAGGCGGCCATGGCATTTTCTTGCACTGCTTTGTAGGCATCGTCGCGGGGCATGCCGCTTTCCACCAGGTCCTGCAGCAACTGCCCCGAGAACACGAGTCCGTGCGTCGACTCCAGGTTGCGCAGCATGCGTTCCGGAAACACGCGCATCTGGCCGAGGATGGTAATCATCTTCGACAGCATGTAATCGACAAGAACGGAGGAGTCGGGAAGAATCACGCGCTCGACCGAGCTGTGCGAAATGTCACGCTCATGCCATAGCGCGACATTCTCGTAAGCCGCCATCATGTTCGCGCGAACCAACCGCGCCAATCCGCAAACCTGCTCGCACGTGACCGGATTGCGTTTGTGCGGCATCGCCGAACTGCCACGCTGGCCTTCGCTGAATGGCTCCTCCGCCTCGCGCACTTCCGTGCGTTGCAGGTGTCGAATTTCCAGTGCAATCTTTTCGAGCGTCGCCGCAATCAAAGCCAGGGTGCCGACGTACTGCGCGTGGCGGTCGCGCTGAATCACTTGCGAAGCTACCGGAGCCACCGCAAGCCCCAGCCGCTTGCAGATGCGCTCTTCCATTTCCGTACCAAGATGCGAGGCGTTTCCAACGGCTCCCGAAATCTTGCCCACCGCCATTTGCGCTGCGGCATCGCGAAAGCGCGCGATGTTGCGCTGATTCTCCGCAAACCAGTTGGCGATCTTCAATCCAAAGGTGATGGGTTCGGCATGAATCCCGTGCGTGCGGCCGATTTGCGGCGTGTGCCGGAACTCGTGTGCGCGCAAGTCCAGAATTTCGCCGAACATCACCAGGTCCCGCTCGATCAGCTTCGACGCGTCGCGCACTTGTAACGCTTGCGCCGTGTCCACCACATCGTTCGACGTCATGCCATAGTGCAGCCAGCGGGCCGCCGCCGGATCGCCAATCGCTTCGCCCACGGCCATGGTGAACGCGATTACGTCATGCTTGACACGCGCTTCCAGTTCGTGGATGCGCGCGACGTCAACCTTCGCGTGCGCGCGAATCGTCGTTGCCGCATCCTTCGGCACCTGGCCCGCTTCCGCCAGCGTTTCGGTGGCTGCCAGTTCCACCTCCAGCCATTTGGCAAACTTGTTCGCGTCGCTCCAGACTTGGCCCATCTCCGGACGCGTGTAGCGTGGGATCAATGCATTCTCCTCAATACAAATCCTGAAGGTGCACCTGCTGTTTTTCCTACCTCATAATACCGCAGATGGAGCCGGCAATTGGCAGCCGACGCACCAACGCGCGGGCCACTCGAGCCCAGCGCCGAAAGCTGCGATCTGCGCTATCTTGTTGACCCATGGCCCCTTAGCGTGACCTAACCGCAAGGGCGTAATCCTGTCTAATGATTCGAATGCCAGCGAGCGTCGACAGCCCTCAGGCCATCGCCAACAGCGACGCCGTCGCCGTTGAGCGCACGCTGTTGGGCGAACGCGATGCCTACCGCATTCTCGTCGAGCGGCACAGCCAGAACGTCTTTCGCCTGGCCTACCGCATGACCGGCAACCGGCACGACGCCGAAGAAGTCGTCCAGGAGGCTTTCTTGCGCGCTTATCAAAAACTCGGCCAATTTGAAGCGCGCGCCAACTTTGGGACCTGGGTCTATCGCATCGCTGCCAACTACGCCATTGACCGTATGCGGCAGCGAAGAAAAGAAGAGGCTCGCAAGGTAGAGCCTAGCGCCCACGAAGAAGGGACCGAAAACGATCCGGTGAGCTTAATCCAAGATGCAGCACCAACGCCGGAACGGTTGACGCAAAGCCTCGAGTTGCGCAAGCACTTGCAAATTGCCCTCGCCGCGCTTTCCGAATCCGAACGAACCGCCTTCGTGATGCGCCACTGGGAAGGCTGCGGCATCGAGGAGATTGCCGCCGTCCTGAAAACGAATTCAGGAGCGGCAAAGAACACCGTGTTTCGCGCCGTACAAAAATTGCGCCAGGCGCTGCAACCGCTGGTGGGTCGCGGAGCACAGGCCAGGGCCATGGGAACGGAATCATGAAACATCCATCGGAAGAAGACTTGATCGCTTATCGAGAAGGAATGAGCACCGAGCGCGCAGCCGTCGCGGAACACCTGAAGTGTTGTGACGAGTGCCGCGCGGAACTCGCACGCATCGAATCCGTGCTTGCCGCGCTCGACACCATGCCTGTGCCGAATCCCGGCGACGACTATGGGCGCCGCGTGTGGCAGCAAATCGCCCCCCGTTTGCCGGAGAAACGTGCCCATTGGTGGCAGTTGTGGTTCGAGCCGAAGCGCCTCGTGGCCCTCGGAGCCGTCGCCGCCCTGATCGTCCTCGCCTTCTTCCTGGGACGAATCACGAAAAAGCCTGGTGCCCCGGATCTCACTGCAACCAAGGAGCAAGTCCGGGAGCGCGTGCTGGTTGTCGCCGTCGGTGAGCACCTGGGCCGCTCGGAAATGATGCTCGTCGAGCTCTCCAATGCCGAGCCAACGAACCCTTCGCAAAAGAAGGTCAGCATCGCCTCCGAGCAGCGTCGCGCCGAAGATTTGCTTGACGAAAACCGGCTCTATCGCCAAACCGCGTTGCAGGAAGGCGACACCGCGCTCGCCAGTGTTCTGGACGACCTTGAGCGCGTCCTGCTCGACGTTGCACATAGCCCCGATCAGGTAACGCCGGCTCAGCTTGAAAAGATTCGCCAGAAGATCGAAGCGCGCGGAATTCTGTTCAAAGTTCGGGTGGTCGGCAAGGAACTGCAGGAACGGCAGAACGCACCAAAGCCGGCTCAGGATAGTTCAAAGTCGCAGGAAAGGAACAAGGCATGACCCTTCGAAATTCAACATATCGGATAAGCATTGTGTGGATCGCCGTCGCCGCGCTGCTGCTCTCTCCCGCCAGCACGCACGCGCGTCACTTCCTTGCCGCCAGTTTTCAGCAGGACCCCCAGGAGGCTCGCGACAAGGAGCAGGAGAAGCGCGATCGCGAACAGGAAGCTCGCGACAGAGAGCAAGAAAAACACGATCGCGAACAAGAGGCTCGTGACCGCGAACAGGAAAAGCTCGACCGCATGGAAGAGCTCTACGAGAACGGCCGCGATGACCTTGACGAAGATCGTTATGACCACGCCGCCGCAAAGTTCAAGCAGCTCGCCGACATGAACGGTCCTCAGACCGAGGCCGCCCTTTATTGGATAGCCTACGCGGAAAACCGCATGGGCAAGCGCGACGCCGCTTTGACCACCATTGCCGACCTGAAGCGCCGCTTCCCGCAAGGCCGCTGGCGCAAAGACGCGGACGTCCTCGAACTCGAAGTGAAACAGTCCAACGGGCAGTCCGTTAAGCCCGCTGACCAGGATACCGATGACCTGAAACTAATGGCCATCCGCGGGCTAATGAACAGCGATCCGGAACGCGCCATGCCGCTGCTCGAAAAAGTGATTAACGGTTCCGGTTCGCCAAAGGAAAAATCACAGGCGTTGTTCGTGCTGGCGCAGAGCGGCTCTCCGCAAGCGATGGAAGTTCTTGGCAGGATTGCGAGGGGGCAGAGTAATCCGGAGCTGCAGCGCAAGGCGATCGAATATCTAGGCACGTTTGGCGGAAAGCGATCGGGAGATTTATTGGCGCAGATTTACGCGACCAGCAACGATACAAACGCAAAACGGGCCGTCATTCGAGCTTTTATGATCTCGGGAGACCGGGAACATCTCCTCACGATCACGAAAAATGAAAAGAACGAAGACTTAAAGCGGGAGGCGATCCGGAATCTGGGCCTGACGGGTGGCCGGAGTGAATTGCAGCAGCTCTACCAGAGCGAGAGCTCGCTCGAGGCAAAGAAAGAGCTCCTGCAGGCATTATTCCTTTCAGGGGACTCCCAGAAACTGGCCCAAGTTGCGCTGGAAGAAAAGAATCCGGAACTGCGCCGCGCGGCAATTCGCGACATGGGTTTGATGGGCGGAAAAGAGCCGGAACTTAAAGCGATCTATGAAAAAGAAACGGACCGGAGCGTCAAGGAAGAAGTTCTGAACGCCTACTTCCTCGGCGGGAATGCCAGTGGTCTGGTGGCCATCGCCAGGAACGAGAAAGACCATGATCTGAAAAAGAAAGCTGTCGAAAAGCTGTCGCTGATGGGCTCCAAAGAAGCAAACGATTTCCTGATGGAACTGCTGCAAAAGTGAGGTGGGGAATGCGAGGAACGCAGATTAGTTCGATGCCACGGAGCATTCTGGGCTTGGCGATGGTCGCGGTTGGGATTACCTGCGCGATCGCGCAGATGTCGAGGGGCGGAGCCGTTCAGAAGGGAATCATCACTGTTCTTGCGCAGGCCGGAACGGAAATGCCGCGGATTGAAAATGCGAAGCTCGAAACGCGCGCAGTGGCAGGAACCCTCGATTCGACCATGCGCGATATCGCCGCGAAAGCGGAAAAGCCGCAATGGGTCGGCTACGGTGTAAACCAAGTCTCCCGCGAGCAAAGTATTTGCTGCGGCAACTACAACAGCGACGGATTCTGCGGTACCTGCCGCTTGGAAAAAAATCGCAGCGAAGAGGGTGCCACGACCTTTGCCCCCGGTAAGTTGAACCTTGAAGGTCAGCAACAGCTGGTCGTGCTCTTTCGGCTCGAAGATAAGAAAGTGATGCGCATCCAGGTGGCTTCAGAGAATTGCATTCTGGACGCGGGCGGACTGGCGTTCATCTGGCTCACGGGAGTGAAGCCCGCCGAAAGTGTCGCTTTGCTCGAAACGTATGTCCGCAGCGCGGATCTTGAAGACCATGGCGACCGCAGCCTCGGCCACGGTGCTTTGACTGCCATCGCTCTGCACGCCGATCCCTCCGCGGACCGCGCTTTCGAATCATTCGTCAAGCCTGATCAGCGCGACCAACTCCGTAGGCAAGCCGCGTTCTGGCTCGGCGCCGCGCGCGGAGCGTCCGGGTTGTCCACTCTCAAGCAAATGGCCAAGAGCGACCCCAGCCCCGACGTTCGCGCACATGTCACTTTCGCGCTCTCGGTCAGCCGCGAACCTGGCGCCCTCGACGAGATGATTCGCATGGCCCATGACGACACGAGTTCGCACGTCCGCGGTCAGGCGCTCTTCTGGCTTGCGCAGAAAGCGGGAAACCGTGCGGTCAGCACCATTACCGGAGCCATCGAAAACGATCCCGACACCGACGTCAAAACTAAGGCTGTGTTTGCGCTGAGCCAGCTCCCAAAGGACGAAGGCGTCCCCAAGCTCATCGAAGTCGCGCAAACCAACCGCAATCCAGAAGTACGCAGGAAGGCCATGTTCTGGCTCGGCCAGTCCAACGACCCCCGTGCCCTCGCTTTCTTCGAAAGAGTCCTGACACAGTAGATGGTCAGCGCAAGATATCTTCGAGCTGGACGCGGGCGTCAGTCTTGGCGTCGCGGTACTTGACGATGACCGCCGCCTGCAGTGACAGGCCCCACTTCGCTCCAGCGGCATGCGAGACCGCGCGCGAGCCCGGCACAACAATCGCTTCCTCAGGAATCACCAACGGCTCGTTTTCCGCCGCTGTGTAAACCGCCTCGCGCACCAGGTCATAAACGGGAATCGAGCGATTGAGAATCGTTCCCGTACCCAGCACTGCGCGCCGTTTCACCACAACGCCTTCATACACGCCGCAATTCCCGCCAACCAGCACCTCGTCTTCGATAATCACCGGCAGCGCGCCCGCCGGCTCGAGCACGCCGCCGATTTGCGCGCCCGCGGAGATGTGGCAGTTCTTTCCCACCTGCGCGCAACTGCCCACCAGCGCGTGCGAATCAATCATCGTGCCGTCGCCGACGTACGCGCCCACGTTCACAAACATCGGCGGCATGCAAATCACTCCGCGCCCGACGAAGCTGCCGTCGCGAATGCTCGATCCGCCGGGAACAATGCGCACGCCATCCGACACCGCAAACGCTCGCACCGGATATGTCGATTTGTCGAAGAACGGTTGCTTCGCCGTGTCAATCGACATGTCTGCAATCGCGCCCATGCGGAAGCCCAGCAGAATCCCCTTCTTCACCCAGGCATTCACGCGCCAGCCGGACTTCGCAGCCGCGTCCGGCTCCGCTGCGCGAATTTCTCCGCGGTTCAGCGCCGCCTTGAAATCGCGAAACAACCAGTGGTGTTGTTCTTCGTAGTGTGCCGGGGCTTCGTCGAACAGCTTCTCAATTTGCGAAGGCTGCATGAGATTTCTCGCGAACGGGCGTGGCTTCACGCTCGACAAGCCCGAGCGACTCCAGCACCGCGCGAATGCGCGCTTGATTTTCCTCTTTGGGCGCCACCAACGGCAAGCGCCAAACCGGTTCCAGCAAACGCATCTCCGCCATCGCCGTCTTCACCGGAATCGGATTCGATTCCACAAAGTTGATCTCCATCAGCGGATGGTAGCGCCGGTGCATCGCCCGCGCGTCGGTGAAGTCCCCGCGCAAAGCAAGCCGCGTGAGCTCGGCCATCTCCGCGGGAATCTCATTGGAGACTACGGAGATGACCCCGCGGCCGCCCAGCGCCATCAGCGGCAACGTGATCGCATCATCGCCGGACAGGACAACGAAATCCTCAGGAACCGCATTGAGAATCGCGGCCATTTGCGAAATGTTTCCGGAGGCCTCCTTGATCCCCGCAATATTTGCGATCTGCGCGAGCCGCTTCACCGTCGCCGGCTCGATGTTCACTCCGGTGCGCCCTTGCACGCTGTAGAGAATGATGGGCAGCCGAACCGCCTCCGCGATTGCGCGAAAATGCTGAAACAGCCCTTCTTGCGTCGGCTTGTTGTAATACGGAGTCACCGAAAGAATGCCATCCGCCCCGATTGCCGCCAGTTCCCGCGCAAGAGCAATGACTTCGGCGGTGTTGTAGCCGCCCGCTCCCGCCAGCACCGGCACCTTGTGCTTCGCGAGCTCCACATTAATCTCCACCACGCGCAGGTGCTCCTCGTGCGTCAGCGTCGGGCTTTCTCCCGTCGTTCCGCAAGGCACCAGAAAATCGATGCCCGCGTCGATCTGCCGCTGGACCAATCGGCGCAACGCCGTTTCGTCCAGCGCGCCATCCGTCCGAAACGGCGTAACCAGCGCGGTTCCTGTCCCGGTAAACATGGTCTTTCTCCTTGCCAACTGACCTTCGAAACCAAAGATCGCAAGATCGACAAACGAAACCCGTTTCGACGGACCTTCACCCCAATTCACCGAAAATTTCACGAAACTCAAACACGCCCTTCTTCGCCGCCATCCATTTCGCCGCGCGCAACGCTCCCCGCGCAAATCCTTCGCGACTTCGCGCTGTGTGCCGCAACGTGATCGTGTCCGCGGCGGAATCAAAACCAATTTCGTGCGTCCCGGGATGGGCGCCGGCGCGGTTCGCGGCCAGCGTCAGCCCGCGGTCGTAGCCGGAGGCGCGAATTTCTTCGGCGAGTTTCTTGAGCGTCCCCGAAGGCGCATCTTTCTTCGCAGAGTGGTGAATTTCCCATCCCCAGGCTTCATATTCCGGATATTTCGCGAAGAAAGACGCTGCGCGCGCCGCTGCCTGCAAAAAGACATTCAAGCCCACAGAAAAATTCGCGCTGTACACCAGCGCCGTTCCCGCTGCCAGCACCGCTTCGCGCACCGCCGGCAGTTGTTCGTACCAGCCCGTCGTGCCGCATACCGCGCTGATTCCCAGCGTCGCCAGTCGCCGCAGATTCTGAGGAGCCGCCGCGGGCGTCGTGAACTCCACGGCCGCATCGATTCCCCGAAGCGTTTCGAACGACAGCGACCGCGCCTTTTCGTTTTCATGGCCGTTGAACCTGGCGCGCACTTCGAAACCGTAGTCAGGCGCAAGCTGCTCGATCAGCTTGCCCATCTTTCCGTAGCCGACAATTGCCAGGCCTGCGCTCATTGCGCGTTCCCGCCAGTGGCCAGCAGCTGCCTCGTCATCCGCGCGTAAATCTCCACTGCTTCCGACAATTCTTTTTTCGCGATGCGTTCTTTCGCAGTGTGTGCCACGTGAATGCTTCCCGGCCCAATCAAATACGGCTCACCCCACGCACCGTCGAACGTCGGAATGTCCGTCGTGAACGCCACCACCGTCGTCGCCAATCCCTCAAGAGGCTTCAGTCGAATTGCTGGCGTGTGCAGGACTTCGCGCGCTTCGGCGCGTCCTGCCGTCGCGACCGCCACCGCTTGTCGCAGCGCGCACGGTTCCCCCACCGTGCGGAACATCACTTCTGCTTCCGCGTGATCCGCTACCACGTTCGGCGCGCGCCCACCATCAATCGTGCCGATATTCAGCGTGCTGCGGCCGAGCAAGCCATCCTGCGGCAGCGCAATCCCGCGAATCTCCTGCAACACGTCTAGCAGTGTGTGAATCGCCGATTGTCCTAGCTCGGGATATGCCGAATGTGCCAGTTTTCCTCGCGCCGTCACTTCAAATCGCAACGCGCCTTTGCAGCCGAGGGCCAGCCGGTTCTCCGTCGGTTCGCCGTTGATCAGAAACCGCGATCCGCGCGGCGTTTTCGCCGCCGCCTTCGCGCCGGCGCTGTTGCGCTCCTCTCCCACTACAAATAGCAAGCCGAAGTTCCGCGTCCCCTCCGCCAGCAGCCTCTCTGCCGCCGCGATCATCGCCGCTGCGATGCCTTTTGCATCGCACGCCCCGCGGCCCCAAATCCATTCGCTGTCTTCGTTCGAGGGGAAAAACGGCGGCACCGTGTCCGTGTGCGTCGACAGGGTGACCGCCGGCTCGCCCCAGCACACAAAGACATTGTCGCGATTCGGTTCGACGGGCATGCGTTCGACTCTGCCATCGGCGAGCGCCGACAAATGGGCAAACAAATAATCAGCCACGTTTTTCTCGTGGTTCGTCGTGGACTCGATGTCTACCAGCGCGCGGGTGAGTTCAAAGAGATTCATCTTCAGCCGATGAGAATTTCAACCTCCTTCCTTTTTTGCCGATACAAAATTCAGCTTCGTTTTTGTTTTTTTGGCGAGCGGGACGAAAGGAAGGAACCGCGAGGATGCTCGGGGCTGCCGCCTCTCGATAGCGCTCCATCCGCTTTTTTCGCGGCCTCGAAAAAAGCCGCACTACGGATGACAGTGAACCGGCCTTGGACCGATTCCCCAACCGCTGCGCTTCCTGCTAGCGCAACGATTTCGGCGGAAAACTTCCTTGCGCGCCTTTCGCGCAATGGAAGAGCCCCTTTCGCCTGGGCGTCCGAAGCGGATCGGAATCGCTCGCCCGGCTACTCCTGGCTTCCGCACCTCTACCAAGAAACTCAAAGTGTAGAAGAGAACGCGCCGAAATGCGAACAAAAATTTGCTTCGGCTGCATTCACAAATTTTGTAGCGGGGCGGAGAGTATCTCCTCACCTCCACGATTCAACCGAAACCCCAAGCCACCCCAAACTTGTCATCCTGCCCCTCAGGCTGGGTCTTCCGCAGACTGAGACGGAAGGATCCCTCTTCACTTACAATTCCAGAGGGCGCAGCGGCGCCTGCTGCGTCGCCACAAGCAACTCTCCCGCAAACGCCGACTCCGCCGGCCTCCGCCGCAACGCCTCCTCTGCCGACAGCCGCACCAAATCCGGGTTGTTGTTTTCCAGTGAAACGTGCGCCATCACGAGGTACCGCGCCGTGCCGTCAAACCCCTCCGGGTCGGCCAAGTACTCGCTCACCGCATGATTTGAGAGGTGTCCCGTGCGGCTCAGCACGCGCTGCTTCACCAGCCATGGGTACGGCCCCACTTTCAGCATGTCCAAATCGTGATTCGATTCCAGCACCAGGCAATCCGCGCCCCGCAAGTGCACCTTCACCAGTTCCGGCAGGTAGCCCAGGTCCGTCACCAGCGCCATCTTCGTGCCGTTGGTGCGGAACGTGAATCCGATGGGGTCGGCCGCGTCGTGCGGAATCGCGAACGCATGCACTTCGATATCGCCGATGGCGAAGCGCTGTCCTGCATGAATCGTCTCCACGCCATGCAGGCGCTTGCCCAGTGTTTCCGGCAGGATCCGCTGCATCGCGTCCATCGTCGGCTCGGTAACATACAGCGGCGCTTTCCACAGTCCCAGCATCTGCGGCAGCCCGTTGCAATGATCCGTATGTTCGTGGGTGATAAGAATCCCGTCGAGGTGCTCGACGGTTTTTTCCACTGCCGCCAGCCGCGCCAGCGTTTCCCGCTTGCCGAGTCCGGCGTCCACGAGGAGGCGGGTACGCTCAGTCTCGAGCAACGTGAGGTTGCCCGAGCTGCCCGACGCCAGTATGGTTACCCGCAACCCGATTTTCCCGCTCCTCCAAACACTGAAAAATAAATTTTCAGAATGATGGCAGAGCGCTGAATCGCCGTCAACAGAAGTTCTCAGTTAGCATAGTGAGCCTAACTCAGACATCGGAGGCAAGTCTTGGATTTTTGCGAATCGATCTTTGCGCGGGGATACTCAATCGTTGCCGATGTGATAAAGCAGACCGGTGTGGACGGACTGCTGGAAGAATTGAGGAGTGCGCGCCTCCCAAGAAGCCGGGCAGGGCTGCGGCATGCGATGAGAGTAGAGGCGGTGGCGTCTATGGCAAACGGCGCACGGCTGCTGGGAATGGCGCGGGAAGTACTTGGGGATGGAGTTTTCCCGTTTCGGGCGACGCTCTTTGATAAGTCGCCCACTGCAAACTGGCTCGTCGTGTGGCATCAAGACACGGCATTGCCGCTGCGCGAACGGCGGAAGGTGGCAGGCTGGGGACCGTGGTCGGTGAAGGACGGAGTGACGTATGGACATGCTCCGGCGAGCGCGCTTGAGCAAGTTTTGGCGTTAAGGCTGCATCTTGACGATTGCACTGCTGAGAACGGGCCTTTGCGGGTCTTACCAGGAACGCACTCCTTAGGAGTGCTCTCCGACGAGCAGCTTCACGATCTTTCGACCAAGATTCCGGAGGTGGAATGCCTCGTGGCACGAGGCGGCGTGCTAGCGATGCGGCCGCTGATCGCGCATGCGTCGTCGAAATCGAGGACAGATAGGCCGCGCCGTGTGTTGCACATCGAATATGCGAGCGCTCGCGCGCTGTCTGATGGATTGAAGCTGGCGATTGCGTGAAGTTGAAGTGCCGCCTAAACGGGGCATGGGATTGTGTCTAGCCTCGGATCTCGGCCAGGGGCTGGACGTCACGCTCGACTTTGCGGGCAATTTCGTCCTCCGCCACCTCCAGGTCATAGCGCGTCTGCAAATTCATCCAAAACGCGGGGCTGTTTCCAAAATAACGCGCAAAGCGGAGGGCCGTATCGGCAGTGATGCCGCGGCGCTCGCTGACGATATCCGCAATGCGAGTGACCGGGACACGCAGAGCCATGGCAATTTTGTTCATGCTCAGTCCCAAGGGCGCCATGAACTCCTCACTGAGAATCTCTCCCGGATGCACGGGTTTCAGTTTCCTTGCCATTGTTACTCTCCTAGTGGTAATCGACGATCTCGACCTCGTAAGCATGCCCCTCACGCCAGGCGAAGCAGATTTGCCATTGATCATTGATGCGGATGCTGTATTGGCCCTGGCGATCACCTTTCAGCCGCTCAAATCTGTTGCCGGGCAGCGTCGAAAGCGTGCGCAAGTCCGGCGCTGCGTCGAGCATATCCAGTTTTCGAAGCGCTTGCCGTTCGATGGCCCGGAACCGCCGCACCGCCTCCCTGCGGAGAAGGCGTTGCGTATCGGCGCATCGAAAGGAGCGGATCACCGACTCTAAGTATACTGTTTGTCGGTAAATGTCAACCAGTACAAAAGTTTAACAGGCTAAGCCCTCAACAGGCCAAGCGGGAGCGGTCGAGGGAGAAGCCGTTGAGGGGGCCGAGGACGGTGACCGCGATCTGATCCGGCTGGAAGTATTGGCGCGCGAGCGACTGCAGCTCTTCACGGCTGACGGCTTCGATGCCCGCGAGAATCTCGTCGAGCGAGAAGAAGTGCCCGAAGTAGAGCTCCTGGCGCGCCAGGTTCGACATGCGCGAGCTGGTGGACTCGAGTGAAAGCATCAGCGAGCCTTTCAAGTGGTTCTTCGAGCGGCGCAGCTCTTCGTCGGTGACCGGCGACTCCTTGAGCGAGCGGAATTCCTGGATGGTGAGATCGATGACCTGGCCGATAGTGTCCGTGGCCGTGCCGGCGTAGACGGTCATCATGCCCGCGTCGGAGTACGGCGTCAGCTCGCTGAAGACGGCGTAGGCCAGGCCTTGCTTCTCACGAATGTTCTGGAAGAGGCGCGAGGACATTCCGCCGCCAAGAAGGTTGTTGAGGACGGCGACGCCGAAGCGGTCTTCGTGGCCGAGAGGAACCGAGGGGACGCCGATGCAGACGTGCACTTGTTCGAGGTCGCGCTTGGTTTCGAGATGAATGGGCGCGCAGGTGCGCGGCGCGGGACTGGCATCGCCCGGACCGATGGCCGGCATGCTGCCGAACTGGCTTTGCACCAGTTCGAGGACCTCTTCATGGGTGACGTGGCCGGCCGCGGTGATGACCAGATGATCAGGCGCAAACCAGTTTTGAAAACGGTTGCGCAGCGAGTCGCGGCTGAAACTCTTCACCGTTTCCGGCGTGCCGAGAATCGGCCGGCCCAGCGGATGCTCCGGCCAGAAACCGCGCGTGAAGATGTCGTGCAACAAGTATTCCGGATTGTCGAGGTCCATCTTGATTTCTTCAAGGACCACCTGGCGCTCTTTGTGCACATCCTCCGAGTCGAACTTGGGGCGCAGGACGAGGTCGGCAATCACGTCAAAGGCAATGGGGAGATGCTCGTCGAGGACTTTGGCGTTGAAGCAGATCTGCTCTTTCGAAGTGAACGCGTCGAGCATGCCGCCGACCGAGTCCATTTCGCGGGCGATGGCTTCGGCCGTGCGGCGCTGCGTGCCCTTAAAGACCATGTGCTCGATGAAATGGGCCAGGCCGTTTTCTTCCGGGATTTCGCGGCGGGAGCCGTTGCGCACCCAGACGCCGACAGAAACGGAGCGGACGTGAGACATGGTCTCGGTGATGACCACGAGGCCGTTGGAGAGCACATGCTTCTGGATGTCGCGCAATTCGCTCGGCATTACACAATTGTGACACAGCGAAGAAAAAGTGGCGAGCAACGAGTGGTGAATGGCGGAGCTAAATCAGCTTTTCGGCGGGATTCAGCTTACCGTATTCGCTGGTGTAGAAAAGCGGCACGTCCGAGTATTTGTTCTTGTCGCGGTAGTAGACCTCACAACTGTCGAACGGCTTCGAGTAGATGTGGATGCTCACGGCGCGTTGGTTAAACTCGGCCATGTTGATGACCTCGTGGACCGGCTCCATGGGATTCACGTAGGTGGGATGCCCGGCGTCCAGGTCGTAGAGTTCGGTGGGGACGATGCGACAGGTGCCGTGAGCGGCGTCGCGCTGGTCCACGCGGTAATTCTGGATGCGCAGGCGGCCGATGGGTGCGGACATCCAGCAATTCTGGTCGCGATGATTGTGGATGCGGCTGTGCTGGCCGATGTCCCAGCAAAGTGTCATGCATTCGAAAAGGTCATTGCGATAGATCAGGTTGCGCGTGTACGTGCCCTTGGAAAAAAAACAGTATTTCTCAAGCGTTTCCGGGCGGACGGGATGGCGAAGGACGTAGTCCTGCACGTTTTGCAGCAGGAAGTCGCGCTCGGGGATGGCGGCGAGGCCCTTCACCCAGTCTTCGATGTGCAGCTTTTCGGCGGCGATTTGCGGCATTGGCTCTCTCCAGACAATCCCGCGGGATTGCCAAGAGATTATAGCCGTCTGAGAAGAAGTAACGAAGAAAAGAAGTAAAGAGGCCAAGAAAGAACGACCCTTGGCCTGGGCGTCGGGCTGATGGGATGATGGATACAGTTGCAGTGAGGCGAATCAAGAGTGATGGAACTGCTGGGCAAATCGAAGGAAGAGTTGCGCGCGTTCTGCGCCGCGCTGGGCGAGCCGGCGTACCGCGGCGGGCAGATTTACCACGCGCTGTACGCGGAGCGGAAATTTGAATTCGCGCGCATGACGAATTTGCCGGCGGCGCTGCGCGAACGCCTCGCGAAAGAAGCGCAGATTACGCTGCCCGCGGTGAAGCAGCGGTTTGCTTCGGCGGACGGGTCGGTGAGGTATTTATTCGGGTTGCAAGGCGGGGGAGAAAAAGAATTTAGCGCGGAGGACACTCCGACATGGTCGGGGCAGGCGCCGAACGCAGAGGGCACGGAGAAGAATCAGAAGAAACCAAGCCGTCCGCCATCGCCAGCTTCGGTGGAAGCGGTGTTCATGCCGAGCGAAGACCGGCAGACCATTTGCATTTCGACGCAGGCAGGCTGTGCCGTGGATTGCCACTTTTGCCTGACGGCGCAACTGGGATTGATTCGCAACTTGACCGCCGGAGAGATTGTCGCGCAGGTGCTCTTGCCGCTCAAGGAACACAAGGCGGACCTCGCGCCGCGTTTCGAGGCGCAAGGGAAACAGACCAACGTCGTGCTGATGGGGCAGGGCGAACCGCTTTTGAATTTCGACCCGGTGATGGCCGCGCTGCGGATTCTGCTGGACCCGGAAGGCGTCGGGCTTTCGCCGAAGCACGTGACGCTCTCGACAAGCGGGATCGTGCCAGGCATCGAGCGGCTGACGGAGGAAAAAGTGCGGCCCAAGCTAGCGATTTCGCTGAACGCCTCGAATGACGAAGAGCGCGACGCGCTGATGCCCCTCAACCGGAAATATCCGCTGCGCGCGCTGCTGGAAGCGTGCAGGAACTATCCGTTGCGCCCGTGGGAGCACCTGACGTTTGAATACGTGATGCTCGGCGGCGTGAACGACACGGCCGACGATGCGCGGCGCGTGGCGCGGCTGCTGGCGCCTCTGAAACGCGTGAAAGTGAACCTGATTCCCTGGAATCCGGGAGAACTTCCCTATCGCGAGCCCGCTCCCGAAAATCTCGAGGAGTTCCGGCGCATTCTGAACGACAAGAACATTCCGGCGTTCGTGCGCTATTCACGCGGCCGCGATGTCATGGCCGCGTGTGGGCAGCTCGCGCTGCTGCAGATCGCCAGCGCTCCTTTGCCCGCAGGAGTCCAGCCCAGCGCATGAAACTGCCATTGCCTCCTGGTTCATTTGGCGCCTACATCTTTGATTGCGACGGCACGATTGCCGATTCCATGCCGCTGCACTACATTGCCTGGAAGAAAGCGCTCAGCGAATGGAATTGCGAATTCGACGAGAAGCTTTTCTACGAGTGGGGCGGCATGCCGATCGTGGAAATTACCGCGACGCTTAACCAGCAACGCGGTCTGCGCATGCCGGTCGAGCAGGTGGCGAGGCGGAAAGAGAGCCTGTACTACGAACTGTTGCCCCAGCTCAAAGCGGTTCCTGAAGTTCTGGAACACATCGAGGCGCAGCATGGCAAGATTCCCTTTGCGGTGGTTTCCGGAAGCACGCGGGAGTCGGTAACGTCGTCGCTGACCACGCTGAAGCTGCTCGACCGATTCGACGTGCTGGTTTGCGCGGGCGACTACCAGAAGGGCAAGCCCGATCCCGAAGCGTTCCTGCTGGCAGCGGCGAAACTGCGTGTCGCGCCGAAAGAATGCCTGGTTTTCGAAGACACGGAGATGGGAATTCAAGCGGCGACGGCGGCGGGGATGGCGTCGGTACGCGTGCCTCCGCCTTGGGAGCGTAAAAGTTCCGCGGAGTGAGTTCTTCGAATCCCGGCCGACGGGAAGGAACTCCGCGGCTACGACCGGATGCCGATTACTGCCATAAGGCGCCCGGTGCGGCGGCCTTCTTTGCGGTAGCTGAAGAGCAGGTCGCGGCGGCAGGCGGTGCAAAGGTCGCTCGAGAAGATGTTCTGGTCGCGCAGGCCGGCTTCGAGGAGCTGCGAGCGGTTGGCCTTGCGCAGGTCGAGGTAGACGTTCTTCGGCGGCGGCTGGTGGCCGGGCGGGGCCATGTTGAGCCATTGCAGAGGGTTGGGCTCGTCACCGGTGCGCATCTCGTCGAACCATTCGGAAGCGTTGTGAAATTGTGACCGGAATTCGACGGCCACCTCGGTGCCCACTTCATAGCAACAGCCACTGATGGAGGGACCGATGGCGGCGAGCAGATCGTCAGGCTTGGTGCCGAAGTGCATGGTCATCTTCCCGATGGCTTTGACCGCAATACGCTGCAAAGTGCCGCGCCAGCCGGCGTGCACGGCAGCGACGGCGCGCCCTTTCGGGTCGACGAGCAGGACGGGGACGCAGTCGGCGGTTTGCACGCCGAGGAGCAGACCGCGGCGGTTCGTGACGGAAGCATCACCACAGCACGGCTGTTCGGGCGGCGCGTCGAAAAGATGGACCACGTCGGAGTGAATCTGCTTGAGTGCGACCAGGACTGAGTCTGCGCAATCCACTGCCGATTGAAAGCGGCGCCGATTTTCCAGAACGTTTTCGCGCGTGTCCCAATCGGCAAAGCCAAAGTTCAGCACCTTTTGGCCGTCGAGATCGCTCGCGCCTCCGGGACGCGTGCTGAATCCGTGGACCAACCAGGGAATGCGTGCAAGCGCATCGACCTGGAGGACGCGGACGCCTCCGGCGGCGTGTTCGGTCCAGCCGTTCGCAACGGGCGTGCGCCTGCGCTTTTTCGATGTGCCACGCTTCTTCGTTACTGTTTTCGCGGGAGCCACGACTCTACCAGTATAATCGGAGCGACTGGCCTGGCGAATCCGAAGCCCGGGAGGCGTCTTGATCGTCGGAATGGGTGTGGACATCACCGAAGTGGACCGCATTCGGGCAGCCATCGAGCGCCACGGGGAAACGTTTCTCCGGCGCTTGTACACGCAAAAGGAGCGCGAGTACTGCGAGCGGTTCAAGAACAGGTACGAGCGCTACGCGGGTCGTTTTGCGGCGAAAGAAGCGGGAATGAAGGCGCTAGGTACGGGCTGGCGCCGTGGCGTGCGCTGGGTGGACCTGGAAGTGGTGCGCGAGAAGGGCGGGCGACCGATGCTGGCGCTGGCGGGCGAAGCGGCGAAAATTGCGAAGCAATTGGGCGTGAAGCACATCGCGCTGAGCATCACACACACGGAAAAGCAGGCCCTAGCACAAGTGATTTTTGAAGATTGACGATCTGCGCGGCAGAATCACTTCACGATCAAGAAATCTCCCATCACCATCGCATCTACGCCGGCGCAGTAGAAGCTGCGAATGGCCTCGCGAGGATCACACACCAACGGTTCTCCAAACAGATTGAATGACGTATTCAGAAGTACGGGAGCTTCCTTGCGTTCCCCAAACTTCTGCAGCAGGCGCCAGAAGCGCGGGTTGGTTTCCTTTTCGACGGCGTGGACGCGTACGCGACGCCCATTGAATCCAAAGCGCTCGAGGCTTGCGGGAACATTTGGGCGAAACTCGCCGAGAGAAGCCATGAACCGGCAATTCGAAGTGCAGTCGAAGATCTACGGCACGACTTCGGCAGGCGCGGAAAGCGCGAACGGATGAAAGTCTTCGCGGTGCTTAACGTACTGGTTCACGTTTTCGACGACGTATTCCGAAAATGGTGAGGCGAGCAGGCTGCGATTCCCCAAGGCCCGATGTCCGAATTCGGCACGGCCCTGGAATCAGGCGACGATCTTGCCGCGCTGCAAGAGCTGTGCCGCTTCCTCGAGAAGGGCGTCTTCGCTGGGCGGATATTTGTAGATGATCTTGCAGTTGTCAAGCACGGCTTTCATGTCGCCGGAAGTGAATCCGGGGCCCAGGTAGAGGTGATTCATGGACTGCCGCGCGCGATGCCCCAGGCACTTGCGCGCAAGCAAAGCTGCGCCCAAAGCGGTCCCGGAATTGCCGGCCACCGGTTGGACATAGACGTGCCTGATGCCGCTGCGGGTTTCGACAGCTCTCACGAGAAAGACGTTTAGAAACAAGCCGCCGGCTAGACACAGGGCGTCGACTTTGTACTGCTGCCGATAACGCTCCGCTATTCCCAGGATAATCTCTTCAATAACCTCGCGCGCGCTGCTAGCCAATGAAGCGCGCAACTGCGGGTCCTCGGTGATGGCACGCTGGTCGAGTCCGAGGTCGCCAAGAAGCTCAGGGCTAAACTCGGCGGAATTCGACGGATCGCGGCTGAAGTAGTGCCGATTCAAAACCGGCAGGCCATCTTTGTCTTTGCCAAAAACCTTGCGCAGTCCTGCAACAAAGTCGGGCTTGCCGTCTTTGCTGAGCCATTGCGCCTTGTGTTCGTCGCGATGCGGGCGCAGGCCCAAGAGATGCGTGACGCTGGAGAAAAACCAGCCGAGGGAGTTCGGATAGGCAAGCGGCTTGAGCAAGCGCAGTTCGTCGCCTTCTCCCAGGTAAAGTGAGCCGGAGCGCATGTCGCCGCGCTCGTCGAGCGTGAGGACCAGGGCGCGTTCAAACGGCGAAGTGTAGTAAGCGCTGGCCGAGTGGCACAAGTGATGCTCGAGAAACAGGAACGGCGTCGACGCCCCGTACTGGCTGCGAATCTGCCGAATCTGGGCGGCGTGGCGAAACGTCTGACCGAGCGAAGTAAGCCACCCGCCGGCTCCGCCCGGAGAAAAAGTCCGGGAGAGGCGGAATCTCGCGTCGCGCGCGGCAGAAGTGGCGAAGTGGCGGGGGAAGGCGGCCAACTGCACGTCGGCGATTTTCGCGCCGCGCGGTTCCAGGCAACGCGCAATGGCCATACGGGGAAAGGCGCCTGTGCCCGTCGTCCGGCTGAGTTTTTCTTCTTCGATGGCGGCGACAATGGAAGCGTCGTCCACCAGGACGGCGGATGAGTCGCGGCCAAGTCCCCAGACGCCGAGCGCGAGCATCGTGCTAGAGTGCCACGTCTCGCGTCGTCAGCCAACACACGTAGCAGTAGGAATCCCGACGAGAGAATTCTCGCAGGCGGTCTCCACGAGGACGTCCAGCCACAGATTGGAAGGAAAGTCGCCAGGCACGGGGATGTGTAGGTAGTTTGTGGAAAGAGCCGGCGTCTTGGACAGGTCGTTCTGTTCTCGTCGCAGCGTAAGGACGCGAAGAGAGCGCCCTTTTTGTGTCCGGCGGAAGGCTGCGGCTTTCTTCTCACCGAGGGCACGGAGTTCGCGGGCGCGGCGCTTGATCGTAGCGCCGGGGACCGGGTTGGGGAGAGAAGCTGCGCGCGTTCCGGGCCGCTTCGAATACGAGAACACGTGCAGGTAGGTGAACGGAAGTGATTCGAGGAACGAAACGGTCTGAGCATGCTCGGCTTCGGATTCGCCGGGAAAACCGGCGATGACGTCGGCACCGATGGCGGCATGCGGCAGGTGTTCGCGAATCAGTTCGACGCGTCGCGCGTAGTGTTCGGCGCGGTACCAGCGGTGCATGGTCGCGAGGATGCGGTCACAGCCGGACTGCAAGGGCATGTGAAAGTGCTGGGCGATGCGGTTCGTAGAAGCAAAAAGTTCGATTAGGTCGCGCCTCACGTCCATCGGCTCAATGGAGCTGATGCGCAGGCGCTCGACGGGAGATTCGTCCAGGATGCGGCGCAACAGATCTTCGAATTCGACGCGGGGAGAAAAGTCGCGGCCATACATGCCAAGATTGATGCCGCTCAAGACGATTTCGCGAAAGCCCGATGAGCAGAGGGCGCGGATTTCGCGGAGCACGGCTTCCGGTGGAAGGCTGCGGCTTTTCCCGCGAACGAAAGGAATGACACAGAAGGAGCAGCGGGCATCGCAGCCATCCTGAATCTTGAGAGTGGGGCGGGTGTGATTGCCTTCGCCGCCAAGAACGGGACTGCTCAGAAGGGTGTTCTGCTCAAAGATGTCGCCGCTCAGAATTTCGGCTGCCCCCGGCGCATGCGAGCCGTTGGAAGCAAGCAAAGAAGCAGCGGGGACGAAACCGTTAGAAGACGAGGCTTGCGCGGCTGGCGGCAGTTCCCCGATCAGGTCCGGGATTTGCGGTTTGTGCGAATTGCCCACCACCCAGGCCACCCCGGGGAGGCGGCTCAGTTCCCCGGGGGCGCGTTGGGCGTAGCAACCGGTGACGATGAGGCGGACGCGCGGGTTCGCGGCGTGGAGCTTGCGAATGGCGTCGCGCGCTTGAACATCCGCCGCTGCCGTCACGGTGCAAGTGTTAAGGACAACGATATCGGCGACTTCGGCGCGTGGCGCTGCCATGCATCCGCGGTCCAGCAACTGGCGCTCCAGCGCGGCACCGTCCGCCTGGGTGGCCCGGCAACCAAATTGTTCGATATAGAAGGTGGCCATTCCGCTCGATTTCTTGCGCGAGATTTGCTGAAAAGAGCATAACGGGTTTGGTGGATGCCGAAAAGCCCCGCAGAGCCGGAACACGCACGCGGGGCGGGCACGGCAGCTTTACTCGGCTCCGCACGCGCCTTTATACTTTCAGGCTCTATGGCCCATCAACGCCACAACCCTGCAGCGCTGCACGACCCGAAAGTTTCGATCGTCATTCCCGTTTACAACGAAAGAGCGACCATCGACGAGATCCTTCGCCGCGTGCTGGATACCCAGGTGCGCAAGGAAGTGATCATTGTTGACGACTGCTCGACCGACGGTACCCGGCAAATCCTCGAGAATATGGCGGCGCGGCAAGCAAACGGAGAGAGCTTTTCCCCGGCCACGGATGGCGGTGAACGGGTCGAACTCCGCGATTTGCGGTTCTTCTTTCAGGCGCCGAACCAGGGGAAGGGCGCGGCGCTGCGTCGCGGCTTTGCACAGGCAACTGGAGAGATTGTGCTGGTACAGGATGCCGACCTGGAATACGACCCCCGGGATTACCCGGTGTTGCTTGAGCCGATGATGGACGGCCGCGCGGACGTCGTCTATGGCTCGCGGTTTCTGGGCGGGCCGCAGCGCGTTCATTATTTCCGGCACTATGTGGCGAACCGCATGCTGACCCTGCTCTCGGACATCTTCACGAATCTGAAGCTGACGGACATGGAGACTTGCTACAAGGTGTTTCGCAGGGAAGTGCTAAAGGGAATCGAATTGAAGTCCAACCGTTTTGGATTCGAGCCGGAGATTACCGCCAAGATCGCAAAACACGACTGGCGCGTGTACGAGGTGCCGATTTCCTACGCCGGCCGCACCTACGAGGAAGGCAAGAAAATCACCTGGAAAGACGGCTTCCAGGCGCTGTGGTGCATTATTCGCTATAGCCTCGGGAACTAGGCGGAAACGCGGGTATTTTCCGGATAGCCATGAGGATGCTTCTGTTTCCAACTCCACGCTGATTGAATGATCTCTTCCAAGGAAGAATGTGAGGCTTCCCAACCAAGCATGCGCTTCAGCTTGTCTTTGCTGGCGACGAGCACGGCCGGATCGCCGGGGCGGCGGGGACCCAATTTGCGCGGAATCTTGCGGCCAGTGATGCGCTCGGCGGAATCAATTACTTCGAGAATGGAAAAGCCACGGCTATTGCCCACGTTAAAGGCTTCACCGGAAACGCGGTCAATTTCCTCGAGCGCGCGGACATGCGAATCGGCTATGTCCAGGATGTGGATGTAGTCGCGGAGGCACGTGCCGTCCGGCGTCGGATAGTCGGTCCCGAAGACATCCACGTGCGGCAGAACGCCCGCTGCGGCATCGAGGACGCGCGGAATCAGGTGGGTTTCGACGCGATGGTGCTCGCCGCGTTCTTGCGAGGCTCCCGCAGCATTGAAGTAGCGCAGGGCGACATATTGAAGGCCCGTGTAGGCGCGGTAGTCGGCGAGAATGCCCTCGAACACCAGCTTGGATTTCCCATACGGGTTGATGGGCTGTTTGGGATGATCCTCGGGGATGGGAACGATTTTTGGCTCGCCGTAGGTCGCCGCAGTAGAGGAGAAGATGAACTTGGGGACACCGTGGCGGGTCATGGCATCGAGGAGATTCACGCCACCGGCCACGTTGGTGGCGTAAAAGATGCTCGGCTCGCGAACCGATTTGGCCACCAGCGCTTCGGCGGCAAAGTGCATGACCGCGTCAATCTTGTGCTGCGAGAAGACACTGTCCAGCTCTTCGCGGTTGCCGAGATCCACCTGGCAAAACACGACTCCCGGCGGCAGCGCGGCGCGGTGCCCTTCGAGCAGACTATCGAGCGCGATCACACTCATCCCGCGCGACAGCAACACCTCCGAGCAAATGCTGCCGATATATCCCGCCGCTCCTGTGACTAGAATGTTCACCAGATTTGGCTCCTCGAAAAATACAGATGACAATGCAACGGAAAGTTCAAACCCCCAGCATACATCAGGAACAGAAGCGAAAGTTTAGGGAACCGCACTGGGGTACTGAACCAACATGGGATTTACCAGCTCAGTTTATCCGCACACTACGCGCATTTTGCACCAGCTTGCCTGGAAGGAACCGCTTACCCGTCCGTGTTTGGGGAAGGCCAGGTCGTACGTGCCTCTGGCGCCTTTGTCCGGCGAAATACTCTCGATGTGAACGCCTCCGGAGGTCGCCCGCTCACAGGGCTGCTGTCCACCTTTGCAATACGAAGCACCTCCCCAATTCGATTTCGCATCGAGCGAAAACGTTTGATTGTCGTGGAGCGGCAGGTCGCGCCAGAAGTAGATACTCAACTCAATCACGTCGCCCTGCCCGCACTTCAGGGGATTGGCAGAAAGGCGGAGTTCCGTTGCCGGGCCGTCCCAGGGGGCGCAAGAAGGCGCAATCGTCGCGTAAGGAAACTCTTCTTTTTCCATGGCTAGCGCGCAGGCAAGGGCCAACAGCGAAAGTGCCGGCACTGCCAACCACGCTCCACGGGACAGGATGTTTGCTTTCATATTCCGCGTTTGCCAAATCCAATCCGTACGACCGGCCGGGTAACGCACTACCACCTGTACGGAAAGCTCTCTCGATGGGTTTGCCTAAAATCAGGCTTGGGACAAACGGCGCTGGAACGTCAACAGGATCAGGTCTGCGCGGCGGCGCACGCCAAACTTGTTCAGCAGGTTTGACACGTGAAACTTTACCGTGCGCTCCGCGATATTCAGCTTGTTGGCGATTTCCTTGTTCGAGAGATTCTCGAGCAACGAATCCAGAACTTCCTGCTCGCGCCGGCTCAGGTTTGCCACCGAGTCTGTCTTCAGCCGCCTTCCCTGTCCCGTGAGGATCGAATCGACAAAGCCGGAAAGGAGTTGGCGCGGCACCCAGAACCCGCCGTTGGCCACGAGAGGCAGGGCGCGAATCAATTGGTCGCGCGCTTCGACGTACGTCAAAAGCCCCTTTACGCCCAGCCGCAAAAGCGAAAAGCTGTTCGCCTCGTTATGCTGTTCGCCCACCACGATCAGCCGCGATTCCGGTGACCGCTCCATGATGTTGGTCAGCAATGCCCCGGTCGCGGGCTTTGCGGCGTGCGCATCGATTACGTAGACGTGCGCCTTGGGAGGCTCGAGGTTGCGCAGGTCCGGCGCGAGCACGGATTCCAGTTGCTGCGCCACGACCTTGAACGGCGCCTTCGCCAAAATACGCTCAAACTCGCTCAGCACTAGGGGGTGCGGCGAAAGGATGCATACTGTCAATTTTGAAGACCCACGTTTAGTAGTCACTAGTGCCAGCCTAAGAGAAAACTGGCCAAAGGGGCAAGTCCCTTTGGCGGGCCTGTTCACGAACTGTTACTGACAATTACGGTGTATTTTCCCGGGGTACTTTCCTTGGAACACATCATTCGCGGCGGCGACAATCTTAGCAGGAACCGTCGCGGTAAGCAGGTTTGGGTCTTGCGAAATGGTCATCTTCGGCGCGCCCGCAAGCAGTATAGCATCGGCAAACCGCGCCTTTGGCCCGCCCGTTGCGCCATTCGCTCCAAAAAAGCACTACTTCCCTGTATCCCCGTTTGCCCTACAGCAATCTCGCGTAAAATAGGGGTTTAGCACTTTTCCGGGGAAGTCTGCCGTTTCCGCCCAAAATCGCCCTGGACATGGCAAGGAGCGCTGCTTTTCAGCCCTGATGCATAACCTGAACGAATCCGCCAAGGCTCTGCGGGAACTTCTCTCGCAGCGCATCCTTGTGCTCGATGGCGCCATGGGCACCATGCTCCAGCAGCGCAACCTCACTGCCGCCGATTTTGGCGGGCCCGCGCTCGAGGGCTGCAACGAAAACCTCGTCCGCACGCGCCCCGATGTCGTTCTCGACATTCACCGCAAGTATCTCGAAGCCGGGGCCGACATCATCGAAACCGACTCGTTCGGTGGCGCTCCGATCGTTCTTGCCGAGTACGGCCTTGCCACCGACGCGCACCTTCTCAACAAACGGGCCGCGGAACTCGCCCGCCAAGCCGCGGACGAGTTCAGTGCATCCGGCAAACCCCGGTTCGTTGCTGGTTCCATGGGCCCCACCACAAAGGCCATCACGGTCACCGGCGGCGTAACGTTCCCCGAGTTGCGCGAGGCTTACTATGCGCAGGCCAAGGGCCTTATTGAAGGTGGGGCGGACCTTCTCCTTGTGGAGACGTGCCAGGACACGCGCAACATCAAGTCAGCGCTGCTGGCAATTCGCAAACTGTCCCAGGAAATCGGCGCGGACATCCCTTTCGTCATCTCGGTCACCATCGAGCCGATGGGTTCGATGCTCGCGGGGCAAACCATTGAAGCGATGTGGGCGTCGCTCAAATACGCCAAGCCTCTCGCTTTCGGCATGAATTGCGCCACCGGGCCGGAATTCATGACCGACCACATTCGCACGCTCAGCCAGCTCACGAGCGAGTTCGTCTCTTGCTATCCGAATGCCGGCCTGCCCGACGAGGAAGGAAAGTACCTGGAGACGCCCACCTCTCTCGCGGCGCAACTCGAAAAATTTGTCGACCATGGCTGGCTCAATCTCGTCGGCGGATGCTGCGGCACGACCGAGCAGCACATTCGCGCCATCGCGCAAATGGCTCACGGCAAGACGCCCCGTCAGCGCCCTGCCGAGGCCCATCGCGCCATTTACACGGGAATCGACGCCATCGAAGCCGAAGAAAGCACCCGCCCGCTGCTGGTCGGCGAGCGAACGAACGTCATCGGCTCGCGCCTCTTCAAGAATCTCGTCGCCGAAGAAAAATGGGAAGAGGCCAGCGAGATTGCCCGCCGTCAGGTTCGCGGCGGCGCGCAAGTCATCGACGTCTGCCTGCAAAGCACCGAGCGCGACGAAAAAAAAGACATCCCTCTTTTCTACGAAAAGCTGATTCGCAAGGTAAAGCCGCCGCTGATGATCGATACCACCGATCCCACGGCTATCGAATTGGCTCTCACCTATTGCCAGGGCAAATCCATCATCAACTCCATCAACCTCGAAGACGGCGAAGAAAAATTCGAGCGCACCGTACCCATCGCCCACGACTTCGGCGCCGCCGTCGTAGTGGGTTGCATCGATGAAGACCCCGTCCAGGCGCAGGCTTTCACTCGTGAACGCAAACTGGCCGTCGCTCAACGGTCCTACAAACTGCTTACGGAGAAGTACGGTCTCGCGCCCGAAGACATCATTTTTGATCCCCTGGTCTTTCCGTGCGCCACCGGAGACGAAAACTACATCGGCGGCGCTGTAGAAACGATGGAAGGCATTCGCCTGATCAAGAAAGCTTTGCCTGATGTCCGCACCATCCTGGGTATTTCCAACGTCTCCTTCGGCTTACCCCCCGGCGCGCGCGAGGTTGTCAACTCCGTCTTCCTGTACTACTGCACGAAAGCGGGCCTCGACCTCGCCATCGTCAACACGGAAAAAATCGAACGTTTCGCCTCCATCCCAGCGCACGAACGTGATCTCGCGGAAAATCTGCTGTTCTCACATCCGCCCAAGAACGCGGCGACGGACCATTCGAATGCGCATCTGCTCGCAAACGCTCCGGCGGACTGGCGGCAACAGAGCAAAGAGCAACGCGCCGCCGTGAATCAATTCTGGATTGCCGCGATCGCCGAACATTTCCGCAGCGCGAAGAAAAAAGAAAAAGCGGCCGGCTCCGATCTTCCTCTCGACGAGCGCCTCGCCAATTACATCCTCGAAGGCACGCGCGACGGCTTGGTTGCCGACTTGGAACGCAAGCGTGCCGAAGGCGCCGCCCCGCTGGACATCATCAATGGCCCGCTGATGGCGGGCATGGCCGAAGTCGGTCGGTTATTCAACGCCAACGAGTTGATCGTCGCGGAAGTGCTGCAATCGGCTGAGGCTATGAAGGCCGCTGTAAATCATCTCGAACAGTTCATGGAAAAAGCGGACTCCGCCAAGCGCGGCAAAGTGGTCCTTGCCACCGTCAAAGGCGACGTCCACGACATCGGCAAAAACCTCGTTGAAATCATTTTCAAAAACAACGGCTATGATGTCGTGAATCTCGGCATCAAGGTGCCGCCCGAAGAACTGATCAAGGCCTATCAGGAACATCATCCGGACGCCATCGGTCTTTCAGGTTTGCTGGTCAAGAGCGCGCAGCAAATGGTCACTACCGCCAGCGACCTCAAAGATGCCGGTATCGAAATCCCGCTGCTTGTCGGCGGCGCGGCTCTCTCGGCCAAATTCACACAAACCAAAATCGCGCCCAGTTACGGCAAAGCCGTCTGTTATGCGAAGGACGCCATGAGCGGGCTGCGTTTGATGAATCAGCTGATGGACCCTGCCACGCGCGAAACCGTCTTGCGCGAGCACATGGCGTCGGGAAACGGCTTCAGCGTTTCCAAAACCGTCAGCGTTGCGCCGATTCCGAAAGTGGCGCGCTCGCCGCGGATCCGGGCTGATTTGCCCATTCCTTCGGTGCCCTATCTCGATCGCAAGCTCCGCCTCGTTCCTGACTTGCGCGAAATCTGGAGCTACATCAACCCCTACATGCTCTTCGGCCGGCATCTGGGTTTCCGCGGCGACTTTGAAAAGCATCTGGCCGAACGCGATCCGAAAGCCGTGGAACTGTTCGAAAGTATGGAAGCTGTCAAGAACGAAGCCGCGTCCTTTATGAAAATTCGGGCGGTATGGCAATTCTTCGAGGCCGAGGCACAAGGCGAATCACTGCATCTTTTTGCCCCCGGCGCCACCAGGCCGCTGCATACCTTCCGCTTTCCACGCCAGCGCCAGGGCGATTTCCTCTGCCTCAGTGACTACGTCCTGCCTGCGCAGAACGGCCGCCGCGATCAGTTCGCTCTCTTCGTTGTGACCGCAGGTGAAGGCATCCGCGCCCGTTCCGAAAAAGCCAAGAACGAGGGCTACTACTTCTTGAGTCATGGCCTCCAGGCACTCGCCATCGAAACAGCAGAAGCCTGCGCCGAATGGCTGCATCGCCGCATCCGCGAAGATTGGGGCTTCCCCGATCCTCCTGAATTAACCATGGCGCAGCGCTTCACGTCGCGCTATCGCGGCAAGCGCTACAGCTTCGGCTATCCTGCTTGTCCAAATCTCGAGGACCAAGCCGGCATCTGGAAGTTGCTGCATCCGGAAGAAATCGGCGTGCAGCTCACGGAAGGCTTCATGATGGATCCCGAAGCCAGCGTAAGCGCGCTGGTTTTCCATCACCCAGACTGCACGTACTTCTCCGTGGGTGACACCGGCGAGCCATAAGAAGCCGCAGAGAAAATGACCGGCCTAAGCAAGTCCAACCTGCGCATAATTGCTCTCTGTGCCTTTTTCCTTTTGGTCGCCGGTCCGTCACGAGGTCAGCGCGCGCGCGGGGAGTTGCACATCGACGTGCGCGATGCCCAAGGGGCGGCGCTGGCGCCAAGCGCCGAGCTCGTGAGTGATGCGAATCAATTCCGCCGCTCTTTTCAGGTGAGCCCAGACGGCCACTACGTTCTTCAGGACTTGCCTTTCGGTATCTACCACCTCACCCTCTCGGCTAAGGGCTTTGCTCCGTGGAACGATCTCGTCGAGCTTTCCTCCGAGGTCCCCGTCCACTTGTCTGTAACCATGGGCGTCGCTCCCGTGACGACCCGCGTCGAGGTCAACGATTCCTCCACGCTCATCGATCCCTCAAGCACCGGGACCCAGTACGCCATCGGCCACCAGACGCTTAGCGAAAACGTCGCCGTGCAGTCGGGCCGCGATCTCTCCGACCTCGTCGATGAATTGCCCGGCTGGCTCTACGAATCGAATGGCGTTCTCCATCCTCGCGGTTCGGAATATGACGTCCAATACGTCGTGGATGGTATGCCGCTCACGCAGAATCGCTCTCTCGCGTTTGCTCCGTCGTTCGAATCGTCCGAAGTCGAATCCCTGCGCGCGCTCACGGCCGGCTTTCCCGCCGAATACGGTAGAAAACTGGGCGGTGTCGTGGAGGTCACCACCGAAAAGGATGTGCCTTCGGGCCTGCACGGGCAATTCGACGCCAGCGGCGGAAGTTTCTGGACCGCAGCTGGATCGGGGCAAATCTCCTACGCCCGGGACAAAAGCCGTTTTACGTTTGCGGGCGACGGATTTCACACCGGTCGCTACCTCGATCCTCCGGTCCTCCGGAACTTCACCAACCGCGGCAATGGCTCCGGCTTCTCCGTTTCTCTTGAACGCGACCTTTCCGACCGCGATCGCCTGCGCATCACCTTCTCTCGCCGCAAGGTGCGGTTCCTTGTACCGAACTACTTGCCACAACAAGTCGCCGGGCAGCGCCAGGACGTTGCCAATACCGAAGCGACAGGGCAAATTTATTTTCAGCACACGATCTCTTCCGAGCTGTTTCTTTCCTTTTCCGGCAGTGTCCGTGATTCCAACGCCACTCTCCGATCCAATTCCCTCTCCACTCCGATCATCGTTTCGCAGAACCGCGGCTACCGTGAAGGCTACGCCCGCGGCGATCTCACCGGGCACCATCATCATCACAATTGGAAAGTCGGCGTCGATGGAATCTTCAATCCCGTCTACGAACAGTTCCAATACGCCATCACCGATCTCTCGCAATTCGAGCCGGGCACGAAACAGCAATTTTCATTTGCCGACCGCCGCTGGGACATTGAGCCTTCCGCCTACGTGCAGGACCAGATTCACTTTCACAATTCGAACATCAGCGCGGGGCTGCGCTACGACCACTACGCGTTTGTCACCCACGAAGACGGCTGGAGCCCTCGGCTCGGCTTTTCCCAGTTCATTCCCGCGGTCGATTTGCTCTTTCATGCTTCCTACGACCGCGTCTTTCAAACGCCCGCGATGGAAAATCTCCTGCTCGCCAGTTCACCACTCGTGGATTCCCTGAATCCCGTGGTTCTCCGCCTTCCCGTCCCTTCCGCGCGTGCCAACTACTACGAATTGGGAATCACCAAAGCCTTCGTCGGAAAACTGCGTCTCGATGCGAACTTCTTCCGCCGGGATTTCCGGAACTATTCTGACGATGACGTTTTGCTTGATACCGGCGTCAGCTTCCCGATTTCTTTTGCTCACGGTCATATTGTCGGTGAGGAATTGCGCCTGGAGGTGCCCCACTGGGGCCGCTTTTCAGGCTATTTAAGTTACGCGAATCAATCGGGAATCGGCCAGGGACCAATCACGGGAGGTCTGTTTCTGGGAAGCGAAGCCCTGGGCGGCTTGACCGATGCCAGCAAGTTCGCATCCACCCAGGATCAACGCAACACCGCTCGAGTTCGCGTGCGATTCCAGGCCGCAGAGCGTTTCTGGCTCGCGTTGGGCGCGCAATATGGGAGCGGCCTCCCCGCCGATACCGCCGGGACGGATCCGGCTATTCTGCTGGCGCAGTATGGCGCCGCCATTCTGGACCGCGTTGACCTCGCGCGCGGCCGTGTGCGGCCGAATTCTTCGCTCGATGCCGCGGCAGGCCTGGACGCCTACCGCAAGGAGCAGCGCAGCATTTCCTTGCAAATCGTTGCTGCAAATCTCACCGATCGCGTCAACGTCATCAACTTCGCTAGCCTGTTCTCCGGAACCGGCGTGGCCGCGCCTCGCAGCGTCTCTGCCAGCCTGAAGCTCACCTTTTGATCCAGGCGAGTCCTACGACCGCCAACGCAGCGTCACCGGCCCGTCCATGGGGTGCACCATCGGCGCTCCCGTGCGCCGGGACTCTAGCAGATTGGCCTTCAGAGCGAAGTACCATTTCGCCTGGCGGTCCGCGTCGTCGATCAGCATCAGCCGCGGATTGTGCTTGAGCCCTTCCGCCTGTTGGATCATCGTTTCCTGATCCTGCCTTAGAAACGTCTTGGCGAAAGGACGAAACACGAAGACCGGCAAGGGCAGCTTCCAGGCCGCCACGAAATCGATTCGGCAAAGATCGCGCCGCACCGGCGTCACTGTCGCGCGGCTGGAAAACCACAGCTTCCCGCTGCGGTCGATCTCCGTGCGCAGATTCGGCAGCACGAAATCGATCGTCGTCGTCACCGGCTCGCCCGTAATCTTCTTCAACAGTTGGTATGGAGCGCTGTTCGCGCTCGGCGTGTGCGGGCTCATCCGGAAACCATTGGGGATCGGCTCGAACTGCTTCGCTTTTTCATGAATGCTGGCGCGCTTCCGCCAGAACCACGATTGGTGCACGAACGGCCCGTGCGCGGGATCCATTAGTCCGATAATTCCGTGATCGATGTGCGACGGCAACTCGCACGAGAGATGGACGATTTTGTACCTTTCGCTGAACGTCGCAAGTTGCGGTGCCGGGGGAACCGTTTCCGGCGCGCGCGTGCCAGTCGCGTTCATGTACACCCACACGTAGCCGTCGCGTTCTTCGCATGGATACGAACCGGCAAAGATGCGCTCCACCTTCAATTTGTCCTGCGAGGTCAGCGAGGGAATTTCCACGCACTGCCCGCTGCACGCATCGAACCGCCAGCCGTGGTAGCTGCACTCGACCGTGTCCCCTTCCACTCGGCCATATGAAAGCGGGATTCCGCGGTGCGGGCATGCGTCGCGCATCGCAAACGCTTTTCCTTCGGCGGTCCGCCCGAGCGCGAGCGGAACTTCCAGGAGCATCACTTTCTCAAGACTCCGTCCGCGAATCTCAGTGCTTCGCGCCGCCGGATACCAGAAATCCCACAGAAATCCCGGATCTGAATCGCGGTCAGGTTCTCCCGCGGGCGTCACGTCAGCTTGCAAGACCGTTCGAGTGGCTTCGCTCATGTTCCTCGCCGAATCGTAGTACACGGCACTGTATCCGAGCAACCGCTTGGCGCATCGAATTGCGTGTTTCGGGATTTGGCGCTATCCTCATGAATGACGAAACCATGTACGCCGCCTTCTATTAGCTGACTCGCCTTTCGCTCCCGCAGCGGGAGCACGCATTTCTCTGCAAATTGGAGACATTCTTTCCCTCGCACTTTCTCTTACACTTATCAAGAACTTAGACCTAACGACTGGGAACTACAGAGGTTTAGCAAATGGCCGTACTTACACTGACTGAAAAATTGGACCAGCTCGACGCGCGCTACGAGGAGATGACCAGGGAACTCTCTTCTCCCGAAGTGGTGAATGACTCTGCCCGCTTCCAGAAAATCGCCAAACAACACGCGGAGCTGGAAGAAATCGTGCTCAAGCACCGTAAGTATAAGCAGATTGAAAAGGACCTTGCCGGAGCGCACCAGTTGTTTCTCGAAGCCGAAGACGCGGAGATGAAGCAGATGGCGCACGAAGAAGAGAAAGCGCTCGCTGCGCGCAAGGAAACCGTCGAGCGCGAATTGAAGTTCCTGCTTCTGCCCAAAGACCCCAACGACGAAAAGAGCGTGATCATCGAAATTCGCGCGGGCACTGGAGGCGACGAAGCAGCCCTTTTCGCTGCAGAGTTGTTCCGCATGTATTCGCGCTACGCGGAAACGCAAGGCTGGAAAGTGGAGGTTCTGGAAAGCTCGCCATCCTCGCTTGGCGGTATGAAGGAAGTTGTCGCGGCGATTCAGGGTCACAAGGTCTACTCCAAGCTGAAGTATGAGAGCGGCGTGCACCGCGTGCAGCGCGTCCCAGCCACAGAAACACAGGGTCGCATCCACACGTCCGCGGCGACCGTCGCGGTCTTGCCGGAAGCGGACGAAATCGACATCAAGATAGAAGCGAAGGATTTGCGCATCGACACGTTCTGCTCTTCCGGCCCCGGCGGACAATCCGTCAACACGACGTATTCCGCCGTGCGCATCACACACATTCCCAGCGGGCTTGTGGTTTCCCAACAGGACGAAAAATCACAGATCAAGAACCGCGCCAAGGCCATGCGCGTCCTTCGCGCACGTCTGTACGAGCAGGAGCAGGAGAAGCGGCAGGCGGCGCTCTCCGCCGAGCGCCGGGGCCAGATCAAAACGGGCGATCGCTCGGAGAAAATCCGCACTTACAATTTTCCCCAGAACCGCGTGACGGATCACCGCATCGGCCTGACGCTGCATCAGTTGACGGAAGTCATGGACGGCAAACTCGCGCCTTTGATGGACGGGCTAAGCGCTCACTACGAGTCCGAACGCCTCCAGCAGGAACTGGCCACCGCCTGATGCCGCCAGGCCCTCTGTTTCTCGCATGGACATCCGAACCGCACTGAAGCAGGGAATTTCGCAACTGCGCGAGGCGCACGTTCCTTCCTACACGCTCGCCGCCGAACTGTTGCTGCTCCACGTGCTCGGCCGCAACCGCACCTGGATTTATTCTCATCCGGAAGAAGAAATCTCCGCAGTGAACACCGAGCATTTTTTCGCGTTGCTCCGCCGCCGGGCCGAGGGCGAACCGACGCAGCATCTCACTGGCAAACAGGAATTTTGGGGGTTGGAGTTCGAAGTCACTCAGGACGTGTTAATCCCGCGTCCGGAAACGGAGCACGTCATCGAAGTCGCGCTCGACCGCCTTGCCGTGCGCGAAATCCGTGCCGGCCGCAAACAAACGCTCACTGGCGAGGGCTTGCTCATCGCCGACATCGGCACCGGCTCCGGTTGCATCGCCATCGCGCTTGCGAAAGAACTTCCCGGCTCCACTATTCACGCTACCGACATTTCGGGCGCAGCTCTCGAAGTGGCGCGCCGCAACGCCGAACGCCTTGGTTTCGCCAACCGCATCCATTTTGTTGAAGCAAATTTGTTTGCGGAAAGTGGCGAGTGGCGAGTGACGAGTGGCGAGCAAGAACGGTCAAACAAGCCCCTCGCTTTTGACCTGATGGTTAGCAATCCGCCCTATATTGGAAAGCGCGAACGTGAAACGTTGCCGCGCGAGGTACGCGAACACGAACCGGAAGTCGCACTGTATGGCGGCGAAGAGGGTTACGAACTCTATGCCGGTCTCATCACCCAAGCCGCAGCCCGTCTGAAGCCCGGCGGCATTCTCGTCCTCGAACTCGGCCATAACAGTCTGTCCGCCGTTCAGCCGCTCTTCGATGGACCCACATGGGCCAACGTTGGTGTTACGAACGATCTCGCCGGAATTCCCCGAATCCTCGCCGCCGAACGACTTTAAGCCGGAACCTAAGCGCCGGTTGAGCTGTGCCATTCTCAGGGGTAGGCTAAGCGCATGCCGGAGCTGGCGCGATTTCGAGCAAAGCATGGACCGCCCGAGGAGCAATCGGCGGCTGCGGAATCGACGATTCTGCATGTGGACATGGACGCGTTCTTCGTGTCCGTTGAGCTGCTGGAGCGACCGGAGTTGCGCGGCAAACCAGTAGTGGTTGGCGGGCAAAAAGATCGGCGCGGTGTGGTTTCCGCGGCGAGCTACGAGGCGCGAAAATACGGGATCCATTCGGCGATGCCACTGCGAACCGCCGGACACCTTTGCCCGGATGCGATCTTTCTGGACGGGCATCACGAAAAATACGGCGAATGGAGCGACCGCGTCGCAACGATTCTGGCGAAGTTTTCGCCGATTGTGGAAATGGTCTCCATCGACGAAGCCTACTTGGACCTGGCAGGAACAGAACGCCTGCACGGGCCGCCTCTCGCTGCGGCAGACAAACTCTTGCGAACGATCACGCAGACCACGTCTCTGCCCTGCTCCGGCGGTTTGGCTACGACGCGGCTCACCGCCAAAGTGGCATCCGACCAAGCCAAGCCGCGCGGGCTGGTGTGGGTCGTTCCCGGGCAGGAGCAGCGCTTTCTGGCCCAGCTTCCCGTTCGCAAAATCCCTGGGATCGGTGAAGTCACTGAGCGGGCGCTGCGCGCGCTGGGTATCGAAATCGTCGAGCAGATTGCCGCCGTGCCGCAGGAAAAACTCGAGCACATTTTCGGCCAGTGGGGCACGGCGCTCTACCGCAAGGCCCGCGGCGGCGATTCGTACGAATTCCTGATCGATGCAGAGCCAAAATCGATTTCGCACAATCACACTTTTGGCGAAGACAGGGACGATGTGAACGAGCTATCGACGATGCTCAGCCATCTTTCGCAAAAAGCCTGCAAGCGGCTGCGCGAAGCGGGCCTGGCCACGCGCACGCTGACCTTGACGATTCGCTACGCGGGATTCGAAACGCATACGCGCGCGAAAACGTTGCAGGAACCGACGCGACTCGACAGCGACATCTATGCCGTGTTTCAGGAGCTTTTCCGTCAGCATCGCGACGCAAAAAGAAAGGTGCGCTTGCTGGGCGTTGCCCTCAGCGGATTGACGCACGGCAGCGAGCAGCTCGATCTATTGGAAGCGGAGCGGCGCCGCAAGCTGGAGAAGCTGACCACCGCAGCGGATCAGCTTCGCGACCGCTTCGGGTTCGGCAAAGTGCAGTTTGGCGGTTCTTTGGGTTTGGGCGACTTCGGCACCTACAGAGAAGAATAGCGCACAAAATCGAGCATTCCCCTCGAATCGGGCGAACTTGCGCGGAATATCCTATACTCTAACTTCCGAGAGCTTTCGATGAGCGCACCTCCCACTCCAGGCGTCAGCGCCTCACGCGGTCCAAGTGCCGTCGACCGGCTGCGCTATTTTTGGCAGCGCGTGAGTGAAGGCCGGCAGATCGATGAGCTTTGGTCGCAATTCACCGCCGACGCGCGCGCAAGCTACAGCTTCTACATGAAAGAGGCGGATGCGGAGGAACTTGGCAGCCGCCGCGGCGCCGGCCGGTTTTTCCATATCGTCAAAACGCTGTTCTGGTCGATGCTGACGAAGCTGACGCCGGCGCGCCGAGTGTTGTTACTCGTGGCCTTGGCCATGCTGGTGATTTCCGGGTTTAAATTTCAATTCGGGCAGAATGTCTCTTTCGACGTGAATTTCGAAGCCATCGCGGCGTTCCTGTTCCTGCTGCTGCTTTCCCTGGAGCTAGCGGACAAGGTAACGATGAAGCGCGATCTGGAGATTGCACGCGAAATTCAGACCTGGCTGGTGCCGTCGCAACCACCGGAAGTCGCGGGAGCGGATATCGCGTTCGCGACGCGGCCACAGAATTCCGTGGCGGGCGATTACTACGACGCGTTTTATCCGAATCCGGAAGAGCGGGGAAGGCTGGTCGTGGTGATTGCCGATGTGGCCGGCAAGAGCGTCCCGGCTGCTCTACTGATGGCCACGCTTCAGGCCAGTCTGCGGACGATTGCCGGCGAAGGCGCTTCGGTCATGGACTTGGTGGCGCGCCTGAACCGCTACGCCTGCGCGCATAGCCTGGGAGGGCAAAGGTTCACGACGGCCGTGCTGTGCGAATACGATTGCAATTTGAAGCAACTTGCCTATGTGAACGCTGGGCACAACGCGCCGGTTTTGCGACGCGCCAACGGTGACCTGGTGACGCTCGAAGTAGGCGGGTTGCCGCTGGGCATCCAAGTGGATTCGCGGTACGAGACCTCCACAGTGGAATTGCGTCCCGGCGACGCGCTGATTTTCTATACTGATGGAGTCGTCGAAGCGTTCAACCAATCGAATGAAGAGTTTGGAAACGACCGCTGGATGGGTGCGATTCGCAACTTGCCGGACTGGAACGCGAAAGATACCCTGCAGTTCTTGATGAAACGAGTCGATGACTTCGTGGGCGCCACCCGGCAATCCGACGATATCACCTGTCTGGTTTTTCGCAGCAAATAACTACCCGAAGGAACTTCGAACAACTCCGTTTTCCTTTCGTAGCCACGACTGTCGCATAATCACTGCGTGACACCGCGCGATTTAGCCAATTCGACTTGTGAGATTCTGCTCGCCCAGGGCTACCAGGCCCTGCTGGTGGGCGGCTGCGTGCGCGATCTGCTGCTGGGGCGCGAGCCTGCCGATTATGACGTGACAACCGACGCGACTCCTGAACAGGTCATGGCGCTGTTCCCCGAAAGTGTTGCCGTGGGCGCGCAATTTGGCGTGGTTTTGATCCCCAGGGACGAACTCAAAGTGGAAGTCGCTACGTTTCGTTCGGATGTGGGCTACAGCGATGGGCGGCACCCCGACCGCGTGGTTTATTCAAAAACGCCCCAAGAAGACGTGCAGCGCCGCGACTTCACCATCAACGGCCTGCTTATGCGCCACGACACCAGCGAAGTGCTCGACTACGTCGGCGGACAGGAGGATCTGAAAGCCGGAGTGATTCGAGCGATTGGCGAACCCGACAGGCGTTTTGCCGAAGACAAACTGCGCATGATGAGGGCGGTGCGGTTTGCGTCTCGTTTTGGTTTCGAAATGGAGCCCGAAACGTTTCGCGCGATTCGCCGCCACGTCAAGGAGATTCCGCAGGTTTCGCCAGAGCGGCTTCGCGACGAACTGACAAAAATGCTCACGGAGGGCGCGGCGCGGCGAGCGTTCGAATTGCTGGATGAAACGTGGCTGCTAGGCCAGGTCTTGCCGGAAATTGCCGCGATGAAAGGTGTGGAACAGCCGCGGGAGTTTCATCCCGAGGGTGACGTGTGGATTCACACATGCATGATGCTCGAAGGTTTGCCGAAGAATGCTTCGCCGACGCTGGCCTGGGGCGTGCTCTTGCACGACGTCGGCAAGCCGCCGACGTTTCAATCCGCGGAAGAAACCGGCGACCGGATCCGCTTTAACCACCACGTGGACGTGGGTGTACGCATGACAGAGGAACTCTGCCGGCAATTCCGTTTTTCCAACGACGAGACCGCGCAGATCGTGGCCCTGGTCGCAAACCACATGAAATTTGCGGCTGTGGAGGAAATGCGCAAGTCCACGCTGAAACGATTTGTACGGCAGCCGCGCTTTGAAGAACATCTGGCCCTGCACCGGCTGGACTGCCTTTCGAGTCACCGCAACCTGGCTTCCTATGACTTCGTTCAGCGATTCCTCTCGGAAACGCCTCCAGAGCAGGTGCGCCCCGATCGCCTTGTCAGAGGCGATGACCTGCACGAGATGGGCTACCTCCCCGGCCCGCAATTTGCGGAGATCCTGAGGTCGGTGGAGGACGCCCAACTGGAGGGGCAGATTCGGACCAAAGAGGAAGCCAGAAAGTTCGTAGCCGGGAACTTCCCGAGGAAGAGGGGGTTCTAATGATTTTGCCACTTTGGACGGAAAGGCATCGGTCCTTCTAGCGTGTAATGTGCAGAATAAAAAGGGGTTAGTTAAAGTGACTTGCAAAATCACCAGGGCCATGCTAATATATGAGTGTAATAGACTAATATTTCTTGCTAGCAACTTTTGTATTTCTGTACCCCATTTTGGTCTGGCTTGCATCTAACATCCTGTATCCTAGCCTTTGGGGGGCTAGGCCGTTGCACTAGGGGACATCATGGCTGAAAAAAAGTTTGTGGTGCCTGACGTTCTGCCGATCCTGCCGGTTCGCGACACGGTTCTGTTTCCGGGCGCGGTGCTGCCGTTGACGGTAGGTCGCGAAAGCTCTCTGGCGCTGGTTAATAGTCTGCAGGGCGACGAAAAACTGATGGGTGTGGTGGCGCAACTCGACCCGCGGGTTGAAGATCCCGCCGCCGCCGATCTGCACAAAGTGGGAACGCTCGCCCGCGTGCACAAGACCGTGAAGATGCCGAACGGCAACATGGTCATCTTCCTGGAGGGATTGCAGAGAATCCAGATCATTGACCTGATCAGCCTGCGGCCGTTTCTGAGAGCCCAGGTCAAACCGGAACCCGACGTCCAGGGCGATCCCGACACGGAATTGGAAGCACTGCAGCGCAATGCGCAGGACCTTTTCCGGGAAGTGGTTGGCCGCTCCCCGCAACTCTCCGACGATTTACAGGGCGTTGCCGCGAATATCGACGATCCGGGACGGCTGGCGGACTTCATCGCCGGGACGCTCCCGTCTCTCTCGACACTGCTGCGCCAGGAGTTGATTGAAACGCCGAGCGTGCGCAAGCGCCTGGAAATGTTGATTCGTGAATTGTCCAAGGAGCTGGAGGTTCTGGAGTTACGCTCGAAAATTCACGAACAAGTCCAGGAACAGGTTAACCAGAATCAGCGGGAATATCTGTTGCGCGAGCAGATGAAGGCGATTCAGAAAGAACTGGGCGAATCGGACGACTCGACGCAGGAAATCGACGAGTTGCGGAAAAAAGTGGAAGAAGCGGGGATGCCCGCGGAAGCGAAGAAAGAATGCGACCGCGAGCTGAAGCGCTTGGCAAAGATGACACCGGCCTCCGCAGAGTACATGGTTTCGCGGACGTACCTGGAATGGATGACGCAGCTGCCGTGGAGTAAATCCTCTGGCAGCACGGAAATCGACATCGCCAAAGCGCGCGAAATCCTCGACCAGGATCACTACGATTTGCAGAAGGTAAAAGAACGCATCCTCGACTATCTCGCGGTGAAGAAGCTGCAGCCAGGGATGAAGGGGCCGATTCTGTGCTTCGTGGGACCTCCGGGCGTCGGCAAGACTTCACTGGGCAAATCGATTGCGCGGTCGCTGGGGCGCAAGTTCGTGCGCATCGCCCTTGGCGGCATGCACGATGAAGCGGAAATTCGCGGCCACCGGCGGACGTACATCGGTGCGTTGCCGGGGCAGGTCATCCAGGGGTTGAAGCGCGCGGAGACCAACGATCCCGTAATGATGCTGGATGAGGTCGACAAACTCGGGCGGGATTTCCGCGGCGATCCTTCCTCGGCGTTGATGGAAGTGCTGGACCCGGAGCAAAACAACACGTTCCGCGACCACTATCTCGACGTGCCCTTCGATTTGTCAAAAGTACTGTTCATCGCCACAGCCAACTGGATGGATCCCATTCCGGAGCCCTTGCGCGACCGCATGGAGATTATCGAATTGCCGGGTTACACGGGCGAAGAGAAGCTGCACATCTCGCACCGGTACCTGATTCCCAAGCAAGCGACGGAACACGGCCTTAAAGTGGGTGAGCAGATTGAATTCACCGATGCGGGCTTGCAGGAAATCATTCACAGCTTCACGCGGGAAGCCGGCGTGCGCAACCTGGAGCGCGAAATCGCCACGATTACGCGCAAACAGGCGCGGCGCATCGCGGAAGGCCAGACAGACAAAATGGTCGTCACGCCGGAAGTCGTGAAGGAGTTCCTAGGCGTGCCGAAGTTCCGCACGGAAAAGGAAGTCGAGGAGCGCGTGAAGCGGCCGGGCGTGGCGGTGGGGCTGGTGTGGACGCCGGTGGGCGGCGACATCATCTTCATCGAAGCAACGCGTATGCGCGGCGGCAAGCAGTTCACCATGACCGGGCATCTCGGCGAAGTGATGCAGGAGTCGATGACCGCGGCGCTGACGTGGACGCGTGCGAACAGCGAACGATACGGAATCGATCCGGACTTCTTCCGCAAGCAGGACATCCACATCCACGTGCCGTCGGGTGCGGTGCCGAAGGATGGCCCGTCCGCGGGCGCAGCGATGGTGACGGCATTGGTCAGTCTGCTGAGCGGGCGGCCGGTGAAGGATCGCCTGGCGATGACGGGAGAGATGACGCTTTCTGGCGTGGTCCTGCCGATTGGCGGCGTCAAGGAAAAAGTCCTGGGCGCGAAGCGAGCGGGGATTAAAGAAGTGCTGCTCCCGGCGGACAACGAGCCGAATGTCGTGGCGGACCTGACGCCCGACGTCGTCGGGGACATCAAGATCACCTATGTACGCACGCTGGACGAAGTGCTGGAGCACGCTCTCCAGAAGGAGAGCGTGGCTCCGCCGGTCGCGCCGCAACCGGAACCCAAGACGAAACATGTTGGACCGGAGAGCCCGCGGGCGATTCACTAAATTGAAGAGTAGTGCGGAGCGGTTTGGCTTAAGCTAGATGAGCCCGGCAGAAACTGCCGGGCTTTTCGTTTGTGGGACTGGCAGGATGGCATGGGACTCCTGCTAACATGGGCCAAAGAGATGACCCGGGGCAAACCGCCGAAAACCGATGAGGCAGCAGAGTTGGCGCGGCAAATCAGCGATGCGCTGATTCGCGAACGCGTCGTTCCGCGATTCGTGGATTCCTACGTCGTGGAAAATGGCCGGCAGGCCCTGCAAGTGCACGCGACCCTGTATCGCGATTTGCTGGGGCTGCTGCAGCGCGAAGCTTTGTTGGCGTGCTGCGTGCGAGCTTTAGAAGTGGTTTGCACCGAAGCGCGACCGCATGGCCGATCCAAGCCGCGACTGATGGACCGCCGGGAGGCGACTTTGTTTCGCAAGAAGTTCCTCTCTGCACTAGTGCGCCAGCAGAGCTGGAGGGCCGGCGAAGCGCTGGATTTTCAGAGCGACTTGCAGATGTACGAAGAACTGCTAGCGCGCGCCGCATCGTCCAGGAGGATTCGCAAGCCTTTCGAGGTAGCCAATCATCCGTTCGTGGACCGCTGCGCCTTTCTGCTGGACTCCTCCTTTCTGGAAAAGGCGCGGTTGGCGGCAAGCCGTGCGTTGACGGAAATCGAGAATCTGGCGGCTTCCTTGACCGAAGAAGAAAAGAAGGACCCCCTCAGGGAGGGGGCTTCCCGATAGTTTTGCCGCCACGGGATCTGCGCCTGACCAGAAAGATCTCTCGAATTGTGCGAAAACAATTATTCGAACAATTCATCCTTGAGAAGCTTCTGACCGGCAAGCGACGTATAGAATCCCCAGGCGGCCATCAGCACAAAGCTGAGAAGGACGCAAAGAGAACGCGCCGCGTACCAATTCGAGAAATCCAGCGTGATAGGTACGTTCAGGAGGACGTCCACGGTCAGGGCGGCTACGCCGAGAACGATCAAGCCAAAACGAACTACTGCAAAAGCCGCAATACCGTAGATGGTCACCCAAAGCGGCGCTTCGATCAGGAGGTGTTCGCTTCCCAGCACCTTCGGTACGGCAAACAAGAGAACGAAGATTATGGCGGCGAGCCAGCGGTTCTTGACCAGCGCCCGCAAGAGAACAATCAAAAAGAAGAAAACCAGCGAAGTCCGAATCGAACCGATGACTGTAACGAGGCCGCTGGCAACGGTTTCGCGAACTCCCAGGAGAAGCTCCGTTGAGCCCAGTTGCGGTGAGACGCCGGCACGAAACAGGAAGAACGCGCCTACAGCGAAAACACAAAGCCACAAGACGCCGAGGAGAACTCCGTAGAGGAGATCGCCGCCAACGAGTGGATCGCGGAGGTGGCCGTTAAGGAAGCGGGTCCAGGAAATAATGGTCTGCGGCCAATTTCGCCTGACGTAAGGCTCGAGCGCAATGTATAAGATCCACAGCAAAGCGGCCATAAACAGTGCAGTGCTATTGGCCAAGATGATCAAACCGACCAAATCCAGAGTAGGAACAAAGTGGGAGCGAAAGACACAAATGAGGAGTTCTAGAACGAAAATGAGTGACGCGAGGCGGAGCGCGCCCTCGCGGTCGGCTCTTCCGCGTGTATAATTCCGGTAAGCAAGGAACAAGCCTCCTGCAAGGATAAGAAGCGCGATGGACCAACCAATAATCTGACCGGCCTTGTTCGCGCTGGACTGATCGGCCTGTCCCATGCGCCCTAGTTTTGTCCAAGGGCCCGTCAACGAGAAAAAAACGGGCTTGCCGCGGTGGGCGGCAGCTTCGATATGCAGGGGGCGCCCACTCCCCGGCCACACGCCTTCCCAAGCGGCACGCGTATCAGAAGAAGCCAGCGAATTCCACATGGGTTCAACGGCATGAAATTGTGCGAGATCCAACCCGGCTGCGAAAAACAACGGAGTCCAATCAGAAGCACGCGCAGGCGGAGGGTTCTCTTCTTTCTGTGGAGGAATTGCCTGGAAATAGAGCAAACGGCCTTCCTGATCCAGTTCGAGATTGATCATGCCGGAAAGAATCGTTGGTGGATCCGAGAAGGTGACGACATTTGGAGTGAGGGAGTCGTTCCAAAAGCCATCGGGGCTCATTTCTCGGGGACTTTGGCGAAACCAGTAGCGCAGAACTGGCGGTCGCTCGGAAAGTACTCCGTCCCACTGCGCCCGCTGCAGATGTTCCTTCTCCGCGAAATCTAGAAAATCTGTGTCATAGGTGAAACCATAGGCTATATCGACAGGCGTGCCTGGATAGCCGATACTGGAAATTACTTCGCGCGAGCGCTTGGCGAGAACTTCGGGAGGGTTTTCAGGGTGAATCCGTTCGAGGCCATTTCCCCTAAGTGCGAAGGCGCAATAGAAGAGAAGTCCAAGGACCACGGCGGCAAAACAGGAAATTGCAACGCGCGGCGCGAGCCCGGTCTTTTCTCCTGCGGCAGCAACCATTTGCGGTGAGGGTGTCTCCCCGGCAGCCAGCGCGGCAGCGAGAGGATCGCCACCAGGCAAGGCCGCGGCCACTTGCAGAGACGAACTTGGACGCTTATCCGGGTCGGTTTCAAGGCAGCGGAGGATAACGCGTTCGATGAGCGGATCGAGATCGCGAACCAGAGTCGAGGGATTCGTGATCCTCCCGGATTCGCGCTGCTTCATCAACTCCGCAAGCGTGGAGGCTTCGAAGGCGCGTTTGCCGGTCAGAATCTCGTAGAGGACGAGGCCGAGCGAGTAGATATCACTTTTCGTGGTGACTTCGTGGCCGGCGAGCTGCTCGGGGGCCATGTAAGCGGGCGTACCTGCGCGCGCTTCCACTCCTTGTATGCTGGCCGCTAAACTTGCCAATCCGAAATCAGTGATGCGGACTTTGCCCGAACCATCGAGCATGACGTTCGTGGGCTTGAGGTCGCGGTGAATCACCCCCCGTTCATGCGCAGCCGCCAGCCCCGCGCAGATTTGCCGCGCGATTTCTGTTGCTTTGTCCGGCGAAAGGCGCCCGATGCGCCGCACCAGCGAGCCGAGGTCCTCTCCATCCACGTACTCCATCGTCAGGAAAAGCGTGCCCTCGGTGTCGCCCACGTCGAAGACTCGGCAAACGTTGGGATGCGAGACTTGCCTCGCGATGCGCACTTCGGAATGGAAGCGAGCCAGAGCGGCAGGATCTTGCGAAAGCTTTTCCGGCAGAAACTTGATGGCCACTACCTGGCTCAGCGTCAGATCTTCGGCGCGATACACCTCGCCCATGCCGCCGCGCCCCGCGAGGGCCACGACGCGGTAGCGTTCGCTAATGATTTGCCCCGGCGTGAAGCGCCCACCGCCTATGGGATCGGAACTCGTAAGGGGATTCCCGGAGTAAGAAGGACGGGGAGTTCGTGCGAGGGAAGAGGACGTAGGTGCGCGCCTAGCTGGCGGAGGCGGCACAACAATGGTTTCCCCCTCCACTCCTGATTCGTTGTCGATGAGCGTGGCGCCCGTGTCGGAGTCAACAGCCTGCCCGCACGAAGAACAAAATCGCGCGTTCGCGGAAACTCTTGCACCGCAAGTAGAGCAGAACATGGAGGCGAGGATTCTACCATCAGTTCGCGGACCGCCGCGAACGCCGCACACCGGTCAGGAAACGCGTTCCACCTGCACGGCAGTGCCATACGCCAGCACCTCGGTCACGCCCTGCATCACTTCCGTAGCGTCGTAGCGCATGGCTACGACAGCGTTCGCTGCATGTTCTCCCGCGTGCTGCAAGAGAAGCTCGAAGGCGTCGGCGCGGGTTTTCTCGCAAAGATTCGTGAGCAGCGTGATGTTCCCTCCGACGATGGTCTGGAGTGCCGCACCTAAATTTCCAATGATGCTGCGCGACCGAACGACGATCCCTCGAACGATCCCGAAATTCCTGACAATCCGGTATCCCGGCAATTCAACTCCGGACGTAACCATCGCTGCATCGACACGTGGCATGGCGCCCTCCTTGATTAATAGAACAACCGTTTACCGGTGCGATTCTAGCCGCTTGACCGCCGCCCGGCGAGCCTTCTTCCTCTGCTATCCTCAAGAAGCGTGGAGACCCTCTTTTACATTCTGGCGATTGTGCAGATCTTGCTCGGTGTGTATCTCGTCTGGCAGGGATTGCAATGGCTCGGCTACGTGCGACGCCGACTGCACACGGATCCGGGCTTCTATGCCCCGCGCGTGGCCGTGCTTTGCCCATGCAAAGGAAACGAGCCCGGTCTGGAGCGCAATCTCGTCTCGCTGACGGAGTTCGAGCGTCAGAATTACGAAATCTTCTTCATTCTTGCAGCAGACAAGGATCCCGCCCGCCCGATCGTCGACCGCGTCATGAAAAGCACGCGTGTGAAAACGCACCTCGTGATCGCGGGTAAGCCAATGGCTTGCGGGGAAAAAGTGAACAATTTGCGTGTGGCTGTGGAGCAACTCCCGGAAGAATTCGAAGTGCTGGTTTTTGCCGACTCCGACGGTCGCCCGGGAAAGTCGTGGCTCCATCACCTGGTCGCGCCTCTCGGCGATTCGCAAATCGGAGCGACCACCACGATGCGCTGGTTCATTCCCAACCGCGGCAATTTGCCGACGGCTCTGCTCGCGGCGTGGAACGCTCCGGTGGTCACCATGCTGGGAGAAAAAGGTCGAAACTTCTGCTGGGGCGGAGGCACCGCTATTCGCCGGAGCATTTTCGAGCAATCCGGCGTGCTGGAGTTCTGGCGCACTTCGGTGAGCGATGATTATTCGCTGACGCGGGCCCTTGAGCGCATCGGGCGCTCCATTGTTTTTATTCCAGAGTGTCTGACTCTTTCCTACGTCGAGACAGACTTTGAAGGTTTGCTGGAATTCACGAACCGCCAGATTCTCATCACCCGAGTTTACGCCGAGCGCGTCTGGCGGTCGGCCGCTGTGACGCACTTTCTCTACTGCCTGACGCTTGTGTTTGGGTTCCTCCTGATTCTCGGGGACGCTTTTACGCAACGCCCGGCGTTTCACATCGTGACACTGACTTTCCTGCCTGTTTTGCTTTCCTCCATTCGCGGAGCCGTGCGTTTGATTGGCGTCACCGAAGCGCTTCCGGGTGCGCGCTCGCAAATCATGGGCCAGGCATGGATCTACATCGTGTTGACCGTTTTCGTCCCTTTTCTTTATGCAGCCAATTTTGTGAACTCTTTAGTCACACGGCGCATGCACTGGCGCGGTGTGACGTACGAACTTGTAAGCGCCGACCAAACGCGGGTGTTCTGATTTGTAGAATCGCCACGCTCTAGGCCCTGTGGAAAACAATACGAAAAAGTGGATTTCCTCAACCTACATTCCGGTGATGGAAAAATTTCTAGCGCTGTGCAATTCCTACTCGCATTCGCAGCGTTGCAACAAACCAATTCTTGGTTAAACCCTTCATTTCTTAAGAGTTTGCATAAATTCCCATTCGGAAGAATATTTGCACAGGCTTTTGGGGTTCGGTAGAACACTTAGGCGCACGCTTTTCGGGAGTCCCTGCCCCAACGCCGGTGCGCTGCCGTTCGATGGGCCGTAGCCGCCGCGCCGCCAGCCCTCTGTTTGGCCTTTTGCCGGTCGCACCGCCCAACTGGGGAACGTTCCTCGTCGAGGGGAAATAGAACAGCACATCGTTTCATTGGCTTCGGTACCGCCAAGAAGCTGCATTCTGAGGGGGTGCACGTGAAGGCGATCCGCAGAAGTGACCATCCGCATCAGCTGCCGGCCTCCAACCCGGCCTTTCCTCGCGATATCTTCTTCTTCTACGAAAAGACGACAGGAGTGGCCCACTTCCACGTGGAAGCCGGTCCGGATGGTCGATTCCCGGTGGACCAGGCAGCCGGCCTGCTGGCGATGCATTGTGTCGTTCGCGGCCAGTCTCCCACGGATTATGTGGTAATGGTGCAGGCCGATGATGAGGCTCTGGAAGGTTTAAACGAAAAGGCCAACAAACTCCTGGAAGCTGGACAATCCGTGCGCAGCCGCGTAAACCTCACGCGCCGCGAAGAAGAAGTGCTGTCCGGTTTGATGAAGAGCCTGGCGAACAAAGAAATTGCGTCAGACCTGAATCTTTCCGAGCGCACCGTGAAATTCCACGTTTCTTCGCTGTTGGCAAAGTTTCAAGTGCGCGGCCGTATGGAGCTAGTGCGCGAGGCTTCGCGCCACACGGCCAGTGCACTGCCTGCGCCGATGCCGGCAGCGACCCGCGAAGCGCGCGCGTATGCCGCCGCAGTCAAGCGTTATCCCCAGCGCTCCGTAGCGGTGGTCCCGCTGCCCAAGAGGCAAGCAATGGCTTAATTCGAATTCACTTTACGCTGAGAAAAACAAAAAGGCCCCGTGAAAATCGGGGCCTTTTATTTTGTGGCCTGGCGAAGAGACTATTTCTTTGCCGCGGAGAACATTTCGGCAGCCTTGTCCCAGTTCACGACGTTCCACCACGCTTTGATGTAGTCGCCGCGCAGGTTCTGATACTTCAGATAGTACGCGTGCTCCCAGACGTCCAACCCCAACACGGCCTTCGCACCCCCGCCGAGCAGATACGGAGTGTCCTGGTTAGCTGTTGAATCGATGGCCAGCTTTCCATTTTTCACTACGAGCCAAGCCCAGCCGGAGCCAAAGCGCCCCAGCCCCGCGGCTGCAAATTTCTCCTGAAATCCGGCAAATGAACCGAAGGCTGAGTTGATCGCCGCCGCTAAGTCGCCCTTGGGTTCGCCGCCGCCTCCTTTTTTCATGAGCGTCCAGAACAACGTGTGGTTCCAGTGTCCTCCGCCGTTGTTGCGCACGGCGTTGCGAATATTTTCCGGGACGGAGTCGAGACCTTTCAGCAGGTCGTCGATGGACTTGGCTTGTAAGTCGGCATGCCCATCCAGGGCCTTGTTCAGATTGGTGACGTACGCGCCGTGGTGTTTGTCGTGGTGGATTTCCATCGTTTTGGCGTCGATATACGGCTCCAGGGCGTCGAACGAGTAAGGAAGTGTGGGCACGGTGAATGGCACTGATTTTTCCTCCAACATGAGATTTGAATCCGAACCAATCGCGGCGCTGGCGTGCAGGAGAGGGGTGCAGCTTTTCCCGACCCCAAACAAACCGCGCCGACAATACTGGTATTGAGTAAGAACCTGCGGCGATCCATGAGACTCCAGCAACACGAAGAGACAGCCAGCCGGCGCGTTGGATTATACCGCCAGAGCTACCGGAGCGGTAAAGCATCTCTGCAAGAAATCGCAGAGCAAACCGCGATAGCTCACTGCTTGCTCATTCATTGGATGCGCGAGAGCGCCCATTGGGCAGATTGCGCGAGTATGGAATCAGCGGATGCCGTGAGGCGTTGCAAAATCTTACAAATGCGCGCGCGTGCTGAATGGTTTGGTTGAATTCCGGAATTCCCTGCTGCGATACAGGCGTTGCGCAGCAGGCCGCGCCATTTGGCCCGTCTCACGGCGCTGCCTCGAAAGAGTTCGCGGAAATCGGCTTCGCTGAAATCCAGAAGCCTTTCCAGCAGCGGCGAAAAATAGGAGTCTTTCTGTTCCGTTTGCGGCGCATTTTGGGTGTCCGCCGACTTCTCGTTTATTGCCTGCAAGACTCGAGGCTGAAATTCCGTAATGGTCGTGAGCGGCGCCCGGCGATTCCAGGGGCAAACATCCTGGCAAATATCACAGCCGAAAACGTGATTGCCGATGCTTTGGCGGTGTTCTTCCGGAATCACCCCGCGCAGCTCGATGGTCAGGTAGGAGATACACCTCCGCGCGTCCATCACATACGGTTCGACGAACGCCTGCGTCGGGCAGGCGTCAAGACATCGCGTGCAGCTTCCGCACAAATCCGGCGGAGGGAGTTCGTTCGCCGCGAGTGTCGGTTCCAGATCAAGCGTAGTGAGAATCACGCCGAGGAAGAAGTACGAACCAAGACTGGGATGCAGCAGCAACGTGTTTTTGCCCAGCCAGCCCAGCCCGGCGTATTTTGCAAGGATGCGCTCCTGGACGGGACCAGTGTCCACATACGCTCGCGCTTCAAACGGCGCTGGAAATCGCTCGCGAAGCGCGCTAACAAGCCCCTCCATCATCTTCCCGAGCACGTAATGATAGTCGTCTCCCCACGCATAACGCGAGATCCACGCGCGGGGCTCTCCGTCGCCGCCCATCTTCGTCGATTCTGTCGAAAGGGGAAAGGGCGTGTTGTAGTTGAGCAGGCAAACGATGACGCTGCGAACGCCTGGCATCGCCGCACGCGGGTCCCCACGGCGTGGGTCCGCAAGATATTTCATTTCTCCGCCGTAACCGCGAGCAAGCCACTCCGTCGTGTGTTCGAGCTCAGGAAACTTCTCTGCGCGCACCACACCGCACAGGTCGAATCCCAGTGATTTCGCTTGATCTACAATCCAAGCCTTGTCCGCGAGCGCACTCATTCAGAAGATTTTGCCTGAATACGGGGATGGAGGCGAATTCAGGAGGCGGTCGCGGCCAGAGTGCGAGGCAAAGGCTTGTTTCGCTGGTAAGAGCGGGCCAATTCGAGAAAAATTCCGACGTCGCGATCGAGATCGGATTGCGTTCCATCAAAATAGAAATTCCGGATGGGAATGCCGCCGTTGTCCCGGCTGACGCGCGGGTAGATCGCTTCGCAGATGATGCCATTCATGCAAGTGAAGGGACTGATGTCGATGACTGCGGCCGCTCCGTGTCGCGCAAAGTAAATGGCCTTTCCGATGTTCACGATCATTTCGCCGTTTGCACCCAGCGGCGGCAGATAGGGCTCGGCGAGCGCCAAGACGTCGCGGATATCGTGCGGCTCTTCGTAACCACGAAAGTCTTCCCGGAACAACGACACCAGGGCGTGCTCATCTGCTCGCTGAAAGTGATTCCGGACATGCGCGCCCAGAGCCTCAAGCGAGAACTGCCTGCCACGCAGCCGCAACGCGCTGAATTGATCGTCGTTGACATACCAGATCCACTCGGAGACGTCATTGAGCCACACTTCGGCGCCCGCATCCTCCAGTCGGCGAATGAGTTGGTTGTTGCTGAAGGAGTTCAGACGGCAGAAGATCTCCCCTACGACACCAATCAGCGGTCGTCGCGAATCACATTGCACCTCGAACGCACGGAAGCGTCCTCGAATCTCCAGCAGGCACTGCTGTAGCGCGGCCATCTGTTCCTTGTTTGACGTATAAGTTGTTTCAAGAGTTCTGCAAAGTTCTTGCAGGCTCCTCTCGTAAAGAAGATCCGCGGAGCCCGGGGCCATCTCATAGGGTCGGGTCTTCAGCAACAGCTTTGACAAAATATCCGACGACACAATGGCGCGCCACACTCCCCGCACGTACAGCGAAGAAGCTTCGCCAAAATCGCTATATCCCGTCTCGCAGGCAGGCGCGACGACGGTGACTTTGCCATATCCCAGGGATGCCAGCAGCGACTCCATATACGGTGCGTACTGGCCGAAGCGGCAGGGACCTTGCCCGGTGACCATGAAGAATGCGACTTTGCTTTGGTCCGTGCCCGGTCTGTTCAATATCTTCAGGAATTCGCCGACGGTGATGCGCAGAGGGTAACACTCTTCGCCGCTGGTGTGCCGTCCTCCCACCTGCAAAGTTTCCGCGTCAGGCTCGCCGATTGCTTCCGCATCAATGCCGATCGAGCGGAGCACCGCCGCCAGTGCCCGTGAAACTCCCGTGGCCATGCGCGGAACCCACACCTTCTTTCCCGCCAGCGGATGCGTGGGCGGCACCCGGCGCGAACCTGCTGAGCGCGTCAGGAGCATCGCAGCACGCCCTTGCTGTCGAGATAAGCTTCGCAGCGGGTCAAATAGCCGGCATCGTTCCCGTGCCCGTCAAACTGCAGTATCAGAAATGGGGCCTGCGCCACTCCACGCAGGTAATGTTTGACGAAGGAGTCAGGTCCGCATTTGAAATTCGTCATGTACAGGATGTGGAGCTTTGGATGCTTTCTGGCGATGCGGCCCGCCTCCAGGATGCGGCGCCCCGAATTCCAGAACATATTCGAATGCAGATCATCCACAGCCTGGTCGTCCAGCGGAAGAAAATCGAGCGGCAGGACGTTTACGCCATAGAGGTCGCGGAGCTTGCGGGGAATGTCGCAGTTTCCGCCACGGTCGTAGAGATTGTAAGCGCGCCCGACCAAAAGTACTGCGGGCTCGCCCGTCTCCTCGAGTGTCGCGCAGGCGTTGCGTCCTACTTCCAGTAGTTTCCTATTGAACGAGGCTTGCGTGGCATACGCGGCGTCCACGGCCCGGTCGCTCTCATGACGCGCAATCCCCAGCCGCTCAAAATACTTCGCGAGCTGCTTTTTCACGTGGCGCGGACCTAGGCGAAAGTAAAGTGTGGGAGCGAGGAACACCGGCTCGCGCTCCAAGAATTCTGGCGCGGAGCGCACCACAAAAGGCAGTGTCTGGTTCCATGGGCAGAGATAGGAGTTCACCGGCGAATCTGGGGCTTCCATATCCATGACGTTGGGGAGCAGGACAAAATCCACGGGCGCGCGATTTGCCTGGTCCTGCAGCAAAGCCTGGACGTGCCCGTGAGCAATCTGCACCGGGAAGCACGGTTCCGCTGTCGCCAATTCCACCCCGCGTTGCGCGAGTTGCTGGTCTGTGGGACCTGAGAGAACCACTTGGAATCCCAAACTCTCCAGGTAGGCGCGCCAGAATGGGAACCGGTCGTAGAAGAACATTGCCTGGGGAATCCCCACGCGGACCTGTCCATTCCGCTTCTTCTCCACGCTCTCGTCGTATCCCTCAAGCAACAACCGGTCGCGGATCGCGAGGAGATCCTCGATGACCGGTTTGCGATCCGTCCGGGACCGTTTCCGGAATTTATCCGAGCATTTGTCGCCCCAATAGGTCTTACGTCCGTCGACCGTAATTTCCTTCATGTCGCAGTAGTTCGAGCAGGCTTTGCACACAAAATCACGCGTCTCGAATCGCGTTTGGCTCAAGTTGAATCCCCGGAATGTCGAGACGCCATGCGCTTGCGCGGCACGGCCCTCGCTGCCCCCCGCCACAGCTTTTTCCTGAACACGCTCACGCGCCCGCGTGACTTCTCGCGCGATCAGCGCCATCCCAATCGCGCCGATAACGCCGTTGTGCGGCGGCACGATGATGCGCTTGCCGAGCAACCGCGAGAACGCCGCCGCAACCGCGTTGTTGTACGCCGTGCCGCCCTGGAAGTAGATGACGTCTCCAATCTTCCTTCCCCGCACGACGCGGTTGAGGTAATTGAGCGCTACCGAGTACGCAAGCCCCGCCGCTACATCCTCCACGCTCGTGCCGCGTTGCACCCACGCCGTGACGTCGCGCTCCATGAACACCGTGCACCGTTCGCCGAGCCTCGCTGGAGATTTCGACGACAGGGCCCTCGCCGCAAATTCATCTTTGATCTGGATCCCCAAGCGCTCGGCCTGCTCTTCCAGGAAGGATCCTGTTCCCGCTGCGCATGCCTCGTTCATGGCAAAGTCCACCACCACGCCACGGTCAATGGAAATGAACTTCGCATCTTGTCCGCCAATTTCGAAGATCGTGTCTACGCCGCCGATTTCGCGGGGGCCGTCCTTTCCATTGGCCGCGGCGTGATTTCTGACAAACCGCTCGTGCACGTACATGGCGCCTGTTTTGTGTGCCGTAATCTCGTCGTTTACCGTGTCTGCGCCGACGAGTTCGCCGATCAATTCGCGGCCCGATCCGGTGGTTCCCACGCCGCGGATCTCAATTCGGGAACCGAGCAAGCGGTCGATTTCCTGCATCCCCTCATGAACGACTTCGATCGGCCGTCCCGCGGTGCGCAGATAAATCTCGTGCAGCAGAGAACCTCTCTCATCTAAGACAGCCAGATTCGTGCTGACGGAACCAACGTCGATTCCCAGGTATGCGGGTACTGCCGTGGTTTGGCTTGCGGGAAGCATCTCCAGCCGGGAGGCTTCGGGATCGTCACGAAGGAGAAGCACATTCTGGAGCGACAACGGTTCAACAGGAACACCCTCCTTCGCTGAAAGAGGATTCTCGGACTTCGGCGAATGCCCCAGTTTCACTCGTGGAACCACTGTTTGCGTTTCTTCACGCTCGAGCAGCGCGCAGCCCACCGCGCCCATCCACGCGTACAGTTCTGGCACGATGAGATCTTCCCGCCTGAGCCGGAAGGCTTCCGCCAGCGCCTGCACCACGCCTGAATTTTGCGACACCGCCCCAATCAACACAGCGGGTGGCTTAACTCTTCTCCCGCGCACGATATTGCTCTTGAAATTTCTTGCTACGGCTTCGCACAGGCCTTTCAGAACTTCGTCCGTTCCATATCCTTTCTGCTGCGCGTGGATCATGTCTGACTTCGCAAAGACCGAGCAGCGGCCGGCGATGCGGGCGGCACATTTTGCGTTCGTGACCACATCCCCGATCTCTTCCACCCGGTATTTCAATCGCGATGCCTGCTGGTCGAGGAACGCTCCGGTTCCTGCGGCACACTCCCCGCTCGTCGAATAATCGACGATCGCACTTGCGGTCTGCGGCAAAGCTCCATGTTCGAGACTTTCGGACTTGCTCGGAGGGCTGAGAAGAATGAATTTCGAGCTTTCACCTCCGATTTCGAAGACCGTTCTGATCTGCGGATAGACGCCGCTCACCGCGCGCGCCAAGGCCTTGAATTCATTTTCGGGCCGCGCCTGCAACGCGTCGGCCACGAACCGTGCTCCCGAGCCCGTTACACGTATGCCGGCAATGCTGTCAGCGGGGATGAACAAGCAAAGCTCTTTTAGCAATTCCTTGGCAGCTTGCAGGGGGTTCCCGAAGGTTCGCCGGTAGGGGGAGAGAAGAACTTGCAGTTGAAGCTGCTGCTCAATCTCCCGCGACGCCCGCCAGAACGTGCCGCAACTCTCGCAGGCGTGATGGAATACTGCAACGTCTTCACCAGTGGCCAGGGCTGCCAGCTTGATGCTGATACCGCCGATATCCAGACCTATGCGAATTGCCATCAAATGGCCTCAGGGGCACGCAGCCGGGTCGGGCTTCTTGTGATCAGTGAGAAGGATAAGGGGAGCAACTCCCCTTCCACAGTGAGCTTCTGGGCACACAGGGAAGGAGAACAGAGAGTCTTTCGGGATAGCCCTTTTGAGGTCAACAGGTTACAGCAGAAACGAAACGATAGTTCAGGTTGACTTGTCGCAAGGCGTGCATTCGCTCAGAACGATAGCCAGTATGTGGATTACAAATAAAGCGCAAGGGGTGTAGGGATATCCCCCACTTTGACGACAAACAACGTATCGGTACTAGAACTGACACCGCCTCTGTGGCTATTGGAAACTCTGGACTGCGGAGCCTTCTTCCGTAAATACTTCGAAGACCGTGTAAAGCTTCGTGATTTGCAGGAGGTCGCGCACCTTCTTGGTCAGCTGGAGCAGCTTCAGTTCGCCACCCTGATTCTTTACTGCCGTGTATCCGCTCACCAGCTCGCCAATTCCCGAACTGTCGATGTAATCGACATCCGCCAGGTTCAGCAGGATGAGCTTCCTCTGTTCTTCCAGAAGCCCACGAACGGTCTTGCGCAGGAGCGCGCTGCCCTCACCCAGAGTGATGCGGCCGCTCAAGTCAACAACCGTCACGTGTCCGGCGTCGCGGTGCGTGGCACGCAATGACATTTTCTTTACGCTCCGTGCTGGGGCGAAGCTGCTTGGCCGCCCTGGCCGTTTGGTGAAGCGCCGCCTGGAGACGGCAGCTTCTTCGACATCACAATCTCCGCTCCGCCCGTTCGTCCGGGGACCACTTCAAACTCATCCATGAACGCACGCATCAGGAAAATCCCGCGTCCCGAAGTGCTGAGCAAGTTCTCTTCCGCCAGAGGGTCCGGCACGTTTGCCAGATTGAAACCCGTCCCTTCATCCAGCACATGAATAATCATCTTCTCTTCAGTCAAATCCACTGCCAGATGAATTTTCTTCTCTGGGCGCTCCTGGTTTCCGTAATGAAACGCGTTGATCACGCCTTCGCGGACGCTCATCCCGATTCGGTAGCAGTCGTCTTCGCCAAAGCCCGCCGCCTCCGCCACGCGGAGACACATCTCCTCGGCGAGGTTCACGCTCTCGACTTGCGTCTCTAATGTCACTTCGAGGTGCTTGCTGTCTGGCGCCATTTTTCGCGTTGCCGCAGCCCCGGGGACCTCGATTGTTGGCGCTCTATGCGTAACACAGCGGAGGAAACGGAGTCAATGGAGCACGTCACCTGTGGCACCGGGACTTTCGGGCCGCCAGCCAAGGCCAGCTCACGCCCAGTAGGACCGATCTAACGTGCGGTACTGAATCGCCTCGCTCAAGTGCCGCGGCTCGATGGCCCCGCCATCGTCTAGATCTGCAATCGTCCTTGCCACTTTCAAAATCCGGTCGTGCGCCCGCGCCGAAAGCCCCAGCCGCGCAATCGCATTTTCCAGGAGCTTTTTCCCCTCCGCGGTAATCGCGCTGTGCTTGCGAATCATCTTTGGCATCATCTGTGCGTTTGCGTAGGTCTTCTTCTCTCCACGATACCGCTCGAGTTGCCGCTCTCGCGCGGCCAGCACTCGTTGCCGTACTGAAGCCGAATCTTCCGCCGTGGACGGCGCGCGCAGTTCTTTGTATTTCACCGCCGGCACTTCGATGTGAATGTCGATACGGTCAAGCAGCGGCCCCGAGATTTTCGAAACGTACCTCTGAATCATCGGCGGCGTGCAGTGGCACTCGCGCGTCGGGTCGCCGAAATACCCGCATGGGCACGGGTTCATCGCCGCCGCCAGCATGAACCGCGAAGGAAACGTCACCGAAACCGCCGCGCGTGAAATTGTCACCACCCCGTCTTCCAGCGGCTGCCGCATCACCTCCAGTACGTTTCTCTGAAACTCCGGCAATTCGTCCAGGAACAGCACGCCGTTGTGCCCTAGCGAAACTTCACCCGGTCGCGGCACTGCGCCTCCGCCAATCAATCCGGCGTCGCTGATCGTATGGTGCGGCGAGAGGAACGGCCGTGTTCCGACCAGCCCCCGGCAGTCCTCCAGCACGCCTGCCAAGCTGTGAATCCGCGTCGTTTCAATCGCTTCTTCGAGCGACATGGGCGGCAGAATCGTCGGAATGCGCTTCGCCAGCATCGTCTTCCCTGCCCCGGCGGCCCGATGAACAGAATGTTGTGCCCGCCCGCGCACCCTACTTCCAGCGCTCGTTTGGCCGCCTGCTGCCCGTGCACAACCCGCATGTCGACGGCATACTGCGCCGCTTCCGAGAGCATCTTCTTCGCATCGACCTTCACCGGCGTGAACGACTCCGGCGAATTCACTAGATCCACCGCTTGCGGCAGCGACTTGAGCGCAAACACCTTCACGCCCTCGACAACCGCCGCTTCCTTTGCGTTTGCTTCCGGTACCGCTACGGCTTCCAACCCCGTCTCGCGCGCCGCCAACGCCGCCGAGAGCGCTCCCCGCACCGGTCGCACGCCTCCATCGAGCGACAGCTCTCCTAAGAACATGCACTTGTCCAGTTGCTTCCCGAAAAACTGCCCCTGACACCCCACCAATCCCAGCGCCATCGGCAAATCGAATCCCGAGCCTTCCTTGCGCACGTCCGCCGGCGCTAGGTTGATCGTCACGCCCTGCCCGTAGGGAAATTCATACCCGCAGTTTCTGAGCGCGCTCTTGATCCGTTCGCGGCTCTCCTTCACCGCGTTATCCGGCAGCCCCACCACGTTGAAGTCGTTCATGCGCGCGGACCCCACGTCGACCTCCACCTGCACGAGGTACGTATCAATTCCAAACACCGCCGCGCTTTGCGCCTTGAACAGCATTTCGGGGGATGCTCCTGGCAGCCTCGCAAGGATAGAACACAGTCAGCACTATACCAACGTCTAACTTAGCGTAGGGCTGTCGCCGAGTTCATTGCTTCGTCCAGCTAAACGCTCGACGTCTTCGGCGTGGTCTGTTATAGCTTGGCCTTGAATCGCACCCCGATGGAGCCTCGGCCATGAAAATGCGCAAGCGTCTGCTTAGGTTGTTCTGCCTTCTCACTCCCGCAGTCCTCTTTGCCTTGCCCACCCCGCCGCAGGCGGCCAATGAACAGCATCGGCTCTACGTTGCCGTGCCCGGCATTCGCAACGACCTCGAATACGGCGGGATTGGCATCCTTGTCTACGACGTCGACGCCGGATACAAACTGCTCAAGCGTATTTCCACCTGGAACGCTCCCCCGGGCCAGGCGGCTGAAAACGTAAAGGGCATCGCGGCCAGCGCCAAAACTGGCAAGCTCTATGTCAGCACCATCAAGCGCGTAGCCTGCTTCGATCTCATCACCGAAATGAAAATCTGGGAAAAGACCTACGACGGCGGCGCTGATCGCCTGGCCATTTCGCCAGACGGAAAGACGCTCTACGTGCCTTCTCTCGAGGGTCCTCATTGGAATGTCGTGGATGCCGCCACCGGCGAAGGGCTCGCCAAAATCTCGCTCAACTCCGGTGCTCACAACACGGTTTATTCTCCCGATGGCTCCCGCGTCTATCTCGCCGGTTTGCGGTCCACATTCCTCGGCGTGGCGGACACAAAAACCCAAACCGTAGTGAACAAAGTCGGTCCGTTCAGCAACCCCGTTCGTCCTTTCACTATCAATGGCAAACACACGCTTTGCTTCGTCAATGTCAACGATCTGCTCGGCTTTGAAATCGGCGACACGAATACTGGGAAGAAGTTGTGCCGCGTCGCGGTCACCGGATATCAGAAGGGCGACACCAAGCGCCACGGTTGCCCCAGCCACGGCATCGCACTCACGCCCGACGAAAAGGAACTGTGGCTCGCCGACAGTGCCAACAGCAGCATCCACATCTTCGATGCCACCGTGATGCCGCCGAAGCAAAAGATGAGCATTAAGCTACGCGATCAGCCCGGCTGGATCACCTTCAGCATAGACGGTCGTCGCGTTTATCCCTCTACTGGCGACGTTATCGATGCCGCGACCAAACAAATCGTGGCCACGCTCGAAGACGAAAACGGCCGCCACGTTCAAAGTGAGAAACTGCTGGAAGTCATATTCGCCAATGGCCGTCCCGTCCGCACGGGCGATCAGTTCGGCATCGGCCGCAAACTGTAACTCGATGAATCTTCCCGCACGTCCCGTGGTTGCGGCATAATCTCATTCCGTTTCCGAAGGGAGAGTCCGCCAATGCCGAAATTCATCCTCCGCACTCTTGTGGCCTGCGCAATCGCTTGCGTCGCCGTCACCATCGTCGCGCGCGCCCAGCAAACGCCGCTCACCCAGGCGCAAAAGGACCAGCGCATTCAAACCGAAAAGGAACTCGAATCCCTCGCGGTCATCAACCGCAAAGTGATGATGCCGATGCGCGACGGCGTGCGCCTCGCCACTGACATCTACGTCCCCAAAAACGCTTCCGGCAAAGTCCCCAGCATCTGGGTCCGCACTCCTTACAATTTCAATTTCTGGGATGTACGCAACGGCGTTCCTGCGGACATGACCACGATCCTCACCGCTATCAAGCGCGGCTACGCCTACGTTATCCAAAACGAGCGCGGCCACTTTTTCTCTGAAGGCAACTACGACATTCTCGGCGCGCCACGCACCGACGGTTCCGACGCGCTGACATGGATTTCTTCGCAACCCTGGTCCAACGGCAAAGTCGGCACCACCGGCTGCTCCTCCACCGCCGAATACCAGATGGGCGTCGCCGCCATGGGCAACCCCGCCTACGCCGCCATGAACGTGCAAGGCTTCGGCGCCGGCGTCGGCCGCGTCGCTCCCTATTTCGAGCAAGGCAACTGGTACCGCGGCGGCACCGTCCAGATGCTTTTCATCGCCTGGCTCGCTGGCGAACAAAACCAGGTCCGTCCCATGTTCCCGCCGAGCACTTCGCAGGAGGATTTGATCCGCGCCTCCAAAGCCTTCGACCTTGCGCAGCAGCTTCCCCCAGTCGAATGGTCCAAGGCGCTCTGGCATCTCCCCATGCAGGATCTCCTGAAAGCCGTCGACGCGCCCCACGGTATCTATGCGGATGCCATGCCCGTCGACACCGGCGGCCGCATGATTCAGCGCACCCCCAACGATCCCGCCTGGCACAAAGGCGGTCTCTACCACGACGACATGCCGCTCAATCTTCCCGGCCTCTGGTTCATGTCCTGGTATGACGTCTCCATCGGCCCTAACCTTGCCCTCTACAATCACGTCCGCAAGACCGCTAAAGGCGACATTGCCAATCAGCAGTGGGCCATCATCGCTCCTGTCACCCATTGCGCCTACTTGCGCGCTACCGAAGACACCATCGTCGGCGAACGCAGCATGGGCGACGCCCGCTTCGACTACCAGGAGATCATCTACAGTTTTTTTGACCGCTTCGTGAAAGGCGACAAGAGCCCGCGCCTCGACGCCCTTCCCAAAGTCACCTATTTCCTCATGGGCCTCAACAAGTGGCAGTCCTCGTACACTTGGCCGCCCGCCGGTGCCAAGCCCATGACCTTCTACCTCTCCAGCGCCGGCCATGCCAACTCACTCACTGGTGACGGCCTTCTCTCCCCCGTTCCTCCCGACGCAGACAAGCCCGATGCTTTCACCTACGATCCCATGAACCCCGTGCTCTCATACGGCGGCAACGTCTGCTGCACCGGTGACGCGGTGCAAGCCGGCAGTTTCGACCAGCGCAAGATGGAAGCTCGCGCCGACATCCTCGTCTACACATCCGAGCCATTCAAGGAAGGCACTGAACTCAGCGGCCCCATCACTCCCACTCTTTATGTCTCTTCGGACGCGAAAGACACGGACTTTACTGTCAAAGTCCTCGACGTCTATCCCGACGGCCGCGCCTACAATCTCGACGAATCGATTCAGCGCATGCGCTATCGCGACGGCTACGACAAACCCCTGGTCTGGATGGAATCTGCAAAGGTCTACAAGGTCACGCTGCAGCCGCTAAACACCAGCAATTACTTCGAGGCAGGCCATTCGCTTCGTGTAGAGGTTTCCAGTAGCAATTTCCCTCGGTTCGACCGCAACCTGAATACAGGCGGCAACAATTACGACGAGTCCAAAGGCATCGTCGCCCACAACGCGGTTCATCACTCCAAGCAGTATCCTTCACAGGTCACGATGACTGTCGTCCCGCATCCGCCTAGCTCCTCGCCTGCGACTTCGCATTAGCCCGCATGTCAGCTGGGCGCAAAAACCACTAAGAAGTCGAGCACGCGCCTTACGGCGCCATCGTAAGAAGGCTCTCCGGCCGTGATTCCTAACGTTCGCTGGAGATGCAGACTCAATTTGAGAACACGAACAGATTCTCGCTCTCGCGTGAGACAAGCAAAGAAGAAAGTATATTCCATTCGTACTATTGCTGATAAAGATTAATGAACGAGATGGCTTTTGTTTTCAGTCATTTCGATGGCTCGTTCCTCCTTGCTGACAGCGCACAGAATAGTGGCACGAGTGGAAGTTAACGTGCACTCTTTAACACATTCCGCCGGCCTTTGATTCTACTTGGGGAACTCTAACAAGGAGTGTTGATGACTTCTCGCAATCGAAGCGCGGAGGTGTGTTCGGGGAAGCTATTTCGATCGGCATTAGTTCTCGCATTCAGCACCACGCTTTTGCTTTTTTCGTCGGGGAGTCAGGGCCAGGAGAACCGCAAGCTGATCAAGAAAGTGGATCCTGTTTACCCGGACCTCGCGCGGAAGATGAACATGACCGGCACGGTGAAGGTGGAAATCACTATTGGAACCGACGGCAGCGTGAAAGATGTGAAGACCTTGGGCGGGAATCCGGTGCTCGTGCAGGCCGTCGAAGAGGCCGTAAAACAGTGGAAGTACGCGAACGGACCCGAGGGAACGAAGAAAGCGTTGGAGTTCAAGTTCTAGGGTGTGGGGCCAGGCACAGATAGCTGCACTTTGGAGGAGAAGAGAATGCTCGCACGGATGAATCGGTTTCTCTGGGTTGTGGCAGTGCTCTCGCAGTCGTTGGGAATCTTCTGCGCGCGCCCGCTCCGCGCCCAGGTGGCTGGCGCAACGCTTTCCGGCATAATTACCGGTGATTCGCAGACGCCGCTTGCCAACGCCAAGGTTTCCATAAAGAACGTCGTGACGGGAGTGGTGCGCACTTCGAAGACGGACAAGGACGGCCAATATAACGCGCCGAACCTCCTGCCCGGGACCTATGAGGTCACGGCGAGTGCGCCGGGATACGAGACCAGTGTCCAGCGTGATGTCACGCTGGCGATAGGCGCGACGCAGAGCCTAAAGCTCACCCTGAACCGTGGAGAGGTGAGCGAAAAGATTGTCATTAGTGTGGCTCCGCCAAGCATGGATCTGTCTTCGTCTGCGATCAGTGGAAATGTGGATGCCGGCACCGTCCGCGACCTGCCACTGAACGGGCGTGACTGGACGCAACTCGCGACTCTACAAGCGGATGTTGATACCGTTTCGGTTCAGCAGCCCAACGGGGTGAATGCCCCGCGCGGAAACCGCGGTTACGGAAATCAGATGACGATTTCCGGCACGCGCCCGCAGCAAAACAATTACCGACTGGATGGCGTAAGCTTCAACGATTATTCCAACGGAGCGCCGGGCAGCGTCGTGGGTGTGGACTTGGGCGTGGACGCGATCCGCGAGTTCACCGTACTGACGAGCAATTATTCAGCGGAATACGGGCGCGCATCCGGTGGAGTAATTAACGCCATCACACGCTCGGGCGGCAACGAGTTCCACGCCAGCCTTTACGAATTTCTGCGCAACAGCGCGTTCGACGCACGCAATTTCTTCGATGGCGCGACGCCTCCGCCCTTCAAACGCAACCAGTTTGGCGCTTCTTTAGGCGGACCGATCCGTAAAGACAAGACGTTTTTCTTTGCCAACTATGAAGGCTTGCGCCAGTCGCTGACGAACACTTCGGTAGACACAGTGCCGTCGCAAGCCGCACGCAACGGCAATCTCTGCGCGCCGCCGGATTGCTCGACGACGACCACAGTGACCGTCGATCCGCAGGCCGCGCGCTATTTGGCCTTCTGGCCCATGCCCAACGGCGCTCTGATTTGCCCCTTTGCCTCGTGCGCTCCAGGCACCGGCGACACAGGCATCTACACGACCCAGATTGCGACGGCAACCTCCGAGAATTTCTTTACTACGCGCCTCGATCACAGAATCGGCGACCGCGACAGCGTATTTGGCACGTATTTGTTCGACACCGCCTCAGTTCTTGCTCCGGACCCGCTGAACCTGTGGGTGGATAGCAACCTTTCCCGCCGGCAAATCGTGTCTGTCGAGGAGAACCATATTTTTTCTCCCACGTACGCCAATTCCGTGCGCTTCGGCTTCAGCCGCGTCGTGGCCACCGTCAATTCGCCGGAGAAAGGAATCAGCCCGCTTGCGACCGACACTTCGTTTGGAATCTTTTCTGGACAATACGGGCCGCAAATCAGCGTGCCCGGTCTTACTCTAGATACAGGTGGCCTCGGCGCCCTCCCGACGTTCTTGTATAACTGGAATTCGTTCCAGTTCTACGACGACGCCTTCTACACCCGCGGAAACCACTCCCTGCGCTTTGGCTGGGCTCTCGAACGCATGCTGAACAACACGACTGCCAACCTCGCCCCCACAGGGCTCTACGGCTTCGGCTCGCTGTCCGCCTTCTTAACCAACCAGCCGTCAAATCTTGGCGCCACGATTCCCGGTTCCCTCAGCCCGCGCGACATTCGCCAAACCATGCTGGCTGGCTACCTTCAGGATGATTGGAAGCTTCGCCGCAATTTCACCGTGAACCTGGGCGTGCGCTACGAATTCACTACCGTGCCGACCGAGGCCAACGGCAAGCTCGATAATTTGCGCACGCTGACCGCTACGGCGCCTACGCTAGGCTCGCCGTACTTCTCGAATCCGACGTACAAGAATTTCGCGCCACGCGTCGGCTTCGCCTGGGATCCGTTTCACGACGGCAAGACCGCTTTGCGTGGAGCTTTCGGCGTGTACGATGTGCTGCCTTTGATTTACGAATTCACGCTTGCCATCACCGAAACAGCCCCCTTCTACAAGATTGGAACGAGCGGCAACTTGCCTGCGGGATCTTTCCCGACGGCTGCCGCGACTCTGGTCGCGAATGACCCGACTTCGCTGCAGACCGGTTATGTCCAGCCCAATCCCCCGCGCAACTACGTGATGAACTGGAATCTTACGTTGCAGCGGCAATTGAGCCGCAACTTGACGGCGATGATTGGCTACGTCGGCAACCGCGGCGTGCACATGTTAAATCGCGAGGACGACGCCAACAGCGTGCTTCCTACGATGACTCCGCAAGGCCTGATGTGGCCGTCGCCTGCGGGCAGCGGCACGCGCCTAAATCCCAACGTCGGGGCGATTCGCGCCTTGTATTGGGCCGGAAACTCCTTCTACGATGCGCTCGAGGCACAGGTCACCAAGAAGATGGGGTCGGGCTTTACGATTCAAGGCGGCTACACCTGGGGCAAAGCCATTGACACAGGTTCCGCCAGCGTCATCGGCGACCCGTTCCAAAACTCCGTCTCCAGCTTGTACTTCTTCTGCATCACTTGTCGGCGCGGCCTGTCGGATTTTAACGTCGCGCAGTCCGTCACCTCGCATTTCCTTTGGGACCTTCCCGTTTCTAAGGATTGGACGGATGGAGCATTTCGGTCCTTCGTCTTCGGCGGCTGGGAGCTGGGCGGAGTTTTCACGGCACAGAGCGGCGTGCCGTTTACCGCGATCCTCGGCGGCGACCCGCTCGGCCTGAACAGCTCTGACCCTTGGGCTTACCCGAATCGCGTGGCTGGCCCTGGCTGTAGTTCCTTGGTCAATCCCGGGAATCCGAACAACTACATCAAGCTGCAGTGCCTGTCGTTCCCAAACCCGAGCACGTTGATGGGAAACCTTGGCCGCAACACCTTGATTGGGCCGGGCTTGATGGACCTAGATTTTGCGATTTTCAAGAATTTCCCCTTGCGCCGCCTCTCGGAGACTTCCAGGCTTCAGTTCCGGGCGGAAATGTTCAACATTCTCAATCGCGCGAATTTCGCGCCTCCGATCGCTAACGAAACCGTTTTCGATCAGGGCGGCAATCCAGTGCCCGGCGCCGGAGCCATCAACGCAACAACTACGTCTTCGCGACAGATTCAGTTTGGTCTGAAACTCTCCTGGTGATGGGGAAACCCGCGCGGTAGGTCTGGCGGAACCTCCGTCAGCGTTTCTCTAAATACTCGATCGCGCGGCGAACAATCTCGCAGCGCGCTTCCCACACCGTGAAGCGTTCCGTACCAACCACGATCGTCATCAAAGCCATGTGCCCCAACCAGGGAGACAGCCAGGCCATTCGTGGATCACTCGAACGGCTCAAAACTAAGCCTGAAATGGTCTGGACATGCTTTTCCAAGTCCCGGAAGTCCCCCATAACGAAGCCCGCAGGTATTTCCGGATGTGCCGCGACCAGTTGACGCTGCAAATCATCAGGCGTCTTGCCGAAGAGCGCGACAGCGAGCGTCGCGCAGCGCCCCCACTGCGCATCCGCCTGCCTAAAGTCATCTAGTCCGAAGGGCTGTTGGAACAGCGCATCAAACTCTAGCTCGTCCATCGACGCTCTCCCACAAGAAGGCGACCAACCTCTCCTATCGCTTTCTTTCCGAGCCACTCCTCTTCCGAATCCATTCTCCGTCAAGAACGAACTGTTACACCTTACTTGATTTGTCCACTCCGTACTGCGCCAGTATGTCTTCCAAGGTAATCACACCTCGCAATTGGTGCACATTGGCTCGGCTGACCACCGGCAATAGATCCAAGTGGCTCGTTCCCATGCGTTCCAGCGCTAGGTGCAGTGGATGGTCAACGTGAACATGGGGAAAATCGCTCGTGCCTGTTAGTTCGCTCAGCGGCCTGCCCGGGGATCCAGTATCGGCCGCTTGTCGCAAGCGTTGCAGGCTTACCACTCCAATTACGCCGCGACTGTCGCAAATTGGCCAAGCCCGAAATCGGCTGGATTTAACTCTCTCAAGCGCTTCGTGCACAGTCGTATCTGCTGGAAGAACTTCCGAGGACTCACGCATGGCCTGATTCACTTGCCGCTCAGCGGCTTGCTGCCGCGTCTCTGCCGTAGGCAGGTGGATCCCGTCCTGATGCGCCAATTCGTCATAAATGGGCTTGGGCTGCAACTTGGCGGAAATGAAGAAGCTCACCAGGTTGGAAATCATCAGCGGCACGATAACCGCATAATCGCGTGTAATCTCGAAAATCATCACCACCGAAGTCATTGGCGCACGCACAATCCCCGCGAACGCGGTGCCCATTCCGACGAGCGCATAGGCGCCGGGCGTTCCCACGGTGTTGGGAAAAAAGTGATTCGCAACGTTTCCTACGACTCCGCCCAGCATCGCTCCGAGAAACAGGCTCGGGCCGAAAATTCCGCCGGCGTTTCCAGAGGCGTAGCACGTTGCCACCGCGACCAGCTTTAGCACTAGCAACAAGGCCATCAGCTTCAGCGCCATCCCGCCGTTCAGAGCCTCGCCAACGTGCTTGTAGCCCACTCCGAGCAACTGCGGAACAAACCAGCCCATGATTCCTACCATCACTCCGCCGGCCACAGGCTGAAACCAAAGAGTTTTCCGTGGGAATCTCAAGAATCGCGCGCGCATGCCCAGCAGCAGCTTCGTGAACGCCACGGAAACCAATCCGCCCGCAACTCCTAGCACTGCATAAATCCCGAATTCCGCTGGATTCACCAACTGGTATTGCGGCACGTGAAACAGAGGATTGTTGCCCAACAGCAAGCGCAACATCGCCCACGAAGTCGCGGAAGCAAGCACTACTGAGCCGAGTACCGGCGCGTGCAAGTCGCCGACAACTTCTTCCAGCGAAAACAGCACCGCCGCGAGTGGGGTGTTAAATGCCGCGGCGATCGCTGCCGTTGCGCCTACGGGAACCAGTGCCTTCACTCTTTCCGGACGAAGCCCAAGCCATCGGCCCAGAACAGAAGCGATTCCAGCGCCAACCTGTACTGCCGGGCCTTCGCGTCCGAGAGGAATCCCGCTAGCCAGCGTCGCTGAAGTGCAAAAGAATTTTCCAATCACCGTAGCGAGCGAAATATTTCCTTCGCGCGCGTACAGCGCCGCTTTCGTTTGCGGGACACCGCTGCCGCGAGCGTCGGGAAAATAGCGGTACAGCAGGTAGCCCATTCCCAGCGAGCCGGCCACCGGCACCAGCAGCCGACGCAATCCCATGCCGCCCGCGGGGTAGAGTCGCGCGCCAAATCGTTCGGTCAGCAAAATGAACGCGACCACTGCCAGACCGACCAGCGCGCCGATTACCAGAGTCAGGACAAGGAATACCTGGTCTTCGCGCTCTCGCAGGATGCCCGTCCACTGCTGCAACGAAGTCCGCCACGAGTTCTTGGCTGTTTGTGCACTGGTGCCCATGAACATTTTCTTCGTTGGTGTGCCCGGTGAAGATTGAATCGATGAAGAATTCTACGGCTTTGCCGGTGTTTCCGACTGGTTTTGCACTTCGGTCTGGTCCTGTGTTTCTTCCCGGTCCTGGGCTCCGCTTCCCGGCAGGAAGAACCGCAGATTCAATACCTGTTCGCGCCGCCGCTCTTCCTCTAAATGACGCGCGCGAGCCTTAAGCAAATCATCGAGGGCAACCAGTCCGAGAAATTTTCGCATGTCTCGATCAACCACCGGCATTCGGGTGATGCCCTTTTCCGCCATAACGTACACCACCGCTCGCAAGGGTTCATCCGGAAATGTCTGTATAAACTCGGTGCGCACCAACTCGCCGAGGGGCCGCTCCCAAACCTTGTCGCCCTGCTCTTTCACGTGCTTGTAAATATCTCCGCGCGTTACCACGCCAACCAGCAGGCCCTCCTTGTCGACTACGGGCAGCAGCCGCTGACTTTGGCGGTGATCCGACCGCAAAGCTTGCTGGAATTCCTGAAGCGTACTTGCCGCGGGTAGCACAACGACTTTCGAACGCATCACTTCGCGTACGAACAAAATCTCCAGCGGATCTACAGCGTATTCGCGGCTCAGATGATAGCCGCGTCGGGCGACCTTTTCCGTCAAGATCGAGCGCTTTAAAGTAAGAACCGTAAACGCATGCGCAATCACGCTTCCAACCAGCAGGGGAAGAAAGACGTTGGCGTCGTGCGTGAGCTCAAAAGCAAAAACGATGCTGGTAAACGGCGAGCGCATCGTCCCGCCAAGGATCGCTCCCATGCTGACGAGCGGCCAGAAGCCCGCGCCCTCGTTGGGAAGAAACATAGCTTCGATTCCGCCGAGCGCGCCGCCCATCATTAACAGCGGCGCGAGTACACCGCCCGAAGTGCCGGAGCCAAGCGATACCGCCCAAATGAACCATTTCACGAGCAGCACGCCAAGGATGACTTTGGTTGTGACCGTGCCTTGCAGCAATGCGCCAATCGTGTCATAGCCCACGCCAAGCGCTTGCGGAAATATCATTCCTCCCAAACCAATTGCCAGCCCTCCGATCATCGGCCACCACATCCAGTGAATCGGCAGCTTCATAAACGCGTCTTCCGCTGCGTACACTGACACCGTTAGCAGAGCCGAAAGAATTCCGGCCAGAAGACCTGCAAGCGCGCACCCCAACAAGGCTTCAGGCCCGATGTGAAGGGGGTGCTCAGGCACGGGAAACAGCGGCCCGAATCCGAGAAGATAGCGGCGCACCACCGCGGCTACCGCGCTCGCGAGTGCCACAGGAACTAAACTCCGCGGCTTCCATTCGAACAAGAGCAGTTCCACCGCAAGCAGGACCGCGGCGACAGGCGAGGCGAATGTTGCGGACATTCCTCCCGCTGCACCGGCTACCAGCAGCGTTTTGCGTTCGGCGCTCGTCAGGTGAAAGAGTTGCGCGATCATGGAGCCGAAGGCGCCGCCAGTCATGATGATCGGGCCTTCGGCGCCAAACGGTCCACCCGAACCGATGGAAATTGCGGAAGAAAGCGGCTTGAGCAGTGCAACCTTCGGCTCTACGCGGCTGCCGCTGATCAAAATCGCTTCTATGGCTTCCGGAATGCCGTGTCCGCGGATTCGCTCGGATCCGTAGCGGGCCATAATTCCGATGATGAATGCGCCGCCAACGGGAACAAGAATGCTGTACCAGCCCAGATGGTTTCCGGCTGGTGAAACCAGTGCGGCGTTCCAGCGGCCAAAATAAAACAAGTTGGTGAAGAGCCCGATCAGGCGCAAGAGCACAAGAGCCACGAACGCGCAAATTGCTCCGATGATTACGGCCAGCGCGGAAATAGGAAGGACACGGAGCGTCGTAGAGAAATCGCCTAACTCTTCGTGACGTCCAGCAGCCTTTTGGATTTTTGGCTGAGAGGAAGAAACTGTTTGCTGAGCTTTATCCACGCCTCTTTTTCAATCCTTTCCTGAAATGCGCATCAAGAAATTTCCCTGGATGAAGCGCATGACTGTTTTTCAGGAGCGCCGCGATCGCGTTGGCCAGCGCCGCGCCCGAAGCGCGCAATTCGCCGACGCGATGCTGCGCCACTTGCTCAAGCAGTTTTTCGCCTCGCGGCAGCAGCGATACCAGAACGCTCCGGCGGTCTTCGCGGCTGCGGCTGCGGCGAACGTACCCATGTGTCTCCATGCGGTCGATGAGTTCCACGACGCTGTGATGCTTCAGTACCAGCCGCTCCGCCAAGTTGCTGACGGTCGCTTCCTGACCGTTGGGAATTCCACGAATCATCAGCAAAAGCAGGTATTGCTGGGGTTCGAGGCCGGTTTCTGTGGCCACCGTGTCGCCCTCGCGCAAGAACCTGCGAATGCGGTAGCGCAGCTCGGCGAGGGCCTGGTACTCGGCGGTGGTAAGCTCTTTCGGCATGCTCTTAGTATATCGTAGTACGATATAAATATTGTTTAAAACTGCGGCGGCGGTTCCAAAAAAGGAATCATATGGATAGCAACTCTTTGCTGCAGGCTAGATAGGCTTGCGGAAGGATTTTTGCGTTTTGTAGTGCTCGAAGCCGTTCCGTTCGTAGAACTTATGCGCGCGCTCGCGGATCACGTTCGAACGCACGGACATGTATTTGCATCCATGTTTGCGAGCCCACTCTTCGGCGGCCGCGATTAGCTGAGCGCCGGCGCCGAGACTGCGATGCCCGTCCGCCACAACCAGGCCGTTGACCTCTGCGCGAATTTCGCTCTCCAGCAGCGCCTGTTTGGTTACGTGGAGCCAGCCGATAACGCCAGCTTCCTTCGCTTCAGCCACGAACACCGCATTCTGCGATGCCGGGCTGATCCAACGCAGCCTGTCGCGGAGTTGTGCTGCTGTAGCCGGATAGCCAAGCTGGGCGGAAAGATCCGCGAGACGCGGCGCATCCGTGCTTCTTGCGCGACGGATTTTCAGTTTTCCGTTCGCTTTCATTTACTTGCCCTTGCTTTTCGCCGCAGGCGTGCCTGCACAGCCGGGCTGTTGAGCTCGCGCAGTGCGTCCGCAGCAATCCACCGAGCCGAACGCGAGCCTTGCCGCCGGATTCTTTGGGCTGCGCGAATCGCCTCACGGTTCAATTGTAAATTTCGCTTGCCAATATTCCGCAACGACCAGTTGACCGCCTTCTTCACGAAATTGCGGTCATCGTAAGCTTCGCGCTCGATGATTCGCAAGCACTCACGAAAGTTAGCGTCCCTTGCTTCCAGATCTTTGTAGCTTAGATACGCCATCAAAGAGAATGCCGCGCGTTTCACAAATTCTTCGCGCCGTCGGCTCCAGGGAGCGATCTTACGCCAGGCAGGTCTGGCCTGGGCATAAAGATAGCAGCACGCCGCATCCACGACATCCCAGGAATCAAAATCGCGCACCCAGCGCTCCATCTCCGCCGCGGTGACTTTCTCGGATTCACTGATGAGCGTCGCCAGGATTCTCGCCTCGTGGTTTCCTGTGGTCCAGAGTTCCAAGGCAAGGGAATGATCTTTGCCCATGCGTTTGGCCAGTGCATGTAAAACAGGGGCTGAGATTCCATGTGCATTGGGTACCCGAACGCCGAAGTATTCCATCTTCGCGCGCACTTTGGGATCGGCAAGTGACTTCAGTTCTCGCAACACGGACGCTTTGGTCCACGCAGGCCTATTGTCGGGCGCGACCTTCCGCTTAGAAAGTATTGTCCGAATCGAGGAGGATGGTGACCGGGCCTTCATTGACCAGCTCCACGGACATCATAGCCTGAAAAATTCCGGTCGCGACAGTGACTCCCAGCTTGCGCAGCGCCTCGCAGAATTCGTCGTAGAGGGTTTTGGCAAGTTCCGGCGGCGCCGCAGTAATGAAGCTAGGGCGCCGCTGACCGCGCGCGTCGCCATACAGCGTGAATTGTGAAACCGCCAGTGCACTGCCTTTCACGTCCAGCACCGAGCGGTTCATCTTGCCTTGATCGTCTTCGAAGATGCGCAGGTTCGCGCATCGTTCTGCCATGCGCGTCGCAACCGCCGTGGTGTCGCTGCGTCCGACGCCGAGAAGAATCATCAGCCCATTACCAATTTCGCCGGTGACGCGGCCCTCCACCGTTACCTTCGCGCGACTGACTCTTTGGAGAACGGCGCGCATAACACTACCGAAGCTTCCCGCTCTTTCGGCCTGTGTTGATTCGCCTTCGTGGGGTTTTTCCCAGGGTTCGTAATACCTTTGTGGGTGCAGTGGTGGCTTGCAACGGCAATGGCATTGCTATAAACCCACGAGGCGCGCGCTGGCACTTCGGACAGAAATAACTGCTGCGTCCGGCTACAATTCCGCGCCGGATGAGCGTTTTGCACCGGTGACAGGCTTTTCCTTCGCGTCCGTACGCCCGGTGGTGGCGCTGGTATTCTCCCGGCTCGCCTTCTGCGTCGAGAAAATCAGAAATCGAAGAACCGCGCAATACGATGGCCTTGCGCAAGATTTCCTGCAGCGCGCGCCGCAGCCTTTCGGCCTGCTTTCTGCTCAGCTTCGCCCCGAGCAGCGCCGGATGAATCTTGGCTCGCCACAAGCTTTCGTCCGCGTAAATGTTGCCCACCCCGCGCAAAACGCCTTGATCCAGCAGCAGCGCTTTGATGCGCGCGCGCCGCCCGCGGATTCTCTTCACGAATTCTTTTTTGCTGACCTCGAGCGGATCGGCGCCGAATCGGGTTAGCTCTTCCTCGAGCGGAGCTTCCGTCAGATAGGCCATGCGCCCAAACCGTCGTGCATCGGTGTAGCGCAATTCGCGACCGTCATCCAGCAACATGCAAACATGCGTATGTTTTTCGTGAGGCTTTTCCGCGGGACTCGGCGCCATCTGCCCGGTCATCCCCAGATGCACAAGCAACGATGCGTGCTTGGCGTCCTCGCCTCGGTAATTACCGTTCGCCCCGGCCCCCGCCGAAAGCCGCAGCAACATGAATTTTCCATAGCGCTCGACGGCCTCAATCCGACTTCCCGGCAAGTGTTGCTCCAAAGCTACGGGATCGTCGATGAAATCTGTTTTTCCAAGCGTTACCGACATAATATGGCGCCCAAGGATGGCTCGGCGCAATCCGCGCGCTACCGTTTCGACTTCAGGAAGTTCCGGCATAAGCAAAAGGAGCTTTCAAAATAACATAGCCGAACGCGGGATGCTCTCCGTCAGCCTTTCGCACTTTGTGATGCGAAGGAGATTGCCCGGCTTCGCGAGACTCATGTTACAGTTGCGCGCCTGGAGGTGACTCGTGCGCGTTTCCCGGAAAACCCTGATGCATCTGTTCCTGTTGACCCTCATTGCGGTCTTGGTGGCAGCCACAACAGCGGAGGCAAGGAAAACAGAAACGGGCTTTCTCGACCGCAAGGTATCCGTTGCGGGCACGGAATATAAATATCAGGTGTTTGTTCCGGAGGATTGGACGAAGCAGAAAAAATGGCCAGTTATCTTATTTCTGCACGGTGCAGGCGAGCGCGGCGACGACGGCTTGATTCAAACCGAGGTGGGCATCGGCACTGCGATCCGCAGGTATCGCAATCGCTTCCCTGCAGTCGTCGTGATGCCGCAGTGCCGCAAAGACATGTGGTGGGCCGACTCGATGACGGACATCGCCATGGCCGCTCTAGCAAATGCGCAAAAGGAGTTCCATGGCGATGCAAATCGAGTTTATTTAACAGGGCTTTCCATGGGCGGCTACGGAACCTGGTATCTCGCTGGAAAGTATCCCGGAAAATTCGCAGCCATTGCGCCGATTTGCGGGGGAATCCTGATGCCTGACAAGGCCCGCACGCAATCTCCCGACGACAAATCGCCCTACGTCGAAGCCGCCAAGAAAATCAGCAAAACGCCAGTGTGGATTTTTCATGGTGGAGATGATCCTGTCGTTCCAGTCACGGAATCGCGCCGCATGGCGGAAGCTATGAAAGGGGTGCCTGGGCAAGACACGCTTTACACAGCTCGCCCGGCTGCGAGGCCCGTCGAAGTCCCTGAAGTCATCTACACTGAGTATCCGGGCGTGGGCCACAACTCTTGGGAAAAGGCTTATGCCGATCCTGACCTGATCAGTTGGCTGCTTACAAAATCCCTCTTGAAGAACGGAGACAAGCTGCTCTAGGGCCCGCCGGCGCCGCTCGCCTCCGCGCCTGCCCTACTTCTTGTGATAATTCGGATATGGCGGATGGTCCGGAATCACGACGGGGTTTTTCTTCAGCGCTTCCATTGTGACTTCCACGGCCTTTTCCAGTTGACGGTCGTGCCCCGCAGCGACGGACGCAGGGTCGTTTTCCACTTCAATATCCGGCGCAATTCCGTGGTTCTCTACTTCCCATTCGCCGTGCAGCCCGTAAATGGCCACGCGCGGCGCAGTGACGAAGCCGCCATCCAGCAACGGCGGATAATTGTAAATGCCGACCAGTCCGCCCCAAGTCTTCATCCCGACCAGCGGCCCGACCTTGTCCTGCTTGAACATCCACGGCAGCGCATCGCCGCCCGAACCGGACATTTCGTTGATGATCATCGTCTTGGGCCCGTAAATCTGCGCCAGCGGCGAGCAAAACTTCTCGCCTTCACGGGAGATTGCACAGTTTCGCAGCGGCCGCTTCAGCATGTCGATGATGTAATCGGCCACTTCGCCCCCGTGGTTGTAGCGCTCGTCAATCACGGCAGCCTGCTTGCCGACTTGTGCGAAGTAGAAACGGTTGAAATTGAGCCAGCCGCCTACGGCAGTGTCCGGAACGTGCACGTAGGCAAGTTTTCCCCCACTGAGTTCATCCACCTTGCGGCGGTTGTCTTCTTCCCACCCGCGGCTGCGGAGCGCAAATTCGCTAGGCAGTGGCACGACGGTGACTTCGCGTGAATCCTTGCCGTCCGGGTTGGGTCCCACTTTGATTTTGATCTGCTTCCCCGCGGTGTTCTCAAAGAAGCTATAAACTTCCGCGGGGGGACGCACGTCGCGCCCTTCCACTTCCAGCAAATAATCGCCTACCTTAACGTCCACACCGGGCTGCGTCAGGGGCGCGCGCAGCCCAGGATTCCAATTCTCGCCATTGTAGATGCGCGCGAAGCGGTAACGGCCGTTCTCGACCTTGTAGTCCGCGCCAAGCAGCCCGCCACTCACGTGGTTTGGCTGCGGCACGTCGCCGCCGGCGATAAACATGTGGCCGATGGTGATTTCGCCCAGCATCTCGTCAAAGAGATAGTTGAGATCGGTGCGTCCCCCCAAGCCCTTCAGATACACTGAGTATTTTTTCTCTGCGGCGGGAATGTTGAGCCCGTGGAGATTCGGGTCGTACAGGAAGTCGCGCTCGATCCGCCAGACTTCGTGGTACATCTGGTTCCACTCGGCTCGCGGGTCGACGTAAGCTTCCATCTCGCCCAGCTTCAGCGCGCCGTCGCCCGGCTTTGGCGCAGCAGCCGTTCCCGCAATGAACCAGCTCTGTGCCGGTCCTTGGCCCTGGCTGTAGAGAACTTTTTCGCCATTGGCAGAAACCGCGAAGGCCCGGATACCGCTGAGAAACGGATCGGTTTTGCGTGTGGTGAAATCAAACTTCGAAACAGTCGCTGGCGTCGGTTCACCGAAGCGAGGCACATCCTCGATTTCGGTAAGGAACAGCGTTCCTGCTTTGCCGGTATCGAGACCGATATAGTTGGCCGGTTTGATCGGTAGGGAAACGATCCGCTGGCCGATGCCGTCCAGATCTATCACGACTTTGACGGCTTCTTCTTTTTTCTTCTCATCTTTCTTGTCGCCCTCTTTTCCCTTCTCTGCTTCTTTGCCTTTATCACCGCCCCCGGCGTCTTTCTTTTCGTCCCCCACTTTCTCTTCATCGCTCTGCGGCTCGACGGGAGAAGGATCGCCCTTCTTCAATACCGCTGCGTAGATGTTCCGGAGAACCGGATGCTGGAAGCTCGATAAATCGAGCCAGCCTGAAGAAAGGCCTACATCCGTGCTCACGGCAAAAATCAAAGACTTTCCGCCTTTATCGAAGACCGGAAACCGCGCGTCGCTGATGCCGTCGGTGATTTGGGATTCCTTGCCGCTTTCCAGCGAATACACGAACGCGTTGCGCAGATGATTCTCCAGCAGCTTCGCGTAAGTCAGCCATTTGCTGTCCGGCGACCACATCTCGTTCATCGTGGAGGTGGGATCCTCAAAGCGATCCGTAGTCACCTTCACCGGCGTGCCTTTCTCCACGTCCACGTACCAAAGGTTCAGGCGCTTGTCGGTGTAGGCGATTTTCTTGCTATCCGGCGACCACAACGGGCCGTAGAAAAATGACGGGGGATTCCCCAGATTGATTTTCTTCGCCGTACCTAAACCGGATTGATCCTCGATGTGCAGCGCGTACTCCCCGGACTCGTCGGAGAAAAAAGCAATCGATTTTCCGTCGGGGGACCACGCGGGATCGCGCTCGGCGGCCGCGGGCGTGTGCGTCAGGTTGCGGACATCGCCCTTTTCCGCCGGCACGGTGAAGATTTCTCCGCGCGCTTCAAACACGGCGCGGGCCCCGGAAGGCGAAATAGCTGCGTTCTGAATTCTGTCGCCCACTTTCTCGTAATGCGGCCGCGTAGACGGCAAGTCGCCGGCGATGCGAATATCCACTTTCGTTGATTTGCCGCTCGACGGATTGAGCACGTAGATTCCGCCGAACTGCTCGTAAACCAACGCGTCCGGCCCCGCCGAAAGCGACTTGAAGTCCAGCCCCTTGTTGTCGATGACCTGCTTTACCGTTTTCGCTTTCGTGTCATAGGCGAATAGCGTCACCGGCCCGTTGCGGTCAGAAAGAAAATAGACCGTGTCGCCGAACCAGACTGGGTCCTTGTCATTCGAATTCTCGCGCGGCACTTTTTCGAGCGCCAGATCGCTCAGCCGCACGATGTAGATCGGAGTGGTCTGCCCGCCGCGATAGCGTTTCCACGAGGTTTGCCAAATCTCGTTCGGCACATAAGCGAGGCGCGTCCCGTCCGGCGAAAACCACGCGGCCTCGCCCCGCCACATCGGCAAAACTTCTGCTGGGCCGCCATCCACCGGAACGGTGTAAAGCCGGTCGAAATCCGCAAACGATTCACGATTCGAATGGAAAAGAACTTTTTTGCCGTCTGGAGTCCACGCGGTCGCGATATCCGCGCTCGGGTGCCAGGTCAGCCGCTTCGGCTCGCCGCCGTCCGCGGGCATCACAAACACGTCGATGTTCCCGTCGTACTGCCCGGTGAAGGCAATCCACTTTCCATCCGGAGAAAACACCGGCAGCCCCTCATGGCCTCCCGTGGTGAGTTGCCGCGCGTCACCGCCTTCGCGTGGCACGCTCCACAAGTACCCGCCGTAAGCAAAAACCACTTGCGTCTTGCTCAACGTGGGGGAATGTGCCAGCAGTGGCGCTTCCTCCGCAGCGCGAGATGCTCCCGCGCAAGCAAACGCCAGCAAAGCACCAGCCCGAATCACCATTCGAACACGCATGTTTCCTCCCAAAAAATCGTACGAATCCCGAATTAGCTGCGGAGGACGCGTTGAGGGCGTGCTCCTGTCGTCGCGAACCAATGTTACAGGCCATTAGAAACCGGATTACCGGCAGACCCACCCCACCCGTCACTCTATTGAGACGTAAAGCCGCCAAAAATGTTGCAGAAAACACCGCACTTACGGAAGCAGCGCGAACACCCGCACTGGCCCGCCCGAGCCGCCCTCCAACTTAATCGGCGCCACAACCAGGAATGCTCCGGTTTCCGGCAGAGCGCTCAAGTCTGCCAGATTTTCCAAGTGATATAGCCCTGAACCCAACGCCAGGTGGTGCACCGCAAAGTCAGTGGAAGCGCCGTAGTCGATGCTCATCGTATCGCATCCCAGGCCGTTGACATTCCGTTCGATCAGCAGCCTCGCGGCCTCCACGGAAAAACCCGGGAAATGCATCCTCCCTTGCGCGTCCTGATTCCGGTACTTCTGAGCATCCGGCCAGCGCGAAGCCCAACCTGTTCTCAACAGCACAATCGCCCCTTCAGGAATCCCTCCGTGCCCCATCTCCCATTCTTCTATGCGCCCCGCAGGAAGCCGATAATCCGCATCCTTCGTGGCTTCGGCACGAACCTCGAGCACCACCGCAGGCCCAAAAAGCTGTTTCGCTGGAATCTGATCGACAGTCGTCTTTCCCGGCGGAAAGTGCGTCGGCGCATCGAGATGCGTCCCGTAATGCTCCAACATCCAGAAGCTGCGCGTGAAGTACCCATTCTTCTCGACTGAGGCGGTTACTTTCGCTTCAAAGAACTTTTCATCTCCTGGCCACGGCACTAGTTTGTCGTTAATCGCGTAGCTCAGATCGATCAAGCGCGTCTTGCCGGTGGAGATACCTTCAAGCATCGAATCCCGGTGGTCCATTTGTGGGAACATCATCAGAATCGCAATCGTGCCGATGGCGTGGAAACTTGTGCGGGTCAGAGTCGCCATCTTTCAGCTCCGCCCGAACCAGCCTTCACGCTCACCCTTTATCCCAGTTTCAGGAAAGAAGAGACTGGTAAGTCAGGGTAACGGAATCCCCGGCGTGGGCACAATCCCAGCCATACGCAGAATTTCCTGATATTCGGTGTCGCTGATGGACGAAATGAGCAGCCTCACGTTTTTGAGCAGTTTCATTTTTCTCAGCGCCGCATTTTCGCGCATTTCCGCCAAGGTCACCTGCCGCGGAAGTTTTTCGAACGCCCGCAGGTCAGCTACCAAGTTCTTACCTTTGTGGTCGTGCGGGTCAGGATACGGGTCACGTGTAACTTCCGCGATGGAATAAAGCGCCCGCTCCGGGGCCGAGTGGTAGCAGAGTACGCGGTCGCCCCTGCGCACCTGTTTCAGCGCACGGATGGCATCCGGCTTGGCCCCCGCACCGTGCCACATCTCTTTCCCTTTTACGAAAAGCGTGTCCCAGTGATAATGGTGAGGGTCCGCGCTGAAGATCCAATAATGTCTCTGAACCGTCGTTATCGACATTGAGGCCTGAAGTCCGCAGAACTATACACGGTGACATCCGAAAAGCGAAACAAAATGTGCGAGTTAGGGTGAACAAACCTGAGGAAAAGGGTTACATCGAAGGGATTCGGTCAAAATAGCTCTGATCGGCAGGAATTCTTACTATCTCTGTTGTTTTCAATGAAATAGAGATGGTTTAGCCGGCATCTACGAAAATATCCTCACCCCGAACTTCCAC
>CAZGFL010000099.1:0-48588 GCA_964524985.1 uncultured Acidobacteriaceae bacterium
TGCCGACGGGCAGAACGATTTGGCTCGGCAGAACGCGCAGAAAGCCATTGAGCTGCTGGCCCTCGACACCACCGACCCGGAAGATCGACGCAAGGCGATCCGCGACAGCGCGGAGCAGAAGCTGAAGCAGCTCAGCCAGCCCCGTTGAAGGGAAGCTGGCTGGCGCCTTCTGGACTTGTAAGAACGGAAAGGTCCTGTCAAAACGCGCGCATGAAAGTGCTACAACATCTGGTAAGCCTTCTGGACAAGTGGCTACTAATGCCGATAAGCCATTCGTCGCGAGGCGAAGCGCTAGTGCTGGGACGTCGATGCGTACACCGTGCGCCCGCCAACGACGGTTTCCAGGACCTGCACATTGGCTATATCTTCCGCGGGAATCGTCAACGGGTTGCGATCCAGGACAATGAGATCGGCCAATTTGCCGACCTGCAGGGAGCCGGTGACGTCGTCCTCGTGCAGCTCGTAGGCGGCGTTAATGGTGGCGGCCCGCAGAACGGCTTCGCGTGAGAGGCCGGGGTCTTCGCCTAATTTTCCGTGGAATTCCGGCCGAGCGTTGGGTGAGTTGGTGCGCGTCACGCCCACCTTAAGGGCAAACCATTCGTCGAGCGGATCGACAGGCCAATCGCTCCCGAAGGCGATGCGCGCGTGAGCGGCTGCCAGGAAGCCAGCAGGTTCGAGAATCTTCATGCGTTCGGGGCCGAAGTAGTTCGTCAAGCCCAGGGTGTCTCCAGCGGGCTTCTCCCACTGGAACGATAGAACCGGAACCAAGCCCAGCGCGTTGAACCGTGGGAAGTCGGCGGGACTGACGATCTCCGCGTGGGCAACGGCCGGACGAATATCGGCCGCGCCAATCTGCTTGCGCATCACCTCCACGGCATCGAGGGCGGCACGCACCGCGCCATCCCCATCGGCGTGCATGTGTGGATCAATGCCACTGCGGCCAAGGCGCACGAGAACTTCGGCCAACGGCGCGGGTGGAAAATACACGGCCGGTCCGCGGCTCGAGCCGGGCATCCAGCGAGGATTCTCCGGGGTTCCCGCATTGATGCCGTACGGTTCGAGCATTGCACCGGTCATGGCGGGGGCGGCGATCACACCGTCGAGAAAGAGCTTGGCGTTCCGGACCGTGATCCCGGGCTGCGGCTTGATCGCGCCCTGGTCGTACTTCTTTTGATGCACCACGACCCGCGCCACCGCAGTGGCAGGGTCGCTGCCCTCCTTGACGTCGATCAGCGGCGCGAAGTGCGCACGGACTGTAAGCTGGCCCGCAGCCTGCACGGCGGTGAACGCGGCCATGTCCGCGGGAGACCCAACAGCGTCAAGGAACGAGGTCACGCCCTGACGGTTGAGGGCCTGTTGCGCGGACTTGGCGGCAGCGAGATTTTGTTCGGAAGTTGGCTTGGGAATCGTGTTGGCGTATACCGCATAGGCGGAGTCCTCCAGCAACCCGCTGGGATTGCCTTCGCTTTCACGCCAGATCTTTCCGCCCGGCGGGTCGGGCGTGGCTTTGGTAATTTTCGCGAGGGCGAGCGCGCGGGAGTTTGCCAGCACGGTGTGTCCGAAGGAAGAGCGCACGATGATGGGCCGAGATGTTTTCAGTACGTCCAGCGTGGCGCGGCTGGTCTTCACGCCCGCCGGACGCATGCTCTCCTGGAACCAGTTGTCGACTTCCAGCCAGCCATCGGGTTCTTGATTCTCCGTTTTGTCGAGGCAAGCTTGCACGCGCTGCTGCATCTCGGCCACGGTTAGCGACTCGTAGTTCAGGCTGCACCCCTGGAGCTTTATTCCGGCTGACAATGGATGCAGGTGACCATCGATGAGCCCCGGCATGAGGAAGCCGCCGTGGAGGTCCGTGACCCGGGTCGAAGGACCGATAAACGGCGCGACCCCGGCATTGCTGCCCACGTACACGATGCGCCCGTCACGGATGGCAACCGCTTCGGCCGTGGGATTCTGGCTGTCAGCGGTGAACACCGTGGCATTGCGGTAGACGCGATCGGCCGGAGTCTCCGCAGCGACGCACGAGGCTACGAGTAATGACAGGCCCAACAGGTGAAAGGCGATGTATCGGATCATGGCGGTGAGTTTGAACCGGGCCATACTAAAGCACTGGGTTGCCGGTAGCAACCTGCCTAGCGCTTGTGCGATGGGGACGCCGGCCAGCAAAATAGCTCTTCTTTGCTTTTGATAAATCATCTCTTGACTCCTTTATGTCGGCAGCACTTGCCCTCGAAATAGCCTCCCCTTCTTGTCCCTTCTTCTGTATTGAATCCGTTACCCCGGGGAGGCTGTCTCTTTCGCCCACCAGTACCCCGGTAGGCTTGCTTCCTGAAAATTTCGTACTCCATAATCACTAGTACTTTGCTTGTGACAGGGCGCACCCGACTGCGTCGCCGCTAGGATTGTCCGTCCATGCGACCGGCCCAGTTGCGCTTGCGCAGGGCAGCGGGGGAATTTGCCCCCTTTTGCTGGTCCATTGCCGTCTCTTGCGTTGACGGGGAATCGAATGCCGTCTTGATGCACCAGAGTTTTATCTCCTTGGCGCTGTTGATCGCCACCGTCCTGGTGGCCGGCTTCTTCGCCTACATCTACAGCATCAAGCGGCAGAACTATCTTCTCTTTTGGACCGCGGGCTGGTTTGTCTTCGGTCTCCACTATCTCGCGCCCGCTGCTGACCCAGCTGCTTTGTCCAATCTTCCGGCGGCTGCGCTGAACCATTGGCTGTACGCGATTTCAGGTTTGCTCTTTTTCCTCGGCGCCCAGGTTTATTCGCAACGGAAGCCCTGGCATATTCACGCTCTCATCGTAGCTGTCGCGCTCAGTTTGTGGGCCGCGGCCAACGCCGTCAACGCGTTCTCGCTTTCTGTGGTCATTCCCGCCTCGGCTTTGTACATCGCCGTGGCCGTCGTCTTCTGGCAGGAGAGCCGCCGCCAGGAAACGCTGGCCGATCGCCTTCTGGGCCTTTCCTTCATCTCTTGGGGAGTCCTCTGGCTCTCTCTCCATTTCTTGAAAGCCACGCCGGAACTCCAGGGTCCCGCCATGAGCGTCGTCGCTACCGCTCCCTGCGCGTTTGTGGCCATGCTCATGGTCATGGCGCTCTACGAAGAAGAAAAGCGCCGCATCGAGCGCAACATGCTGGCGCTCTCTAACCTCAACCTTGCAACTTCCAGTTTCGTTGGCGGTGAAATTCAGCGCATGCTTTCGCAGGCCCTCGACCGCGTCCTCGGCGTCGTGCGTCTGCCCGCCGGCGCGCTCTTCCTGCATCACGGGGATCCCCAAGGCCCAACCTCCGTCGTTGCCGTTGGCCTCAGCGACGAATTCTGCCGCGTCTCGCAAAACGAAAGCCTCGACGACTATCTCGTCGGCCTTGTCGCGCGCCTCGGCGGCCTGCTCAGTTTCCGCGACCTCCGCGACGATTCCTTTTCCGCTTTGGAGAAAGAACGGGCCTTTCGCCGCTTCCGCGAACTCGCTCTCGCTCAAGGCTTGCGCAGCATCGTGACCATCAGCCTGCAAGCCAAGGAACAGGCCTTCGGCGTTCTTCTTCTCGGCACCCCCGACAATCGCCGCTTCACTCCCGCCGAACTTCGCCTTCTTCTCGCCCTCGGCCACCAGATTGGCATGGCCGTCGAGAACAGCTACCTCATCCAACAGACTTCACGCCGCTCAGAAGAGCTCCACGTGCTCAACGAAATCGGCCGCGCCCTCAGCTCCACTCTGCACAAGGAAGATCTCACGCGCAAAGTCTGGGAGGAACTCCGCCGCCTCTTCGACGTCGAAAACTTTTACATCGCCGAACTCGATCCGCTCCGCGACGAAATCCGCTTCGACCTCGAAATCATCGACGGCACCCGCGTCTCCAAGCGCACGCGTCCCGCCGGCAATCACATCACCGAATACATCATTCGAACGCGCCAGCCCGTCCTCATCCGCGAAAACTATGTGGCCGAGGCGAAGAAGCTCGGCGTCGAGCCTCTCCGCACCAAGGGCTGCTTCTGCGGTGTTCCCCTGGTTGCCTACGATCACGCCATCGGCGCCATGGCTGTTTTCTCTGACAACGAGCGCGTCTTCGACGAAGGCCACCTCGAGTTGCTCCGCGTTCTCGCCAGTGAGGCCAGTATCGCCATTGAGAACGCGCGCCTGTTCAGCGAGGAACGCACCAAGGCTCGCCATCTCACGCTGCTCAACACCATTTCGCGCAACGCCATCGCTACGCTCAATCCCGACGAGATGCTCGCCAAAATCACCGAGCAGCTCGAAGCTGGCCTGACTTACGATCACATCGGTATCGGCTCGCTCGAATACGCTACGCGCGAGATTGTCATCCAGGCCGAAGCGGGCACGCGCCGCGGCGCGCTCGGCCACCGCATTCCGCTCGGTTCGGGCCTGGTCGGCCACGTCGCGCGCAACGGCCACATGGCCGTCTTCCGCGCCGGCTCTTCCACCGACGGCGCGCTGAAACCTTTGCTCGCCGATTCGGTGGCCGCCGCGGCTCTTCCGGTCTTTTACGCCGAGCAGCTCCACGGCATTCTCTACGTCGAGTCCGCCACGCCCCTGGATTTCTCCGACGAAGAAATCCTTCTCTTGCGCACGCTCGCCGACCTCATCGCCGGTGCTCTGCACAACGCGCTCTCCTTCCAGAAAGCCCAGGAACAAGCCATCACCGACGGCCTCACCGGCGTCAAAACGCATCGCTTCTTCATGGAAGCGCTCTCCGCCGAATGGAAGCGCTCCACTCGCGCGGGCCGCGCCTTCGCCCTTGTCCTCATGGACCTCGACCGCTTCAAATTCGTCAACGATTTTTACGGTCACCTGGAAGGCGACCTCGTGCTCCAGCGCGTCGGCCAGATTCTCGAGACCAACTGCCGCCGCTCCGACGTTGTCGCCCGCTACGGCGGCGACGAATTCGTCATTCTCATGCCCGAAACCAACATGGAGCATGCGCGCCAGCTCGCCAGCAAGCTGCGCGGATGGGTCTCCGCCGATCCTCTTCTCCGCGAGAAGAACATCAGCGCCAGTTTCGGCATCGCCTGTTATCCGCTCCACGGCTCTTCGCCGCAGGAACTGATTCAGGTCGCCGACGCGTCGATGTATCTTTCGAAGCATCAGGGCGGCAACGCTGTCTCCACCGCCGACCACTTCGATCCCAATGAAGCGAAAAAGTGGAAGCGCGACGTCCTCGAAGCCTATCTCGGCGTCACGCTCAAGCGCCTCTTTGCCACCGGTCCTGAAGCGTTCGAGGAAATTTATCAACGCCTGCGCCAGTTCACGGAATCGCTCAGCGCCACGGAAACCGACAATGGCAAGTCTCCCGCAACGCAGGCGCAGGGCCCGCAAGCTTTGCCGCAGGCCGTGCTCGACACCGTCACGTCGCTCGCTTTCGCCATTGACGCCAAGGACCACTACACGCAGGGCCACTCCCAGAAAGTTTCTGCCTACGCAGCGCTTATCGCCGAAGCCCTCGGCATGAGCGAAGCCGAAGTCGAGGAAATCCGCCTCGGCGCTGTGCTTCACGACATCGGCAAGGTGGGGATACCAGAAAACATTTTGAACAAGAATGGACCGCTGAATCCCGACGAGTGGGAAACCATGAAGTCGCATGTCAGCTTTGGCGCGCGAATTCTCGATCCGCTCAAGCCGCTCGCGCGCATCCGCGAAATGGTTTTGCACCACCACGAGTTTTTTGACGGCTCCGGCTATCCCCAGGCCCTCGCAGGCGAGAACATTCCGCTCGGCGCACGCATCATCGCGGTCGCGGATGCTTATGACACCATCACCAGCGACCGCACCTACAAGAAAGCGCGCACCGCCACCGACGCGCTCAGCGAACTCGAACGCTGCGCCAACGCACAGTTTGACGGCGCCATCGTCGAGATTTTCGTCCGCACCATGCGAACGCTGCCCAATCCCATCATCGAAGTCGCCGCCGCCACCACTTCCCCCCGCAACTCCTAAACCTCTGCCTCGACGCTGTAAGGCCGGCGCTTCAACGAAGAGGGACTTCTTTCTGCGCAGGCCGACGGGTTCGCAGGAGCGAACCGGAGAGAGAAAGGGCATCGGCCAGCTCCGCTCGAAATGACGGGCTAATGCGGGCCGAACAGGCAACCGCGCGGGTGTGAAGACCCGCCACTACAAAGGCCTGCTACCATCGCCCTCGCTGTTCCGTCGAACAAGACAAAGGGCGTGTGTTCGCATCGCAATCTTTTGATCGTGCGACGCACTGCTTATGAGAGAGGTCCGTGATGTGCAGAACTACGTGGGCGTGTGTCCTAATCCTATTGGTCAGCTCTTCGAATCAATCGCTTCTTGCGGCCACACCATCGGAAGCCGCCTTTAAGAGGCTGCAGTCTCTCGCCGGGCAGTGGGAGGGCAAGGACGCGCACGGCATGTCCTCCAAAACCAGCTTCGAATCCCTGGCTTCCGGGACCGCGGTCCTCGAGCGACTCGACGCTTCTGGCATGGAAGAAATGGTCACACTCTACAGCGTCGATGGCGACGGAATTGCCCTTGTCCACTACTGCCCCACCAACAACCAGCCGCGCATGCGCGTGGTGCCTTCCTCGAACGACACCCAGGAGCTCAGCTTCGACTATCAAGGAGCGGGCAATCTGAAGTCTCCTTCTACCGGCCATCAGCATCATCTGACCATTCGGTTTGAAGACGCCGACCACATCACCGAAACCTGGACCTGGCGCGTAGGCGACAAAGACACTCCCATGGTCTTCCACTTCACTCGAAAGAAGAACTGAGCCGAGAATCGCGAGCTTGTCGCAACCTTTCGCGTTTGATTTTCTTTTACTCAACGGCACGATCGGCCACTTCTACCTCCGCGTCCACCACCGCGCCAATGCTGCTCCCGATGTCAATCCCCGCTCTTTTAGGGCGGCACCCTTTCTCCTAGCTGCCTGCCGCAGGCTGGCTTTAGGTCGCTATTTTTGAGCACCTAGTCTTGTTGCTGGCACCTACGAGAGATCCTCGCGTTCGGGCACTTAGGAAATTGCTGAGAGGGGTTTGATTGTGGAAAGGGGTTTCAGCTGGTGGCAAAAAGAGAAACCCAGGCGGCCCAGTCCCTCTGCGGTACATTGTAATCGGCGCGCAACAACTCAGGGCTGGCGGACGGAATCAGTGCCACGATCTTGGCCTTCGGAAAATTCACCTTCAGCCAATCGACCATCTCTTCCCGTGTTTGCTCGGGTGCGGTATGGCCGAGGATGAATACATCGACCTTGGAAATCGAAGCCAGGGCGCGCTTGGCAGCGTCGTTGTCCATAACCGAAATGACCTCATGGCCGAAACTCCGGAATAGGACTTCCCTAGCCGCCGAGCCCCGGTCGTCATCGTAGGCGATTTGAAAAACGATCTGTTTGGCCGGCGACTGGATGGAGATTCTCTTGGCCGCGCGCAGGTCGGAGATGATGACATACCTTCCCGGCGGAAGTTTCTTCACACGCGCCTCGGCGCCTTCCATACTGGCTGCGGCCGCCAGCCAGCGGAGACTGCCGTCCTGCTGCTCATTGAAGATGTCGAATTGCGACATAGGAGCAGGCACCAAAGGGAATGGGCGGGTGCGGGGATTCAATCACAAGCCCGGCCCGCTGTCCACTAGCCGCTGGCGCCGGTAGTCGAGGAAAAGGAGAAAAAAGAATTCGGCGAACGTCCCCATCAGGATGAACACGAGCTTGAGAAGCAAGCTCAGCTCCCCCACCAGCCCGGGCTCCAGCACCCCGACGTCGGGATGGCTCGGGTCGTAGTATACCGTGACTGCTTTCCCAACTGGGTAGGAAGCGAGCACATGGCGCCAGCCCTCCTGCGTTCCCAGATGGACCGCTTCGAAGGAGAGTCGCGTTCCGAGATATTCCGTATCTCCGACACGGTAGCGATATCGAATGTTGCCGGTGTAGCCTTGAAATCTCCCCCGGTGGAAAAGGACTTCCGAAGCCGTGATGACTCCCTGGACCGTTGGCCATTGGGGACTCTTACGGATTTTCAGGTATTGCGGCAGCGCTGCGCACGTCACCACGAACAGCAGAGCAAGCAGCACAAGCACGGCCAACCGCGGCTCAATTCCACCGGCCATGAAGCTGCGTGATCGCGTGGTAGGGGTCATTTTGTAGCGCCGCCCATCTTGGCGGCGGTTTGCGGGAAAGGCAAGGGTAAGGAGCCGGCCCTTTGAGGCTCAGGGTAAGCTGGAAGCCCTTCAGCACGCCTCATGACAAAACAAGCCGGCGCTACGAAATGTTTGCTTTGAAAACGCCCAGCACGCAGTCAGTCTCAAGGCTCACGACAGTTATCTCGCTCCTTCTCAATGACATGCACCGCTTTCGGCAAGCGCGCCACGATTCGGAAGTGCCACGCGATGGCTAAGTCGTTGAAGATTTAGGGTTTACAACATTCTTTTGGAGCTGTGGAAAATGCGGACATGGCGGGCCGGACTTTGGCTCTTTGGCAAATCTATATATACAATGTACTTATAGAATTTCTTACAATCGGACTTGATACGTTATGCATTTATAGTATAGTAGCGACTGTAGAAAACTGCGCCCCGACCTTTTGGTTGGGGCGTTTTTATTTCTGGGGGTGCCTGGGCGGCTCAAACTTTCGCCCCTTGAGCGTGCGGTCTTGCACTGTAACCCGCAAAAAAGCAATCGCCCGGCCGCTGATTTTCTCCGCCAGCTCTACCGCGAGGGCCGTTTGTCCCCCTAAGGACCTCAGCGACCGCCTCCGCGCCTTGCGGGACCTCGCCGCAGGCAAGCTCCGGCCGCCAGTTTCCTGCCCGCTCACCCGAGCCGCGTCGCCCTTCTTGCGTGTTACTCTACAAGGCGCGTACCCGAGAGAAAGGATTCCCCTTGCCGCCGCTCATTCAACTCAGGAACATCGAAAAGTACTTTGACACCGCCGGACAAAAGTTCTTCGTCCTGCGCCGCATCCACCTGGAAATTCCGCAGGGCGACTTTGTCACTATCATGGGCCCCTCCGGTTCGGGAAAATCCACGCTGCTGGCCATCGTCGGCATGCTGGACGGCGCGTGGTCCGGCGAGTACTACTTCAACGAGCAGCCCGTCCACCGGCTGAGCGTCAAACAGCGCAACGAGCTCCACAAATACAACATCGGCTTCGTTTTCCAGAGCTATCACCTGATCGACACGCTCACCGTCTACGAAAATCTCGAAATTCCGCTTTCCTACAAAAACATTCCGAGCAAGGAGCGCGCCAGCATCGTTTGCGACGCGCTCGACCGCTTCAACATCGTCGGCAAGAAGGATCTTTTCCCTAATCAGCTTTCGGGCGGACAGCAGCAGCTCGTGGGCGTGGCGCGCGCGGTGATTCAGAATCCCAAGCTGATTCTGGCGGACGAGCCCACCGGCAATTTGCACTCGGCGCAGGGCGAAGAGATCATGGAGCTTTTCAAGAAACTCAACGAAGCCGGCACTACCATCGTCCAGGTGACGCACTCGGAGAAAAACGCGGCCTACAGCAACCGCATCATCCAGTTGCGCGACGGCTGGGTCGTCAACCAGGACGGTTCCACGGCCACCGCCGCGCCCGCTTCGTAGCTGCGCTCCGGCCAGGAATTTGGCTGTCCATGTCACTGAGGGAGGAATAGACAAATGCAAATCGCATTTCGCCGGTTAATTGTTCTCGGCATCGCCGCCGCGGCGATTTTCTGTGTGACGACGATTGCTGTGCGCGCGAAACAGACCGCGATGGCCGCGGGCGCGAACGATCAGCCCTATGCCATCGAGTACTACTACAAAGCGAAGTGGGGCCACGCCGAAGAATTTCTCACTCTCTTCAAGAAGAATCACTATCCCGTCCTGAAAAAAGAAATGGAGCTCGGGCGCATGCTGCGCGTCACTATGGTCACGCCGCGCTATCACATGACTGAAGACAGCCGCTGGGACTATCGCGTGACCATCGTCTTCAAGAACGCCACCATCGCCAACGACAATTTCGACAGCTCCGCGATCATCAAGCAGCTCTATCCCGACCAGGACACCTACAAGAAGGAAGAGCAGCGGCGCTTCGAGATTCTGGAGGCGCACTGGGATTTGCCCATCAAAGACGTGGAACTGGACGCGCGCTGAAATTCGCGCCTGCCTCCGAGAGGGAGCCCAGCCGCTTAAGATCGCGATGAAGCTAGAACCATGAAGCTGGAACCAGAGTATCTGCGGGATTTTGCGCGGCGTTACGCCACGGCATGGTGCAGCCACAATGCGGCCAGTGTGGCCGCGTTCTTTTCACCGAACGGCTCGCTCGCGATTAACGGCGGGCCGCCTTCGGTGGGCCGGTACGCGATCGCCCAGGCGGCTCAGGAATTCATGACCGCGTTTCCGGATCTCCAGGTGTCTTTTGACAATCTGGTGATACAAGGCGGTTGCGCGGTTTTCCATTGGACGCTCCTCGGCACGAACAGAGGCCCAGGTGGAACCGGCCATCGGGTTCGCATCAGCGGATTCGAGCAATGGCAGTTTGGCCCGGATGGCTTGATCAGCAAGTCGCTAGGGAGTTTCGACGCTGCGGATTACCAGCATCAGCTCCAACATGGCTCGCCGCCCGCTTCCTCCTCCTGATATCCTTCAGCATGGGAGGCCGCATGCAAACCGGTTCGGTGAAGTGGGTAGGCGACGAGAAATTTCTGGGGACGAGCCCCTCGGGGCACCAGGTTCCGTTTGATTCCGACCGCGAATCGAACAAGGCGCCTGGACCGATGGAGATGGTGCTGCTGGCGCTGGGAGCGTGCACGGCCACGGACGTGGTCAGCATCCTCCAGAAGAAGCGCCAGAAACTCGAATCGCTGGAAGTGATCTGCTCCGGGGAGCGAGCCAAGCTGCCGCCCACCGTTTGGGTGAAGATCGAGATTCTCTATCGCCTGCGCGGCACGCTGGACGAAACGGCGGTGAAGCATGCCATCCAGCTCAGCGAAGACAAGTATTGCTCCGTTGCGGCCATGCTCAAGAAGACGGCCGCGCTTTCCTGGCGCTACGAGATTCTGCCGCCCTCCGCATGACACGGTGACCCTCAAGCTGCCTTTCGCGCGCCACGGAGTATCTGGAACGGCACCTGTACTCCTTAGCAGTTGCGCTTGCCCTTGCTAGCGGATATATAAAGACAACCTAAATGGGCCCTTTCACCCGGAACTGCGTGCTCGCGATCGTCTCTCTGCTCGCCGCGGTGGCGCCGCTCTCCGCGCAAACGCAAACTCCCGCCGCGCCGCCTCCGAATGCGGCGAAGATTCCGCTCTCGAAGATTCCGCGCGTGCACCGCCCGCCCAAGCTCGAGGATTTCCTCGAAAACCATCCGCGCGAAGCAGAGTTGACGGTGAACGACTTCCGGCAGAACATTCCGGGCGACGGTACGCCGGTCACGGAAGCGACCACCAGCTATCTCTCCTACGACGACAAGAATCTCTACGTCGCCATCATCTGCCACGATGAGCCTGGGCAAGTGCGCGCGCATCTGGCCAAACGTGAGGAGTCCGACCAGGACGACGGCGTCGGTGTGCTCCTTGACACGTTTCGCGATTTTCACCGCGCCTACTACTTCTATTCCAACCCGCTGGGCGTGCAGACCGACGCGATTTACACCGAAGGGCAAGGCTACGACTACAGTTTCGACACGCTGTGGGACAGCACGGGCCGCGTGCTGAACGACGGCTACATCGTCTTCTTCTCCATTCCGTTCAAGAGTCTGCGCTTCTCGCATGCGCCGGAACAGACCTGGGGCGTGGCGCTCTATCGCGTCATTCTGCGAAAGAGCGAATATGACTATTGGCCGTATATCACGCAGAGAGTGGAAGGGCTGACGCAGCAGTTCGCACCGGTCGAAGGTCTGGACCACGTCTCACCGGGGCGCAACATTCAGCTGATTCCGTACGGGCTGCTTGCCAGCGACCACTTCCTGAATCAACCGAATCCACCGAGCCCGGCGACTCCCCCTTCTTACATGGACGACTTCGAGCACCGCGCCGGCCTGGATGCGAAGCTCGTAGCCAAGGACGCGCTCACGTTTGACGTGACGCTGAATCCGGACTTCAGTCAAGTGGAAACGGACGATCCGCAGGTCACGGATAACCAGCGGTTCGCCGTCTTCTTCCCGGAGAAGCGGCCGTTTTTCATTGAGAACGCCGGGTTTTTTGCGACACCCATCAATCTCTTTTTCTCGCGGCAAATTGCCGATCCGCAATTTGGCGCCCGCATGACAGGGAAACTGGGCGGCTGGACTGTGGGGACGTTGCTGATTGACGACCGGCAGCCGGGGCTCGGTTTCACGACCGGCCCGTATCACACACGCGCCGTGGATGGAGTGGTGCGTGTGACGCGCGAGTTTGGAAAGCAATCCTACCTCGGGGCTTATGCTTCAAGCCGCGATTTTGCGGATACCAGTAATCGCGTGATTTCGCTGGATGCGCGGCTGAAAGTTTCGAAGAACTGGGTGATCGATGCGCAGGCGGTGCACACCTGGACGCGCCAGGATCTCAACTCGGTGAATTTTCCCTGCCTGTGGTTTCCGCAGAGCGCGTCCGGCGTCGGCTCGCAGCAAGGCAATGCCCTCTGGCTGGACACCTCTTACACGGGCCGGCACTTTGTCTTTTCCACGAACTACAACGACTTCTCACCGAATTTCTGCACGGAGCTTGGCTTCGTCAACCGCATCGACATCCGGCAGAACACTGCCTCAGGCGGCTATTTCTGGAGGCCGGAGAAACGCAAGGTCATCGCCTTTGGCCCGACCGCGCTGGAGACCGTGGACTGGAATCACGCCGGCATTATGCAGGATTGGGCCGCCGTGCTCGGCTTTGAAGTGGACCTGACGAAGCAGACCACGTTCACCCTCAGCCGCGGGGAAGCCTACGAGTTGTTTGACAACATCGATTTCCGCAAGCACAGCACCGCCGTCGCCGCTTCCACGCAACCTTACAAGTGGATCTCTTTTTCCGCGCGCTACGCTCAAGGGATCGTTGAGAACTATTTTCCGGCGCCTGGGGTTCTGCCCTTTCTCGCGAATTCGCGGCGCGTGAATTTTGGATTCACGCTGCGGCCTTCTTCGCGGTTCCGCCTGGACGAGACTTTCATCTACTACCGGCTGGGAACGCGCGACGGCTGGAACACCGCTCCTTTCACCGCGGGGCAAAGCCTCTTCAACAACTACCTGAACCGCACGAAGCTGAACTACCAGTTCACCAAGGAGCTTTCTCTTCGGCTCATCGTGGATTACAACGCGACGCTCGCGAATTCGAATCTCGTGGACCTGCAAACCAATCTCGGGAGCTACGACGGCGGTCCCATCGCCGCGCCCAAGCAATTCACGACGGACTTGCTGCTGACCTATCTGCTGCACCCCGGCACCGCCGTCTATGTCGGCTACAACAACGGGCTGAACAATCTGCAATTGCAGCCTGGCGCGCCGCCGTTCGTCACCGCCGTGGGCCCCGCCAACAACATGACCAGCCGGCTGTTCTTCGTGAAAGTGAGTTACCTGCTGCGCTTCTGAAAAGAGCTGGCTGGAAGGCGGCGTTACGAAATTAGACAGGCACGCGCTCTACGCGGAGAGTTGCCTTCTTCCAAAGAGTGCCATCGCCTTGTAACGACCTGCGGCAATCGATAAAATCCTGTTTCTTTGTTGGGGCCTCATTTTCAAGGAGCGAAATGTCTCACCGCATCGCGGCAAAAATCACGGGTGTAGCCGGGTACGTTCCGCCAAAAGTGCTGAGCAACGCGGACCTGGAGAAAATCGTTGACACCAACGACGAATGGATTCGCACGCGCACCGGCATCCGCGAGCGGCACATCGTGGAACCGGGTGTGGCCACTTCGCACATGGCCACGGAAGCAGCAAAAGCCCTGCTGGCACAAACCAAGACGGATCCCGCCGACATCGACTTGATCGTCCTTGCGAGCGTGACGCCGGACATGTTTTTCCCCGCGACGGCGTGCCTGGTGCAGTGCCGCATCGGCGCGAAAAAAGCCTGGGGCTTCGACCTATCCGCGGCGTGCTCGGGATTTGCGTATGCCTTGACCGTGGGGGCGCAATTTGTCGGCGCGGGTACGCACAAGAAAGTGATGGTTATCGGCAGCGACGCGATGACGACCATCCTCGATTACAAAGATCGCGCCACGTGCGTGCTGTTTGGGGATGGCGCGGGGGCGGTGCTGCTGGAGCCGACTACGGGCGCGAGCGAAGGCATCCTGGATTTCGAGCATGACGTGGACGGTTCGGGCGGCGAATTCCTCTACATGCCGGGTGGCGGGTCGCTGCATCCTTCCTCGGAGGAAACCGTTGAGAAGCGCATGCATTACGTGCACCAGGAAGGCTCCCAGGTGTTCAAGTACGCGGTCCGACGAATGGCGGAATTGTCGGCGCATTTGCTTGAGCGCAATGGGTTCAAGAAAGAAGATTTGGCACTGCTGGTGCCGCACCAGGCTAACCTGCGAATCATCCGGGCCACGCAAGAGCGATTGGGTGTGGACGACTCCAAGGTGATGGTCAACATCGACAAGTATGGCAACACTACGGCGGGGACGATCCCGCTGGGCCTGTGCGATGCCGTGGCGCAAGGGCGCCTTCGGAAGGGTGATCTCGTGCTGATCGTCACGGTCGGAGCGGGCTACACGACGGGCGGCGTGCTGTTGCGCTGGGCGTAATGACAACGGCAACGAAACTCGAAAACCGAAGCAAGAAGTCGAGTCGCCGACCCTGCAAGTGCTTCTCTATACAGAAGTTCTGTAAAATCGGGAGACTTCCGCCGTCCAAGGGGACGAAAAGGCCTGGAAAAGGCACTCCCAAATTGTTTCGATTTTCTGCCACGCGTTTCGAAAAGCTAAGAGACAAAGGCATTTTGTTCCCGTTCTGACCCATTGTTGCGAAGATTCGGCGAAGGTTTCCGGCCCCGGCGACCCCTCAGGGAAACTTCTTATTAATTAAATTTCCAATTGACAGCGGAAGGGAACGAGCGTAGCGTACGCGGCCATAACGTCGGTTCGACCCAGGCGGCTCCTGGAATCCGAGGGATGGGCGGATTAGTCGCTTTACAGGGGTGGGCAATTGCGGGTACGTGTCGGCGGCCTAGCTCCCTAGAAGTGCATACTTCAGATTCGTCCTTCCTTTGAAAGTCCGAAGTCGTTGTGTGCGGTTGAATCCCGTTATGAGTACGGGTGTTGCGAAGGTGAGGCGAGCCGGTGGTGGCTCAAGGGGGTTGCGTATGTCTGTCAAGCGAACGGTTTTTTCGATTGTGGCTTTCTGTTGCCTCTTTCTTTTGACTGTGTCCTCGTCCCACGGACAAGGTGCTAATGCCGGAAGCGTGTCCGGGATAGTCACCGATTCCTCTGGCGGGTCCGTTGGGGGTGCAACCATCACTCTCCGGGACAAGTCCACGAGCACCACGCGAGCAACGACTTCCAACGAAGCGGGACGCTACTTGTTAGCGAATGTGCCGCCGGGGCTCTACGAAATTGAGGCGAGCCGGGAAGGTTTCCGGTTATCCAAGGTCAGTGAAGTCAAAGTGGTCGTGGGAACGGCTCTGAACATCGACTTCAAACTGGAGTTGGGCTCCGTAACACAAACCGTCGAAGTCAGCACCACCGGCGTGGATTTGCAAACCTCAAACTCCACCATTGGAACCAGCATCGTGGGAGATACGCTGCTGATGCTGCCGAATATCGGGCGCGAAACGGCGGCTCTGGCGACGCTCCAGCCGGCGGTGACGCCCAACGGGTATACCGCTGGCGTGGTGAACGACCAGAACACGTACCAACTGGATGGCGGAAACATCTCGGATGACATGGCGGGGTCCAATAACGTGTACACGCCGAGCTTCGCGAACACGAACCCGGTAACCACGGGCGGGGCAGCCACGGGTGTGATCCCGACGCCGGTGGAGAGCATCGAAGAGTTTCGCGTCAACACGAGCAATCAGACGGCGGACTTCAATGGCTCGGCAGGCAGCCAGGTGCAAATGGTGACCAAGCGCGGCACGAATCAGTATCACGGCGCGCTGTACGAGTATTACCTCAACAACGTGGTGGGCGGCGCGAACTCCTGGGACAACAACCGCCTAAAAATTCCCATTCCCCAGGCACACCGAAACCGCTTCGGCGGCGCTGTCGGCGGCCCTATAACTCCCGCGTTCTGGGGCGGCAAGACTTACCTCTTCGTGAATTATGAGGGGCTGCGCTATCCATTTAGCACGACGCTGGACAAGTTAGTGCCTTCTGCCGCGCTTCGCGCGGGGGTGATTCAGGTCCAGGATCCCGGCGGGGTGAGCGCATTTAATCTGAACCCGTCCCCGGTGACGGTAACAGATCCGTTCACGGGCAAGACAACGACTTATGCGGCCGGAACATCGGGATGCGGCGCGGGAGGAGCTGTGGCCTGCGATCCGCGCGGCATCGGCATCAATTCTTACGTGTCGCAAATCTGGAATAACCAGCTGCCGCTGCCCAACGATCCCCTAGGAGCCGCGAGCAACGGGGCCGTCGGAGACGGACTCAATACGCAAGGGTATCGCAGTTCAGTCAGCCTGCCTGTGACTTCGAACTTTGGCGTGGCACGGCTCGATCATGACTTCGGCAAGAAATGGCACTTCATGGGCAGCTACCGCTATTACCATTTCTCGAACGAAACCACGAACCAAGTGGATGTGGGTGGAGTGCTTTCCGGCGACACAAAGGGTCAATACAAATCCCGGATTCTGCGGCCGCTGGTTCCGTCCTTTTACGTGGCTGGACTCACCACGAATTTCACGCCCTTTCTCACCAACGACTTCCACTACAGCTACACTCGGAACTTCTGGCTGTGGAACTCGGCTCTGGCCCCGCCGCAGACGTTTTCCGGACTAGCGGCTCTGCCGGCCCCGCTGGAGATCGGCGGCGAAACCTCAAACGCGTTTATCCCTTACAACGTCGATACTCAGGATGTCCGCCAACGCTATTGGGACGGCCAGGATCACAGCCTCCGAGACGACCTGAGCCTAATCCACGGCAATCACCTGTTCCAGTTTGGCGGGTCTTACCAGCACACCCTGGACATCCACCAGCGCGACGATAATGGCGTTTCCACCTTTACGAACCTCACTTATGTGAGTGGCGGTTCCTCCTTCAGCGCAATGTCGTTGCCCTCCGGCTCCGCCTGGGCACCACAGGCCTGCAGCGCCGCAGTCACGCTCAACTGCCTGCCCGGAAATCAACTCAGCAACTGGACCCAGCTGTACGAAGAGGCTCTGGGCATCATTACGCTGCCGCAAATCATCGCGTCGCGTTCGGGTCCGCAATTGACGCTGAATGGCACGGCGAGCACCACCGTTTTCCCACCGGTTACTTCGCACAGTGTCATTCCCACCTATAACGTCTACTTTAGTGATTCCTGGCACTTGAAGCCGTCGTTCACGTTCAGCTACGGCCTTGCGTGGACGCTGGAGATGCCGCCGTACGAGACCACGGGCTTGGACACAACGTTGGTGGATGCCAGCGGACAGCAGGTGACGGCCGCGAACTTCCTGAGGAACCGGGAAAGTGCTGCGTTAAACGGGCAGGTCTATCTGCCTGAAATTGGCTACCAACTGGTCAGCAACACCGGCAACAAATATGCTTACAACCCGTATTACGGCGGATTCAGCCCGCACTTCGCGGGCGCCTGGAGACCATCGTTCAGTGACGGCATTCTGGGGAAGTTCCTGGGCGGAGGCCACACCGTGATTCGCGGTGGATGGAGCCGCATTTATGGCCGACTGAACGGAGTGGACCTGGTTCTCGTGCCGCTGCTGGGCGCGGGCTCGCTGCAGCCGATCACGTGTGCTGGAGCGAGGATGGACGGAACCTGCCAGGGTGCGGGGAATGTGAATCCGACCAACGCTTTCCGTATTGGAACGGACGGGCTGACCGCGCCGCTTCAGTCACCGTCACCAACTCTCAGTCTGCCAAACTTCAGCGGTGTCACTTCCGCCAAAGCGGGCGACACTTCAGAGCTGGATCCGAACTTCAAGCCTTCCAGGTCCGATGAGTTTTCCTTGAGCGTTCAGCGAGAACTGTCGCCCAAGATCATGTTGGAGGTCGGCTACGTCGGGCGGATCCTGCGCAATGAGTACCAAGCGATTGACTTGAGCTCGGTGCCGTTCATGACGACGCTGGGCGGCGAATCGTTCGCCACGGCGTTCAGCAACATGTACAAGGCACTTTGCGGGACGGGCGCCGGCGGCGTTTGCGCCAACAACCCCGCGTCATCGGTACCGACGCAAGCCTTCTTTGACGCGGCCTTCGCCATGCCGGCCAACGCACCTGGGGCTATACAGAACGCGTCCGGCAATTGGGTATCGAACTTCTGCCAACCCACGTGTACAGCAGCCGTCGTCGCGAGCCAGGGCAGCAACATCAAGAACGGGCTGCTTTATCCGATGTGGTCCGCTTTGCCCATGACGTTAGGCCAGGCCACTGCACTTAACTCAAAAGGAGTCCCCACGGCTTTTCCCAGCCTCTACAGCCAGAACCAGTTGAACAGCGTCTTCATGGAGACGAGTATGGGCTGGGGGAATTACAACGGCGCCATCGTTTCCCTCACCGCGCGCGATTGGCACGGAGTGACGGCGCGCTCCAATTTCACGTGGAGCCGGTCGATGGGGACGGGTGATACCACACAGGCTACCAGTTCGACGAGCGTGCCCAATCCGTTTGACCTGCACTATGGCTATGGCCCGCAATCGTTCGACTACCGGTTCCTCTACAACCTGTCGCTGCTCTACCAGCCCCCGTATTACAAGGGCCAACAGGGGCTGCTTGGCCACCTGCTTGGCGGGTGGTCAATTGCGCCGCTCTTCACGGCCTTTAGCGGCGCGCCGCTTCTGGTACGCAACGACACGTCGAGTTGCCAGTCCGCCTGGGGCGAGGTTTCCTGTGTGACGACTCTGGGGACAACGGGCGAGAATGCCGTCCTGATGGCTCCTTACACCGGGGGCAATTCAGCGCACTACAACGTTTCGTCCTCGACGACCGTGGGAAGCGCTGGAAATGCCTCCAACAAGGGAACAGGGATCAACCTCTTCGCGGATCCAAACGCGGCCTACAACAATTTCCGGTTCGCGTTGCCCACAGACACCAATTCCGGCGGCGGCGGAGTAATTCGCAATCTGCCCGGGTGGAATTTAGACATGACGGTCACAAAGGATCTCACTTTCCGTGAACGGTACGGCCTCATGTTCATCTTCCAGTCGACGAACGTGCTGAACCATGTGGTGCTGGCGGCGTCACCCTTTGCGCTAGGAAGCCCGACCAGTTTTGGAGTGATCAGTTCATCGGCGGCTTCCTACAATCCGCGGCAAATGGAGTTTGGCCTCCGCCTCCACTTCTGAGGTGTGACCGCGAGAGGAACTGCGCCAGATCGTTGAAACAGCGTTGGCGGGTCTGCAGGCCCCGTTGGCTCTAGGGCGCCTGCGCAAGGGCGACTTCGTGTAGATGGTCACGGTTGCCGCCGGCTACAGGACCGGCGGCGGACTGTTGCACTGGGCGTACAAACGAGCCACAAAGCCCCACAACAAAACCTGTTCATCCCCGAAGTGTATTCCTCTTGCTCCAGGGCAAGAACCCGCCGGGCGAAGCGCTTGCCAGTGCGCGTGGCACCAGCTAAAGTACAGGCACTCAAAGGGTCATTCGCGGTTCCATCGCGACCATTTTCATGGATTCTCCGACCTCCACCCACAATCTAGTGGAGCGTTACAAGAAGGGCGACCAGACGGCGTTCAGCCTGCTGTTCCGAAAGTATCAGCGGCGGCTGGGCGTGCTCGTGCATTTCAAGATGAGCGAAGAATTGCGCAGCAGGATCGAGGTGGACGACATTGTCCAGGAAGTGCTTCTGACGGCCGCGCAGGGGTTGAACCGCTTTGCTTACCAGTCTCCCGGGAGCTTCATGGCGTGGCTCTCGCGCATTGCCGACCACACCATCATCGACGCCGCACGCCACGAAAAACGACAAAAACGGCACCCGGAGGAGTTAGTGCGTTTCAAATCCGAGAGCAATCCAAAGGGGCCGGAGCCGATGGACTTGCAAACGCCGAGCCGGGTGTTCGCAGAACAGGAGAGCCTGCAGGAGCTGTTACGTAAGCTGGACACTTTGCCGCCGGATTACCGTGAGGTGATCCTGCTGGCGCGATTCGAGGGTCTAACGACCGCAGAGCTCTCAGAGCGGCTGGGAAAATCCAGAGAAAGCGTGGCGCTGCTGCTTCACCGGGCGCTGAAACGATTCCGGGAAGCGGCGGCGGCAACCAGGCCATGAACACCGACGCCAAGCGAGAAGCGGCCATCGCCGCGGCACTGGCGGAGTTTCTCGACCGCAGCGCCCGGGAAGAGTTCGAGGATATCGAGGCTTTCTGCGAAAAATACCCCGCGCTCGAAATCGAATTGCGGCCGCTGCTGCAGTCGCTGATGGAAATGGACGAGCCCGATCTTTCGCAGACGGAGATGGAGGCCAGCTCCTCCGATCCATTGCCGGAGAGGCTTTCCGGACACAAGATTCTCAGCGAAATCGGCGCAGGAGGGATGGGGCGCGTCCTCCTGGCGCAAGATGAAGGGTTGAACCGGAAAATCGCGATCAAGATTCTGAGCGCGCGATTGAGCCAGGACACCCTCATTCGCACGCGATTTATGCAAGAGGCGCGGGCGCTGGCACAAGTCAGCCACCCGAACATTGTGACAATCTACAGCCTCGGCGCTTCGGAAGAGACTCCCCATTTCGTGATGGAGTATGTCGATGGCACGGATTTGTTCACGGCCACGCGTGCGCTAACCATCGAACAGCGTTCCGACCTGATGCGCAAAGTCGTGCAGGCCGTCGAGGTCTTACATCAGCATCACCTCCTGCACCGAGACCTGAAGCCCGCGAATATTTTGGTGGGAGCGGACCTGCAGCCCAAGCTATTGGATTTTGGATTGGCGCGACGGCAGGAATCGCGCGACACGCTGACTCTTTTTGGCGAGATTCTGGGCACACCGAACTACTTTTCACCCGAACAGACCGCCGGTGAGGAAGAGCTGGACGCGCGAAGCGACATTTTTTCGCTGGGTACGATCCTGTACGAAGTACTGACCGGCACGCTGCCGTTTCCGCCGCAACCCTTCGCACGCCAGATGGAAAGCATCCGGACGGAACATCCGGAGCTTCCGCGGCGGTTGAATCCGGAAATTCCCGGAGACTTACAGGACATTTGTCTGAAAGCACTCGAGAAGAAGCCGGAGAACCGTTACCGGTCCGCGCGGGAAATGGCGGGGGACCTCGAGCGATTCCTGGCGGGCGAAAAGGTGCATGCCAATCCAACGACTTACGGGAGTCTGGTTTCCACAAAGATCCAGAAGCATCTGGAGGAAATCGAGGGCTGGCGCCGCGACGAGGTGCTTACTGACGCAGAGTTCGATGGGTTTCGCAAGCAATACGGGCGGCTAGTGGAGCGCGAAGATGCGTGGATCCTACAAGCGCGCCGCCTGACCTTTCCTCAAGTAAGCCTGTACCTCGGGGCGTGGATTCTGATCGCCGGGGCGGCGCTGCTGTTCCTGTTTCACTTCGTGCGGCTTTCGGGAACGCCGCGGGTGCTCGTGGCGGCTGGCGTGACAGCGCTGACCTGGTGGGAGGGGCTGACGCTATGGAAGAAGAACCAGCTACGCAACGGCATTGCGCATTTGCTGGCGGTTTGCCTGTTGGCGCCGATCACGCTGCTAGTGGCGATGGGCGAGTACCACATCCGGGCGGTCCCGGCGAAGAACGCTGATTGGGAATTGCTCGGCAACATTTCGGATACCTTCAAAGTGACCAACACGCAGCTTTGGTGGGCGATTGCGCTTTCCATGCCGGTGTACGTGGGCTTGCGCCGGTACACGCGGTCCTCGGTATTCTCACTGGTCGCGTCGGTCATGGGGGTGATGCTGTGCACCGTGACGCTGGCGCGGATGGGGCTGATCGACTGGCTCAACCATGAGCACAGCAAACTGTATTTCCGGCTGATCCCGATTGCCATTCTGTTTCTTGTCTGCGGGTACGTGCTGGAGCGGCTAGGCCTTTCCAACGACTCGCGCTATTTTTATCCCGTAGCAGTGGCTTTCACGTTTGTGGCGATGAGTGGGCTGGCTTCCGACTACAAACCGTTCCAGCAGTCGCTGAAGCAATGGTTACCCTGGACGCGGGGCGAGATTGAATACTTGTTTTTCGCGAATGCGGGCATTTACTTCATCTTGCAGATGGTCCTGGGTGGTATTGGCTTGTCCCAGATCCGCGCGGTGTCTAAAGCATTCCGGTTTGTGATTCCCGGACATATCCTGACTTCTTTGCTGTTGCTGGGAATCCGAGCGAGCGACCGCTGGAACGAATCGGTCGAGGATCTTTCTCTGAAACATGAGGCGCGGACGTTTGAGATTCTGCTTCCTTTGGCGGCGTGCCTATTCATCTACGGCAGCATTCCCAAACAGATGAAGAATTATTTCGTGACCGGAACGTTGTTCCTGGGAATCGGGATTGTGAGGCTGCAACAGGATATCTTCCAGGATCAGGCGCGGTGGTCGCTGGTGCTTCTCGTTTTGGGCCTGCTGCTCATGCTCGCGGCCACGCGGTACTCGGCCCTCAAATTGAGATTGGCGCGCCTACTCCGGCGTTCTTCCTAGCACGGATCCATCGTTCCTGGTCAGTGCAATTCCCGCCCGCGTTTGACGCTATCCCTAGTGAAGGCCAATCGCAGCTGTAGCCGGGGCTGGTGTAAGGCAAGCCGGCCGAAGGTTCGGGAGGAGCCGTTCCATGTCTAATCCTAAGTTGTGCCGCGCGCGAAGCGGCGTGTTTTCTCTGGGATTCGCGCTGGCTTTGACCAGCCTGGTGATGAACGGATGCGACGACAACAACGGATTTGCGTTGTCGCTAGCGCCTTTCTACACGCCTGCCGACCTGCAGACGGACCAGGGGCTAGTGGGCGAATGGAAAACGGAAGACGGTGACGTGACATTCCGTTTCGGAGCCGGCGAAGGCAAGGCTTACATCGTGACGGTGAAGGAGAGAGAGGGAGAAAGTGAAAAGTCCGCGGAGTTCGAGGGACATCTCATGCACCTGGGAGCCTACTCGTTCGTGGATTTCTTTCCGAAAGGAGCCGCGGAAGGAAGTGACTTTTTCCAAATGCACCTGCTTCGCGCTCACTCGATCGTGCGGATCGAGCTGTCCTCTGACACGCTGCACATAGCGTTCCTGGACGGAACATGGCTACGAAAAAAGATGGATGAAAAGAACGTGGACGTTCCGTGTCAAAAGACGGACGGAATGATGCTGCTAACCGGTACAACCGCGGAAGTGCAGGATCTGGTCTTCCAACACGCGAACGACAATGACGGGTTTCCTGAACCAATTACCCTGACACGGCAGGAGGAACAGCCATGAATTCCAGGATCGAGCATTTGAATGGCTGGAAAGAGATTGCGGACCACCTGGGGCGCTCGGTCCGTTGCGTCCAGCGGTGGGGAAAGAACGAAGAAGAGCAGGAGGTTCATCGTAGAGCCTGTACGGAAGGCCGGTGACGGCTAAGAGGCAAGTACTGCGCGGCGCACAAAACAGCTTGGGAAGATTGGGGCATGGGAAGGCGAAGCTTTTTTGAGTGCACCCGCCGCGCGATGTTGAACTGGGCAGTGGTTTCTCTGGCGTTTACGCGACAGGCGTCGGGAGCGGAATCCGCACCGAACGCGGCAGCACAGCAGTCTGCGTCAGAGCAAGCCTCAGGGACGCAAAAGCAGCAGCAAAAGGCACAGGCGAGGAAGCCACCAGCCATTCCGCCCGGGATGCGTCTGCTGAGCCTGAAAGAAGGCCGCGCGCTGGTCCGGAATATGGCTTGGGCGGACGACGAAGAGGGTCTGGCGCCGGATTGTTCGCACCTGGTGCACGCGCTGTATCAGCAAGCAGGATATCCGTATCCCTATGTGAGTTCGACGGACCTGTATCACGGAACCGGGCAAGCGGGGCATTTTCTGCGCGTGCACTATCCGCATCCGGGTGATTTGGTCGTCTGGCCCGGGCATGTGGGCATCGTGGTGAATCCGCGGACACATTCGTTTTTCAGCACGACCAGCGCGGGTGCGCAAACGGAGAATTACACGTCGGCCTATTGGCTGTCGCGGGGACACGCGCGGTATTACCGGTACTTGATGAGCAAAACGACGAAGAACAGCGGGAAGAGCAGCATCACGGATGTAAGACAACAAGAGAAGATCACAAGAATGCCAGACTAAGTTGGACCACAGGTAGAAACAAATCTCTAAATCCCATGTGATACAGCGCACACGCTGCGCGGACGTACAACACACATGTAGGTTTGTTCATCTGGTTGTAATACTCGGAGACTAGGCTTGTCTCGTCCCGCCGCTCCCGCCACCGTATCCAGAAACTAGGTTTCACCTTCCATGCGAAACCTGGACAAAAGTCTGCTCGAACAGCTCAGCCGCGAGCTGGCATCGCTTTGCGGCGACATGCTGGAGTTGGAAAACTCCATGATGAAGCGCCCCCTGGGGCTGCATGAGGCACACCAACGCAGCGCGCGCAATCTGGCGCATTATCTCGCGCTGCGCCGTCACGACATACGCGAGTTGCAAGCCCAACTCGCATTGCTGGGGCTTTCCTCGCTGGGGCGCACGGAGAGCCATGTGCTGAACGCAGTGCAAACCGTTCATCGCGTGCTGAACGCCATGCTGGGCCGGGAAAGCACGTTGCCTTCTCCTGCCGAGCCAGCGGTGGAAATCGGCCAAGGCGCGGAGCTTTTGGAAGCGAACGCGGACGCGCTACTGGGTCCGCCGCCGCGGGGACGCAAAGTGCGAATCATGGTCACGATGGGTTCGGACGCCGCGACCGATTATGAACTGGTTCGCGACCTGGTCCGCAACGGCATGGACTGCATGCGCATCAACTGTGCGCACGACAATCCGGATGTTTGGCTCGGCATGATCCACAATCTGGAAAGAGCGCGCGAGGAAACCGGGCGTCCCTGTCGCGTGCTGATGGACGTGGCCGGCCCCAAGCTGAGGACGGGGCGGATCGAGCCGGGGCCTGAGGTGGTGAAGTGCCGACCGTTGCGGGACGTCTACGGGCGCGTGGTGGCTCCCGCGCGAATCTGGCTCACACCAGAGGATGGCACGGAATCTGCCGCGAGCCCGGCAGCGGTGTGCCTTCCGTTGAAGGCGAGCTTTCTGAAGCTGCTCCGGCCCGGCGACAAAATCCGGTTCCGGGATGCGCGAAAGGCGCAGCGGACCTTGCGGATAGCTCATCTGCACGGAAGCAGTTGCTGGGCCGAGGCACGCCAGACGGTTTACTTTGTGCCCGGGCTGGAACTGCAGAGAATCACGAAATCCGGCAAGGGCGTCCTTCAGAAGAAAGAGAAGACGAGGATCGGCAAGCTGCCTTCGCTTCCGCAAACGCTGCTCCTGAAGGAGGGTGACACGCTGGTTCTGAAGCGCGAGAGCGAACTGGGGCGGCCGGCGGTTTACGACAAAACGGGCCAGATCCTCGCGCCGGCGCAAATCAGCGTTTCCATTCCGGAAATCCTGGATCACGCCAAAGTGGACGAGCCGGTATGGTTCGATGATGGAAAAATTGGCGGGGTCATCCGTAACGTTGACGCGGGCTCGGTTGCGGTGGAGATTACCCAGGCGCGTCCCGAAGGGCAGAAACTCGGGGCGGAAAAAGGCATCAATCTTCCCGAGACGCGCATCGATATCCCCGCGCTGACGCCCGAAGATCTGGAAGCCTTGAAGTTTATCGTGCAACATGCGGATCTCGTCGGCTATTCCTTTGTGCGGACCGATTCCGACGTGCAGCAACTGCTCGAGCAACTGGCAGGACTGGGCGGCCAACACTTGGGATTGATCTTGAAAGTCGAGACGCGCAAGGCGTTTGACAATCTGCCCAAGCTGATTCTCGCAGCGATGCGGGCACGATCGTTTGGGATCATGATCGCCCGAGGCGACCTGGCGGTGGAATGCGGGTATCAGCGGCTGGCGGAAGTGCAGGAAGAGATTCTGTGGATCTGCGAGGCTGCGCACGTGCCAGTGATCTGGGCAACGCAGGTGCTCGAAAGCCTGGCCAAGAAAGGCCTGCCGTCGCGGTCAGAGATTACCGACGCGGCCATGGGCGAGCGAGCCGAATGCGTGATGTTGAACAAAGGACCCTACGCGGTGACTTCGGTCCGCGTGCTGGCGGACATACTGAAGCGCATGCAAGCGCACCAGGAAAAGAAGCGGTCGATGCTGCGGCAGCTGCGGCTGGCGGCGGCGTTCAGCGGAGCGGATTAAATCAGGCGAATAATTCCTGTCGCTGTGAGTGACCGAAGGAGACGGCACGATGGGGACGGGGACGGGCTGAAGCCCACCCCTACACAAGGCGGTACATGGTGATGCCGCTGAGGAGCTTCGGGTAGAAGTCCGTGGATTTTTGCGGCATCACTTCGCCGGCGGTAGCGATTTTCATCACCTGGTCGACGGCGCAGGGATTCAGAAAGAAAGAGATTTGCGCGCGGCCGGAATCGACCGCGTCGAAGGCCGCGGCGGCTTCGCGCTCGTAAGTGAGGTGTGCTTCGGCGGTGACGGCTTGCGGCGTAATGCCAAGAGCGGGCTCGAGAAGGCCTTCGTGAAGAAGGACAACGTCGAGCTCGCGCTGGAGCGGCGAAACGTTGGGGAGAAGTTGCGCGAGATTCGCGCCGTCGCGGAACGTGAGGACATAGTAGGCGCGCTTGCCCGATTCCGCGCCAGGGTAAACGCCGAAGGCGCGTTTGGCCGCGGCGCCAGTGAGCCGCGCGAGAAAATTCTTGCGCGCCTCGGTCTTTTGGCCTTCCCCGGAAAACGGAAAGGATTCGGCGGCGAACCACGGCTCGAGGTAGCGGCGCACAGCAGTCCAGGAAAAATCGTCGATGTGGGCCGCTACGCGATGCGTGGGGAGAATCGTGAGGCCTTCGCTGTGGGTATTGATGAAGGTCATCATGGCGCGCTCGAAAGGCGCGTTGGGCTCGGTTTTTCCAGCGCGCGCGCGGCATTCGTTGCGGTAGTTGAGGGCAGTCTCGTAGCGATGATGGCCATCCGCGATGACCAGCCTCCGGCCCTCCATCCCTTGCTGAATCGCGGAGACGCGCTGAGGATCGGAAACAACCCACAGGCGGTGAATGACGCCGTAATCGTCACGCATCTCCGTGGCGGGAGCGGCCGATGATTCCGCTTCGGTGAGTACTGTGTCGATGCGGCGCTGCGCGTCGGAGTAGAGCATAAAAAGCTGGCCCGTGTGTGTCTGCGTGTGGCGAAGAAGCTCCAAGCGGTCGGCCTTGGGTCCGGACAATGTTTGCTCGTGGCGGAAGACCACACCGGCGGAATAGTCCTCGAGCTGGCCGGCGCCGATAAAGCCGCGGCGTGTGCGGCGCTCGTTGGTGCCGGGGACGGTGTACTCCTGGGTGTAGGCGTAGAACGACGGCGCGGCGTCCTGCTGCACGACGTGACGATCCATCCAGCTTTGCAAAGCGGTCCTGGCGCGCGTGTAGACGTTGTTCTGCGGCGTGTCCGTGGGATAGGCACGGCCTTTTTCGACGGCGATCAGATTGTGCGGATCGGCGGCATAATACTTCTCCTGCATGGCCGGAGAGATTTTGTCGTACGGTTGGGTGAGGACGCGCTCGAACGGGGCGAGAGCGGGGTTGTAGCGAAACGCGCGAAAGGGAAAGACCTGGGCCATGGAGTCTCCGAGATGAATTCAGTCGTCAGTTTGAGCATTCCAGTTTAAGCGAAGAGGCGGGAAATCCAGAAAACAGGAAACGTTAAAATTTGATGGATGAAAGATGGAAGTTTAGCGACTGCGGACAGGCGCGTGCATATTAAAATAGTCAGTTTATGACGGCTCCTCAATTTTCTTCCGTTCGCGCGCTGATTTTTGACCTGGACGGTACGCTCATCAATTCCAAACGCGACTTGATTCATTCCGTCAACGCCATGCTGGTGGAAATGGGCCGCGATACTTTGCACGAGGACACCATTTCCGGCTACATCGGGCACGGCGCGCCGCAACTCGTGGCGCGGGCGCTCGGCAACGGGGCGGGAGAGGAAGAGCGGGAACGAGCGCTGAGATTTTTCCTGGGGTATTACGAAGACCACAAAATGGATTCGACGTGCGCCTACCAGGGAGTGCTGGAGGCGCTCGATGAACTCCAGGGATTTGCAATGGCGGTGCTGACGAACAAACCGGTGCGCGTGAGCGGAAGAATCCTGGAAGCGCTTGGACTAGCTAAGTACTTTCGCCTGGTATATGGCGGAAACAGTTTTGAAACCAAGAAGCCAGACCCGCTGGGAGCGAGAAGAATCCTAGAAGAATTTGGAATGGCTTCGGAAGAAGCGATGTTGATCGGGGACTCTGAAGTGGATGTACAGACGGCACGGAACGCCGGGATGCTGGCGGTGGCGGTGAATTACGGATTTGGGAACCACGACCGCACGGCGTATCCCGCGGACGCGTATGTTGATGACCTTGGCGACTTGATTCCGCTTCTAAGCAGACCTCACAAATAGAAAACACTTTCCATTTGTCATCTTGCGTTCGGGCGCGGCAGTTGGCAGACTCAGCGCGTGGTCATCGGCCTCTTCCCAGAACTCGACGCACCCGGGGGAATCCAGCGCGCCGGACGGCACCTGGCCGCGGTGCTAACGGAATTTGCAGCCAACCGCGGCATGGACTGCCGGCTGCTCAGCTTGAACGACTCGCCAGAACTGCATCGGATGGCGCTGGGGGGACGCGAGTTTGTCTTCACGGGCTGCCAGCGATCGAAAGGGCGCTTCACAGTAACGGCGCTGCGGGCCGCGCGACGCAAGGCAAAATTGGTGGTCGCGGGGCATCCGAATCTGGGTCCCGTAGTACAAGCCATGCGCGTGGTGGCACCGCGGATAAAAAGCATTGTCTGCACGCACGGTGTGGAAGTGTGGGAGCCACTGGGAAGCTTGCGGCGGCTCGCGCTGCAAAAAGCCAACCTGGTGCTGGCTCCGAGCAAGGACACCGCCGAACACCTTGTCTCGCAACAAGACGTGGCCCGCGAACGGATCCGCGTCCTGCCGTGGGCCCTCGATCCACAATTCGAAGCGCTGCTGGCACCGAACGCCGGTTCTAAACCCCCCGGAGATTTTCCAAGTGGCCGGGTGATCCTCACGGTGGGACGCTGGGTGGCGACCGAGCGCTACAAGGGCATGGATACGCTGATTACGGCCTTGCCCAGGCTCCTGACAACCTGGCCGGAACTACAGTTGGTTCTCGCGGGATCGGGTGATGACCGCGGGTGGCTTGAAGATCTCGTCGAGAAGAACGGCGTGGAGCGTCACGTTCACTTTTTGAGCAGCATGAGCTACGGAGAGCTGGCCGCTTGTTACTCCGCGTGTGAAATCTTTGCTTTGCCTAGCCGGGGTGAGGGATTCGGCCTGGTCTATCTGGAGGCGATGGCGTGCGGCAAGCCGGTGATCGGCGGAACACACGGCGGTGCGCCGGAGATTATTCAGGACGGCGTGACGGGATACCTGGTGCCACACGGTGACCCCATCCAACTGGCCACGGCAATTCAGACGCTTTTAGCTGACCCCGCCCACGCCAAAGAGATGGGCTCACGCGGGAAGCGAACCGTCGAACAGGAATACCGTTTCGCGTCTTTCGCCAAATCATTGAAGAAGATCTTGCGCGATCAATGCGAATCCTGAACGTCACGGAAACCTACGCACCCTTCCTGGAGTTTGGCGGGCCGCCGGTAAAAGTGCGTGCCCTCGCGGAAGGGCTGTCGCGCACGCGGCACGAGGTCACGGTGCTGACCGCGGATTGGGGGCTCGAAAAGCGCGCGGAACGCCATAGCGAGGAAGTTGCGGAAGAAAGGTCGCCGTTTGGATGGCGGCGCAGGGAAAACGGTGTTGAAGCGATTTACCTTCCGACGTGGCTAAGTTACCGGCGGGTGAGTTGGAATCCCGCGGTGAAACGGTATTGCCGGGTAAGGCTCGAGAAGTTCGATGTCGTGCACATTTTTGGCTTGTACGATTTGCTGGGACCGGCAGTGGCGGCGGCCTGCCGCAAGCGAAAAGTGCCGTATGTGGTCGAGCCCATAGGGATGTTCGTCCCCATTGTGCGCAACTTGTGGCTGAAGCGCATGTACCACCGCGTGATGGGCAAGCGGATGCTGGCGGGCGCGTGCCGCCTGGTGGCCACGTCCGAGCAAGAGATTGAGGAGTTGGTGACGGGGGGAATCGCCCGCGAGAAAGTTGTTATACGCCGCAATGGAGTGGAGTCGCCCGAATCGTGGCCTGAACGGGGGGCGTTTCGGAAAAAGCTGGGGATTGTCGCGGGGACGAAACTCATTCTCTTTCTGGGACGTCTTAGCACAAAGAAAAGCCCGGACTTGCTTTTGCGGGCTTTCGCGGAGGCCCAGGGGCTCCTCGCGGACAAAGCCATGAGGCTGGTATTTGCCGGACCCGATGAAGGCGGGGTGAAGACGCAGTTGGACCAACTCGCGCGCCACCTTGGCATCATGGAAAGGGTTCAGTTCGTTGGACCCGTGTTTGGCCAGGAGAAGTGGGCGGCCTACCAGGACGCCGATATATTCGTCCTGCCCTCGCAAAATGAGAATTTTGGGAACACGGCAGCGGAAGCGATGGCAGCGGGGACGCCAGTCATCGTGAGCGAAACATGCGGGATCGCCCCACTGCTGGCAAATCAGGCCGGATTGGTGGTACGCCACGAAGTGAAGGCGCTTTCCGAAGCCCTCCAAAGCATGTTGGGGGACTCGAAACTCCGTGGACATCTTGCTGCCGGGTGCGCTAAAGTCACCCAGAGTCTCGGATGGGAAGGGCCTGTCCGGGATATGGAAGAGCTGTACGGGCGATGTGTCTCTAATCTCAGCGCCAGGAAGAGTTGACGAGGGTTAAGGGGCTGGCATTGCCGAGAGCAAGACATCCTGTTTTTCGAGCGGTGTGGTGGGCCAGCAACTCCCTGTTAGCCCTGGCTCTTATCGCGCTCACGTGCGCGAGCGTCCGCGAATTCTCGGTGCGGCGCTATTTAGACGGCTATTCGGACGCCATCGTGCCGAACTTCTTGCCTGCCCAGGAAAAAGTAGAAGCGATTCTGCGGTGGATGCGCGCGGAAAATTCGCGGGGAGTGGCAGAAGATCCCGGCAAGCTGGCGCCGCGCGACCCGCAGATGACACTGAACTACCTGCAATTGCTGCGCGTTTGCGGGACGGCCACCAACGCGTTTCTGAACCTCTCGCGCGCATCCGACCTGCAGGTTCGGCGGTTGCTACTGCTTTCGCCGGACCGCAACACCAAGCACGTAGTGGCGGAAGTTTTGATCGACCAGCGCTGGGTGATTGTGGACCCGACCTACCGCGTCATCATGAAGGACGCACAAGGCCGTTTGCTGACCCGGAAGGATCTGCAGAACCCTGGGATTTTCGAGCAGGCCGCCAACGCCATCCCCAACTATCCGCGAGAGTACAGCTACGAGCGCTTCGCGCATATTCGACTGGCACGTTTGCCACTCGAGGGGCTTCATTTGAGGAAGGTCTTCGATGCCATCTATCCGGGATGGGACGAGGCAGTGGACTGGAGCCTCCTTCTGGAGCGCGAATCGTTCTTTTACCTCGTGCTCTCATGCATCGCCACACTCTTCTTCCTGTTGGTGCGGGCGGTGCTGGCGTGGTATGCCGACAGCCGCCTGAGGATCCCGCGTTTTCACCTCCGTGAACACGTGATCCGGGCGGGCGTGGCGTTCTTCTCGACGCCGGAGATCAAACAGTAGCGTGTGCGGTATTTGCGGAGTAGCCTTCGCTTCACGCGCGGCGGAAGCAGAATCGCGAGTGCGGGCGATGGCCGCCGCGATGCGCCACCGCGGCCCGGACGAAGAGGGATTCCTTATCGGCGACGCCCGCACACCGGGACTGGCGCTGGGGATGCGGCGGCTCAGCATCATTGACCTGGCCGGCGGCCATCAACCCATCTGGAACGAATCGAATGACGTTGCCGTCGTCTTCAACGGCGAACTCTGCAATTACCGCGACCTTCGTGAACGCCTGGTGCTGTGCGGGCACCGCTTTGCCACCCAATCCGACACCGAGGTCCTCGTGCACGCCTGGGAAGAGTGGGGAGAAGACTCTCTCAACGAACTGCGGGGGATGTTTACCTTCGCGTTGCTGGATTTGCGCGAGCGCTACGCGACGGCCCCCATTCTGTTTTTGGCACGCGATCCTCTCGGAATCAAACCGCTCTACTACACGCAGACGCCCGAAGGGTTTGCGTTTGCCTCGGAAGTCCGCGCGCTGCTGGCTTCCGGGGCCATCGCTAGGAAGCTTTCCCAGGATGCGCTGACGTCGTACCTGCTGTTCGGCAGCGTCTCTGAGCCGGTGACGCTTATCGATGGTGTTTTTTCGTTGCCACCAGGGCATCGCATGCTGCTTCACGTTCCAGAACGCCGGCGCGTACCGCGTGCCCGTCCGTGGTGGGACCCGGCGCTCTCGCCCGCCGCCAAAGATCCCCGGAAGCCGCGCGACCTTTCTTCCGCCGCGAAAAAGTTGCGGCCCATGCTGGAAGAAGCGGTTCAAGCGCATCTCATCGCTGACGTGCCGGTGGGACTGTTCCTGTCGAGTGGATTGGACTCCGGTACGATTGCGGCGCTTGCCGCTAAGGCGCAAGCGGGCTTTCAAAGCTTCACCCTGACGTTCCCGGGAACGGCTTGGGACGAAGCGGAATTAGCCGGCGTGATTGCGAAGCAGTGTGGAACAAAGCACACCGAAGTGCCCTTGGACGGCGTCGCAGTAGTTTCGCGGCTGGAGGAGGCCATTGCCGCCCTAGACCAGCCAACAATGGATGGAATCAACACGTATTTTGTGTCGTGGGCTGCGCGCAAAGTGGGATTGAAGGTGGCGTTGTCGGGGTTAGGAGGCGACGAACTTTTCGCCGGCTACCAGACCTTTACGGACACACCGCGCCTCGCCCGGTTGATTCGTCTGTCCTGGTTCGTGCCCTCGGCTGTTAGGCGTCTCACTGCACCGCTGATTGTTCTCTTGGTCGGACAGCGTACTTCGCCGGACGCAGCCAGCAAAGCCGCGGCCGCTTGGGTTTCTCCGGATGTGCTTCCGCACGCCTATTTCTTCACGCGGACTCTTTTTCCGCCGGGGAAACTCCAAAACCTGATCGAACCTCGCTTCCGGCCAAGCACCATCGGCGCGGACGGCGTGACCCTCGATCCCACGTGGCTCGGCTGGCTGGAAAGGACTGCGGACGAGGCGCGCAAGATGGAGCCCGTGGCGGGGATCTCCTGGCTGGAGATGCGCAACTACATGGCAAGCACACTGCTCCGCGATACGGATTCCGTGAGCATGGCGCAATCGCTGGAAGTCCGCGTGCCCCTGCTGGACACGCCACTTGTGGAGTTCCTGGGAACGTTGCCGGACGCGGCGCGCCGCCGGCCCGGCGTGCTAAAGGCCTTGCTAGTGGAAGCCGTGGGCGATTTGTTGCCGCCGGAAGTGCTCACTCAGCAAAAACGAACCTTTACCTTGCCGTGGGAGGAATGGCTGCGGGGGCCGTTCCGCATTCGAATGGAAGCTTCCTTCTCGGAGCCCGCGGCCTCACTCCAGCCGTTTTTGCGCCCGGGCGGAATTCAAAGTGTGTGGAACGACTTTCTTGCCGGGAAAACCACGTGGTCCCGCCCCTGGTCCCTTTATGTCTTGAACGAATGGTGCCGCAAACACCTCGCCGCATGATTCGTGCGGCTGAGGTACACTGAAAAATCGCGAAATGAACATCCTGGGAATCAATGCGTACCATGGGAACGCTTCCGCCGCGATTGTGTGTGAGGGGAAGCTGATTGCCGCCGTGGAAGAGGAACGCTTTAACCGCGTCAAATATGCTGCAGGATTTCCAGCACAAGCCATCCGTTACTGCCTGAAGGAAGCGGGCCTGAGGCTCGCGGATATTCATCACGTTGCCGTACCGCGCAACCCCTACGCACGCTTGGGAACCAAGCTCCTTTATGCGTTGCGCATGCCTTCGTTCGCGCGCGAACGAGCCAAAGTACTCGTAAAATTCACGGGCATTCCGGAAGCCCTGGCGCGTGCATTCGATACGGACCCGAAGAAGATCAGCGCCGAGTTTCATCGCATCGAGCATCACCAGGCGCACCTTGCCAGCAGTTACTATTGCTCGCCGTTTGAATGCGCAGCGCTGCTTTCCGCGGACGGCCTCGGCGATTTCGCGAGCACCATGTGGGGGACAGGCAACGGCAGCCGCATGGAAATCGACGGCGTCGTGGCCTTCCCGCATTCCCTAGGGCTCTTTTACAGCGCCGTCACGCAGTACCTGGGGTTCCTGAAATTCGGCGATGAATACAAAGTCATGGGTCTGGCTGCTTACGGGCAACCGGAACAATTGGAGCGTTTCCGGGATATCGCGCGTTTCGACCCCACGTCTAACGGCAATGGCTTCAAGCTGGGCCTCGATTTTTTCAAACATCATCGCACTGGCCCGGAAATGTCCTGGGCAGAGGCCGACAAGACCCCTACGTTGGGAAAATTGTTTTCGGAAGAGATGGAAAGGCGCCTAGGACCGGCGCGCTCGGCGGAACAGTCACTGGAATCGCGGCACAAAAACCTGGCGGCCTCACTGCAGGCGCGGTTGGAAGAGATCTATCTGGGAATGCTGAAAAAACTGGCGGCACGCACGGGATTAAAAGCAGTGTGTCTGGCGGGCGGCGTGGCATTCAATTGCGTGGCGAATGGAAAGATTTTCGACGCGACCCCATTCGAGCAGGTTTATGTCCATCCCGCCGCAGGAGACGGCGGCCTTTCCGTCGGTGCTGCGCTCTACGTCTGGCATCAGATTTTGCATAGGCCGCGCTCGTTCGTGATGGATCACGCTTACTGGGGGCCAGGTTACACAAAGGAAGCGATTCGCAGCGCAATGGATTCCAGCAGCTTGCGACAAAAAGGACTGGCGATTGCCGAATACCAAGAAGCAGAGTTGACGAAGCGCGCAGCGGCGATTATCGCCGATGGAAAAATCCTTGGCTGGTTCCAGGGCCGCGCTGAGTGGGGTCCTCGTGCGCTGGGAAATCGCAGCATCGTGGCCGACCCGCGCAGGGCGGAAATGAAGGAGATTCTCAACCGCCGCATCAAACACCGGGAAATCTTTCGGCCGTTTGCGCCGTCGATTCTCGCCGAAGCCACGGCAAATTATTTTGAGAAGTCGCATCCCTCTCCGTTCATGACGCTGGCCTACTCCGTGCGCCCGGAGAAGCGGGAAAAAATCCCCGCGCCAACCCATGTCGATGGCTCGGGCCGGCTGCAAACCGTGACGCGGGAAGCGAATCCGCGCTATCACGCCTTGATTTCCGCGTTTCGCGATCTGACGGGTGTTCCCGTGGTCCTGAACACTTCGTTTAATGACAACGAACCGATGGTCTGCCGCCCCGAAGAAGCGATTGACTGCTTCGAGCGCACGCAGATGGACGCACTGGTTCTGGGCGACTTTCTGATTGCGCGGCCCTCGTCATCCTGAGTGCACACGTCCCTCGCATGAAGATTCTGTTGCTCAACCTCTACTATCCTCCCGACACTTCAGCGACCGCGAAGATGGCTCACGCTGTTGTGGACACCCTTTCCATCTATCACCCGGTCACAGTGCTTTGCGGGCGTCCTTCCTACGATACCAACGAGCGCCGTCCATGGCGGCTCTCCCAATCGGAAACCGTTGGTCTCGCTCGCATTGTTCGCGTAGGCTCGACCGCCTTTCCCCGATTCAACATGAAGAAGCGTGTGCTCAACTACTTGAGCTATGCCCTGCTGGCGGTGCCTCGAGCATTATTCATCCCCTGCGATGTGGTTCTGGCCATGACCGATCCACCCTTTCAGGGAATCCTTGGCGCGCTGGTGGCCATGCTGAAGCGCAAACCCTACGTCTACAACATCCGCGACCTGTACCCCGATATGGCTCTTGGCGGCTCGATTGTGCCCCCCGGCAGGCTCGCACGCCTCTGGGAAAAACTGCATCGCTGGGCCCTGCGACGCGCCGCCAAAGTGATTGTCCTTGGAGAGGACATGCGTGCGCGCATCGTCGCCAAGGGCGTGGATCCATTGCACGTCGCCGTAGTCCGGGATGGCGCCGAAATCTTGCCCGCGGGTACACCGCTACCGGTACCCGACCCGGAAGTGGTGCGGACCATCCGCGGTGATTTCTCCTTTGTCTTGTTGCACGCGGGCAACCTGGGCTTTTATGGAGCCTGGAACACGCTGATTGCCGCTGCGCGCCGGCTGGCCCCCCAAGGCGTTGGCTTGCTTTTCGTCGGTGAAGGGGCGCAGCGTGCGGAAATCCGAGCGGCGGCGGCAGGCGCGGAAAACATTCGCTTCTTTGACTATTTCCCTCACAGTAAAATACAATCCGTTCTGGCAGCGGCGGACGCCCACGTCGTGACCGTCAAGCGCGGGCTCGAAGGCGTGGTCGTACCCAGCAAAATGTATGGCATCCTGGCTGCGGGCAAGCCCATCCTGGCAGTGGCGCCAAACGAAACGGACGTCGTGTCGCTCGGAGTTCCCGGTGGTTTCGCAGTGGCTGCCGACCCGGACACGCCGGCGGAGGTGGTGAGCGCCGTCCGAGGGCTGCTGTCGGATCTGAATAAGTTGAGAATAATGAGCAATGCTGCCCGGGCTGCTTCACCGGCCTATGATAGAGTCGGAGAGTTGCAAAAATTCTTGCAAATCATCGATGAAATCGCATTGCATTAGATAGAGAGGAAGGCATAGCCAGCGTGTCGACAGAATCATTTTGGAGCGGCAAGACCGCATTTGTCACCGGGGGAGCATCGTTCATCGGCTCAACCCTCACGGATCGCCTCCTGGAGCGGGGCGCCAAGAAAGTTCGCATTGTGGACGACTTGAGCAGCGGCCACTTGGGCAACATCCAGCATCACTTGGGGACGGGCAAGGTCGATTTTCTCCAGGCCGACCTGCGCGAGCCCGGCGTCACGCGTTCGGCGATGCAGGGCGTGGACGTCGTTTTTCATCTCGCGGCCGACCATGGCGGTCGCGGCTATGTGGACCTGCATCAGGCCGGTCCGGCGTCCAATTTCTTCCTGGATGGCCTCGTATTTGCCGAAGCCCTGAAAGCCAAAGTGAAGAAAGTGGTTTTCGCTTCTTCTGGCTGCGTTTATCCGAACTTCCTGCAGTCGGACACCAATAAAGAACTGTACCTGACCGAAGATCTGACCAAGGGCCCGAACGACGCCGACAACACTTACGGATGGGCCAAGCTGATGGCCGAGTTCACCCTTCAGGCTTACGCCAAAGAGCACGGCCTCGGCACTGCCTCCTGCCGTTACTTCACGGTCTACGGACCGCGCGGCGTTGAGAATCACGCGGTCATTGCCATGATCGCGCGCGCCTTCCTGGGACAGAATCCTTTCGAAGTGTGGGGCGACGGGACGCAGATTCGCAATTGGACCTACATTGACGACATCGTGGAAGGCACGATCCTCGCCGGAGAAAAAATCAGCGACGGCACGCCCGTGAACCTGGGGACCATGGAACGGATTCGCGTGATCGACTGCGCGAAGATGGTCTGCGAATTCACCGGCCACAAAGCGGAAATCAAGTTGCGCAAGGATATGCCGACGGGACCGCTCAACCGCGTCGCGGATAACTCGCGCGCGAAAAAGCTGCTGGGATGGGAGCCGAAAGTCCTTTTCCGCGACGGCCTCAAGCGCACGATCGATTGGTATTACAAGACAAAGGACAAGGACGAAGTGAATCGCATCTTTGGCCGGATGTTGACGGAACGCTGATCTCCACACGTTGCGCTCAGCAAGATTTCCGCGAGGCTCCTGGATTTCCGGATTGCCGCGCAACAAAAATCGCAGTATGGTGTTTAGGCTGCGTGGGCAGCCGTCTGTTCTTGACTTGGGAGCCGGACCCCCAACCCGGCAAGCATCAGGCGAAGTCACCGTCCAACCCAACGTGGGCGATTGCGCCTTGCCTGATGGACGAGGTGGCATGGCCGCAGGCCTGCTTGCATTCTTCATCGCCCTTATTGCTTCGATGATGCTGGTCGTCCCGGTTCGCGCCTTCGCCCTGCGCGTAGGCATGGTCGACCTTCCCGGACCGCGCAAAGTTCACATGACGCCCATTCCCCTCCTGGGCGGGTTGGCCATTTACGCCGCGGTAGTCATCGCCGTGCTGCTCGCCTTTCATGGCCCGGCGCGCACCCAAATCGCTGGTATTTTGATCGGAGCGACACTGGTGGCGGCTGTAGGTATCCTGGACGACCGCGGACTGCTCCATCATCAAATCAAGCTGTTTGTGGGCATGCCTCTAGCCGCTGGGATACTGCTTCTTAGCGGGATACGCGCCCAGGTCTTCAGTATTCTCGCAGGCGGACGAAGCGGCGACGTCCTGGACGCCATCCTGACGGTGATTTGGGTCGTGGGAATTACCGCTTCGTTTAGCATCCTGGATCACATGGATGGTCTGTGTGCAGGCGTGGCGGCAACAGCTTCCGTGTTTTTTGCCCTCCTGGCGTACCTGAACGGCCAGACTCTCGTCACGACGCTGGCCGCCGCTGTTCTCGGGGCCGCCGCGGGATTTCTGCGCTGGAATTTCAAGCCGGCGAAGATCTTCATGGGAGATGGCGGAGCAATGTTCCTTGGCTTCCTGATGGCCACCTTGGGTCTGAAGTTGCGACTGGACGGTGCCACGCACCTTTCCGCATGGCTCGCGCCGCTACTGATCCTGGGCGTGACGATCTTCGATACCACGCTGGTCACCATCTCGCGCTCCCGACGCGGCCTGCTCCCGTTCGCAACGCCCGGCAAAGACCACGCCGCGCACCGGTTGTCCAATCTTGGTCTTGGCCACCGAGGAGCGGTGCTCACGCTCTATTTCCTGGGCGTGCTCGGCGGCGGCGCCGCCGTAGCTTCGGCATACCTTTCGACGCGTGGCGCTTTGCTTGTCGGAGTTCTGGCTTTTGCAGTCATCCTGGTCGGCGTTGTGTACCTCGAGCATGCGCCCTACGAAAAGCAAGTCCGCAAACCCGTGAAAGTCTCCTGACCAGCCACTCCTTTGCTTATAAAATCAGGTCTCTTTGCTTCGACAAACGCGCTCAGTAGCTTTGCCCTTCTATGGCGTTTCGTTATACTTACCAGGCCCCATCTGACCACTTCATTTCGCCCACACAGGACCGGATGGGAAGATGACCCATTTTTCGCGGAAGTCTCAGGGGAAAACGCCCGTAGAGATGGTGCGTGTCTGAAAGCACGAAATTTGTGAAAAACGAAGAAACACAGCCGTCAACTCGCGGTGGGAACCGCGTGGTCATTGTCGTAGGAGGCTCGGCTGCTGGACTTTTTACTGCCGCAAGCGTGGCCCGCGGGGGACGGCCCGTCCGCGTGCTGGAGTCCAAGCCGCAACTGGAACCCGCGGCGCGCACGCTCATTGTCACCGACCATTTTCGCAGCCAGATGGGCGCCTCCGCGCAGGAAAGCATCGTCAATGAAATTCGCCGCTTCGAACTCTTCACGGATGGACGCTCTGCGCAGATTGCCCTCAAGAAACCGGACCTGATTATCGAACGCTCCCGGCTGATTTCCGCGCTTGCGCGTGATGCCCGGGACGCCGGAGCGGCGCTCTCTTTTGATACACGCTTCCTGGGGATCGGGCCGAACGCGCGGGGGTTACGCGTGGAAGTCGAGAGCAAAGGCCGACGGGAAGAATTGCATGCGGACAGTGTTGTCGGCGCCGATGGCGCGGCAAGCCGCGTCGCCCGCGCATCCGGCTGGCCTCCGGTGGAAACCGTGCCACTAGTTCAAGCCATCGTTCGTCTCCCGAAGGATTGCCCTCCCGATACCACGCGCGTCTGGTTCGTTCCCGATGACACTCCCTACTTTTATTGGCTGATTCCCGAATCCCCGGAGCGCGCCGCGCTGGGAGTCATTGGCCAGCATGGTAACGACACCAAGCGGTGCTTCGAGCGCTTCCTGGGAAAAAAGCATCTGCAGCCGCTAGAGTGGCAGGGCGCGCGCATACCCGTATACCGCGGCTGGGTTCCCGTGCGTCGTCAACTGGGGAATGGCGAGGTGTATCTGGTAGGTGACGCTGCTGCGCAGGTGAAGGTCTCCACCGTTGGCGGCATTGTAACGGGTTTCCGCGGCGCCCTCGGAGTAGCGCAAGCGCTCTTGAAAAACGGCAAGAGTCCTGAACTCGCGGGGTTGCGCCGCGAACTCGCCACTCATTGGATGATTCGCCGCGCCTTGCACCATTTTCAACAGAAGGACTACTCGGAATTGGTTGACCTGCTCGATGCCTCGACCCGTGAATCGCTCGGGGAGATCAACCGTGACGAATCCACCCGACTCCTCTGGAACGTCGTGCGCCGCCAGCCCCGGCTTGTCCTTCTGGGCTTGCGTGGGCTGTTGATGGGGAAAAGAACTCCGGAGCGCGATCGCCCGGAGAATGGATTCGTCAAGCGGGGATAAGGAACGGCTTTGTTCCCTTCCTGGCTTCAGTCACAATAGTAGAGGGAACTCCTCAGCGGGCCTGCACTTGGCCCTCAAAATAAGCTTCCTGGGAGAATTCGTTTGCGCCTTTCCGTTATCGGGTGTGGATACGTTGGATTGGTTACCGGTGCCTGCCTGGCAGAGTCTGGCCATCAGGTGGTGTGCACCGACATTGACGGCGAGCGCATCGCCAAACTGAATGCCGGCGGCGTCCCGATCTACGAAGAGCATCTGGACCGCATTCTTGCCTCAACACGAAAGGCCGGCCGAATTTCCTACACCGCCGATGCCGGAGAAGCCATTCGCGGAGGAGATGCCATCTTCATTTGCGTCGGCACGCCCCCGAAAGAATCCGGGGAAGCTGATCTTTCCGCCATCGATCACGTCGCCCGCCAGATTGCATCGGAAGCTCGCACTCCGAAACTGGTCATCGAGAAGAGCACTGTCCCTGCCCGCACTGGCCTCGAACTCAGCCGTGCCCTGACTGCGTACTCACGGAATAGCAACTTGAAGTTCCGCGTGGCCTCGAATCCGGAATTCCTGCGCGAAGGAACAGCCGTTGGGGACTTTTTCCATCCCGACCGGATCGTCGTTGGAGTCGAGGATCCTTCCTCGGCCGCGGAACTCCGGGAGATCTACCGCCCGATCCTCGACAGGAGCTTCCACTGCCCCGTGCATGAAGGCACTTGCCCTCCGGAGCCGCGCGCAGAATTCCTGGTGACCACTATCAACAGCGCCGAGCTGATCAAACACGCTTCCAACTCGTTTCTGGCGTTGAAAATCAGCTACGCCAATGTGATCGCGGACTTGTGCGAAAAAATCGGCGCCAATGTCGAGGAAGTGACGCGCGCCATGGGTCTGGATTCACGCATCGGCGGGCAATTCCTGAGAGCCGGACTGGGCTACGGCGGCTTTTGCTTCCCCAAAGACGTTCAGGCCTTTATTCATCTGGCGGCAAAAGTCGGCGTGGACTTTGAAATCCTCAAGGCCACCGAGCGCGTCAACAAGCAAAGAATCGACCGCTTTTTCGAAAAAATCCACCAGGCCTTGTGGGTCGTGAAGGGCAAGCGCGTGGCTGTTCTGGGCTTGGCCTTCAAGGCCAATACGGACGACATCCGCTTTGCCCCGGCGTTGGATGTCGTAAAGCGCTTGCTCGAAGAACACGCGGAAGTTCACGCGTCGGACCCGGAAGCCATGGGGCGCACCAAAGCTCTTTTCCCTCAGCTCCACTATCACGAGGATCCGTACGAAGCCTTGCGCGATGCTGACGCTGCCCTGATCTGCACGGAATGGGAAGTGTTCCGCCGGCTCGATTGGGAGCGCGCTGGCAGCATCATGGCCCGCAAGCTGGTCATCGACGGGCGCAATCTCTTCTCCCCGCAGCGCATGCGCGAGATGGGTTTTGAGTATTATTCGTTTGGTAAGGAATAGCCTGGCACTAGTGTTTTGCTCTGAATCCATGGCGTTTCACGAGCGGATGTACCAGTGTTTTGTGATTCTTGGAGACCCGCAATTTCCGCCTATATGGGAATGGAACCGCTGGCAAACACTTGCGCTTCTCTTGGACCCCATCATAGGCCTTGCCCGCGATAAAGCCCTGGTCCGGTCCGGCCAATTCCATAGAGGCAACAAGGGAGCGCTAAAGGAAGTGAAGTTTGGCCGCCTGGGTTGGTCAGCAAAGTACCACGAGAGATGGGTTCATGACTCTCCGGCAACGCGAGGAAAATGCGAGGAATGGGATTTCTTTTTCCTTGAGGCAAGCGCACCCTCTTTTCCTCAGTGCTATCAGGAGGGGATCCCGCCCGACGCTTTTCTAACCATCACCAATGAAGGTTACATAACCAAAGAGATCCCTCTTTTGTTTAATCCAAGTGTGTTTCTTGCGCTAGCCGAGCAAGTGGCATCTCGCCGTGAAAAGGTTGTTCGCAATTTTCTCGAACAGGCCTCAGCGCTCCTCGGAGCAAAGTTGGTATGTGAAATCAGGAGGCCTTGGGGAATTTCTCCTGGAGGCACAGTCTATCAAGACGGCATCCAGGCCATCGCTCATACAGGTTTGTTCAAGGTAGGCCAACGTCACGCGAGGCCGCTTGATTTGCAAACATTTCAAGAGGCGTGGCAATGCGTTAGAAGCGCTCCATAGGGCGTTGGACCGTTTTGAAGCCCAATCACATTTTTATAAAGACGCGCTGGAAATACTCCAGCGTCCGCTTCAGGCCTTCCTCTAGGCCAACCTTCGGCTCCCATTTCAACACGCGCTTCGCCTTGGTGATGTCCGGGCACCGGCGCTTCGGATCATCTTGCGGCAGCGGCTCAAACACAATCGGCGGCGCATTCCGGAACGCGCTGCGAATGCGCTCGGCAAACTCAAGGATGGTGATCTCCTGCGGGTTGCCGATGTTGGTCGGCAAGTGCTCGTCCGACATCATCAAACGGTAGATGCCCTCGATTAGATCGGATACATAACAAAAGCTGCGCGTCTGTTTGCCGTCGCCATAAATCGTCAGCGGCTTCCCGCTAAGCGCTTGATACACGAAATTGGGCAATGCCCGGCCGTCGTTCAAGCGCATGCGCGGCCCATACGTGTTGAAGATGCGCACGATGTGCGTGTCCACCTTGTGATACCGGTAGTAGGCCATGGTCATGGCCTCCGAGAAGCGCTTCGCCTCGTCGTAAACGCCTCGCGGCCCGATCGGATTCACATGGCCCCAATACTCTTCGTGTTGAGGCGAGACTTCGGGATCGCCGTAGCATTCGCTGGTGGACGCCAAGAAGAACTTGGCCTTCTTCGCCAGCGCCAGGTCCAGCGCATTCTTCGTTCCGATCGAGCCCACCATCATCGTGGCAATGGGATGTTTCAAGTAATCGGGCGGGCTGGCAGGCGAGGCAAAGTGCAGCACGCACCCGACTTTTCCCGTCACTTTCAGCGGCTTGCTCACATCCGCTTTCTGAAACCGGAACTTCCGATTGCCCTTGAGATGACTGAGATTGCCTTTGGCGCCTGTGATGAAATTGTCGAGCGCAAGCACTTCCCAACCCTCGGCCAGGAGCTTGTCGCAAAGATGCGATCCCAGGAATCCCGCTCCCCCCGTGACCACTGCGCGCATGCACGTCCTCCTCAAGAAATTCAAACACGCCAGTGTAACTGGAACGCCGCGGGTTGACCATCCGGCAAGCGCGGGATAGCATGCGCAAGTTCTTCCGATGACAGACTCCATAGCCACCGCGGTTCCCTCGCGGACCCGTTTCCTCACGTGGCGGATCTTCGGTCTTGGCTTTGTCACTCTGAGCATCCTGGCTGCGATTATCTTTCTCCGAGTAGGCCGATGGCTTGTGACCGAAGACCCGCTCGAGAAAGCCGCGGCCATCGCCGTCCTCAGTGGCAGGATGCCCTTGCGGGCCCTGGAGGCCGCAAAGCTGTACGAGGAAGGTTATGCGCCCGAAATCTGGCTCACGCATACCTCCGAGCCTGGAGATACTCTCGCAGGAATGGGCATCCCCTTCCAAGGCGAGGATTACTACAACAAACGCATTTTGATGGAAGAAGGAGTTCCGGAATCAGCCATTCGCGTTCTGGATCCGCCTATTCTGAATACCGCCGATGAGGTGAAGGCGATCGCCGCTCAGCTCGCCCGCCAGAAGGATCCCACAGTCATCATCGTGACAAGTAAACCGCACACCCGCCGCGCCCGCCTTCTTTGGCATCGTCTCGCGCGTAGCCGCGGCCGCGCCATTGTTCGGGCCGTCCGCGGGGATCGCTTTGACCCATCACATTGGTGGCGCACCACCCGGGACACGGAAGACGTGGTTCACGAACTCATGGGCTTGTTCAATCTATGGGCCGGGCTTCCTTTGCGTCCGGCAGGATGACAGCGCACACGCTCGCAACCGCAAGTCTAGAAGAAGAAAAACCTTTTGCGCTTCGGCAGCTGCGCAGCTTCTTCCACCTCTGGAACGTGTGGCAAATCCCGCCCCTCAAACGCCGCCAGTGGATTGTCTAGGAACAGCGCCCGCGCTTTCTCTTCTCCAAATTGATCCAACACGACGTCATAGGCTGGCTGTAGGCGCAGCGGCCGCGAGCGCGTGTTGTGCGCGTCGGTGGCGACAAAATGAATCAGCCCTTCGCGAATCCAGTCGATCGCCATTTGCTGCGCGACCGGCCCGAACACTCCGGTCAGCGCCCCGCCCGTAACCTGCGCAAAGCAGCCGCGCCTCACCCAGTCCCTGAGCCGTTCCGGCCGTGCGCGCAGAATGCCATTGCGCTCCGGATGCGTGATGATCGGGCGCAATCCGGTGAGCTGAATGTCGTGCAGCGTGTGGTCCATCGCCGGTGGAATCGAAACCTCATCGAACTCCAGCAGCAAGTAGTCGCGCTGGTTAATGCAATACGAAGAAGGGCTTTGCCGCAACGCATTCAGGTTCTCCGGGTTGAGATGAAAATCGCAGCCCGTGGCAATTTTCAACCGGTCGCCGACATTCCTTTGCAACTCATCACGAAGCGCCCTTACGTGGCCAAAATTAAACAAATACCTTTCGCTGGAATGCGGCGTCGCCGCGACGTGGGTAATGCCGTCAGCCACCGCGGTTTCCGCCATAGCCAGCGACTCTTCCATCGTGTTCGGGCCGTCATCGAGCCCCGGCAGAATGTGGCAGTGCAAATCGACCATCGAATCTCCCTGTCCTCAGCGCCACCATGCGCTGAGCGCTTGCCAGCTTCCCAGCGCAAATAAGATTCCCGCGAAGATCTGTCGCATCCGCCGCGGCTGCAGCCGCCTCGCCAGCCTGCCTCCAGCGATTCCTCCGACAAACACTCCCGGAATTAAGAGCAAGCCTGTTCTCCACGAAACGTAGCCTTGCCGCGAATACGCCAGCAGAGCAAGGAGGCCCGTCGGTGGAATCAACGCCACCAGACTCGTTCCTTGCGCCCGATGTTGGCTGAACGAAAACAACAGCCCCAGTAGCGGAACGAGCAGCACGCCTCCCCCAATCCCGAACATCCCCGACGCGATCCCGCAAGCGCACGCGATGGCCAGAATCCCAGCGTCCCTGCCAATCCCGTCACGCATGCTGGGCGCCCTTCTTTGCCGCATCCGCATTGCTTTCTAGATGCGCCTTTCTCCAGAGAAGTATCGCCGCCAACATCAGGAAGCACCCGAACATTCCCTGCAGATGCCGTGATGACAATGGCAGCGCAATCAGGCTTCCTCCTAGCGCACCCCCGAGAATCCCTACTGCGCAGAGAATCCCCGCTCGCAAATCGACGTTTCGCTGTTTCCAGTATTCGCGCAACGCGCCAAGTCCGATGGGCGGCAACAAAATGAACAGCGACGTCCCCTGCGCTAGATGCTGGTCCATGTGCAGGAGGTAAACCATCGCCGGCACGAGCACCACGCCGCCGCCAATCCCTAGCAGCCCTACCAGCACACCCACCGCAAGCCCGAGCAACAAAATGGTCAGCGTCATCTTCGATTGCGATTTCTGGGAGTCATCCCCGCTACGCCGCGCCTAAAAGCGCCCGACTATCTTCCCCTGTCCCGCTGCACTCGGCAACCCATCTTGAACAAGCCGTAACATCCGCCGCAGTCCTTCGTTTTTTTGTGTGCATGGAACCTGTTATATTTACTTGTCTTGCTGCGTTGTTTGCTTAGCCTCGCCTACGGGTGCTGCCGCAAAGGACGCAGGATCCCCCAAAACACGATTCGCTGGCTCCCCAGGAGCCATTAGAACGAGGAGTGCGACGAACTCATGCCAATCGACCGGAAACCCGAGTTTTACAAGGGCGCGCAGCTCAAAGTCGCCATCATCGGCTGCGGTTATGTCGGCTTGCCCCTGGCCTTGCGCTTCGCCGAAGCCGGCCACAAAGTCACGGGATTTGACACCGATCCTCAGAAAGTGGCGATGTTGAACGCCGGCAAGTCCTACATCGAGCACATCCCTCAAAACAAAATCCAGCAGTTCGTCAACAGCCGCCACTTCAACGCCACCAACGATTTCGCCAAACTGAAAGAGGCCGACGCCATCATCATCTGCGTGCCCACGCCACTCGATGAGCGCCGCGAACCCGATCTCAGCTACGTCGAGCAAACCGCTATCTCCATCTATCCTCATCTCCAGCGCGGCCAGCTTGTTTCCCTCGAATCCACGACATATCCCGGCACGACGGAGGAGCTCGTTCTCCCCATCCTCGAAAAGAGCGGCCTGCGTTGCCCCATCGCCTCCGGCCCGGAAAACGAAAACATACCCTGCGATTTCTGGCTCGCTTTCTCTCCCGAGCGCGAAGATCCGGGCAACAAGCAGTTCGGCCTTGCGCAAATCCCCAAAGTCGTTGGCGGTTTGAATCCCCCGAGCGGACGCGCCGCCCAGGCCCTCTACGCCCAGGTCGTCGCTCGCGTCGTTCCTGTCAGCTCCACGCGCGCCGCGGAAATGGCCAAGCTCCTCGAAAACATTTTCCGGTGCGTCAACATCGCGCTGGTCAACGAGCTCAAGCAGCTCAGCTTGCGCATGAACATCGACATCTGGGAAGTTATCGACGCCGCCGCGACCAAGCCGTTCGGCTTCATGCCCTTCTACCCGGGCCCTGGCCTCGGCGGTCACTGCATTCCCGTCGATCCTTACTACCTTTCCTGGAAAGCCCGCGAGTACGATTTCTCCACTCGCTTCATCGAGCTGGCTGGCGAAGTTAACACCGAAATGCCTTATCACGTCGTCAACGCCGTCGCCAACGCCCTTAACGACCACAAGAAAAGCATGAAGGGCTCGAAAATTCTCGTCCTGGGTGTCGCTTACAAAAAAGATGTCGACGACCTGCGTGAATCGCCCACGTTGAAAATCATGCAGCTCCTCCAGCTGCGCGGCGCCGCGATCGACTACAACGATCCGTACTTCCCGCAGCTACACAAGATGCGTCACTACAATTACGAAAACATGAAGTCTGTGCCGCTGAATGCGCAAACGCTCGGCAGTTACGACGCCGTCGTCATCGCCACCGACCACACCGCTTACGACTACACCGCCATCGCCGACGCCGCCAAGCTGGTCATCGACACGCGCAACGCCACTCGCCGCGTCATCCGCCATCGCGAGAAAATCGTCCTCTGCTGATTTTGTCTCGTGTAGTGGCGGACCTTCAGGTCCGCTCTTTTCGACCCGCTGTAGGGGCGCTTTGGCGGGTTGTGCGATGCACCCTTCTTGCCGCAAACTAGACCGCCATGCCCTCTCATGCCGACGAAATTCGCCGCCAGCTCGAGGAAAGCGCTCGTCTCAAGCAAAGCTTTTCCGACGACCTCATCTCTCGCATCGCCGAGTTCGCCGAAAAATCCGCCGCCGCTCTGCGCGCCAACGGCAAACTCGTCTTCTTCGGCAATGGCGGCAGCGCCGCCGACGCCCAGCACCTTGCCGCCGAGCTTGTCGTTCGTCTCCGCACTGAACGCAAAGGCCTCCCCGCCCTTTCCCTCACCACCAATCCTTCCGTCCTCACCGCCGCTGGCAACGACTACGGCTTCCAATTCATTTTTGCGCGCCAGATTGAATCGCTGGTTGTCCCGCAGGACGTCCTCGTCGCCCTCTCCACCAGCGGCAACAGCCGCAACATCCTTCTTGCCGCCAAAGCCGGCCGCAAACGCGGCGCCTACCTCGTCGGGTTCACCGGTGAAACCGGCGGGGAACTCGCAGACCGCGTTGACCTCCTGCTCAACGTCCCCTCCCGCGACCCCCAGCGCATCCAGGAAGCCCACATCACCATCGGCCACATCGCCTGCTCCCTCATCGAGCGCCTCGCCTTCTCCTGATTTCTACTCACGCGCTCTCGCCTCGACAAAGCGCTCCTGACCGCTGTCATCCTGCGCCTACCTGCCGCTTAAACAGGAGAGCACTCCCATGACCACGCGATCATTCACTCTTGCTCGTCTCCGACGGCATCGGGAAGCGTTCTTGAATCCACGCTTGCCAGAGCGGTGTCTCGCGGGCGACGGTCCCGGCCGCCTGATCGCCGTAGAGGTAGAAGCTTAGCGTGACCATGCTCTGGCCGCCGAAGTTGACGGCGCCAAGGGCGGCGGTGCCCGGCCCCGGCTTGTCGAG